>NZ_CALSNW010000003.1:0-725039 GCF_943787815.1 Candidatus Poseidonia alphae
ACGTACCAGGATTCGAACCCGGGTTTCCAGCTTAGAAGGCTAGAGTGATATCCAACTACACTATACGTCCATGTCGGGGGCAGCGACCACGCTACATGAAGATTAACACGGGCCTTACAACGGACGAGCGCACTTCAAACACCGACTTGGCCGGCGCACAGTGGTCCGTTTCCATGTGTATCCGCATCGCTTACACGACCATGATTGGACCTTCAGCCCCTCAAGTACCGAAGTTCGCATTTTCTGCAACAAGGCCGAATCTTTCATTGCGGGCGCCGGAGCGACTTGTTGGGTCAATTTCTCATGGGCATCAGAGTGCAAGGTCAAACCAGCAGCGTGAAACAATTCATGGGCGAAGGTGTGGCGGTAAAGGGCTTCATCTTCCAAGAGCGCAGGATGCAATCCAATGGTGACGTGGCCAGGGTCAATGCGCAGTTTTCGACGCCGAAGCAATTCTGCACTTCCTTCCTCAAAGCGAGTCATGCCCAAGCGGTCATCATCTACGGAAAGCCACTCGAGGGTGTATCGGTCTGCAATCCATGGAACAAAGACGGCGTCTACGTGCCCAGAAAGTGCAGATATTACCGCGTCGACCAGGTCTTCTGGGACGATTGGAGGTGATTTGGGGGCTGGAGTGTCGCTCAACGGCCCACTGTTTTTGCCCCCCATGAGTACCGGCAGTTGTTGGTCCTTCATGAGATTTCATGTGACGGTTGATGATTCTGTCACTCAAAAGCGGTGGATGAAAGTCGGGAATCCTTATGACTGCGAGGCCGGTCGGCGGAATGCGAAAGCACCCTTTTGGGCGTGTAGATCAGTTGGAAGATCGCTACCTTGGCATGGTAGAGGCCCCGAGTTCAAATCTCGGCACGTCCACCATTTGAGATGATTTTATTGAATCCATGTTGGACTTGGGCCATGAAAAGTACGTTTATTTTTGCTTTTTTCATTGGCTCGTCACGTCCACCAGAAATGATTCAAAGCAGTCTTGTTGGCCGTACGCATCAACAAAATCGATTCCGAACACCTTTGATTTGTACTGTGAATCATACGATTGGTGCAGTCATTTCCCATGTCGTGCTTGGCTTGTGCCAGTCACGAGCTTGGTCGGTTTCAAGTCGAATCTGCAAGCCTTCACCTTCGTCGAGTTCAATGTTCATCATCTCGAATGGAATGTTGAGTTCATTTTCCCTGAAGCGTTCATCAAAAATGGTTTCTTGTTCAATCACCGATCCGTCCAGTGTGTGCTCAATAATCACACGCACATGGCATTCTTGTAGCGGATTTCGAAGAGCACATGATTCACTGCTACCGTCGTGTTCAACGGTAACTATGCCGTCATAAGAAACGGTTCCTGCGAGGGGTATGAGGTTGACAATGGTTGCTTTTGCAGTCGGCGCACAGACGCATTCCATGTTGTCAGATTCGACCGTGGCAGTTCGTTCAACGGTAATTTCAACCGTTGCAGTTTGAATGGCATCAACTGAGGTTGAGGTGGCTGTGACCGTGTAAGTCCCAGGTAATTCGAAAGAGTGAACGGTTTCTACCCCGATGCCGGTTGTCCCGTCACCAAAGTCCCAATTGACGACATCTCCGCCGTTGATGGAATCAAATTGGAATTCATGAAGTCGCTCGGTGATGACGTCTTCTTCGTCGTTGTCTCCTTCGTCAACCTCCACGAGTATGTACTCGTTGATTCCGTAGGCGACCGGTGCGTCGATTGAAAACGACTCATCGGCGGAAGTATTGAGGGGGTCAAGAGCAGTAAATACTGCTCCTGTTGCCAGGCTTAGAGCAAGAATGAGTATCAAAGATGCTACGGATAAGGTGACTTTCATGATTGGACACTTACGAAGTTACTTTTGAACTCCTGTTTCAATAATTCAATCACAAGCCTCGCTCATGAGGTCCTAAACAGAGCAAATTGCAAGGCAGCGGTTGAGGGGTGATGCTCTTTGGCCAAGCAAGCAGTGAGGCCGACAATCGTTTAAACTCCGGCTCGGTGGGCGAAGCACAAGCGAGAGTAGTGTAGTGGTTATCACCGGGCGTTGCCAACGCCTGAACCCGGGTTCGAGTCCCGGCTCTCGCATGTTTTCCAAAAATCCTATATTTTTGGCTAAAACGCCTGTTTTCCATCACTCAAGTATTATGTGATGGGTCGGTTCCCAAAGACTTGGGAATACCATGTCAGACGAACGCAGAATTATCTTCATCGGAAAGAAACCATTGCACGCATATGTTCGTGCAGTTGTTATGGCAATGGAAGAAGGCGAGCGTTCCATTCAACTGGTTGCTCGTGGGGCTACAATCTCCCGAGCTGTGGACGTTGCAGAGGTCTGCCGACGCCGGAACGGTCACATTGCACAAGGCCTTCCAGAAACCGTCACCATCGAGAATTTGGAATGCGGTTCAGAAGAGCTGCCTACTGACGAGGGGAAAACACGGACAGTAAGCGTCCTGCGGATCAACATCGCCGGTGTCGGAGATGTGCCTCAGTCCGAAGAAGAGTGAACTTCAATCAACTTAAGACGGCGCTCAATTTCAGCCGCAGTGGCTTCGTACATTTCGTACAATCCTCCATACGGGTCCTCAAGTTCCCAGTCTTCATCGATTTTCATGACTGGGCAATGAACACCACAGCCCATTGAAATCACCATGTCGAAATCTTCAGCCTTGAATCCATCAACACTTTTTGGCACCATGCCTTCGGTGGAGATTCCTCTGCTCTCCAGGAGTGTAACTGCATGGGGGGCAATCTGGGGTCCAGGGTGTGTTCCAGCAGATGAGGCTTCATGGCCCATTGAGCGAGCCAATCCTTCGGCCATTTGAGAGCGGCATGAATTGCCGACGCACACGAAGAGGAGTTTCATGATAGATGCGAACAAGTGAGGGGATATGAACTCTATCTTCTTCCGGACACGTACCATGAATTGACATAGGTTGAGGAGGAGGAACCACTGTGAAACACGCTTCCATTGTCGCTAACATGGGGGTGTTCACCTTCCTTTTTGTTGGGCACATCATTGCGGCTGCAATGGATTTTGAGGTTTTATTCCGCATCATTGCGACATCAATAACGTTCCAAATCGTGTTTTTCGGTTCGGTCTCAATTCTTCTTGGAAAAGCCATGCCAAGAGTACATCGGCGCGAAACCAACCGATTTTCCTTTATCCTTGCCCTGCCGCTCTCCGTTGGACTTGGCTGGGCGTATGGAGGGATGGAATGGCAGTTCCTGCCGCTTGTTGTTGTGGTCGCTCCCACGCTCCTCAGCCATCTGGCCGTTGATGTTCTCTTGCGCCGATGACCGTGAATCGGCACGATGTTTCCTTGCTTAGTCGGTGGGTGGGTTGAAGTAGCCCAATTCATTGGTAAAACCATGGCCGATTCACCCGTGACCCTCAACTCTCCAAGTACCGGCGAGTCCACTCCAGCGCCCGCCCCATCGCCTCAAGAGCAAAAACAGATGGAACAAGCATATGCGCAGATGAAGCGCAAGATGTCGATGGAAGAAATTGGCCGCCAGATCAAACATAAGATCATGGTATTGTCCGGTAAAGGAGGCGTGGGCAAATCCACAGTAAGTACTGGCCTCGCGCTCTCACTCGCACAGCAAGGATTCCGTGTTGGAATTCTTGACATTGACATCACTGGGCCTAACGTTCCAAAAATGATGGGCCTTGATGGCCGCCGACTGCATGTGGAAAACAAGCGAATACATCCAGCTCAGGGCCACCTTGGCGTGAAAGTCATCAGCATGGCCTTCTTGCTAGAAGATGAAGATACCCCAGTCGTTTGGCGAGGGCCAATCAAGTTGGGCGCCATCCAGCAATTTATCGGGGACGTTGAATGGGGAGAACTTGACTATCTCGTCATTGATTTCCCCCCCGGCACCTCTGATGAGCCTCTTACCGTCGCTCAATCGCTACCAAACATCGACGGGATGGTCATCGTCACCACTCCTCAACAAGTCGCGCTGTTGGACAGCCGCAAATCAATCACCTTTTCCGAATCTCTCAAGGTTCCAGTTTTGGGTGTTGTTGAGAACATGAGCGGATATACCGTAGAAGGGACAGCAGAACCCGGAAGTACCTTCTCGGTCGCAGGCCCGGGAGGGAAAACAATTGATGCTACTGCCGATGAGGAAGGTCGCTTCCAATTCACATTGGATATTTTCAAAGAAGGCGGAGGAAAGTCAACCGCAGAAGAATTTGGAGTTCCCTTCCTTGGTGCGCTTCCGTTTGACCCCGGATTTGTTCGCGGTGGCGATGATGGTGTCCATCGAATCGTATCGGATCCTGAAGGAGCATCAGCAATTGCCTTCGCAAAAGTGGTCTCAGCGCTTCAAGACCAACTTGGAAACGGGGCAGATGACGGGCTTGAAATCATTTGAGGTGAATTCATGAGCACTGAACTCCCAACCCTCAAAAAACTTGAGCGGAAAACCACCGAAATGGTACTTTCCTACAACGATGATACAACGTATGTTGTCTCCTACGATGACCTTCGCCACGCTTGTCCCTGTGCCAAGTGTTCTCCAATGCGTAACGTCGACGAAACCAGCAAAACCCTCCGTCGCCAAGTCGAAGCACACCCTCCCGAGAAGCCACAAGTTCGAACCATTGGGAAATACGCTCTTGCTTTCGAGTGGCAGACCGGATGCTCAAGCGGTATTTTCCGCTATGAACGAATTTACGACCTCGCTCAACGAAAAGACCCCGACCGTGGCAAGCCCTATGTGCACGGAGCATGGTAACCGTTCCAAATTGGGTTCAATGAGACGACGCATTATTGAACAGGACTCACCGACCGTTGTTTGGAGTTGATGCTGAGTGCAGAGCGTGTACCTCACTTGGATGATCAGTGCACTTGCACTGGGCGTCATTCTTTTACCGGTATTCAAACCACCCTGGGCCAATGTTTCCCTACCCCCGTTCGTTGATTTCTTTCGCAGGTACTGGGTTCACATATTGATTGTCTTTCTCATCTACAATGCAAAGGACGGCCTTGACCAAATTGACCGTCTCTTAATGGCGAGTACCGGTCTAGACATGACGCCTTATATTTGGGCCATTGAAGGGAATCTTGTTCTCTGGGTCCAACAAACCTTCCAAAATCCCTCACTTACGACCTTCCTGACACACTTCTATGTGGCGGGATTCATGTTCATCTGCTATGTTTCCATCTTTTACTTTGCATATTTTGATGACCGCTGGCTTGCAGACCGAGTGACCCTTTCTATCGCTTGGGTTTACATTCTCGCCGTTCCATTCTACCTGTTTTTCAACGTCAGGGTAACCGGAGATACCATTCCGGGAATGGAAACTTTAGCCTACACTCTGACGCCGGAGATTGCTGATTGGTTCCGCCGTATTGACCCGTTTACAAACGGCATGCCTTCGCTTCACATCGGAATTCCATTTGCTGTTTGGTTGTGTCTGACACGTTTTGATGATGACCGGCGATGGAACCGTTACAGGCACACCGTTTTGCTCTATACTGCCGTTACAGCATTCACCATCATCTATCTTGGAATCCATTGGTTTTTGGACATCATCGGTGGTATGCTGATCGCTGGAGCAGCCGTCTCACTTGCAGACCGAACATCCAACACATGGTGGAAATTCTTTGACGAACGCACCATGAATGCCCGTATCGTAACCGTACTGACCAAACCGAGGGATGCTCTCGGTTTCGTCAAAGGAAGATTGCGATCAACTTTTCGCCGCTATCGCAATCCGACAAGCCGTGAAACAGGAAGGATCGCCTTTGTCATCCTCATCGTTGTTTCTTCAGTAATTACATGGGATTTGACTCACAGTGCACTGCCTGCTGGTGGCGTAGAGGCACCAGAAGGTGCAGCAGCAGTCGACGGATGGCTGTTCACTCTCGATAATCAAAGCGGCGAAGCGGTGATGTTGGTGCATAACCTCTCAGACAGTGGTTCTGAACCGTACGAACTCCTTTCTTTGGATTTGACCATCGACTCCCCTTATGCAGTATCGGGAACGACTTTGGTAGCTGCTAATTCGACACATCTATCGGTGGTTGACGTTGAACAAGACGATGGACTTCTCTTTTCCATCCAAATGGAGCGCCCTGACCGTTTGATGCTGGTGGATTACGGCGCTGAACTCGCTGTTGTTTATGTCCAAGACGGTGCTCTTCTCGCTATGAATTTGGATGGATCCCCGCTGTCCAACCCTCTCGAGCCGTTTGAATCCGTGGTTTACCTTGCAGGCTCAGGCTCAGAAGTAGCCTTTGTCACCTCAGATGATTTGACATCAATTCACGTGATTCAAATGGGGGTCAAGGGCATGACTGAATACCAGGTAAATGCAAGCGCCGCCGTAGAAGAGGATGAGATTCTTGCTGAATGGGGAACCCCGGTTGACATGGAAAATGCGTCCATCGTGGACATTGCTTTCAATCGGGAATATCTTGCTGTGACGGTCAATGTAAGTGCGACCGACCGACTTGTCGTTTACAACCGTTCAACGGCCATGCAATGGCTTGGAAGCAACGCGAAATACCATGTATCTGACCCTTCAATCGGAAACGGAATTCTTGCTTGGGCTGCTCGTGACCATTACAATCCCCTCACGCCTCGAGATGAATACCTCGACCGAGAAATACATTTCACTACCCTTGGTACAAATACGACTCAGGTTCTCACCGTGGATGAAAATGACCAGTGGGGGCCTCAAGTGCTTGAAAATCACTTGGTGTATTTCCAGTTGGAAGATGAAACCGTTTCTGTAGAGATTCATTCATGGGATCCTGAATTGCGTTTGTACTCCAGCATCGTTCTCCAACTTGGTGTTGTTTTAGCCATCATCATCGTGTTCTTCAACACGTGGCAGCGACAGGGAGAACGACGCAACGAGCGCTCCAGCGTCCTTCAACCGTGATAACGCACCCGCTGTCGAATCTCGTCCAGCCGAGTCAATACTTCGGCTGCTGTGGGCACCTTGCCGCCTTGAAGAACAGGGGCCGCTCCAAGTTCAGCATCCACTCCAGCATAACCCTCCAACACCCAGTTGATGGCCCCCTCCCATTGAGGATGGGATGCGCCAAGAATTTCATCCAGAACGTGGAGATCGATTCCGAATCGCTCGACCTCGTATTCAACAGCAGCCAATCCAAAGTCGATCAGGAACACTTCGGTCTCGTTGATGAGGACGTTATTGGTTGACAAATCACCGTGGGTCATCGCCTCCCTGTGCAAGTGACGTACCGCAGAACCTACGGATTTCAAAGCGAATTCAACGGTTTGAGGCTCGGTGTTTTCATCGTTGAGAACCTCAATGAGGGTTCGCCCGGGAAGCCATTCAAGGACCAACTGTCCCCCATCCAAGTCCAAGTCCCAAACAGCAGGAACAGGGAGTCCGCATTTGCGTAAACGAATCAACAAGCGAGCCTCGCTGGTCATGCGTCGAACCCCAAGGCGATGGTCGAGGTCAGCGTGGCGCCATGACCGGGGTCGCCGTTGTTTCCTGACGGCTTGTTTTCCAAACCATGTTCCCCTCCATACCTCCGCCTCCGCACCCAAATGGAGACGTCGGTCTTCGATGAAGGCCATGCCTCGCTCACACGGTCACGGTTTTCAAAGTTCACCCCAAACCACTGTTTCAAAAGGGGTGAGCGTTTACATCGTATGAGAGCCATGTCACTGACCCTCCCGATGTGTTCTGTTGATTTCATGGATGCCTCCTTGTCAACCGAAGAACAAGCCGTGAGTGATCGAATTCAGGAACTGAAGGATCAACTCGGGGACGACCTTCTCATCCTTGGCCACCATTACCAGCGTGACAGCATCGTGATGCATGCCGATTTTCTCGGGGATTCGTTTATGCTCAGTCAGCAGGCTGCTTCTTCAACAGCGAAACACATCGTGTTTTGTGGCGTCCATTTCATGGCTGAATCAGCAGATATTCTGACCACTGATGACCAAACGGTTGTCTTACCAAACATGCGTGCCGGGTGCTCGATGGCAGATATGGCCACCTTGGTTGAGGTCGAAGGTGCTTGGACGGAATTGCTTGCCGCATCTGGTTTGAACGATCCACTCAGCAGAGATGACCCTGAACAACCAGCGCCTCAGGGCAAAAGTTACCTCGTACCCGTGACCTACATGAATTCTAGCGCTGATTTGAAGGATTTTGTCGGCCGTCATGGTGGCGTTGTTTGCACTTCTTCAAATGCTCAAGGTGTTCTCAATTGGGCCTTTGAACGGGCTGGAGATGGTGGTGCAGTGTTGTTCTTTCCCGACCAACATCTCGGGCGAAACACCGGTATCGCCATGGGGATTGATACTGAGAAAATGCCGACCTGGACGCCTGGAATCGGCGCTATGGGTGAAATAAAAGACTCAAGGATTATCCTCTGGCATGGATTTTGTTCCGTACACAAGAGGTTCACACCGGACCAAATTCATACCTTTCGGGCTGAATACCCAGATGGAATTGTAGTGGTCCACCCGGAATGCCCTCGCGAAACCGTAGATTTGGCTGATGCCTACGGCTCCACACAATACATTCGGAACTTTGTTGAAGGCTTGCCAGCAGGCTCGTCGGTTGCTATTGGCACAGAAATCAACATGGTCGCACGTCTGGCTAGAGAACACCCCGACAAGCACATTGAATGTCTTGATGACGAGATTTGCCCATGTTCAACCATGTACATGATTCACCCTGCCTACCTTATGGATGTCCTCGAACGCTTGGTGAAGGGAGAAAAACCCAACCAAATCTCTGTCCCAAAGGACGTTCAAGAAGGGGCGCTTTTAGCCTTGAACAGGATGTTAAACATTCTCAAATAAGGTTAGTTCAACAATGCCTCAGTAGCTTTCCAGCCGAATAAGGCAAGAGCAGGTCCTGCTAAGGCCGTTGCAGAAATATAACCCGCTAATTCAGCCCATCGTTGCTCATTCCATAGATTGGCGCTTTCAATTGAAAAGGTGGAGAGGGTTGTAAATGCTCCAAGCAAACCGGTCCCAAAGAGGAGTGCCTGAGTTTCGCTCAAGGTGTTCACCGCAACAGCAGCGGTTACCACTCCGAGCAAAATTGAACCGACTAAATTTACGGTAAGCGTTCCCCATGGAAACGAATCCGAGGGCATGCTCTCACTGACCCAAAATCGGAGAAGGGCTCCCAAAGCCCCTCCTGCCGCCACTGCGATCCAATCAGAAACCATGTCCGTTGGTCATCCCTCCATGCTATCAATTTACCTTTGAAATAAAAGAGAAAGGAGTCATCGTCATAGGGTGTGACGGATTGGGAGGGTTGATGTCCACCGTGATTTGGTTCTTGACAGGCAACGAAGGAAAACTCGCCGAAGCGACCCATCATCTCTCGCCTTTGGGATTTGAAGTGCGTCAGTTGTTGCTGCCAGAAGGGACGATTGTTGAACCTCAACTTGAATCACTGGAAGATGTAGCCATCGCCAAACTTGAGCAAGCCAAGCAACATCTCCCGGAGGGTGAAACCCACGTGATGGTAGAAGACGCAGGTCTTTTCGTTGATCCCTTGGATGGATTCCCAGGAATTTATTCTTCATATGCATTCAAAACCATCGGTTTTCAAGGCCTGTTGCGACTTCTCAATCACCTGCAAAGTGAAGACCCTGTGCAGGCAGCCAGCCTTCGGAGTGCATCGTTTCAAGCCGTGGCTGCTCTTTGGGACGGGAACAACATTATTCTTGGAAAGGGGGCATGCCCCGGGTCAATCTCGACGACTTCAAAAGGAGAGGAAGGATTTGGGTTTGACCCAATTTTCATTCCTCGGGACCTTGATGATTTGGGCCAACCTCTCCCTTCTGGTAGCTACGGGGTCATGAGCACTCACGGTGCAACCTTCGGATCCATCTCACTGGAAATCAAGCAAAAATTCAGTCACCGAAGGCGTGCCCTCGACCACCTTGTGACTCAACTCTCAGGGGACAGTCAAGATTTGTGAAGGTGTTGGGATTCCATCACCGTCATAAAGAATCAATGTTTGGGGTGAACGAGGGACATGGGATTCGCAAGGACCGTCGTGGCTGTAATGTTCCTCTGTGTGTTGGGGTTCTATCTCTCATCTATTGGTGAATTAACCGACGAAGCCAAATGGGGTTCAGTGGCGCTCATGGGCATCCTTGCCTTTGGGTGGATCAATCTTGGAACAGCACCTCGAAAGCCTGTTGCGGCACCCCAACCCCACTCTGAAACACGTGTAGAGCCTCAAACTGAGGCCGAGGTAGAACTTGAAGAAGACGATGGAATTCCTGAACCTGTTAAGGCTGAATCGCTTGATGGGGCAACACTTCGAGAGCGTAAATTAGCAAAAATCGCTGCTGCGGCCTCCGCACAAGCAGAATCATCGGTTGATGATAACGAGGACAGTAACGAACTTGAAATCACAGTCGAACTGGATGATGTTCATACTGCGGGAGAATACGTTGTTGAGGTGAGTCCAGAGTCTGTAGAGGATGCTGACATTGAACTCACCGTTAGCGATCGCCGAAAGCGACATGAAGAAATTCGCCAACGTATCAAGCAGCGTCGCCGAGGGCAGATGGCCGATATTCGTGCATCTACTGCAAAGATGTGGGAAGACCATGCTGCTGGGGAAGATTTGGTAGCCTTGCTTCAAACACCCGGGCATGGCCACTCGGTTATGGTCCAACCAGAACACCCAGCGCCAGGTCATGTTTACGGGGCAACTTTTGTAAGAATTGATGAAGGCAGAATCCTCAAACTTCGCCTTCCCCTTGATGATGGTTTTGAATCGATCATTAAACCCAAACCGGAGCCACAAACAGAATTGCCTGAACTGATTGGTGCTGATGGTAAAATCCTCCCGCCCCTCATTGGGGCCGATGGTAACCCATTGCCTTTACCGCCTCTACCTGCATCGAGTAGCGCACTATCCGCCCTACGCGAAGAGATGAAAGAATAGACCCATTTCATCATCGTTCCAGTTGTAAAACTGGGCTATTTACAGTATATTTTTTATATACGGTCGTACAATATTATCTATGCACAATGTGCCAAAGGTGTTCCGAGTTGAGAAATTGATACCCCATTGCCCGAACTAAATCTGCCCACACGGCGGAGGCGCTCTTGAAGCCCTCTGCCAAGGTAAATCGGGGTGAAATCTAATGGGAAAAGCCAACAATAAAAAGAACACTGGAAGAAGAATCCACGGTCGAAAACTCAATCGTGAGAAGAACAAGGAGAACCGGGTCCGTCGAAACCGTACGGCCGTCAGTGGGGGTCTAAGCGATCCTCGTGAAGAGCAAGTGCGGAAGGACTACCTGGAACGACGTGACCAAAAGGTACGTCAGCGGAACGAACGAGCACGCGCCAATGGCCCTTGCTGCGCATCGCAGGAAGCGCTTGTCGCTCGTAACGTCCGTATGCACAAGGAACTTGTGAGTGCCGGTAGCCGTGCTTACAACACGACAACCGGAGCGCATGACATTCTCGTCATTGATGCGTGGTTCAGAAGAGCAAACAGTCGCCACATGGCGCATTTCCGTTTGTATCTTCGAGAGAACAACATTCGAACCGTAGGATGATTCTCCTGTGAATGGACGCGTTCGAGCGCAATCTCGGGTTGGAGAGGGGCAATGGCCCCTCTCCTTTTGTGCCGATAGGCTGTCGCTAACACGAGGGCGGGTCGTGACGGAAGGCGATGTTATTCTTTTGGACGGCGACTGCGGGCTTTGTACACGTCTCGCTGTGTTCATGACGCCAAGAATGTCATCGGGCGCTTCCCTTCGCTTCCTGGCCATCGAGAGTGAAGAAGGTCAAGCCATCATTTCGACCTTTCCGCAACACATTCAGGACGTCGACACCGTTTACCTCGTGCGTGATAATAAACCCTACATTCGGTCCTCAGCAGCGCTACGTTTTCTTTTCTACATGCGTTGGTATTACGCCATGTGGTATCCGATTGGTTGGATCATTCCGTTACCGATTCGCAATCTTGTCTACCGCTTTGTGGCTCGGTACCGTCACCGCATCTTTCGCAAGCCAGCATCCTGCGTCTTTCCGATGCCAAAGGCCGATCAGGGATGAGTCTACTTGTGCTTCCATTGCGCCGTTTCTCGGTTGATGAAGGCTTGAACACCAATTTCCTTATCTTCGCTATCGAACAATCCAGCGAATGCAGCAGCTTCAGTAGCAACTCCCTCGGTTAACGACTCATCAAGTGCACTGCGAACAACTTCCTTTCCAACACGCAGTGCGTGTGAAGATTTGGTTCCGATTCGGCGAGCCATGGAATAGACGGTATCCTTCAATTCTTCAGGGGCGACAACATGGTTGACGAGTCCAATGCGATGTGCTTCTTCTGCGGGAACCATGTCACCTGTCATGATCATCTCATGCGCTTTTCCATATCCTACAAGACGTTCCAAGCGTTGAGTGGCCCCGTATCCAGGGATCAATCCAAGGTTGATTTCGGGTGCACCGAACCGAGAACGGTCGGTAGCGATACGAATGTCACATGAACAAGCAACTTCACATCCACCTCCAAGAGCAACCCCATCGACCATTGCGATGGTCGGTTTTGATAAATTCCACAAGGCCTCGACAGCGTTATCTGTGAACTTGACGCGAATCACTTCACTTCCTGCGCCAGCAAATTCAGTGATGTCTGCTCCAGCAACAAAAGCATGTGGTTTGGCCCTTTTTCCTTCAGCAGGTGGATTGGGAGGTGCGCCCGTGACGATGAGCACACGTACATCATCACGTGCCTCTACCCACGCACAAACGGCCTTCAGTCCATCCATGACTTCAGCATTCAATGCGTTGAGTTTGTCGGGACGGTCAATGGTTAAACAAGCGATAAACCCAATGTCATGTTCATCATCAATCGGAAGGAGTTCAACCTTCAATACTTCACTCTCTGGAGCGTTCATGGTTCAACCCAAAGGGTTCCTGTTCATGATTTCATCGCACGGTTCCAAACGAGGTGAGAGGCAAGGTATGAAATCCTCCCCCCGTGTGTCGCAAGCATGGCTGAAGATGCCCGTCCTCTGGTAAGCGCAAAGGATATGGCGAAGAAATACGGGGACTTTATTGCTCTTCATCCCCTTAATGTGGAGGTTCATGCTGGTGAGTTTTTCGGCGTATTTGGTCCAAACGGCGCTGGCAAATCAACGTTCATAAAACTCCTCACCGGGCAACTGCGTCCAAGCAAAGGCCAGATCGAAGTCCTGGGCGTTGATGCGGTCCGAGACCCGCAGAAGGTCAAGGCCAACATCGGTATTGTGCCCGAATCTGAATCACCTCCGTCGTTTCTAACCCCTGCTGAATTTCTTGAGTTTGTAGCTCGTTTGCGCGGCGTTGACGATATGAAAGCGAAGGTTGAACACTGGCTTGATTGGTTTGGAATGCAAGAAAAGCGAGATACCATGTGCAAAGATTTGTCTAAGGGACAACGACAAAAAGTGATGCTGGCAAGTGCGTTCATTCATCGTCCCAAATTACTTTTTTTGGACGAACCTTTTGCAAATTTAGACCCGATTTATCAACGTAAATGCCGTCAGTGGTTGCTTGACCATGTGGCTGAGGGCGGGACCATTTTCCTTTGCTCTCACGTGTTGGAGATGGCGGAGCGAATGTGCAACCGAATGGCCATCATCAACGACGGTAAGGTGCTTGCAGCCGGTACCGTCACTGGATTGAAGAACTCACCAGATGAAACCCTTGAGGACGTCTTTATTCGTCTTGTTGGGCATTCTATTGAAGATGTTGAACGATTCACTGAGGAAGGGATTTCCGACTCGGAGGAATGAACTTGGATACCTCGTTCATTGAATCCCGAACTTGGGACGACGAGATTCCTGAACGCCTTCCTTCCCTCGGAACATCGGCTCACGGTGCGACCTTGACCGAACCGTTGCGTGGATGGAATGCATTTTCAGCGACCTTTAGGGTCATGTTTGTTGAAGAAGGAAGGAAGAGCGTTGAGTTTGCTAAGAAGCGACAAATGGTTCTTTTTCCATTGCTTCTGACGCTTGTGACTGCTATCTCAACCATTGGATTGCAGTTTCTTGTTGGAGATTCGGCAGCCCAAAGTTCCGACCTTGATAACAAGACATTCACCTGGCAGGAACTGCGTTTTGCGCTCCATCTTCCATTGTTCATGTTCTCTCTAGGGATGGGAACCTTTGCGTTCATTGGTCGAGATGCAATCATTCGGCGTACGGGGAGTAAAAATTTCCTTCTTGCGGCTCCAGCACTTCAGCCGCTACCCAACTCAATGGCTCACTTCGCATATTTTGTCAAGGATTTGGCGTTCTATGTTATGCTCATCCTTACTCCAATTATTGCTGGCATGGCCCTCGGGATTCTTCTCGACGGTGTGGCCGGCATTCGCACCCCGCTCCTCTGGACTTCGTTACCTTGGACGTGGCTTGCAATGGCAACTACTCTGGGTCAAGGACTGGCTCTTTCTTTTCTTGCATCCTCGCTCTGGTTGCGAGGGCGACCGTTTACCATCATTGGCCCAGTTGGGATCGTCTTCTTGGGCATCGGGGTTGGCTTAGGGTGGCTTCCAACCGAACTGTTGCTTTGGGGGCTTGTGGCCCAGTCCACACAGAACGGTCTGTTTATCATTGGAGGGTTGGTGTTTTCTGTTGGTTTAGGCTTCTTTGCATCCGTACTGATTCTCGACGACTTTGATGTGAGCGTCGTTGAACGAGGAGACCTTTTGGCTCCAATTTACGGACGACTGAGTTTCCTCGGGAACGGCGAGATTCGTCTTATTGTGGCGAAAGAGTTTGTTGATTTGTTCCGTTCTGGCGCAATAAAAAAGATGACTGTTTCCTATGCGATACCTCTTCTTGTGCTGCTTGGTATGGCATGGTTGGTTGATTTTGCCGATGCACCAATTCCAATTAATCTGCTCTCTTATGCACCGTTTTTAGGCTTCTTCGGGTTCAACTTTTACTCGTGGTTGACCATCCTTGATTCTCCGGACTTCATGAACGGCTTGCCGCTTAAGGTGCCGGATTTAATCCGGGCCAAAGTTGTGGTTTACTTTCTAGCAACCTCATGGATTTCACTGATTTTCATCGTGCTAATGGCGTGGCGATTGGATGAATGGGCGTCCCTCCCAACCAGCATTATCGTCATGTTTGCCAACTCAATTTACATCGTTGCCTTGACGGCCTTTTTGATGGGTCTACGGCCCAATAAGGCCATCTTTGATGCCTCGATTATGATCTGGTTTTGGATCGGGACGGTTCTGCCTTTGCTTGGCCTGTTTCTACTTTCTTTCACCCAAGGAGACGTCTCCCTTTATGGAAATTGGTGGGAGCGAGCTTCCCAAGACGGACTTGCAGCCACCGCTCAAATGTACGATGATTCCATGGTTCAGCAAGGTTACTTGGGGATGATTATCATCTCAATTCTTCTCTTGTTTGCCTCGGCCGTTCTTTGGAAGATGATGGACCGCCGATGGGGTCGGGCTGAGTTCTCAAACTAACCTCAAAAGCATCCTTTCGGGGGTATGTTCTTGAGCATCAGTCACGGGCCCTTCTTCATGGCTCGGGTCTATGCAGTCTGCGGAATGCCTGGCTCGGGCAAAGGTGAATTTGCCGCAGTACTCTCAAACGATGGGATCCCAGTCGTCTCAATGGGGGACATGGTTCGAGCAGAAGTTCGTTCGAGAAACCTCCCTGAAAACCCAAGCATCTTTGGAGAAATAGCCGCTGAGTTGCGTGCAGACTTCGGAGAAGATGTACTCGCAGTGCGTCTTGGCGACAAGGTTGACGAACTCCTTCAGGCCAATCCTATTGTACTCATCGAGGGCCTCAGGGGGATTGCAGAGCGCAGCGTCTTTTCCCAGAGATGGGGTGCCGTTTTTCGAACCGTGGCCATCGATACAAGCGAAGAACTGAGGTTCGAGCGAATTCAACAACGAGGGCGCTCTGAAGATGGTGACTGGGCTGCTTTTGAAACCCGAAACCTCAGGGAAATCGGCTGGGGCTTGGACGTCCTCATCGATGAAGCGGATGCTGTTATTTCCAACGACCTTGATTTGCATGCCTTTGTCGCTGCATGCGAGGAGTGGTTATATTCGGTAAAAACCGCCTAAAAAAAATTCCATTGCGGCTTTCGCTAAAATGTCCGCAGGGAGTCGTTTTGGAGTTCTTTTTCACCCAAGTGTTATAGTCGGGGATAGACTGTCTCCAAATGCGTTCGGCGAAGGTGATGACCATGGCAAGAAAAAAAGGTGGTGGAGAACGACGTCAGCGAGCCAAACAACGTCAACAGTACGACGAGTTGGACAAGTATCCAGTTTTGCCCCCTCATGCTTTTGCACGCATCGTTCGTGACCGCACAACGCTGAACATTATTTACCAAATCATCGAACCTCCGATGACGAAGAAAGAACAGGAGCAGCGGGATGAAATTATGGATATTTTTATCCGTTCCCTTACGGCAAATATTGAGGAAATCGACTCAAATCCCGAGGCTTATGTGCGTGCTGCTATGGATAAAGTCATCAAGGCTTACAGCATGAAAATCAACAAGAAGTCCAAATCAAAGATTTTCTATTACCTCCGCCGTGACCTGATCGGATACGGTCCGATGGACGTTTTGATGAACGACGTCAACGTTGAGGACGTCTCACTGGATGGGACAAACGTCCCGATTTTTGCTTACCATCGTAAGTTTGAATCTGTGGAAACCACCTGTGTTTGGGAAACCGACCACGCTTTGGAATCCTATGTCATCAAACTTGCTCAGCGATGTGGAAAGCACATTTCAGTCGCTTCACCACTGCTTGATGCTACGCTGATGGACGGGTCAAGAATTGTCATGAAATTGGGCCGTGAGGTTTCAACCCGAGGTTCAGCTTTCTGTATTCGCCGGTTTAAGGACGACCCGTTCTCTCCCGCTGACATCGTCGCATTCCGAACCATGTCTTCACTCATGACAGCATACCTCTGGATTGCGTTCCAGAATGAAGTGCCTATGCTCTTCGTCGGTGGTACGGCGTCTGGAAAGACCACCACCCTCAACGCGATGTGCATCTTTATTCCCTGGCAGATGAAGATCGTTTCAATCGAGTCCACGCGTGAAGTTAACATCCCACAACCCAACTGGGTTCCAGGGCTAACTCGACAAGGGTTTGGTGGAGAGTCTACAGACGGTGAGATCGGCGAGTTCGAGTTGCTCAAAGCAGCACTTCGTGAGCGGCCAGAATACATCATTGTCGGTGAGATTCGTGGTGCTGAAGCCTATGTTCTGTTCCAAGCCATGGCCACAGGTCACTGTGCATACTCAACGGTCCACGCCGATTCGGTACCATCCCTTGTTCACCGTTTGGAGAACAAACCAATTGACATCCCACGTGTTTTGCTTCCTGCGCTAGAGGCTTGCGTCATTCAAATCCAGACCCGTATCAATGGAAAGCGTGTTCGAAGAACCAAGCAAATTGTTGAGATTGTTGGTATTGATCCGAACTCTATGGAAGTAATCACCAATGAAGTGTTCCGCTGGGACGTGACGAGTGATGACTTTATCTTCAGTGGAAAATCGTATGTTCTTGAGAAAATCATGGTTAAAATCAATTACAGTCAAGAAGAGATGCGTCGTGAGTTGAGAACACGTAAGCGAATTTTGGAATGGATGGTTCTCAACGATATTCGAAAGGCAGATCAAGTCTCTCAAATCGTTACCGAATATTACGTGCGGCCCAATGAGATCATGGCCCGTGTTGACGGTTTGAAGTGAATAAAACGAGTATGGTGGTGATTGCATGGACCTAACGGCATGGCAGCGAATCTGTAACCGAATCCTCGGTGGCGTTGTTCGTAAGCGAGCCCGTGCCGACAAGGAATTGTCCAAAAACCTCGTCAAAGGGTCCATGCCGATGATGCCTGAGGTCTACCTCGCAACCGTCATTGTCACCACCATTGCTATTGCCTTGATTTCTTGGGGTGTTGTCGGAATTTTCTTCTTCCCCGAAATCGGAGTCATTGCATTTTACGAGGGAATACAAGCCGCCGCATCGGTAGGTCCTTGTTTCGAATGGGAATATTGGAATCCCGACTTGATCAATCCTGCTCTGCCAGGAAACGGATGCCCCGAATACAGCCTACAGGTCTTCCCTGCTTTTCTTAAAATCATCATCGTCCTCATCGGTGGCTTCCTCATCCCCTATGTAGCATACAAGTACAACAAGGGTGGCGCTGCACGAGAAGCAAAGCGACGAGGTGACATGATTGAGAAGTATCTTCCTTATGCTGCCTCATACACCGCTGCTATGTCCGCTGCTAATGCAACCCCGAGCAAAATTTTCCGCTCTCTAGCCATGAACAAGGACATTTACGGCGACGTCGCCGACGATGCTGCGATGGTTTATCGAGATGTTACTTTACTGGGGTACGACCTCATCACTGCGATGAAGATGAGTGTCGATCGCGCTGCTTCAGTTTGGCTGACAGAGTTTTTCCAGGGAATGGTCGGAACCTTGACCGCTGGTGGTCAACTCAAGTTGTACTTCCTCAACAGAGCAGAGCATTACATGCGTGAAAACAGAACTCGCCTGCAAATGTTCCTTGAATCCATTGCTTTACTTGCCGAATCCTACATTGTGGTTGCAGTTGCTATGCCGCTTTTCCTAATTGTTATGCTCGTCATTATGTTCTGGGTCTCGGGTTCAGGTGCGCAGATGAGTGAAGGAATGCTGTACGGAATCGTTCTTGGCTTCATTCCAATGATTCACATCGCTTACGCGATTTTGGTTTACACCAGCAGTAAGGAACAAGACATGTAGAGGGAGGTGAAATCGTGGCAAAGAAAAAAGATAAAATCACTGTTGACTTGGACTTGCCCAAGGACGATTCCACCATCACTCGCCTTTACATCATCCTCTTCTTTTCCATCATTTTTGGGATCGCTTCCGGTCTGTTTTGGATCGCCAACTCTGGATTTGTTCCAACTCAAAACGGTGAGCCAATGTTCACCAATTTGTATTGTGGGGCAACCGCGCAGGATGCCGTAGGAAATCCAACTGGGGAATATTTCCAAACCAATCAAAAACCAAATTACGAAGCGAATGAGACATGTTCAATTCTCCAAGATCGGCCTGACCGCGTTACTTGGGAAGGGGAAGAGTGGAGCCTCGTAACCAAGCGTGGGAAAAATTTCGACGTACCGGGTGTTCCGGATACGGCTACAGGTTCTGTTAATGTACTGCAGCCTTTATGGTTGAATTGTACCGTCGAAGCATCGACCAATGCAGATTACACGGTCGCCATTCGTTCATCGAGCGGTGAGATCGAAGATTGGTACAATGGAACCGCCAATAAGGGCAATTGCGGTATTGAACTCATCACTATCGCGCCAGGTGAACGGTACGAATTGATGTTCTTGGCTGCGGATGAGAACGAGTATCTGGATAAAGTAACGTTTGATATGACCGTCCATTATTTCGATGGAATTCCGGCTAACATGAACAATATGTCTCTTTGGCTTGGACCCGAAGTTGGAGTCGGCCCTGTCAAAATCCATCCAACAATTTTCCTAAATTTCTTTGGCCTGACCTTCTTCCTGTTCATCTTCCCAGCATCTTATTATTGGGAAAAGGTAGAAGCTAAGAAGAACGAAGTCGAAGAAAAATTCCCGGATTTCCTGCGTGACCTCGCTGAATACTGGAAGGGAGGGCTTTCGATGACCGTCGCGGTTCAAACCCTCGCCACATCTGAGTACGGTGCACTGAATGACGAAGTCAAAAAGATGTCAGACCAGCTCAGTTGGGGTGTCAAGTTCAGTGACGTCATTCTCCAATTTGCAGAACGAGTCGGAACCCCGCTTGTTCGCCGTGCTATTGCGCTGATCGCCGAAGCGGATCGCGCAGGCGGTAAGATTTCGGACATTCTGGTCACCGCAGCAAACGATTCGCGGGAATTGAAATTCCTAGAGGGTGAGCGAAAGCGCGCCATCGGTTCGTACATTGCGGTTATTTGGACATCATACTTCGTTTTCCTCGGAGTTATCGTAGTTCTCGCAAAGGTGTTTATTCCTGCTATTGCTGGCTCAAACTCAAGCGGCGATGACGGTGGAGACAGCGGTGGTCAAACCATTGGAAACATGACCATTCGTAACATTGACCCGTTGTTTTTCCTGACAATTTTCTATTACGGGGTGACCATGCAAGCCTTGGGTAACGGATCAATGGCAGGATTGATGGCCACTGGGCGATTTTCGACAGGATTCAAGCATTCTGGAATGATGATCGTCGTCGCACTGGTAATTTTCAACTTCGTCGCCTTCTCTCCAGACCTGATTGGGGTCACCGATATCCCAGGCCTTAACCCGTCACGAGGAACGTTCGTTCCTTCACCGTTGTTTTGGGGATGACGGAATGAAAGGCGATGACGAAGGCCAAATTCACATTCTTGAGATGTTGACACTGTTTTGGCTGTTTTTCATGTCAGCTACGTTTCTGATTCGTGTCCAAGTGCCCGATTCTCAATCTGTTGCCCTTGATGCGTCACTGGAGATGGCTGGTAGCGATGCTATTCGCTACGGTTTGGGGCTTGAGGCTGAAATTAACGGTGAAAATCGATTGGAAGAATTGCTGGCGAACGATGACAGAGAAGGGGCTTGTGACCTTCTGCAATCAGCGATAGCCCCCGGCAAAGAATCCAATTGTTGGCTTGCCAAAGACAGTTCTGTTTCTACTCCTCATGGGAGAGTTGGCACCCCCGCAGGCGGTACTGTTGCTGTTCATCACCTGGTCGTCGTCGGCTCTCATGCTTGGACGGTCACTCTCGACGTGTGGGCGCGAGGAGGTGGAGCTTGATGCTGAAGAATGATTTGAGTCAGCGAGATGGGGCGCAAATGCTCCTTGCAACCGGCGTCGTTTTGCTGATGTCGCTCCTCTCAATGGCAATTTTTGGAGTCAAAGTAGCCGGTTTAACCATCCCGCACGATGCTGCTTCCGACGATGTTATCGTCACCAGTGAAGATGTCATGGAGTCGCTCCAGCCCCTCTCCCAGGCTCGCACGGACATGTGGATCGAGGGTGGATTGGAAGGTGTTGAGGCAGCTGATTTGGCCTTAGGGACCGTCCATGATGACCTCTTGCATCACGGTGAACTGCGGGGTGTGGAAGTGAAATTAACCAACATCATCATTTCCGTAATCGACTCCAGTCAACTCAGTGTTACAGCGCAACTTGGTGTTTCAGACGGTGAAGCAATGCTCAGTGCTGATATTGCATTTGTCCTCAACGTTTAATCTGGACGCGCATGTTCATCGATTGCCCGATTAAGCAAGGTGAAAATCCGTTCGACATCATCCTCTACTCGGGTAGGATCTACCACTGGCCAATGAGCAATTTTTGCCCGTTCAATAAGCCCTTCTTGGATGTGGCGAATACGAGAAAAGCCTGCTAAGTAGCGGTCGGAGCGACGGTAGGATTGGGCGTCTCTTGACCTGAGCATGTCCTTGTGGACCCGCTCTTCATCCACCTTCATGACTACGCCGAGGGCGATTCCACCTGCATCTTCCCACGCTCGTAAGAGCCGAGCGCTAGGATTGATGTGAACCCCTTCAATCAGCAAATCAATTCCTTCGCGTCTTGCTCTGTTCACCGTTGCATGAATTCCTTCTTCAACCGCTAAGCAAGTTTCAGTCCAATCGATGACGGCTTCTCCGCTTGCCCCAATTGAAAATGAAGACCGGTGGAGGGCAGGATGATGGTGATCTGGGTCGCTCAACCGCATAATTTCTCGAATAGCATCGGTCGACATCATGCGCGTAAATCCCGCTCTTGATGCCAAACCTACAGCTGCCGTTGATTTTCCTACGCCGGTTGCTCCGGCAATGACCAGCAATCTTGGAGGACGGCTGACGAGTGCTTTTGCGGTTGCTTGCGCCAAACCAACTCTTCGGGTCATGCAATGTACGTGTCGGGATGAGCACATGAGGCTTCTGCCCTTCTTTGGGGTGTTTTGAACACATTGAACGGGTGATTGAGGTACCGATGTGCCTTTGAAGCGAGTCAACATGGACCGTACATGGGCGAAGAAACGATGTGGATTGGAGGAGAATGGGTGGCGTCAACTGACGGTGCAACAAGCGATGTGCTGAACCCAGCAACAGGTGAACTCATGGCCACGGTTCCACGCGCTACCGTTGAAGATGTCAACCGCAGTGTTTCAGCATCTCGTGCAGCCTTCAACAATTCCGATTGGAAGAACATGGACCCCGCACAACGGGGGAGAATACTCAACAAAATGGCTGCAGTTACCTATGCTAAGGCTAAGGAACTGGCCGTCATTGAATCCTCAAACAATGGAAAGACCTTCCGTGAAGCACTCTCTGAAATCCGTTATGGTGCTTGGACGTTGGAATACTTCGCAGGCCTTTCCGATAAAATCGAGGGAAAGACCATTCCAGTCCCGGGCCCCCGCCTCAATTACACACTCCGTCAACCCTTGGGCGTGACGGTGCATATTGTTCCGTGGAACTTCCCTCTGCAACTCGCCCTTCGTTCAATCGCACCTGCTCTTGCAGCGGGTTGTACGGTGATTGCTAAACCAGCTTCGTGGACGCCTCTGTCCCTTCTCGCATGGGCAAAAGCCGTTGATGAGGCCGAAACAGGTCTTCCTTCGAGCGTGCTTCAGGTTCTAACGGGTTCCGGTGCTCTTGCAGGAGATGCTCTTGCTGGCCACAGCGGTGTTGACGGTGTTGTCCTCACCGGTGGAGTTCCTACCGGAAAAACAGTCATGGCCAAGGCAAGCGAGCAATTGACTCCAGTCACATTGGAACTTGGTGGAAAAGGCGCTAACATTGTCTTTTCAGACGCCAACTTGCGCTATGCAGCCAAAGCCATTTGCTTTGGTATCTTCATGAATGCCGGGCAGATGTGTTGGGCTGGCTCCCGATTGCTTGTCCATGAAGACGTTCACGACGACCTGGTTAAGGCCGTGTGCGATGAGGTCTCCAAATGGCCTGTCGGCCCAGGTATGGAAGAGGGCGTACGCATGGGTTCACTTGTGCACTTGAATCACCGTGCGGAAGTATTGGAAAAACTCGAAAAAGGCCTTGCAGAAGGTGGAGAACTCGTTCTTGGGGGCAAAGCGCTTGACCGAGAGGGAGCCTTCATGGAAGCAACCGTTGTCACAGGCGTTGATCGAAGCCACCTTCTCTTCCAGGATGAGTTGTTTGGACCGGTATTGGCCGTGACTTCCTTCAGTACAGATGAAGAAGCTTTGGACCTCGCCAACGATACACCATTCGGTTTGTTAAACGGCGTTTGGACCAATGACCTCGGGCGCGGACATCGTATGGCTCGTGATTTGGAATGCGGTATGGTTTCCATCAACGAATATCCGATCACCTTCCCTCAAACCGCTTTTACCGGATGGAAGCATTCAGGAATTGGTATTGAGCAAAGTCAAGATGCCTTGCGATTTTACACGAAGGTCAAGAACGTTAACGTCAAATTGTGAAGTGATACCATGGCCATTCAGATTGAGACCAACGACGGTATTCGATTGATACGCATGGGAGGGCAAGCCTCTACCCAGTCGTTCTCTGAGGAATTTCTACCCCTGATTGCTGGAGCCATTGATGAGGCCCTCATTGATTCGGATGTCAAAGGGATCGTCCTCACTGGAGATGGACGCTTTTTCTCCGCAGGGGCAGACATCAACGCCTTTCAGCAATCCATTGATGATGACAGTGCGCCGGAACTGATTCGAAACCTCACTGGAATCCTTCACCCTCTTCTGATCCGGATGCGCACTTCTCCGACCGTTGTTATCGCTGCGTTAAACGGTGTTTCAGCAGGCGGTGGACTCGGTCTTGCCCTCGCATGCGATGCTCGTGTCGGCACCAAAGACGCCCGTATGGCGGCGTCGTATGCTGGAATGGGACTTTCACCCGATGGGGGGACTACCTGGCTTCTTCCACGGTTCGTTGGAGAGCGCGTTGCGCGTCGGTTTTTCTTTGAAAATCAGATTTGGTCTGGAGAAGAAGCCTGTTCCGCCGGTGCTATTGACCTCATCGTGGATCAAGATGCTTTACTCTCAACCGCTCACGAGTGGGCAGCCACTTGGTCATCATGGGGGATGCATACGAAAGAGGCTACGAAGCATTTGCTTCATGTTCAAGCCGATAACGACTTTGAGACTCATCTCAACCATGAGCGAACATTGATTGAAGCGGCAGGGACCACTCCTGCATTCAAAGAAGGCGTCAAAGCGTTTCTTGAGAAGCGTCGACCAACCTTTGATTGAACGGTTCATTGCATTTGATAGGCCACTTGAGGTTGTTTATCCTTACCAAAGCGCATCAACCCGATAACAAGGGCAACGGTTCCAATGCACATTGAACAGCATCCTGCAACGAACCCACCTCCGGCAGCAATTCCAAGGCCAATTGATTCTTCAAGAAGAGGCCCAAAAAGGTCGTCAATATCAAGGAGAAACATGGGTGCTGAGGCGGTGGTGGAGATCGTATAGGTTTCTCCAATGGAGCATTGTTGGTCAACCTCGAGGGTGGCACATACCGTGCCGACCTGTATCTTTCCGTCCAATCCAAAGTAGGTGGCTGAGTTGTTCTCTTCGTCGTAATCACAGGTCTTCGTGAATGCACGTTCAGTGACGTCGGTTCCATTGTTCATGACCGTAAGATCAAATTGTTCACAGGCGTCAACCATTCCATTCGAGTCACTGTCAACGTAATCTCCAGTGATGAAAATACCCCACCCGAGTTCTCCCTGACCGTCTTCATCAGTGTGAACCATTTCAGCACTGGTGCCGATGTCTTTCACGTAGTCTTCACCATCAAGGTTGGTCCAAATTTCGGCAAGCTGACTTCCTGAAAGAGAGGCTACAATAAGCCCAATGACGCCAAGAACTGCAAAAACTCCAGCGGTGATCAAGGGAACTTTGGGTTTCTTTTCAGGCCCTACGGTCACGGCTACTGGAGAAAACGAATTGGCCTCAACTCGCGCTCCAACGGGTTGTGCACCAGTAGGGTTTGCTCCTTCGGGTTCCGTTCCGTAAATACTGGATTCCATGATAATTGCTCAGTTCCCTTGTAATTGAATCTATGGGGATGTTCACTCAATTGAGGTCTCTTCTGGACTGCCGGTTGACCAATCGTAAATCCCCTTCCCACTTTTCTTTCCTAATCGGCCTTCTTCAACCAGTCGTTCAAGAAGTGGATGAGGCGCATATGACTCATCTCCAAATGAAGTTTGCAGATTTTTGAGAATGTCTCTGCGAACATCCAATCCGACCAAATCAGTGAGTGCAAGGGGTCCCATTGGGTGTTTGTAGCCCAATACCATGGCGGTATCAATGTCCTTTGCACTGGCCACACCATCAGCGAGCATTCGAATGGCTTCATTTCCAAGAACAACGCCAAGTCGACTTGTCGCAAAGCCAGGTATGTCTTTGACAAGAATGGTCGTTTTTCCCATAGCATCTCCAGCCGATTGAGCCAGAGCGATGGTAGCATCAGAGGTTGAATCATGACGAACCAGTTCAAGGAGTTTCATAATGGGGACCGGATTGAAGAAATGCATTCCAATCACTTGTTCTGGACGTCTCGTTGCATTGGCTATGTCAGCGATGGATAGCGATGATGTATTGGTGCCTAAGACTGCATGAGCAGGAGCATGCTTGTCAATTTCTTCAAACACTTTTTGCTTAAGGTCGGGCAGTTCAGGAACCGCTTCGATGACCAGGTCCGCATTTCCAACGGCTTGAGCCATGTCGCTAACGGCGTGGAGGTTTGTTTTCCATTCAGCCTTTTGCTCTGGAGAGGTTTTTCCCCGAGCGATTCCTTTGTCCCAAAAAGCATCAATGCGTTCCATTCCTCGTTGAAGCCCATCGGGAAATGCATCGTAGAGGGATGTATTCCATCCGGCTTGGGCACAAATTTGGGCAATGCCGGCACCCATGGTTCCTGCTCCGATGACGGCGACGTTACGAATGCTCATGGAGGTGGGAGAGCGCTCACCTTCATGATGCTTGCTTGTTTTCCACTTCTTGCTTTTGAGCAATGACCACTCCTGCAACAATGAGTGTGAAGGCGAGAATGAGCGTTGCTCCAAGTTGCTCACCAAGCAATAGCCAACCTCCGAGAATGCCAAATGGAGGGACGAGATAGACATAGAACGATGCCTTTCCGGCTCCAATGACAAGAATTCCGTCTGCAAACCACACGTAAGCCAACACCGTTGAGAATACCGCCAGGAAGATGATTCCAATCCATGCATTGAATGACGGCGAAGGCATACCCTCGCGTGCAACTTCAATTCCAGCCCACGGTGTGAGGAAAAGCAAGCCAACAAGTGAAGCCCAAATCGTTACCAGTATTGGGGTCAACGGTTGTTGAGCGTCTTCAGGAGTATCGCTCATGAGTTTCTTCATCAAAATACTGGATACGGCCCAAGCAAAGGCGGCACCAGCGATGAAGGCGTTGCCAAACCAACGGTCGAGTTCTGGTATGTCGGTATTGGGAGATGCGGTGAAAATCACAAGCATTCCTATCAAGGCCATCGCAAGTCCGATCACCAAGTTTCGAGTCAAACGCTCACCGAGAAATATAACGGCGAGAACGGCCGTAAAGAGTGGGTTGAAGGTGATCACTAAGGACGCATCCCCTGCAGCAGTGTACTTCATTCCATACATGAACATTGACTGGTAGAGGAAGGTGGAGAAGAAGGCAATGAATGCGATATTCTTCCACTGGGTTGGTGATGGATACGACCAACCCTCCGTCCGTTGCAAGTAAAACATGAAGAGACCGGCTACGATGACATAGCGAATCCATGCGGCAACAATTGGCGTGACGTCTGCAGCCACAACACGCCCAGCAGGCCAACCGAGTCCCCAAATTGCGGCAACAACGAGGAGTTTAGCATGGATTTGAGCATGTTTCATTCGAATCGCTCCAAACCAAGTTGTAACATGCGAGATCTCGGCAAACCGATTTCTGGCAGTCCCTTGGCTGGGGCGTGGAGCTTGAGGCCTTCAATTCTGCTGACATACAATCCATAACTTGCAATATCGTCAGGCCGGTACGGGGTTTCAAGCCCCATCTGAGTCAGGGTTTCACATGCTTTTTGCGAATATATTGGAAACGTATTGGTAGAAAAGTGCATCCACTCTGAAACGCGCTGAGCATCAACGCCGTCAAGCGTGAGCAAATGTTCCAGAAGAGACACATCCGGATATGCCACGGTCCGCAGCACCATTTCTACCTCGTTTACTACATCTTCTGGCCATGCATATGGGTCTCTCTGAGCCCATTCATCAGCCACTCGTATGTGTTCGACTGAGCGCTTTGAGGTGACGGAGTAGAGGGACTCAATGTACGAGCGGTCTTCGTAGGCATTGGATACCAATTGCGGCATTTCATCATAGAAGCGTTCACACTTGGCGACATCAAGGCCGTATAGGGCGACGGGGATCATTAGAATCACTCGCCGTTCAAGCTTGGGTTCCGATTCCGGAAGCGATTTGCTTAGCAGACATCGGCTTTTCAGCGACCCAATCGAGTTTGAAGAGTTCTTTGAGGTCCTCTTCATCCTGTGCAGTGGGGAGATGCTCGTGAAGATAGGTGCTCCATTCTTCATCGCTTCCTTCGAACTTTGTTCCTTCAACCGTGAATGGTTGGCGCTTGAATGCCCCGATTTCCCGATAGAAGTTTTCGTGAGGGACGTAGAGTTTCGCTGCACCTTCAGGCAAGTATCCGTTGAGTTTTTCAACCTCGAGAGCTATTTCATCGTGATAATGTCCTCGTGCCTCTTCGTTGAGCGTCTCTTTGATGACCGCATCTCCATTTTCGAGTTTCTTGCGCTCATCCCAGCGTCCTTTGATGCCCCATACATAGGACCAATGTGCGGATGAGGAGGCGTCGACGCCAAACAGGTCGTGTGCGGTGGAGACCCACTTGTTGATGTAGCGTTGTAACATATCACCTGGAATCACTCCAGCCTTGATGATGCGTCGCAGACCGTTCGAGCCGGTTCCGAGGTGGAACGATTCTTCCTTGAGCATTGGCCCCATGCTTGCCGCCAGTGGCTTGAATGCAGAGGTTGACAGCATTCCGAGTTGGAATTTACCGTCGCGGTCAACGAACATGGTGTAGCAAAAGAAATCGAGCCAATGAGGCATGGGTCGGTTGAATGCCCCTAGCAGTCGGTCGCCGTCTTGTGCATTGCGCTCGAGCAATTTTTGTGCCTCTCTTCGTCCTTGTTGTCCAAAGTAGGTCATTAAGAGGTAGGCCATTTGCCATCCGTGGCGTTGTTCTTCCGCCATGATGCGGGCGGCTGCATAACGGTCGTAATCGGTAGGTGCTGTGGCAAGCAGATGTCGTTGTTGCTCAACCGATGCAAACTCTGTGTCTCCCTGAACGGTGATCATGCTTACGAGAGCGTCTCGCATGCTTTGGTGAGGCACCTGGAGCGAACGTTCCCATTTGGCCCGTCCTTCGTAGTCTCCGAATTCGATAACGTCGCCTGCTCGTTCCCAATCGAATTGGATTGAGAGGTCGAAATCACCCATCCATTCTCGCTTGAATCCTACGTTGTCTTGCCACGTAGCAAAGTTGCTGATCCAGTCGTCCCATGTCTTCGGTAGGTTGTCCATGGTGGAGAGTATGGACGGGTCCGGTATATATCCTCTACGAACATATTCGCACGAACATGTTAGGGGCTTTGCCTGCGAATTTCATCAGTGAACGCATGAAACACTGCTGATTCAATGCGTTGAAGTTGGGTTGAGAGCGTGGATTTTGCTACGCCGAGAACCTTGGCCAATTCTGAGAGGTTGATCCGTCGAGGAACGTCCCAGAACCCCTCGCGAGTAGCGACTTCAAACACCTCTCGTTGCCGAGTGGTAAGGAGTCGTGAACGAGAATTCCGCGTAGAAAGCAGGCGGTGGGGCAGTTGGTCGGTTCGAAAGCGATGAATGAGTTCCCTCACCTCGTCGCGACGACCTTCAATGGTCCACTCCACCCATCCGTCTCTCACTTCGAACGGTGTTCTTGGAACGATTCCTATGTCGACAAGGGGGCGAACGAATCCGCCTCCCCCTGCAGAGATATTGACGCTGAAATGCCCGTCCTCTATGCCATTATAGTCATCAATTCCTTCGTGGGACACGAGATTGTTCTCGAGGGATTCGTCGCACCAACAGCGAGCAGTTCCTCTTCCTCTGCTCAACGGCATATGCTGTTCAATGCGAAGCGTTGCGGACGGATGCGCTCGCGTGACATCTCCTGCCCAATGTCCTTCAGGGAGACGGACATCAATTCGGATTTGTTGAAGCATTGCTGTTTACCCCTTCATGCAACGGTTCTTGGGCGGACGGTTTCATCTCTCGTGACCTTTGAGGTGCTAACGTCGATCAGTTCGCTAAAGGTCGTTGTCGTCGTTGCTTCAATGCGAACGCCAGGCAAGTAACCGTCACAGACGCCGGATGCTGCAAAGATAGCGTCTTCGCTCTTACAGAGGTCGTGCGCTTTCCAAAGACGGGTCAAATCGTCGCCAACCATCGTCTCTGCTCGGGCTTCTTCTTCATCGGAGCGGAAGACAAGGCGCCCTTCAAAAACGCCACCAAGTCCTCGGATTGCCGTTGCTGAAATAACGCCCTCGGGCGCAGCACCGATTCCCAAAAGTAAATCGTAAGGGCCATCAGGTTTAGCGGCCCAAATGGCTCCAGAAACATCACCGTCACCCATGAGGTCCAATTGCGCTCCAGTTGCATGAATTTCAGAAAACAACTGCTTGTGTCGTTCTCGGTCAAGGGCAACGATGCGAACGTCTTCCATTGCCTTGTCCAATACATGAGCTGCTTGTTCAATGTTGTATGCAACACTGCCTTCCAGAGAAACATGCCCGTTGAGGAGCGGTCCAGCGGCAATTTTATCCATGTAGCAATCGGGGGCATGGAGGAGTGTTCCTCGTGGCGCCGCAGCGAGAACCGCAATCGAATTGGGTGTATTGTCAGCGCAATTATTGGTGCATTCTAACGGGTCAACAGCGATGTCAATTTGAGGAGCGCCATCAACGCCGACCATGTTGCCCAGAGGCTCGCCTATGTAGAGCATAGGTGCCTCATCTCGTTCACCTTCACCAATGGCCACGCGGCCATCGAAGGGAACGTGGTCAAACGTGCGACGCATGGCCTCTACTGCTGCATCATCTGCGGCATTTTTATCGCCTTTTCCGCGCCATGCACCGCTTGCAATTGCTGCTTGGTCTACGGCTTCTAGAAAGTGAGGTGTGAGGTCCGACGTCATTCCCATGCCCCTAAGGGGGGCGCGGGTGAACCATCAATGAAGCGGTTCAGTTTCCTTTGAACTTCTCGACAACGGTAAGGTCGGAAATCGATGTTGAGGGGTATTGGCCTTCGTCGTTTTTCTCGAGAGATTTCACCATGTCAAAGGCGCACAGCAGGCCTGCGGCAACACCGGTTAACGCTTCCATTTCAATACCGGTTTTGTAGTGTGCAGACACATGCACTTCACACCACAAATCATTGCCCTCCCACGACCATGTGACTTTGGTCCCTTCCAGAGGAATCGGGTGGCAGTGAGGGATGATTCGAGGAGTTTCCTTGACCGCTTGGATGGCGGCAATGGTTGATGCTTCCAAGACATTGCCCTTTGAAATCGCTCCCCCGAGGATGGCTGCTTTGGTTTCTGATTTCAGGTTCAATCTGCCCCGAGCCGTTGCGTTGCGAGCAACAACGGGCTTTTGCCCAATCTCAACAATTCCTTGAATTTCTGTTGGTTCTTGACTCATCCCAAACCCTCCTTCCAGGTCTCCCCAGATGAGGTGACTTCTTTCTTCCATATGGGTGCTTGCTTCTTGAGTTCGTCGATGAGCCATGAGCAGGCCTCAAAGGCTTCCTTTCGATGTGGACTTGCGACATGAATCGCGACAATGGGTTCCTGTGGGCCAACTGCACCTGTGCGGTGAGATAGCGCCACGAACCGGACTCCAAACTTGACAATGGCTTCGTCTCCCAGACGGCTCAATACCGGCGTCAAACGGTCCTTCCACGCGTCAAATTCCAACCGAAGCACCGTTTCTGTCCCTTCAGTTTCCCTCGTGATGCCAACGAAGCTAACGACAGCGCCGCACCCATCTGTAGGCAATCGCCTCAAGAGTTCATCAGGTTGGAGTACATCTGGGGCTTCTTCAACCAGAACTCGGCCGGACATAGCCTCACGAATGAAACACATCATTCAAACCTCACCCCTCCATGGACAAACATGGCCGCCACAGCCGAGAATCACAAACCTGTCCACATTATGGGCGCAGGATTGTCAGGTTTGGCAGCGGCTACCGTCCTCGCAAAAGCGGGCAGAGAAGTCCATGTCCACGATATCCGAGACGACTCAGGTGCTCGTTTTGACGGAGATTTCCAAGCTTTGGAAAACTGGAGTATGAGTGTGGACTTTTTTGATCAACTGAAAGAGTGGGGCTTTGACCTTTCTACATTCAAGGCTACAGAGTTTAGCAGCGTAGATATCATCCATCCAGACGATGTCATATCCCAGGCGCAAACACCAAGCGTGGCATACAGAATCGTAGAGCGAGGCACATCAAGTCACACCATCGATCAGGGATTCAAACAGCAAGCTATGGATGCTGGGGCCCATATTCATTACAAATCCCGGGTCAAGGAAGAAGATTGTACCATCATCGCCTGTGGGCCAAAAGGAACATCAGCGGTAGCCTATGGAGAAATTTTCAAAACAGACCATCCGAACCATATCGGTTTTCAACTCAATGATAAGTTGGCACCTGGTTCCTATTCCTACCTCATTATCATCGATGGAGTGGGGCTCATTTGCACCTGTCTATGGAGGAAGCAAAAGAAAAGTGATCGTTTTCTCAACGAAACCATCGCCTGGTACGATGCCCATTATCCCGGCCTCAATCGTCAACCCATCAAGAGAGTAGGGGGGAAAGGAGATTTCACCATCAACCGTCATTACAAACAAAATGGTCGTTACTACGTTGGTGAATCCGGAGGTTTGCAGGATTTTATGTGGGGCTTTGGGATGAGGATGGCGGTCTGGTCAGGAGTATTGGCCGCTCGTGATATTCTCGGAGAAGGGGATTATGAGGCAGATGTTCGCCGTCATCTCATGCCGTACGTGCGCACCAGCGTCGCCAATCGGTGGTTGATGAACCGTGTTGGTGACCGGACGTTCAAACGAATGTGCAACGCTTGGATGAGGGACCAAAAGAAACGGGGAGACGGGCTTGTTTGGATTGGGAAGCTTTTCCGCCCGAGCCTCCTCAAATCCTTGTTGTACAGATGTGTGAGTCCGTTTATGTTGGTAAAAGACCCCAAGGCGATGGGGCGTGGAGTTCGGCGGATGCCGTTTAGGGCTGCATTGAAGCGAGATGCGTGGGAACCTTCGGAACAAGCCAATCAAATAAAGGCGCAGTGGGACGAAACTCGCCGTGGGGGTGGACACGTTTCCTTTTCTGAGGTCAGGGATTCTGAACCCTAAATGCAAGATTTGCATGCGATTTATTCATAATGCCCCCCCTTGTGGCTCTTGACATGAGCGACCTTTACGGATTGAAACTCGAGCCTATGCCCAACCGCCTTGTTAACTACGGCGTGACCGAAAACGGAATCGCAGTGATTGAACTTACATCCGATTCTGCTGGAGCTCCGCTCGAAGGCACGAACGACCGTTCGCCGAACACCTACACCCACGGCATGATGCGAGACATTGACGAAGCCGTTGTCCGTGCTCGATTTGATGACGACGTCACCTGTATCGTCTTGACTGGAAACGGGGCCTCCTTTTTCTCTGCAGGCGCATCCATTCAGATGTTGAACAGCGTCACACCCGGCTTTAAGTACAATTTTTGCCTTCACGCCAACGAAACACTTTCTCGCTTTGAGCAAACTTCCAAACTTGTTGTTTGCGCCATTAACGGCCACGCCGTTGGCGGTGGTCTTGAGATCGCTATGGCTGCAGATATCCGTATCGCACGAAAGAACTCTGGAAAGGTCGGCCTTCCTGAGATCAACCTTGGTGTTCTTGCAGGAACCGGTGGTACCGCCCGCCTGACTCGTCTAATCGGGAAAGCCAAGGCTCTCGAGATGATGGTTACCGGTGAATTGATGTCATTCGAGGATGCCCATTCCTGCAACCTCATCAACCACATTTGGGAAGGAGATGCAGATGATTTCCGCCGAGACGTTCTCGATTGGTGCAGCCAATTCACACTTCCAAACAAGGCTGTCAAGGCTGTTGGAAACATCAAGCGTTCATGCCAGACAGGGCCTGAAATTCCCTTTGAGTACCATCTCGCTCTTGAGCGAGAACTCCAAGCATCATTGTTCAACAGTACCGATGCTAAGGAAGGAATTGCAGCCTACGTCGAGAAGCGTGTTGCCAACTTCACCGGCCAGTGAACCCAACAATAGGAGTGTTACTTCATGACTGAATTTCATGTCCCAGCAGATGTTCCAAACGAATTGATGGAGACCTACATCGATAATTTGATGGCGGCTACAGCCGGTACCGGTATGATGAATTTGTTTGCATGCGACCAGAAAATTGAGCACCTCAACGACGACTTCTATGACGGAGGTGTCAAGGTCCCGCTCAGTTCAAATGACCCAGGTCACCTGTTTGAAATCGGGGCTCAAACACATTCGGAACAAACTCTTGGTGTTCTTGCAGGCCAACTCGGCCTCATTTCGCACTATGCAAGAGATTATCCGGACCTTCCTTATTTGGTCAAACTCAACTCCAAATCCCACATGGTGAAAACCTCTCAGCGAGACCCTATCTCACAAGCACTATGGGATATGGACGACGTCATGTCATTGGTCCACAACGGTGTAAACGTTGTAGGGATCGGATACACGGTTTACATTGGAAGTGAATACGAGCATGAGATGCTTACAGAAGCAGCACAGTTCATTCGTCAAGCCCATGAGCAAGGTATGATCTCGGTGGTTTGGATGTACCCTCGTGGAAAAGCTGTTGCAGATGAAAAAGACCCACAACTTATCGCAGGGGCAGCCGGAGTAGCAGGCTGTCTTGGTGCTGATTTCGCTAAGGTGAACTATCCCAAGGCTTGGGACGGGATGACACAAGCAGAATCGTTCAAAGTCGCGGTGGAGGCTGCAGGACGTACATCGATTATTTGTTCAGGTGGGGGTTCACTACCACCTCGAGATTTCTTGCAGCGTCTTCACGACCAAATCAACGTCTCCGGATGCCGTGGAGCTGCAACAGGGCGTAACATTCATCAGAAATCCACCGAAGAAGCAGTACGCATGACCGCTGCATGCCACGCGATCATCTGCGAAGGGGCTTCTGTTGACGTTGCTATGAAGATCTTTGAGGGTCAATAGGCCTCATTTGACTTCGTCTCGACAGATTGTCGAGTGATTTCGAATTCCTGTCAACGATGACTGAGTTCTGTAGCAAACGAACCTTGGCTTGTAACCGATTCAACAAGGTTGTTTTTTGTGAGTTATTTTGGCGGGTTTCACCGCCATGGGTTTTAACAAACGCGAGAATGAATTGAATTGTCGAGTCGTAAAACGTCTCAATTGATGACCGTTATGGGCAACTTGAGGGAGGGCGGTTTCACGCTTGAGAATACGGTCCAGTCCGAAGTTCACAACTTCTGGTTGCTGTTTGTGGTGAAGTTTCCTTCACTGTCGATGATGATTGGTGTTCCTTCAATCCACTCGGGGCAATTGTCGGAGACCCAGGTGCGTGTGGCCCACTCGCAAATGTCATATCCACCGGATAGAATTCCTGATCGCTTGATGTATCCAACCTTGACGATGTCTTTGTCCTTGGAGAGGACGTTACCGAGTTGTTGACTGGTCGTACCGTGTCGCATGGAGCCGTTGATGTATTCCAAAATTTCAGCTGTGTTTCGTGGGCGGTCACCTAGGAATTTCTTGATTTTTTCACGGATGCGGGTTGTTTTCATATTCATTTCCTCCTGGTCAATATAGGGCGGTCTTTCTTAGGTATCGCCACTGTTTCTTAGGAGCGAGGCCGCTGATATAATGCTTCCTCTCTGGAATGACGATTATGTTACACTTGGTGACCTATTGGTGGTGTTTTTTTTACATCTGGGCTCGGCCAAGTAAGTAAACGCACACCTTTCCAGTGGAAATAGATAACTAAATGTAACTAATTATAAGTTCTAAGGGTGAAGTTAATGAATGGCTGGCAACTACGGATGTTTGAGGTGAAGAAGGTTGTCCATCAGAAGGATTCGTTCAGTCGCCCACCGCAGAATTCTCCTATGGTTGAGTCAAGGTCCAAGTACGGTATCTGAAATTGCCCAACAATTTAGCATGCGAATGCCGCACGCCTCGCTTGCATGCCGTCAATTGCGGGCTAAGGGTGATGTTTATCGCGACGACGCAGGCGGGATCCGCAACGCCCTCCTCTACCTCACGCAAGCAGGGATTGAACGAATCGAAGAAGATGGATTGGCTAAGGTAAAACACCACATTGATACAATTCCTGTCGGAAAGGATGGAATCGTCTTGCAATCGGATGATCAACATGTCTTGGTTGGTTACCTGCAACCACCAAAATCTCCTTTGAATTTCATTCCAGATGCCGCAAATTCTCTTTCTGAATCTTCCAATGGAAATGAAGGGGGGGCGTGGGTTCTTTTCCAAATTCAGAACCTTCGGTGGTATGATTTAGCAACGCTCGTTCCTACCGAAGCGCCACAGTATGCTGCGAGTGGAACCCTTGATGATTTCAGCGCAGGTCCAACAAAAATTGGAATTGTTAGAGGGGCAGTAGTGGAACGTAAGGATGCATCAAGTGTGCTTGAAGGGCAATGGTTCTCTTCGCTCCAGTCAACATCACCACCTTCATCGCTGCTTCAAGGTAAGACAATACTTGGAACAGTGGAAGGTACAGACTACGGATACGCTCCTCCTCATGGAGCGCATGCTGATTTGCCTTCTTCCTTAGACCGAACATTGGTATTCAACGTGATGGGTCAAGGGTGCTTAATATTGAATGAGCAGAACAGTGATGCCCAGAGGGAATTGCCCCACGAAGTCCTTCGCTCGTGGTTACGTCTGCGCCATCCGAGAATGTCAACCATTAAGCTCAACGGTCGTTATGAGGAGATGAGGTCACAATTGGATTCTGGAATGAACCGTATGCCTTTGCCGTTGAGACGCGATCTGATTGCAGATTTCGGCACCGTACACTGGAGGGAGTTACATTTCGACGATGAAGCAGTGGATTTGTACGGCGTTTCTCCTCTTGGCCTTCAAGCCCTGTGTGAGCATGTTTTGAGCCATGTGCGTATACCTTTTGTAATGGAGTGGCCATTTCCCAACCCGGACCAGTCCCTGCTCGAACGAGTCCTAACTCACCCCATGTGCAAAATGCTGGTCACTCGGCACTTGGATGGCTTGATGCTTCCAAGCGCAACGGTTCACATCAAAGATTCACCCGTACTTGCACAACTGAGGGTGCATCTCAACAGGTCAACTGTTCTGCCGTTGGACCTCGAATCGAAAGCGGCAACTTCACAGCAACATCGGTTCCTTGAATTCTATCCTCTCCATGCAGAAGAATTGCTTGCAGCATGTGCAACAATTGAACTTGACCCGCTCCACTTCACGAGAGTTGTTTCTGATCCAAGGGAGGCCACAGCAATGATGAAAGCGCTCGATGTGTATCCCACAGGCAACGAAACGATGGCCAATGAATTGGAAACGAAGTGGCCCATTGCAGCCTGGATCGCTTCACCCCCTGGCGGGAGGGAAAGCCGTTGGATTCGACTTCAAGATCGGCTCCCTAGAGGTTGGGTAAACCTTCTCCCTCCACATCATGTTGATCTCCTGACCCTCGCACATTCCCTTCACAAAGGAATTGGTACATGGCGGGAGAAGGCATTTCGGCGGTTGACCTTAGAATTACGGTCATCTCCTGAAATTCTTCTCAGCCTTTCTACTTCTATGGACCATGAGGAAAAGGGCTCGTGGCTCGCTGCCGTTGTCCTTGGAGCATCATCGTCACTGGGCGGGGAATACAATGAATTGATGAAAAAGGGGAGTTTAGAATGGTTGAACCACCCTCATCTGCCGCATCTGGTTCTTCCGATGGTTTTCCCTTCAACCAGGGTCATTGATGCCGAGCGGCACCTGCTCTTGAACCAATGGCTAAAGGCTGCTCAGGTGCATCCCGAAACATCATTCATCAGTTTGTGGGCTAAGGCGATTCAAACAACACAACGCAACGAACCGTGGGTTTCTGAAGACACACGCTCGCTTATGCAGCACCTTCCTCAACTTTGGTGGGCACCGTATGCAAGTCAATGGCTCATTTCTCAACTCAACACTTCATCGGGTCGAAGTTGGTTGAAAGAACAATCGATTTCTTGGCCCGCTCTCCTCGCCCATCCCAAGGGACAACGGGGGGGATTCCCCGGCACCCATCACCAGCATCCCGGATACAATCTTTCTACGGAAGACCTCATGGGCATCAAATTACTTCAATCCGGACCAGGCACGCCTTCGTTAAATGACCTCTTTGAAATGACATATGCACTTGAACAAGGGTTGCCGGTTCCGACATTGCAAACGCACCCGGAGGCAGCTTGGCTGGTCCAGCCGATTGAGTCTTGGCCAAACTTCACTCCAGAAACCATTGAGGATGGAGATTCCTCAATCGGTCTCTTGCTCTATTCAAGGTCGTTTGCAGCCCGCCAACAAATGACGATGGATTGAAAAGGCAACGGTCTCAGCATCGTTTACCGTACCTGCAACATCGGGCTGAGCTACTGTGAAATTGCTATGACGTCTGACACCATGAGTACGGCCGCAATCGAAGACTGGGAGGACCCTTCGGGGAGTGAGTTCCGGTGCAAATGCGGTAAACCATCGGTAGGTTATGGGTCCTTGAATGACGACAGGATGACCTCAAGACAACCACCCTACTGGACAGCAAGCCCCGATACCGAGGGTCAGGCCTTTGAGTAACCGATGAAAAAGGCCGTTAGGTGTCGGGGCACAGCTGCTTGCTCAAATTCGCTTTATTCAGCCGAGAGGAGGCGATGACCTCAAAGGCTGTTTTCACTGTCACCTAGATATGGAACCACAACAACCCTTCTCATGTTGTTTGGTTGGTGGAACTTTTGATCGCTTCCATGCTGGGCATCGTTTGCTCCTTGATGCAGCTCAAAAATCTGCAAAAAGAATTGAAATTCACGTTACTTCGGACCCGATGGCTGATTCAAAATCATCATTCATTCAAGCCTTTGAAACGCGTAGAGAAATTCTCCTTCAATGGGCTGAATCACATGCCCCTGGACGAGTGACGATTCATATGCTCAATGATGCAATGGGACCTGCTCCTGTTCATCAGGATGCGGATTGTATCGTTGCAACCCCCGAAACCCGTGGACAATGCGAATCCATCAATGCTGTTCGGGCATCCAATGGATTGGCTCCCCTCAACATCATTGAAGTTGCTCACATGCAGGACATCGAAGGGGGCATCATCAGTTCTTCACGAATTCGCAACGGTCATATTGACCTGCAAGGCCATTCATGGATTGAGTCCCACTATCGTGAACAAACTCTTCTGATGCACCCTCGCCTTGATGAAGAACTCAAAACTCCAATGGGGGTCTTGTTTGAAGGCCCAGAGGATGCTCCTGAAGTTGCGATGTTTGCGGCTTTAGATGGGTTGGACCTCAGCACACGGGCTCTCGTTGCAGTTGGTGATGTTACGGTTGCCACCCTGCTCAATATGGACTATGTTCCTGACATTGCACTGATTGATGGTCAAACAAAACGCACGCCTTTGGCCAAAGAAGAGCAAGTGGACGGTTCTCGATTTCCATCCCATTTACGGGCCGTTAACCCTGCAGGACAACTTACGCCAAGTTTGCTTGCAGCCATTGAGCTGGCATGCAGGATGGAGATTCCTGCGCTTATTGACGTAGAGGGAGAGGAGGATCTCGCTCCACTCTACATCCATTTGGTTGCGCCAATCGGAACTCAGATCATCTATGGGCAACCGGGTAAAGGCGTTGTTCTTCAACAAACAACGCTCAAAACCAAAGAACGTTGCAGGCACCTGCTTGGATTTTTTGAGGTGGTTTGATGGAACCCTTCCTCGTCTCAATTACAGTTTGCGTGAGGGACGGATATGATTGGATTTCAGGCTGCTTAGAAGCACTGCAGTCACAGACCTACCCCTCGATTGAAATTCTCATCGTTAACGATGGGTCAAGTGACGATGCCGAATCCATCTTGGAACAATGGAATGACCCCCAAGGCCTCAACGGACACCCTATTCGCGTTCATCATCAAAGTCAGCTTGGTTTAGCCGCTGGCCGTCAATGGGCGCTCAATCATGCAATGGGTGAATGGGTGGCCATTACCGATATTGACGTTCGACCTGAACCGGATTGGATTTCCAACCTTGTCGCAGAAATACAACCGGTATCCGATGATGAGCGCGTTGTAGCAGTCACTGGCCGAACCGTTTTCGAGCGGGCTGAAGACCTCGTCAGCCGTTTTCGTTCGGTAGAAATCGCATCCAAATATCGCTCACGCCCTCGCAGAACCAGTCTTGCTAACGGTCCCTGTTCGATGTTCCATCGTCAATCGCTTCTCGATGTTGGCGGATTTGATCCCGAGTGGTACCATGCAGAGGACATGGAAGTGAGTTTGAGGTTGATTGAAGCAGGGGGAACCATTGTCTACGCTCCCGAAGCATTGGTACGTCACGTGCCTGAAACAGGAATTACTCGGTTCTTGAACAAGCGGAAAAGAGATGCGAGGGCTCACCTGCGTATCGTCCGCCATTATCCAAAGGGAAAGCGAACAGGACCAGGTTTTGATTTCTTAGGAAGTTCTGCGATGGTACTCATTCTGTTCCCGCTTTGGTTAGCAATTTTCATCTCGGGATTGCCGTTCCTCTACGAAATTAACCGCTTAGGAACTTTGGACTGGGAGCAAATCAGTGTTTTCTGGGAAACAAAAGTTCTCCTTGGTTCTTTCATTTTGCTGATCCTCCATGAAATCATTCTCTGGAGAGGGCCATTGGGTGTTGTCAACAGGACTGTACTTCGCTCTACAAAAGGCAGCAAAATCAAAGCGATGTTTGGTGTTCGCAGACTAACCATACTTTGGAGCCTTGCTCTCTGGCAGGGATTGATTCTTGGTTGCTTGGACGCAGTCTCGGGAAAGCACGGGCACAAACCCTTGATAAGGACCAAGAAGAATTGATTCAGTCCAAGTTTTCGTCGCCGGGTGGGACGCGACTGGCATGATTGAGAGCAAAGCCAGCTGCGACAAAAGCGATGGTGACGGAATAAACGCCAACATCCATCCATCCGCTGTGGTTGATTCCGAACCACAAGTAAAACACAAGTCCCAAAAGAAGACACCAAGCAGACATTGTTCGTTGTCCACCGCCAACCGATGGGTCAGCAAGGGCAGTCCAGGTATCGTTGACAATCAAGGAAGTAGCCCACTGGGAAACTCCCCTGGTCTCGTTAATGGTTTTCATTCCGAATCCAACCATTGCGAGGCAAGCTGCAATGAATATAGTGTCGCCAAGAACTTCATAGTGGAATCCATCTCTTGCGGTTCCAAATGCAGGGTTTGCGGCTTCAAAGGTCAACAAACCTCCCCAAGAAACGTGCTGGGCTGGGGTTGCTGCTGAGAACATGTTCAAAACAGCCAATAACAAGCCCCACAATCCGAGTGTTACTAAGAAATTTGCCCATACCGGAGAAGGTCCAGAGGCTGAAGTTTGTGCGGCCGCATCGGATGATTCGCCGTTGGTCATACCTACGCCGACCGGCGAGGCGGATATAAGAACACCGAAAAACAATCTACCTTGGTTTTTGATTCATACAGTCAATCTGATGAATGCTCAAAGAGCTGATTGATGACGATAGGATGCAGTAAATACCGCTCCCATTTCGGCTTCAGACTCGGTCATGATATGCGGTGCATCGATGTTCTTAGGAACGCAAGAAGTGATTTCCTTCGAACGGCCATAGCGTCCTTTACTAACGGTACGTGCTGTAATCAATCCGAGCATGTCGAGATTTGAAATCAGGCCGGAAATTCTTCGTTGCGTAAGAGCGTGCTGATTGATGTGCAAGCATGCTTGCCTGTAGATGTCGTAAACCTGTCCGGTCTGGACGTTTCGCAGACCGTTCTTTTCATTGATCAGTACGGCAGCCAAGACCAGTTTCTGTTGACTCGGCAGGGATGAGATGACCGGTGTGATTTGGTCGGCTTCAATCTGACTTTGAGCAGTTCTTACATGGCCTTGGGTAACGATTGATTCCCCGTCTTGCTCAGCCTTTTCAGTGGAGATTCTTAGCAGGTCAAGAGCACATCGAGCATCCCCGTGTTCCTGTGCTGCGAGTGCAGCGCAAAGCTCGATAACACCCGATTGAAGAACGCTCTCTTGAAGTCCTTCCTTGGAGCGTTGTCGGAGAATGTCCTGAAGCTGTTCTGCGTCGTAAGGCCGGAACAATACATCCAATTGCCCTAAGCGAGAGCGGACACGAGGGTCAAGGAAGTCTGTGAATTTCAAATCGTTTGAGATTCCAATAACACACGCTCGTGCCTTCTTGAGCGATGAATTCAAACTGGTAAGGTTGTACAACAAATCGTCCCCTACCTTTCGAACCAAGTGGTCGATTTCATCAAGGACGATGATAAATACGCCGCCACGAGCATCCATTCTGCGGACGAGTTCACTGAATACACGGTCTGTGGGCCAGCCTGTAAATGGAATTTCGTCTTGCTCATAATCCTCAAGAAGAGAATTACCAATGTGGCTCAAGACTCGGTATTGCGTGTCAATTTGTCGGCAGTTTACGATGACAGGGTGGACTTTTCTTCCAATGGTTTCTCCCTTTGCCTTGAGGTGATGGCAGACATAACTTGTAACAGCTGTTTTGCCAGCACCAGTCACGCCGTAAAGCGTCATGTTTGATGGAATGTGTCCCTTGAGGGCTTCCCAGAGGTTGTATGAAATCTTTTCAATTTCCTCGGTGCGGTGAGGCAGAAGACTGGGGCGGAAATCATGCCGAAGAATCTCTTTGTTTCGGAACAATGTTTTCCGGGACATGAACTTGTCGAAGATGTTCTTCTCCATTCAATTTCTCCCCCTATTTATAGCAACATGCAAGGAGTCCGTAAATGACTCCGTGCCGTATTCGCCATGAGTCCGAGTCCCCCTTATATGCCTGTCCACTCCAACCATTGGGGGACGCTAATTTTAGAACAAGACAACGGCGAAGTTTAGCATATAAAGATTCAATGTTTTCGTAAAAAAGAACAATTTTCTCCCAGAGAGAATTATGCATCGGCCAAACTGGAAATAACCCATTCGCCGTTCTCCCAACTTAGACGTGTTCCATCTGAAACGTGACTCACATGAGGAGGGTGTTTTGGAATGGAGTCACTGAGAATTTTCGGATGGTTCGTTGCATCATCAACAAAAGTGTGTGTAATGATGAGAGGGGTTGAGCATCGTTGCGCCAATGCTTCGATATCTTTGGGCTTGTGATGGTGTGTCGAAGGAACCCAATCCGGAAAACCCATCTCAAGGATGGCGATGCTTGACCGCTCGATGGCTTCGTAGAGGGTATCACACGGGCCAGAGTCACCGCTGTGTACAAAGTTCACACCTTCGGGGTTCTCAAAGCGATATCCATACGGGTCGACTGCGTCATCGTGGTGGACCTCAAATCGCTCCCAAGACCAGCCATCATCGGTTGTACCAACGGCGTCCTCAATCCATTCGACCGATTCAAGAATGCTGTCAAGCGATCCGGGGAATGCAAGGTGGCAGAGTTCGGTTAACCGTACTCGGGCCGTCGGTGAACCAATCACGCGCAGGGGTTGCGTTCCTTCACGGTCGGAAATATACTTCCTCTCAAGGAGTAGGAACGGAAAGCCGAAAACATGGTCTCCATGAATATGAGTAATGAACACGGATTCAATGTCAGAAACTGGAATCCCTGCTCGTCGCAGGCTGGCCAGCGCAGTTGGGGGAGCGTCGATGATGTGCTTTCCATCAAACACTGAAAACGAGTGATGTCGCCCGTTGGGGAGGAAGGCATTACCCGTCCCAAGAACATCAATACGGGGGGTCATATTCAACGCCATGCACTTTTCCTTCTTTTCCCCATCGGTTGGTTTCAGTGGATTTGAATCTGTGATGTGAGGTCACACGAATGATGATATAGCCCACATCAGTGGGAAATTCATCGGCCTCTTTAGGCTGAGGTGAGCGCATGGGTGAGAACTGGTCAGCGAAAAATCCGTACATGACAAAAATTACTGAGAATTACATTCTCAACGGGGAAGGCTCCCGGAAAGAAACCCGTCACGTTGTCTTCGAATTGGGCGACTCAGGTTTGGACTACAAAGTCGGGGACGCCTTGGGCGTTCTGGCTGAAAACCCGCCACATATCGTAAGCGAAATCATAGAAGCCCAAGGATGGGACCGAGACCATGCGGTGACCACACACAATGGAGAGCGCTCCCTCTACGACGCACTCAAGAAAGACTTTGAAGTCCATCTCGCCAATAAAAAGTTCGTACAGTCTTTGGCTGCAAAGGTGGTGTCAAGCGGTATGAACATTTCCATGAGCATCGTATCGCGAACCAGAAACCAATCCACTTGGACTTCGTCATCCGATGAACACCTCCCTCCTTCCCTGCAAGCCTCGGTTCCATCGGACGACCCCAGCGACCAAATCGCAGCAATTACCGTCGACCCAAAGGCCATCGAAGATTACCTGTGGACTCGAGATTATGTGGACATCATGAGAGAGTTTGATGTCAAGTACGCTCCAGAGGAGTTCTTGGACCTTGCTGATCGGCTGAAGCCACGCCTCTATTCCATCGCATCATCCCATGATGCTCATCCGGGTTATGTTGAGCTGACCGTCGGTATTGTTCGTTTTGAGTACAATAACCGCCCTCGTGGTGGATTGTGTACTCAATTCATGGCCGATGAAATCGATACCTCTGGGGCTCCTATCGGTGTATTCATGTCTCCAACAAAATCGTTCATTCTGCCCGATGACAAGGATGTAGACATCATTATGGTTGGGCCCGGAACTGGAATCGCCCCATTCCGTGCATTCATGGAGCAACGGGTCTTTGACGGTGGCAAGGGTAAGAACTGGCTGTTCTTTGGGGACCAATCTTCAAAGACAGAATTTTACTACAAGGACACGATTGAAACATGGATGGATGAAGGAGACCTCTACCGATTCACAACCGCCTGGTCCCGAGACCAAGAGGAAAAAATCTACGTCCAACATCGCCTAAAGGAATACGGTGCAGAAGTTTGGGAATGGTTTGAGCGTGGAGCATATTTCTACATCTGTGGCGATAAAAAATACATGGCAAAAGATGTCCATAAGGCTCTTATTGAGATTGCCATCGAACATGGCGGCATGTCGGAAGCGGATGCCACTCACTTTATCGAGAAAACCATGATGAAAGAACAGAAGCGATACCTTCGTGACGTCTACTGATTTCACTGCATCGGCAACGGGACACTTACGACAGGTACACCCGCGCCGTTCGCTATCGCTTCCATGTGCTTGGTCCAAACTGAATCAGGCCCAGGGAAGGCTAACATGTGCGTTGAGTGTTTAATCATTCGATGACCAAGGTCAGCAACCGCCTCTGGCCGGCCTGTGTCTTCAGCTTGCGAAGGGCGAGGGGCGTCCCATGCTTCGGTAAAAATTGCCAGAGGAATGTTGTTGTTATCAGCCCAGCGCTCGGCGAGATAGTCGACTCCGCTTGCGCCCCCTAGTATGACGACATCAGGATACCCATTGTAGCGCACCCAAGTGTCCAATTCATCTTCGAGAAATCCATAGTCATAGAATTTAGAATTCCCGCAGATCACCAAATTGATGACCTTTCCATCATTGTTCAAATCTTTCCCAGCGAGTTGTTGAATCACTTCGCTGCCGGTCATCGTTGTTCGGCTCATATCTACAAATGTGTGTAAGAGAATATGAATGTTCGCACGAAGAATTCTATTTTTACCGAATTTCGGGCAAAAACTTCCGGAAAACCATCACAAGGACGGCCTTATTCACCAAAACCGAATGAGACATCACCGGCTACACCTGGCATATTGTATCCCAAAAGATTTGCAACCATGTATAACGTTCCAATAAGTAGCGTCAGTCGAATGCTGTTTGTCATTTCAACTCCCTTTGATTGGAACGTCAAACAGACCAATCCTGCAACGATGAAACCGGGTGCTATATTCATCCAAAAAGTAGCCTTACCCTCATACGCTAGCATGAGAAAGTTGTGGTCCTCTACAGCGTCTTGATAATTTTGAAACCTCTCATTGTATCGGTCAATGGCGGCTTGATATGCCTCTTCTTCCGTAGTATTAAGTCCATTATTATCCGCATCAAAGTCAGATGATGATATTGTATCCGGGGCTTCAGGAGCTGCTGTATGGTTTGATGAGTAAGTGTATTGCTCGGACATGATCATCATCAGGAAGCCTAGTCCCATAATGAATGCAATTCCTGCACTGTATACTCTCTTGTTCAGATTCTTTTCACTCATATTTTTCACATCATTAACGCTGTTTTTCAAGTCCATCATCGGGGGTATGAATCGGGGGCCTGCGGCTGCATTCATCCCTTGCAAGCCGGGTTCATTCGGCATCCACTCCTCTTGGGTTTCGTCGTAAAACCACTTCCCGTCTTCGCTAAGCATTACGGATTTCCATAATCTGTCACCTACATATTCCTTCCGTCTAAGATAAGGAAACTGTTTCTGGCCTAAACCGAAAACCTTTGGAACATGCTAAATTACAATATTATCGTAAAAGACCAGTTGTTTTGACCGCTTTGCTCATAGGATACTTCGGTCGCCGTGTGTACATGGGATTCAAACGGGTCTTGATTGCAAATCGTGGGGAAATAGCCCTCCGCATCTTGAGAACCCTGCGCGACATGGGCATCGAAGCAGCCATTATTCATGGTAGAGAGGACCGTTTATCACTCCCCGTACGTATGGCGGACATTGCTTATCCAAACTACAGAACCAACCCTTTGGATTCGTATCTGGACATCGAATCTGTTATTCAAGCCGCAAAAGAATTGGAATGCGATGCAATCCATCCTGGATACGGCTTCCTTGCCGAGAACGCAAATTTTGTTGCTCGCCTCGAAGAGGAAGGGATCACTTTCATCGGTCCTTCTTCCGATGTCATCACCCTTCTGGGAGATAAAATTCAAGCAAGAGCGGCCATGGAAGAAGCAGGCCTTCCAACCGCAAAAGGCTCTTCGGAACCGATTGCGAGTGCTGATGTTGCGCGAGAACTCGCCAATGACATTGGATACCCTGTGATCATCAAAGCAGCAGCAGGAGGCGGTGGAATTGGAATGCAAATTGTCGAGCAAGCAGATGAGTTTGAAGGAGCCTTGAAGTTGTGCCAGTCACGGGCGCGTTCCGCTTTTGGAGACGACCGAGTCTTTGTGGAAAAATACATTCTTGGGGCCCAGCATGTTGAATTTCAAGTTTTGGCTGATGGGAAAAAAGCCATTCATTTCGGAGAGCGATTTTGTTCCATTCAACGCCGCCACCAAAAACTGGTCGAAGAAGGACCATGGCTTGATGATGCAAAGCGTTCTGAAATCGGAGAATTGGTTTGCCGGGGCGCAGAAGCAGTTGGCTACAAGGGACTCGCTACCTTTGAGTTCCTTCGTGATGCGAATGGAGACTTCTATTTCCTTGAGGTTAATCCTCGTGTCCAAGTTGAGCACACGGTGACTGAATTGCTTACAGGTTACAATTTGGTTGAACTGGGCATTCGCGTCGCTCAAGGAGAAGCATTACCGCTCTCTCAAGAAGACATTGCATGGAGAGGGCATGCTATCCAGTGCCGCTTAAATGCCGAAGATCCGCGTGAATTTATTCCAAGTCCCGGGCGATTGTGGGAATGCCATTTCCCGAGTGGGTTCGGTATACGATGCGATACTCATGCTCACGCTGGTTACGAAATGCCGGGTTGTTTTGACTCATTGCTCGCCAAACTCTTGGTATGGGGGCACGACCGAGACGATGCCGTTCGTCGGATGAGGACAGCACTTGACGAAACCGTCATCACAGGAGTTGAACATCTGATACCACTGCACCGTAGAATCATGGATGAACCGGACTTCATCAGCGGTAATATCACCATTCAATACATCGATATGCATCAAGAGCTGTTGGGTTGAACGGTCATCGGTAAAACCATCAATCACCTTCTCTTGGGCCGTCCATGAGCGTCCTCATCGTCGGTAGTCTAGCATACGATTCAGTCGAATCTCCGGAAGGGTCCGTTCGTGAAGCTCTTGGCGGTTCTGCGACGTATGCAGGTCTTGCTTGCCAGTTTCACTTGGACCGCATGCAACGTTCTTCTGCAGCCCTTGTTGGTGTTGTTGGTGAGGACTTTGACGAACAAGATCGCACCGTTCTAAGCGACGCAGGGCTGAATCTTACGGGAATTCAAGTTGCTCCGGGAAAGACGTTCAGATGGGAAGGAAGTTATCATGGCTCGATGGCTGAGGCGGTGACTAAAGCCACGTATCTCAATGTCTTTGAACATTTCAAGCCTGAGATCGCACCCCCACTCTCGTCACCGTCAATCGTCTTTTGTGCAAACTTGCATCCGGGGATTCAGGCCTCAGTCATGGATCAAACATCCCCACAAAGGTTGACCATGCTGGATTCGATGAATCTATGGATTGAGATTGCTCAACCGGATTTACTGAAAGTTATGCGCCGAGCTGATGTGGTTATCATCAACGATGGTGAGGTGAGAATGTTGGCGGGAGATGACAACATTGTACGAGCCATGAACACCTTGGCGAAGGAAACTTCAACGTCCACTTTGGTGGTCAAACGAGGCGAGCATGGTGTCATTGCTCTCCATAACGGTCAATGGATTGCGCTCCCTGCATATCCGACTGCTGATATTGCTGACCCTACCGGTTGCGGTGATAGTTTTGCAGGTTCGCTCGCAGCGCATTTCTCACTCAGTGAAGGCCCCGTTACCTTGCATGAACTCAAACAAGGACTTGCTGTTGCAACCGTTACAGCAAGTTTCACCCTGACGAGTTTTGGGACAGAGGCACTTTGCAAGTTGACGACCGAGCAATTTGAACAACGGCTGGCGGATTATGCCAGCATGATTGAATTCTCGTAACACTCAATCGTCCAACTGTCGAACTCGTCTATCGTCCTCAGGAACCGATGCTTTGAGGTCTGCGAAGGACACATCATCCAGATCGGGGGGTCGGCGCTCTGAATCCATTTCCCCAACTGTAGCCAGCATGGTTTCTACCTTCTCCTGAAGTCGCTCCATCTCATCTTGCCCAAACACACCACCGTTCTCACTTGAGAGATTACGCAGCACCTCTCCAGTTTGCTCATCATGCGCTTGTTGGGCCTGCTCACGTAGTGCTGAAGATGTGGTGCTTGTACCGTATGGAGAAGGTCTTGATGGGGCTTTTGTTCCTGAAAGAATCTCTGTGGCTACCTTGCGCAACTGGCTGAGGAATCCCCTGGGGCTGGCAGCCGTTCGAGGACGCGATTGCGGGCGGTGACGGGGCCGGAAGGAGGACCGGTCAGGGTCCCGTGGCTTGCGAGGTTGTAAGAGGGGTCTTTCACGTTCAAGGGTAATGTTTTGACGAGGCAGGGGGAGGGTCTCAACCTCGTCTCCGGCTGGAATTGTGTCGATGAAGGGAATCAGTTCAGCATCGAGGAGTATGGGTTCCTCCTCCTCTTCCAGTATCTCTTCAGTTCGTTGGGGGATGTGTACTTCATCTTGCCCAAAAAAAGACGGCAAGAAGGGTTGAGGTGCTCGGTATTCATGGGGCGGTCGGTCGGACTCTTGATGCATCAGCGGCCGTCGTTGTGGTTCCAACACCGGAAGATGAACGGGTACTGGATGATGGTCAGCAGGATAGGTCGCCCGTTCCGCTGCGGCCTGCTCAGAGTGCCAGGTGGAAAGGAAACTGGGGAGAATCGTAGGCTGGGAGGGTTCAGGCGAATGCGTAGGCATCCACTCGGGCTCCTGTTCTTGCACGAAGGGCACCGCTTCGTCCAACTCCCCTTCACCAAGTGATGAAAGAAACATATCGATCGGTAACGGTGTATTGATGACAACAGGCAGTTCGGGGGCAGGCATCAACCCCTCCTGCTCTTGATGCGTACGGTCAACGCTATTCCAGGCCAGTCGGGCGTAAGCCAAACTCTTGCCTTTCAACAATTTGTTAACCATGAAGGTGAGGTGTCTGAGAACATGTTCGTTGCCAAACAACACATGGGTGTCGTTTGATGCAGTTTGAATCGTTACCGTAGGTTGTCTGGTAAATATTCGTGCGAAAATTGCAGCTCCCCCAAGCAACATGAACGACCACTGGTACACGGGCGGGACCATATATCGCCATCCAACCCATATGGAGACAAAACCCATCATTAGCAACCAATTTGGGACCAGATTGGATGAATGATGTTGGACGCTATCGATTGCCCCCACACGCACGTTAATCGCAGAACTTCGTTTACCTTGGATGGTCAGCATGCGCTCATCCAAGCTGATAGTGGCCCGTTCCGACGGTTCCGCCAACCGCAGCGAAGTGAACATCTCTGTATCACTTTCACTCGTTGGTACAGATTCCTGCCCAATTTCGTGCATCCCATTCCGAGGAGCATCGGGGCGCGGTTATCAATCCACCGCAGAACGCAAGGAAAGTAGAGGCGAATCGTTCACCGCAATGCTTCCGCCGACAAGACGTTTAATCTTGTTTTTCAAGCTTGGCTGAACCCATGATTCTGGGTTTCGAATCCAGTTGAGCGATCAGCACTTGCGGCGGGTTTGTTTTACGAATGAAAAGCGGGCTTTCCCAGGTCACATTCAGTCTCGAACCATCACTGGAGGTAACTCGGCCCACAACAAATTGCAAGTCAACACTGGCGTGAATCACATCGCCAACCGCCAAAGAGCGCTTTTGGAACGGCGAAACCGACAATTCAACAGACGAATCGACATGTTGTTCAACCGCTAGCGGCACTGAGGTGTTGGTTCGCTTATCTTCAACCGCTGGATGAACGATGATTGTGCCTCCAGTAAGATGGTCTTCCTTTGCATTTCTAAGCGCAAGGCCGACTCGGTCTCCAGCAGACGCGCTGGGAACATCATCGTCCATTACTTGGAGCGATTTTGCGCTTCCTCCTCCGTTAGCAGGTAAGAGAATCAGTTCATCGTGAACGCTGACGGTCCCTGATTGCACATAGCCAATAGCAACCAAACCGATTCCCTTCACGTTGAAGTGTTGATCAACAGGGATGACAAGCGGTGCTTCTGCATTTGCAAGCAAATCAGGAATGCGTTGGTCCATCAGGGTGTACAGGCACTCCCGCAGGTGTGGTCCATCGTTCTTTTCAAAGGTCCAGTGAGCCAAACCAGCCTGTTTAAAGAGCATAGCGACTTGGTCTTGGTCAATCCAAGAACCGTCTGCAGGATTGAGGACAGCGACTCCGTTGGTGATGCCTGAACTGGCGAAAGCGACAAGAACTTCTCCGAGGGTAGCATTGACTTCTGTGACCTCAATGATTCCAACTTGAGCGGTTGAAAGGGCGTTGAGGAAGGGTGGCAGCCGTTCGGGGTATTTGGCTGGGCGAATCAGAGAGAGAATGCGTGCCCCGCCCCCGTCCATCTCCTTGTGGACATAGGTGTGCACGTCACGCTGGTCTGCGGCTTTTGCAATGCTTTTAGCCAGTTCATCCGATCCGATCATGGCGATGTTAAGTACGACCATATGACGCCCACCGGAGACTTCCTCATGAAGGTGGGGGTGGTTTCAAGACGACCGTTTGGCCTTTTGGGCCAGCATGTTCTCACGGATGGCTTTCGCTTTTGCCCATTCTTCTTTTTCATCGTCTGTCTCAGGAGTGTATTGTGGGATCGGAATCGGGCGCATCATCGAATCGATGGCCACAAAGAAAAAGTAGCCTTCGCAAATAATGTTCTTTTCCCATGTGGCCTTACTCATCGTATAGGCTGTGACTTTGGTACATGCTGTATGGCTGCTGGTGAAGACGACTTCTCCAGTGACTTCCAAAAGATCGCCCTGGCGTGCAGGTGCGATAAACGTCAAGGTGTCAATTGAAATCGTGACAAATTCACGGTGGGCGAATTTGGCACAAGCGATGCCTCCTGCTTTGTCCATCAGGGAAAGAAGTCGTCCTCCAAAGAGGGTATTGTATGCATTGGTATCCTGAGGAAAAACCTCCTCAATGAGGGTGACGGGTTCGGTTGAGTAAGGGTCCATGTTTCTCCCAAGGTGTTCTCCCTCATAACTCATGTTAACAACAACTTGTGAATTCATTGGTTTTTAAAAGACGTTGACAGGAGAGCGACGAGGTTTTATGTGGATGAATCCTCCGGGGAGTGTAGGTGACACCATGCCGAATGAAACACCCCGTAGAAGTACACCATTTTTCCTCGTATTTTTGATGCTCCTTGCCCCGTTCGCTGGCGCAAGTGTCACAACCTTCGCAGACGGTTCCTCAGAAGTTGATGTGGAGATACGAAACGGTGCAGCACTGACCAACATTGTCGACGGTGCCATCGACCTTCCCGTTGGAGAAACCGTGACCGGAGCTTCAATGACCATCTCCACAGAAATGGTGGAACATGCTGCTCATTCAAGGATTGACTTGGAAACCAGTGACCGAGTTTGGAATCCCGCCCATAACAATCAATTGACTGAGTTTTCAGATGAGACCATGTTCCAATACGAAGACAGTTCAGGAGATGCTACGCCGTTGTCGCTCAAGGCTGAAGGGTTCTTGACTGATTTTGAAGGAACGTTTGCTGGATTTATGGATTTCTCAAGTCCACCCCCTTCAAGTCAAGGTTGGGTCCATGGTGCTTTGTCTTCGACCGATGCGCCTGCAAATTGTGCCTCGGGTAACGATTGCTGGGGGACAAACCTTGGCGATAACAATTACACCGACGATAACGGAGAACTCCCGTACGAACTGTATATGAATTCTCCAGAGTTGTACGTTGACCCTACACTCAAGAGCAAGACGGCGACCTTTTCCTCCTGGCACAGTCTCGAAGCATATGCAGGCAGTGCACAAAATTCAATTCGTTACGCGGATTGTGCTTACATGCAAATCCGCTCCTCGCCTAATCCAGGCTTCCCCCCCGACTCAACAGGATTCCAGTTTCTCCCGATTGACATTGGAAACAGCACGGGAATCAGTTTCAACCAAGGTTATGCTCAACGGGCAAATGGATGGCAGTTGGACAACAAAGTGAACACCGGGTGCAGTGGACTAGACACCGCCTCGGGCCCGAAAAATCACGGACTTGCGGGATCCTCAACGTACGCTCAGAACCCCACTGGGTGGGCGACCCTTGCAGTTGACCTGAATGATTTCATCGGCGATTATGTTCAGATTCGTTTTATTTTGGAACACAACGGTGTCCAAGAAGTCGATATCCCTCTTGATAACAACATGTCCGGATGGCATATCGACAACTTCCGTCTCGGTGATGTACTTCCCCAAAATGCCAGCATGACCGTTCGGGGTATTTCTCCCTCGGTGTTCGGGGGTGAAAATCATCCGAACGGCTACGGTTTGTTGAGTATTGAAGCATCAACATCACTCAGCGCGCAACTTTCGGTCGATGTATTGGATGCGAACAACCGAGTCATCAACGATACCTCTGGTGTGCCGATGATCGGACTTTCTGGAGACATCATCGAACTTTGGGATATTGACACATCAAAGTATTTCTCAGTTAACCTTCGTTTCAATTTTGATTCAGGCCCAGACCGCCTCTCAACTGCAGTCATGCATGGATTTAGCATGGGTACGAGAGTCGGTACAGGATTCAACTCCACATCTTCTTCTATGGGTTCTGTTTCGAATGGAATTTGGTCAACGCCGGGGGCGGGAATGCCGATGATTTACACTCCAGAAGTGATTCAAGAATCGTTCTCAACGAGCTTTGAGCGAAGTAAATTCAGTTATCCAATCACTTCGGTAACGCCCTACATACAAGATGATTGCAGCGAATCTCCCGATGTGAGCATCATACCTCTCGGCCAATCCTCGAACGTCAATTTAACGGTGGACGTAAAGACCGATTTCGAGGCACCAATCTTTGGCTTCACTTCAATGACTTCCTACATGGGTTCATGTGAAGTGAGCGGTATTTGGTTTGATTTGGAATTTGGACACCACGCTGAAAACCTGCGAATTGACATTGCTGATGATGGCGACGTCGACTATGGGTTCACTGAACCTGCGTTTGGAATGTTTGGACGCCAGACGAACTTTATCCTCAACAAGGTGGACAACATCAACTACGCAGCAGACGATGCGAGCATGACGTTGAATGTTAACGGCGAGGCCGAAGGAGCCTTTTTCATGCTTCCTGCCGGAGCTGAAGTTTCATCGGCTGATGTTTCGTTTGATGACGTTACCATTCGCTCAAATTCAAATCCGTCCGAAGGGTTTGAGCTCTCCCTTATGGCGGGGTCACAAGCCGTGTCTTTGGGCGATATGCCGAACAGAAGCATCATTATTACCGATGCGCTTCAATCCCCACTGCTGCTGAAAGAGGCCATCAACAGCCTCCTGACCAATCCATCGGTCGCAGGAAACCATGAAGACGAATTCGGACGGTATTGGGTCACCTTCCGGTTCGCAGTCAATTCACCAAATGCCTCATCAGGGACCTCTCTGAATGTGGTTGGTCTTGATGTTGTTTACAACTATTCCACCACCATTAACGCTCTTGACGGGTTTGATATTGAACTCAACCAAGGAATTGCACTTTGGACTGGAGGGGGCGCCAATGCTCGTGTTCCGGTCGCCGTACATTCTGATTCCGGAGGCGGTGTGCAGTTGAGCGCATTGTCTGTGTCCTCAAGCACAGGATACGCCAACACGCTCTCGGTGACGAACAATCCAGCTGGACTCTATCCAAACGGAGAAATCTATGAAGTCATCACGACGCACGCTGTTGACCCATTGACGGGAACAGCACTGTCTGAAGCTTGGGTGACGTTAGAGACTCCAGCAGATTACATCAAACTCACATGGTCGGACTTCATGCAATTCTCTGAAGCCAGTGACGAACATGACCTCATCACGCTCGAATCCACGTCCTCAGTTTCGGAATTCACCAATGGAAAGCAAGTGACTTGGCATTTCCGTGTCAATTCAAACTGGGATGACACTGAAGCTGTCCGCATGTATGCAGGGCTTACAACAGCAAGCAACGTTAACGGCCTACCTGACGCTCTCTTGTTTGACCCAAGCGTTGGTAATGCCGTTGAAAACGATGCAGGGATTACAACCTTTGAGTTGCAAAACAGCATTGGAGTCGCACAATCTCTAACGAATGCAGAATCCGGTCAAGACATCAATCTCGTGGGTGAAGTCCGACTTGAAGACCTCCCATACTCTCCAGACCCTGCAGCCTACTTCCTTGTTCTAGAACTCAAGCATGTCAACAACACCGACGGAAACATCACCATTGAATGGGAAGAGGTCGCTAACCGCTCGGGGATCATTGGTGGCGACTTTAACTGGAATGTTGACCTTGGTTCAGCAGCAGGAGTTGAGACGTATCGATTCGCCTTACGCGGTTACGAAGGTGGCGATATTCTTTGCCCGCCTACCATGTACAATCCCGATGAGTCATGTGCCATTCCATTTGACATCACGATCGATACATATGAGCCAAATTTGCTGGATATTGAAGTATTGAGTCCTGGGACAGACGACGATTGGCGTCTCTTGCTTGACGATACATGGGTTGTTCCTCAAGAAACTCAAGAGATTCGAATGAGCAGTCAAGATCTGCCCAATCCACCAGCAACACTTGACTTGCATTACTGGGTGGAACACGATCACGACGCCAACAGCGATGGAATACCAGATGCTTCAGAGTACGCAACCATCACCCTCCAAGGGGACGGTGAGGCTCCAACCGCAAACTACTCCGGAGAATTCAACGACTATGCCAACGTCGGACAAGACCCCGCAGGAAAGGTATCGCTTTGGATTGAAGGCTACGATCTAGCAGGTAACCCAATTGATGGTGGCGCTCCTGGATTTGAGAACGACAAGGTAACCTACGTGTCCATGTCGTCCGAAAGTCCGGTAATACGCAACTTCTTCGTTGAAGATTCCCAGGAAAACAGTTTCCTCAACTCTGCTTCAATGCAATGGGAAGGAAAGTGGAACCAAACCATGTACGCTGGGAACACGTACCACCTTCTCGCAGAAGCAAACGACGATAACGGATGGCGGGATGTTGATTACTTCAAGATCGTTCTCGACAAAACTCGTGATGACATGACCGTTTGGTACTTCCCGCGCAATGATACTGCGTGGACCGACAGCCCTTACATTGAAATCGTTCAAGAAGACGATGATAACGAGGGGCCGACCCTTCGTGCAATGGATGGAACCGCTCTTATCGATCCGTTCGAATCTGACTTCATTCTAGACATTCCAGTTCGAATTGACTGGGGCGTTGTTGGTTTGACGGCAGAAAGTACGCCAGAGTTGTTTATGCAAGACTTGGACAACGCACTCTACCGAATGCTTCCATCTCCTGGCCGTTACATCCAGAAGTGGTACTACAGCGATGGAATTCGACTCGACGTTCGCACTGACCCTGTGAATGACTTGATGATCACGCCGTACTTTGAAGACATGAGCGCACCCTACACACAAGACATCCGTCAAGGATTCATTTACTCCGGGGACACCATCCAATTCTCGGGCCAATACGCTTACCAAGATGGCATCTTCAACAGTGTATATGTCACCCCTGAAGCTGAACTCACCATGGAAATTACACGTTTAGAAACACTTGACACCCAAGAGAGCAGGGACAAAGGATACGTATTCCAGTCCAGCGAAACCACCTATCACAACTTCTCTGGCGGAGTGTTTGAAATCAACATCACAGCACCGGTGTTCACGAACGAATACACCTATGAATTTAAGCTGGTCAATCTTCCAGCCGGTGCAGAGGATTTCACCGCTGGTTTCTGCGATGATTCAACCGTTTATGGATGCAGTACCTTCAACATAAAGGTTGACCGGACCGCACCAACAGTTCTCGCAAATTCATGGCTGGCTCAAAAAGGTGCAACGGGTGATATCATCAGCGATGTATTGTCCACTGCTACCTTCCACTGCGTCGACATTTCAGTGACCGTTGCGGAACAAGAAGCCATGTTCTACGGAGATTTAATGGTCAATTGGAAATTCTATGACGACCCTCAAAATGACTTGCCATGGGGCGAATACGTTACTGCTTTCGGAACTGCAGAGCCAAAGAGTGCGGCTCTTGAACTTGGGACTACGCCTGGTGGATATGTTGGCTCGGCGACGTGTCTTGACTTGTGGCCGTTGAGTGATGGACAATTTGACCCTCCTCAAAGCCAAATGGGTGGCGTTGAGATCGTCATGTGGGTGTCTGGTGTTGACTCTGCTGGGTCCGGCGTACGCCTCGGTGGCGGACCTCAGGACGACGGTTCAATTTCACCGATTGTGTCCAGTATTGCCCAACATAAATCGATGTACTCCTTCATTCACGAAGAGGCTACCTTTGAGATTTTGAATGTCCGCCTTGATGAAAGCCCTCGTGTTGGTGACACCATGACCCTTGAGGTTGAAGTTCGCAATACGGGCACAATGGCGGGGGGAACTCAACTCACGGTGAAGTCCGTCATGAACGGCCTGACTCCGGCCTCAGAAGGAACCATCGAAGTGACCGAACTTGGAATCGGAGAGAAAGCATGGTTCAAGATTGTACTCGAACCCTTCGGTGAACAAACCACTGGTATGTACTATGTTGTCTCCGTGAACGGCACAGGCGATGTATTGTACGACGGTAACGACGCCAACGATGCTTTCAACGTCAAGGTTGCGGAAGAAGATGACTCATCCAATTTCCTCCTCATTGTCGGTCTCTTGGTCGTCGTGATTGGTGTTCTTGGTACATTGGTCGTCGTTCTCGCTCGAAAGGGCAGCGCTGACTCCATGCTCGATGACGAATACGAAGACGATGATGAGTATGTCGGAGGATCAAGCGATAAGGTTCTTGCTGAAATTCCAGCAGACGTGGACCCAACGATGGCTCAAGCGATGAAGGAATTCCCTCAGTGGACGCAATCTGAAATACAAGGTTACTTTGACCAAGGATGGGACATTGAAGCCCTGCACGATTGGGTCAACAATCAGTGAGGCATCACATGTCCTCCCAGCATACCTGGGCCGATGAGGTCTGGACCGACCCTGAAGGGGGCAAGGTTGTGATTCATGGAACACTTCCGACTGTGGTTTACCCGAATGTCATGCGCCCTCGAGGCACATGGCATGGTTTGGCGATTCTCGATTCCCCTGATGTTGTCGATATGTGGGTGCAAGAGGAAAAAGACGAAGCAGAATCGTATGGGGTTAACATGACCTATGGCCTCATATCCGGAGGTGCTTTCTCAAAGTATCTTGAAGGAATAGACTCTCTTGAAGATGTCCAAGGAGGACGGTTCCCTGATCCTGAACCGAGAAGGTTACAACGCAATGCAGATCGTCATGAGCGGGATGTATTTTTCATTGAACCTCTTGCTGACGATGAAGATTGGAACGACTACCTGACTCAGCAAGCAAAAGCAGTTTCTCATTGGCGGAAATTACTGGGCATGGTCAGAAGCGGAAAACGATGGAAACGTTCGGTCAAAGAGAACCTTTTTTTGGCTCAACCCCCTCCAAAAGGGCAATCAAACGACCTCTCCTCAGTCAGTGTACTTGCATCTGCATGGTGGGATTTGAATGAATGGTTGAGCACTTCGGAACTGAACAAACGAAGGGACGTCCGTTTCGCCAGTCGAATCCGTGGCGCACTGGCTTCACTACGTGCAACCCATGGGGATGAGGCTGTGCTTCTTGTCGTTGCTCATATGCCTCAACGACCGCTGATTCTTGAGGCATTGAAGGACCTTCCTGAAAAAGAGGAGATTTCATCAACAGTGACTCACAGCGAAGGGTCGGAGGAGGAGTGAAATGGCATCAGGTTCAGTCGATGTTCGAGTGGAAAATCAGCTCGTACGTTTCGTATGTCCAATCCCCATCGACCAAGAAAAAGTCGTTCAGATGGTTGGGGGGCAACGCAATAGCGGCGTGGTCATCAAAGTCTTGGACCGACCTCGAGCAACTCTTGTTATTGACGAAGAAGGACGAATTGTCGTTCACGGAACTCATCGGGTTGAGGCTGCGAGGGCTGCAGCAAAGGAACTCTTGCTTCGCCTTGGCATGGACGATGCTGGTCTTGTTGCCGAGTTGGGCCCCGTTGTTACTTCATTCAAGTACGAGCAACCCATCAACCTCCAAGCCATTGCTGGCTCGTTTACATCCGGGACAACCGAATACGATGCACGCCTTGGATGTACCATTCTTACCGACACACGGCACAAACTCACGGTGCAAATCTGGCCGAATGGAAAATGCATTGTGACGGATGCTCGGCATCCAAATATGGTCGCCATGGCTGCTGTTTATTGGAAGAATCAGTTCACTGAACGTGGCTATTTTGTTGACCAAATTTGAGGGAAGGCCATGACGTATGACGGTCCAATCTTGGACAATCATTTCCATCTCAATCGTAACGGTCTATTCTTGGATGCTGCGAGGGACTTTCAGCGTGCTGGAGGCACCGATCTTGTCCTTGTCCACTGCCCTGATTTCTCCAACCCTCCCGAAACACATGCAGGCCATCGTGCTGCTTATCAGGACACCATTGGCATGGCTGCTAAGGTTCGTAGTGAAGTAGGATTGGGAGTTCGGGTTGTTCTTGGACCGCACCCCGCTGCTTTTGCTCACCAGTTTGAGCGATGGGTTACGGAGGATGAAGTCTCTGGGGAAGAAAAGGCCATCAACAATTACCGGCACTCCATAGATGCGGCGTTGGAGTTTATCGAAGAAGGTGATGCTCATGCGGTGGGAGAGGTTGGAAGGCCCCATTGGCCCGTTGAGGAGCGGATTTTGGACCTGTCGAATCAACTCTTGGACGAAACCATGCATCTCGCAGCACAGCAAGGATTGCCTCTGCAGTTGCACGTTGAAGGGGAAAGCGAGGCAACCTATCCCGACCTCGCAAAACGTGCGCAAAAGCAAGGGATGGACCTCGTAAAACTTGTACGGCATTATGCTCCAGCGAATGTTGACGCATCTTCAACTCACGGTTTAACGCCGAGTGTCCTCATCGGGAAAGGGGCGTTGGAGGAGTTGATGAGTACCTATGAGGCGGCCAGCCACGGCTTTTTCCTTGAAACGGATTACATGGATGATTTACGAAGGCCAGGAGCGGTATTGGGTCCAAAAACAGTCCCAAAACGTACACAACAACTCATTGCGGCAGGGCTTCCTGAAGACATTCTTTGGAACACACACCAGGAACTAGCAGAGCGAGTCTACGGTGCAGAGTCCCCCTGAAAGTAATCCTTGGGAAAACAACAATCTTCTGGACCGTTTATCCATCACATTCATGAAAGGGAGAGCCTACCCTTGTCCGGTGTGCACCATGCATTCGACACGAAAGTTAACACTTTTTGCCGTTCTCATGTTGGCCATGTGCTTGCCCCTGACCGCTTCCTCGCAAATTCCAACGGCACCCGGAGTGGAGATGGACTGCGACAATAAAAATCCAAAAATTGATGTCCGCCCTCCTTCCAGCAGCCCTCAGGTGCAAATCATCTGTACCTTGACGAACCCATCATCGTTTGAGGAGCAAATCTCCGTTGACAAAGAATGGGACGGCGTGGAGGTTGAAATGACTCTTGAAGAAGACTCGTTTACACTGGCGGCGGGGGACGCAGAAGAGTTCACCGTTACCTTTTCAGGAAACAGCAGGGCATCGGCTTCCTTGGTGTATGATTTCACACTGATTGCCGTTGTAACAAACGTCCAAAGTTTGGATTGGCCGGATCAACTTTCCTCCAATGCAACCGTTGAGGGTGAGTTGGGGATTGAAGCCTTTGGAATGGTTGACCTAAGCGTTGCAGACAAGAGCACCAGGAGCATGAATTCTGGTGAAGAAACCCCCATTGCATTCCAAGCCCAAAACAATGGAAACAGTGATGACGATATTCGTATCATCATCCAGAATCAGGATGAACTTGAGGAGGCAGGATTCACGTTCCCAGGAGGTGCAACTTTGACCTTGCCTGTAGAAAAGGGCGCCCTTTCCGAAACACGAGAATTCACCATCCGCTCGCCGAATGAGATCCCTGAAGACGCTCGCTACCAACTCATACTCCAAGCTTCGAGCGTCAACGACGATGACGCAACCCTTAGCGAGACCACTCTTAGCATTCAACTTGAAGCAAACACTGGGGCTGGAAGCCTCGGCGGAGGTTTGGAAGAATTCAGCAAGGATGACGCCGTTCTCTACGGTGGGATCGCCGCTGCCGGACTGTTCGGTATTGTTCTGGTCGTCGCTCTGAGTAAGGCTCTTCGAAAGCGAGCCGACTCGCAACCAATGTACGTTCCACCCGTTGACGTTGCAGATGAAGAAGAACCTAAAGACGAATTTGACTTTGAGGATTTGGACGACGATCTTGACAGCTTGTTGGATGATGTCGATGATTTAGACGATGTCTTTGCAGACCTGTAATTGCACCCGGGCTTTCGGCTCATTCGGAAAGGTGACCAACTGGCGCTCTAAGCGCCGTTTTCAAAGGCAACACTCAAAGGCTTGGTGTAGCGGACTACACCTGTTCGTCACGGAGTGTTTTCATGCTGAGTTTAGAAGGGAAAACAGCGTTTGTCTTCGGTGTCGCTAGCGAAGACTCCATCGCTTGGGCTATTTGTCAACAACTTGCTGCGGCTGGAGTGACGCTCTACCTGGGGTACCAGAAGCGATTCATGAGCCGTATTTTCCAATTAAAGGACCAACTTCCATCAATCGGAGGGTTCTATCCACTGGACGTCGAAGCAGACGCAACAACTCAGGAATTTTTTGATGCATTTGCTAAAGACCACCCCGGCAAGAAGGCAGATATCCTCATTCACGCCATTGGATTTGCACCGAGGGCTTGCTTTGACCGACCGATTCTCTTTGTTGAGGGAGAAGACATCAACACGGCAATGACCATTTCTGCTAATTCATTGCAGCGCTGCTTGAAGCACGCCCTCCCCTATCTGAATCCAGGGTCATCAACGGTGACCTTGACGTATGCGGCCGCAAACAGGTATGTGCCCAATTATGGCATCATGTCCATGGCAAAGGCTGCATTGGAATGCTGGACGCGTGAACTGGCGTGCCACCTCGGCCCGGAAGGTCACCGAGTGAATGCCATATCTTCCGGACCCATACGAACGATTGCGGCAGGGGGTATTCCTGGCTTTGACCGAATCTTAGACCACGTCGAAGCCAATGCTCCTCTTCGAAGGAACGTAAGTCAACAGGATGTTGCAGGAGCAACATTGTGGCTCTCAAGTCCGCTTTCTTCTGGAGTTACGGGGCAGTGCATTTACGTTGATGCTGGTTACTCAATTACGATGGTGCCGGAGAGCATCATGAATTAAGGTGAACAACATGACCATTACCACTCAAGACGGCAAACCATGCGAAGGGCTCGAACAGGGCCCATTCGAACCGATTGCCGTCGTAGGTGTGGGAGCCTTGATGCCCGATGCTCCGAGCATCGATGCCTTCTGGCAGAACATCATTGAGAAAAAAATCAGCATCGCACCTCTTCCTGAAGGGAGATGGCCAGGTCCTATGGACCATTTTTGGAAAGAAGGGGGCCCTGGGCAACACACTGAGGGATTCACCTACTCGAAAATAGGCGCTCTCGTCAAAGGCGATGCGTTTGATTGGCGCCGATGGCGTCAGCCGCCAGGCACGCTCCCCCAAATTGACCCGTGTCAGTTGTGGGCGGTTTCCGTTGCGGCCGATGCGATTGAGCACGCCGGATACGACGGTGAAGTGAAGGACATTGACCGAACCAAAACCGGAGTCGTATTTGCCAATGCGTTGGGTGGCGAGAACCGAAACCTTTCCAACATTCGTGTTTGGTCAAATCACACCAAAGAAACTGCAATTTCTCATGGAATGCCTGCGGGAAATGCTGAATCCTTTGTCGCTAACATCAACGAAGGAACACCGCGTGTTGACGAAGACACCATGCCCGGAGAACTCGCGAACGTCGTTTCAGGAAGGGTCGCCAATCTCCTTGACCTGCAAGGGCCGAATCATGCAATGGACGCTGCCTGCGCATCATCCATGGCTGCTGTTTTGGATGCATGCAGGTTGCTTCAAACCCGTCAAGTTGACGTGATGCTTGCCGGTGCAACGGACCGAACAATGGACCCAGCAACGTTTGCTAAATTTTCCGCTATTGGGGCCCTGTCCCCCACCCATTCTTCTCCTTTCGACGCCCGTGCTAATGGATTTGTCATGGGAGAGGGTGCCGGGGTGTTGGTTCTCAAGCGATTGAGCGACGCCATCGAATCGGGTGATGAGATTTACAGTGTGATCAGGGGCATAGGCGGCTCTTCGGATGGGCGCGGAAAAGGAATCACTGCTCCAAGTCAACGCGGTCAAATACAAGCCATCGCACGAGCCTACAATCAAGCAGGTTATCCTGCTTCTTCTGTTGAATTGGTTGAGGCCCACGGGACCTCTACGAAGGTGGGCGATGCTACAGAATTGTCTACACTGTCCCGTTTGTGGACGGGTCTTGGTGGAACTGGCAAGGTTGCAGTCGGTTCGATCAAATCGCAAATCGGCCACCTCAAAGCAGCGGCAGGAATTGCAGGCATCATGAAAACGGTCATGGCTCTCCACCATCGCACCATTCCGCCGAGTGCGAATTTCGAAACTCCAAATCCAACCGTGGATTGGTCCAATATCCCCTTCTTCGTTCCTACCGAGGCGCTTGAATGGCCCCGCCCAACCGACAACCCCCGCCGTGCAGGGGTGTCAGCCTTCGGGTTTGGTGGGACCAACTTCCATATCGCTCTAGAAGGGTACGAGCCAGATGTACACCGTCCACTCGCCTCAGAATGGGAGGCTCGATGGAGCGCATATTCCCAAACTTCACCAAAGAGCATGGCCCCTTCAATCCTTGATGCAACCGCAACGCCATCAATGAACCACAATGAATTGAAAGCCATTGAGGGAGGGCTTCTTCTTCTTTCATCAAACCACATTGATGGATTGAAAGGTGCTCTCGGGGCATTGGAATTCACAGGAGCACGTTTTGACGAAGACCCGCGTGGCCGAAGACTTTCTGAAGCTCTTCAGGCGGCAAGTCAATCCTACGACCCACAGGGCGGCGTTCGAATGGCGGTCATCGCCACATCATGGGCAGAATTTGACAAGCGCCTAGGGTTGGCTCTCAAAGCCATGGACGATCCTGAAAAGTGGGGCTTTCTCCAATCCCAAGGTGTCCTCATCAGTTCAGAACCATCGCTACCTGCTGAAGCTAAGGTTGCTCACATGTACCCAGGACAGGGCAGTCAATACGTTGGTATGACCAATGACCTCGTCAAACGTTTTTCTCCTGCTGCATTGGTTTGGGAACAAGCCGATATCACGATGGTGGACGTCTTGGATGGAGAGACGCTTTCCAGCTTTGTCCTAAGGGATGCACTGACTGGTGAAGAACGGATTGAAGCAGAACATAAACTCAAGCAAACAGAATACACTCAGCCGGCAATGCTTACCGCAGACCTGGCCATCGAACGTACTCTGAACGCCTTTGGACACCACCCCGACATGGTAGCAGGCCATTCGCTGGGCGAATATGCTGCCTTGATGTCTTCAGGAATTCTCGATATGGACGGTGCTCTGAGGGCTGCTGCAGCCCGTGGTACTGAAATGGGCTCGGTTGAAATTGATGACAAAGGCCTCATGGCCAGCGTAACAGCGCCCTATGAAGAGGTTGCAACAATCCTTGAAGCGGCGGACGGTTACGTCATTGCTGCGAACAAGAATTCACCAAAAATGACCGTGATTGCGGGAGAAACGGAACCCGTTCGGGCCGCTATGGCTGCTTTCGAGGCCAAGGGGTTCAACAGCGTCGAACTCGCAACATCCCACGCCTTCCATTCGCGAATTGTCGCTCCTGCAAACGAACCCCTACGCCGTTTCTTAGAGGGGTTGGAAATACGGTGGCCGAGCATTCCGATTACGGCCAATGTAGACGGGGCCTTCTACCCAATGGACGGAGATGATTCCAAGGCGGGGATCTTGAATCAACTCGCTCCTCAAATGGCTTCCTCAGTTGAATGGACCAAGCAAATTGAAACCATGTATGATGCGGGAGGACGTGTCTTTTTGGAAGTTGGACCAAAGCGCGCCCTGACCATGTTTGCCATGCAAATTCTCGAGGGTCGCCCGCACGTTCCCATCATGTCCAACCATCCCAAACAAGGTGGCATCGCTACATTCCTTACAGCTTTGGGCGCACTTGCACTGGCTGGACGCCCACCTCAGTGGCCGGATTCAAATTCAGAAATGTTGAGTGAAGCCTTCAGAGCAGGGCCGATTGAAGCACATCAAGAAGGGGCCATCGGAAGCGGTCCATCTTCAGCCGACCTTGAATCGCTTCGTTTGAGAGCACGACCGCTACCAAACGGTGGCGCTTCTACAAGCGCACCCGCTCCTTCCATGGTTCAACAACCAGCCATGGACAGTGATTTTGCTCTTGAGCGAGCCATTCGTGCTTATGTGGGCGACCGAATCGGCACCTTCAGCAATTATCCTGCTTCTTTTTGTCACGGGCACGTCATGCTTCGTGAGGGCTTGGGCTTGAGTGAAACCTCCATCCAACAAGTGATTTCAACCTTGGCTGCGGAAGCAGAAACCGACGGCGAATACAACGCAAGTCTGGCCCAAACTGCCGGCGACCTTGCCCGCTGGGTGCGTAAGCCGCCTTCATCATGGACGCCAATGTCGTCCGTAACTGCTCCTGCTCAATTGCAACAACAAAACATCCAAACTGTTTCTGCGCTGCAGACACGTTCCGGCTCTTCTAGAGACGTAGATCCGTTCGTCATTACTGGAGTCTCGCTTGGGTTGCCCGGCATGGACCGTGTCTTTTCAGAAGATACGTTTGAGAAACTCGTTCGTGGAGAAACATGCATCAGTGAAGTATCCGATGAATACAAACAGCGTCTGTTGGATAAGAACATTGTCCGTTTGATCAAAGGTCGTGACGGTTCGGTGAATATGGACCAAGCCACAGTGTTTGGAGACATTCCGCAACTCGCAGGGCTCAAGGGTGCATTCGACCTTTCCGAAGAATTTGGAATCGATCCGAAAGCGGTCCTGGCTTGGGACATCAGCACTCAATTGTCGGTTGCTGCTGGATTGTTAGCCCTTCGTGATGCTGGAATCCCATTGACTCCGGTCGAACAAGTCGGAAAGGGTGGGCTTCGACTCATCCGAAACTGGCAGGTCCCTCAGATACAGCGTGAACGAACAGGTATCGTCTTTTCATCGTGTTTCCCAGGATTGCAAATGGCTTCAAAGCATGCAAAAACCAACGGAGATGACGGTGAAGGACGCTTTGACCGACGCTACCTCTTCCAAGCCCTGAACATGGGGCACTCACAATTCGCTCAATATACAGGGATTCGCGGGCCCAATACCACCATCAATCTCGCTTGTGCATCAGCCACAGCCGCTTTCGGTGTTGCAGAAGATTGGCTGGAAAACGACCGTGTTGACCGTGTCGTCATCATCAGTGCAGACGATGTAACCGGCGACGACCTCTGGGAATGGATTGCTGGAGGGTTCGCTGCTTCCGGTGCGGCTGCAACCAACAATGTTGTCGAAGAAACAGCCTTACCGTTTGACCGACGGCGTAACGGACTCATTCTCGGAATGGGAGCCGCAGCCTTTGTCGTTGAACGCCATTCTGAAGCCAAGCAGCGTGGGGTGCAGCCAATCGCTGAATTCCTTGGTTCAACAACGGCCAATTCAGCGTATCACGGAACACGTCTTGATGTGGAACATGTTGGTCAAATTGTCAACGGTTTCATCACTTCCATGGAACAACGGTGGAACATTGACCGGCATGAAATCGCTCCAAAAACGGTCTTCTTCTCTCACGAAACCTACACTCCAGCACGAGGCGGTTCAGCACAATCCGAAGTCAAGGCCCTTCGAGAAACATTTGGAGATTCTACAAATAAGTTGGTGATTGCCAATACCAAAGGATTCACAGGACACCCAATGGCGGTCGGTATAGAAGATGCAAGCATGTTCTATGGAATGCTCACTGGACGTATCCCTCCAATCGCCAACCACAAAGAAAGAGACCCTGAATTGGGTCAATTGAACCTTTCAACCGGTGGAGATTATCCCGAACTTAGATACGGTCTTCGGTTTGCCGCAGGGTTTGGCTCACAAATCGCACTTTCCCTGGTTCGCCGATGGCCGATTGAGGGTGAGCGTATCAATGGAGCGGTGTTGCTGGCTTGGGCAAGGGACCTGGCTGGAACAGATGACGTCGTGTTGCGAATCCTTCAGAACAAGCTCGTGGCTTACGTCAACGGAGATGACAACCTCCACGGCGGCGTTCAGGGTGAACCCTGGCAGCCTACAGTGGACTGGGAAGGAAAACCGTCCCCTCAACCCGATGTTGCTCCACCGGTTCCGGTACACGTGCCCGCTCCTCCGGTTGTTGTGCCCGTGGCCCAATCAGCCCCTGTCGCCGTTGTAAGCGATGGATCGACCGTTCAAACGGTGATTGATGTGGTCGTGACGCATACGGGTTATCCGTCTGATTTCATAGAACTGGACCAAGATTTAGAAGGTGAACTTGGAATTGATACGGTGAAACAAGCAGAGATCATGGCAGATATCCGAGAAAAGTTTTCACTTCCGGTGGATGAAGATTTCATTCTCTCCGACTATCCAACCCTGAACCATATGATTTCCTACATCCAGCAGATGACCGGGGGGGCCGTCACCGTGGCTTCGCCACAAACGGTCGCATCCCCTTCACCCGTGGCTGTCAAAGAGGTCCTTCCCGACATCAAACCGGCAACTTCAGTCGTACCCGTGGTGGACGATGCATCCATGCGAGATATTGTCGTTGAAGTTGTTGTTGAACATACAAAGTACCCAGCTGATTTTATTGAGTTGGACCAAGATTTGGAGGGGGAGCTTGGAATTGATACGGTCAAACAAGCCGAAATCATGGCCGATATCCGTGAACGGTTTTCTCTTCCAATCGATGAGGACTTTGTTCTCTCCGACTATCCGACTTTGAATCATATGATGGGATACATCCAGAAAATGCAGGGCGGGACGGTTTCAACTCCTGAACCGACGCCTGCTCCGGTTTCCCCAGTGATGCCTGCGGCGGCTTCTGTAGAGGCTGTAAAGCCAGTACGAACGCCAGCCGCAGCAGGAACCAACCCTGACATTGAAGCGGTTCTTGTTGAAGTGGTCGTCGAACATACCGGTTACCCAGCGGACTTTATTGAAATGGACCAAGATTTGGAGGGCGAACTTGGAATTGATACTGTCAAACAAGCCGAAATCATGGGAGACATCCGTGAACGGTTCACACTTCCAGTCGACGAGGACTTTGTCCTCTCCGACCATCCGACCTTGAATCACTTCACAGCCTACATCATCAAGATGACAGGCGGTGTATCTTCTGATATCGAACTCCCTCAGGAGGCAACAGTAGAGGCGGTAATTGGTCATGATGACCACCATGTGGTATCCATGGGCACCCGTCGTTGGCAGGTTGAAGTTGAAGACTGCAACGGCACCCCAAGCCCACTTTCAATTGATGGAACCGTCGTCGTCACCGATGACGGCTGGGGTATTGCAGAAGCCTTCTGTCAGCGTATGGATGCCCGAGGTTTGCACGCGGTTCGTGTTGGTTTCGAAAGTCGAATCCGAGACCCCTCCGTTCTTGACGAAGGGGGACGAACTGTTTACCGAGCTGACCCTGAGCAACCCGAACACCTGGCATGGGTTTGCGAACAACTCAAGGCGACTTCCATTGGCGCCTTGATTCACATGGCTCCTATGAAAATCGCCTCGGCACAATGGGAGGAAGATACGACCCCTTCTTCACAGATCGCTCTTGCAGGCCACGGATGGTTTGCTTTACTCAAAGAGTTAAACAACCATCTTTCTGATCAAAAGCCTGCTGTGGTCGCCTCCGTGACCGCAATGGACGGGCGCCATGGAAACATTGGTGAACGTTTCAATTCAGTTCAGTGTGCTGCCTCTGGCGTAACCAAATCCTACGCCTTTGAGCGACCGGACTTGCGCTGCAGAGCCATTGACCTTCACCCTGATCTTCTCTTTGAAGAAGTTGCGGCTGCTAAGCAGATTGAACATGACCTGTTCGAACTCGATGGAGATGTCGAGGTCGGTCTGGACCGTGATGGACGTCGTTGGGCCCTCGTAGCGTTTGCAGAAGACCTTGTAGACGAAACTCAACCCTTGACCAAGGACGATACATGGCTTGTATCGGGCGGTGGTTCAGGGGTTACTGCCGCGTCCGTGATTGGAGTTGCACAAGCCAGTCCAAATTCAGGAGCGCACTTTGTTCTCCTCGGGCGCTCGTCGTTGATTGAATCAACACATGCGTGGGTTGGTTGGGATGATGCACAACTTGCAGAGGAAAAGAATGCACTCCGTGAACGGCTCATAGAGGCTTCAGAGAATGGCAAAGTCACCATGGTTGAATGGAACAATGCATGGCAGAAATTCACTCGGAGTATGGACGTTTACATCACGATTGACACCATTCGCCAATCTGGGAATACTGCGGAGTATCGGTCTGTGAATGTCATGGATCACGAGGCTCTGACGTCTCTGGGAGAAGGACTTGGAAAGCCGATTACTGGAATCGTTCACGGGGCAGGTCTGGAGGATTCCAAACGTGTCACGGACAAATCTCACGAAATCTTTGACCGAGTCGTGCGTGTGAAAATCGATGGATGGCGAGCACTTCTGGGAGCAGTACGTGCTTCTGGACGGGATTATCCCGAGTTTGCCGCTTGCTTCACCAGCGTTGCTGGCCGTTTCGGCAATGGAGGACAAACTGACTATGCCGCAGCCAATTCAGTACTGGATGCAGAGATGTCACGGCTTACGGCGAGTTCCTCTTGCCGTGCGGTGGCTATTGGATGGACCGGTTGGCGAGACGTCGGCATGGCAACACGCGGTTCAATTGAAGCCGTGTTCGAAGCGGCAGGAATTGAAACGCTCTCCGTTGAAGACGGTGTCAACATCTTCGTTGACGAAGCCCTTCGTGGTGGGAAAAGAAGAGTGCTCGGTTGTGGTTCTCTCGGTCTGATGGACCGTTTTGACTCCTTCCGAGAAGCCCCGCTGAAATTACCTCCCGGCATGGCTGCAACCATTGCCGACCCTGCCCGTTTCCCGTTCATTGACAAAGTGTTGAATCTCGAAGAAGGGTCTGGTATGACGACCCAATGCACGCTCTCTGTTGAAGACCACCCTTTCCTCACCGATCACGCCATTGATGGTGTGCCGTATCACCCTGGTGTCATGGCTCTTGAGATGTTTGCACAAAGTTCACTTCTCTTACGCCCCTCAACCTGCCTAGCAGGCTTTGAAGACGTCTCGTTTGGCTTGCCTGTTAAACTGATGAAGGGTCCAATGACGGTTCGTGTGGTGGCTCAATTGGACCGCCAAGATGACGACATGACGTGGATCAAGTGTTCTTTGGTGTCTGACCTGACCAATTCTAAAGGAGAAGTGTTCGGAGAACGGGAACACCATGTTGCGACCGTACGCCTGGTAGAGAAATGCGAGGACTTGTGCCCATTCCTTCAGCGTGAGGTCGATGAACTTCCGGGAATTGGAATACCTCCAGCAGGAGAACTCATACAGAATCCAGCTTTCATTTACATGCGCTATTTCCACGGAGCGAGGTTCCAATCTCACGGAGGTGTGTTGCAAGGTGTTGGTGATGAAGAAACACCTGGAATTGACGGACTTGCCCTGATGCGCCATCAACTCCCTCTAACGGACCAGTTTTCAATTGAAGCCGATGGAGAATCCGTTCTATTGGAATCCCTGCCGATGCTCATTGAAGCCGGTTTCCAAAACGCAGGTTTGGTTGCGATGGAATCCAAGGGCTTCAGCAGTCTGCCGGTCGGCATTGGTTGGTCGACCATGCTCCGTGTCCCTGAGAACGACGAAACCCTTCGTCTAAGGAGCATACAAACTTCCTCGGATGATGACGGAGTCACTGTTCATGACGTCGTCATTGTCGGTGACGATGACGCACCGGTATTGGCGATGAAAGGTTTGAGATTGAAAGCGATGGCTCCAGTTGCAGACGAACAGAAATTTGAATTTAATCGTTAAGCGGTGGTTCCATGGAGTCCGATGTCGTTTCCCTCGATGTCCCTCAATCTTTTGCGAACCATGTTCGTGTGTATTCAATGCCAATACGGCATTTGGAATTCGTCGATGTCCCGCTTGCAAATGCAGATGAGGTGGCGACCTTTGCTACTTCAAAACGAAGCGACGAGCACCTGAGTGGTCGTTGGTTATTGGGCCATTGTCTCGGGCTTTGGGGTATCGTTGACCTCAACGTACTTGAAATCGTGCGGGACGAGCACCGGGCGCCACGGATTGCGTTTCTACAAGGGATCTGGATGAACACTCCCCTTCCCTCGTTTTCGATATCACACAGCGATGGTCATGTATTCCTTGCTTTATCCGATTCGGAGTTGAATGTTGGTATCGATGCCGAACCGGCTCAACGTGCGCTTGCCCCGAACGCCTTTGATCTCATCTCAAAAGGTGATGAATTGGAACATCTACGCAAGAATCCTGAGTCGGCAATGATGTTGTGGACTTCGAAAGAAGCCATACAAAAAGCAATGCGGAAAGGCATGCATTTGAATCCGCGTAAAATTAAACTTTCAATTGGGGAATCGGAACATATTATTTCAATTGAAAATTCAAAAATTCAATTGGTAAATTGGGTGCATAACGGTTACCAGTTAGCCCTTGCAATTCGAACCAAACCGACCGCTCACCTGACTGCAGAAGACCGCCTTTTGGAAGAGACGCGAATTGCCATGCAGGGCCGGCCAGACTGGGGTGTTGGGTGCAACACGAATCGGAACAACATCTGAGCGTTAATTCCAAAGGCGACTTGATTCCCATGGGAGGTCCATGGCGATTCCAAGTTCGGTTAAGATCACAAAGTTGAACACAACATAAAGCAGAACCGTGAACGTTCCAACAATGAGGCTTGTGTTGATGACTCTTTGTCGTTGTCGTTTTACTTCGTCAAGGCTACAGATGCCCTCTTTTCGGAAGTAAACCACCAACCCGACAACAACCATCAATGCTGAGGCGACCAAGAGAAGCGGTCTGAACCAACCCATGCCGTTGTATCCCCAGTAGAGGTCATCGGAAAGGGCTGCGGCTGTTGAGACGCTCGCAAGGCCAAAGAAGACCAATACTATGCTCGGGAAGCAGCACAGTGAGGCCATAAATGCAGACCCTCCGATGAGCCTCCATAAAGAACGCACATCGCTTGTGACGGCCTCCCCATTCATGCACACCAATCATTGGGTTCGCTTTTGAAGCGTTGTTTCAGGTGCAGGCAGAAAAGCGTCCCTGTGTATTGATCCCATCAGAGTATACTGTGAGTGGTAAAACCGGTGTTCCATCAGACCACTTCCCCATATTGGTCAGCGTTTCTTCTTCCGTCATGTACTGGAATGCCCAATCCGCCGTGAAGGTGTCGTTTCGACCGTGAGCCACCAAAAAGTCGGCCTGCGCATCAATTCGCCGGTAGAATCCCCAGTCTGCCAATCGGTCGTATGCGGGATTCGTCTGGACGTAATGGCTCGCCACGAGACGGGGGAACCCATAGAGGTCAGAGTGAACTTCAATGAGTTGATTTCGCTCATCGGGGAGCGCATTGAACATCTGTTGATGAAATGCGCCGGGGCAAACACCCACACTCATGTCATCCTCTGTCACTGCGATCTGCACCATCGTATCAACGGGTAGATTGGTTAAATCGGGTTGCATTGACTCGCCCATTGGTCTACTTGCTGGCGATTCCAACGCCACCACAAGCGCCCGAGAACCCCAGCCTTTGGTCAAGACCTCATCGAGTGTGATGAACGTGTACGCTCCTCCCAAACTGTGTCCCCCCACCCAAAGAGAGGTCGGGTCAATCGTGATGTTACCAAGAGTTTCTTCGGCAATGGCTGATCGGTTTTCACCAAGGACCATGACCTCAAGGTGGTCGATAGCTGCTCGTATGGCTGTGTTACGGTATTCGTGCTGGAGAAAATCCGACGTCCCTTCAACATCTCTCGCTTCAAACGATTCGAAACCTTCTGGTCTGAGGTCCGAAGGGTATTGCAACAAGGCAACGGCCATTCCTTTTGCGGCGAGGTGGTCAATCCAGTATGTGTATGCATTGAGGTCAGGGTATCCAAAACCGTGCAAAAGGATACCAAGAGGTAAGGTCTCAACAGGGGTATCATCCGGAAGGATTGGTAGTGTTACATGGACGCTGAAGAGGACATCATCTTCCCGATCTCCCTGGATTGCTGCAACATCACCGGGCATCGAGTAGGGTTCGGAAAACCTCATTGTCTCGTAAGGTCCAGGACTTGACCCATAACCGATGGTAGGTGCGTCTGGTGGAGACGGAGCAAATCCGACCAATGCAGGAACTCCGGGCATCAACATCCATGCCGCTAGAAACACGCCCACGAGATGGATGACTCTTCCGGGGGCGATTCCCTCGGATGCAGTGCTTCTCAATCGGGGCATGCCTCCTCGCAAAAGCAGTAGCCAAAGGAACATCCAGGCGTAGAACATCGGGAGCATGAGGAACGCACCCTTGAGGTAAAATACATCCATTACGAAATGAATTGCAATCAAGCCGCTGATCAAACCTAGGAGTACCATCAGAACTTCATCGATGCCCCGTTCATTCTCGTTTTCGAACTTCCAGAGGTTGAAAAAGTATCCCAGCACTGGAACGGCCATAAACAGAACCAACGTTTGCTCCGTTGATGAACGAAGGAGCACCGTCCACTCCAATGAACGAACAGCATGCGGCCAAATCGCATCGACCGCACCGGTTCCCTGTACGAGGCGAACAATGACTTCACTTAGGGCGAGAAAGAAACCTAATGAGAAGAGGACAGGCTGCCAGAACAACGATGTACGCCAGTGTGAACTGGTGACAACAATGTCTTCTTCCATGACCGTCGAATTGGTTTATTCTTCATCAAGATTCGTATAGAGCCTTAGACGCCAACGTTTCGTATTTCAGGAGTCTGGTCAGCTATGAGGAACTCAAGCATAGCCGCCCACATCACAAATTCGATGCTCTTTTCGAGTTCTTCTTGCCCGCCGACCTCTGTAACCATGTTGTCAAGCGTGTCAGTCGGGGAGTGGTAGGCGGAGTAGTCATCGTCGTATGCACCGAGGTGGAAGATGGTTTGAGCTCCTAGGTCACGGAATGTGACGTGGTCGGAACGTCCGAATGTATCCTCGTGGACGTCCATAACCAGATTGTAATGGTCGTCCCAATGCTGGTCACAGCCAGATCCGTAGGACCCTTCAATTCTCAAGTCCATGGGGGCTTTCAAGATGTTTCTGTGTACGTGGTCGAGCACACTGGTAATGGCGACGTCTTGTTCGTTGGGGTCGATGTCTGGGCCGGACCATGCGTGGTATGGGAACGGGTCACCGTTTGATTTGTGAGCGGGCCAAGAGATTCCCATCATGTCCATGTTGATGTAGAATTTCAGTTCCTTATCCTTGGGCAGGCAGTAGTCACAATCGTTTGTTGCGAAGGCGTTGGAACCTCGCAACCCCTCTTCTTCACTTGACCAAAGAGCCAAAAATGTATCACATTCAAAGGTTAAATCAACAAAGGCTCGGGCGTAGAGCAACATTGAGACGGTACCTGCTGTGTTGTCATAGGCTCCTTCATAGGTGCCTGCAAGACTTCCAGGTGGTGCTACATCCATGTGCGCCCCCATGCCTTGAACACAGGAATCGTTACGCCCTTCCTTCCAAGCAATGACGTTCAAGCTCTCAGGCTGGGTTGGGTTCCCGTGGTCGATGACACGCATCATGTGAGTTTCATATCCAAGCCCTTCAAAGTGGCCTTTGAAATAGACTGCAGCACGCTCAAATTGGGGGTTGCCTGAGCCCATCCATCGGTTGATGTATCCGCCACATTGAGTTGAGTCTGAGCACACGCTTGTGATGAAATCCATCTTCTCAAACCATTCTTCCCCGTTCACAATCGGTATCCCTTCGAGCATTGGAATTTCCAAGAGGGTGGACAATCCATCTGGGTGAAGGAGGGTTAAATTGGCCTCAGTGGTGTAAGGGGTGGTCAGAATTTGACCTCCAATTTGACCTTCATCACCAACCCTAATCTCTCCAGATTGAACCAACGTTCCGTTGACGATTAGGAAAACGTCCACCGGTACGACGAGTCGCTGACCTTCGCCAATGAGTATGAACTCATGATATTCTCCAGCATTTAAACTGACTTCAGAAGGGTTTTTTGCATCGATGAGAAAAATGTCCGAGACTTTGATTTCTTCAACTTCATCCTCCCCAAAGCAACCAGCAAGTGGGGCGGCGAGCATCAAAAGAACGAGGCCAAAAGCCCGTAGTGAGGCTTGATTGTTCCCTATCATGTTCTGCCGTCCCCCTCGTGCTTCATAGGTATTGGCCTTTGATGTGGTGAAGTTCCAATCAATATGGAACGTCTTTCCAACCGATTTTGTAGCCGATGAGGTTGAAACTTCGATGCAAGATCGGAGTGATGAGGATGAGGACAATCATCGGAAGGCGCAACTCCGATGCCGCAAGAACCGACGAACCCAAGAACAGTTGCCCGAAAAGGAACACCATGATAGCAAAGGGAAGGGTGTCGAGCAAGGGTGCTTTGGACGAGACATCTCCTTCACGCTTTAGACCACGACGACGCTTTACAAACGAGCCCGTGCTGTCTCCAAGGAGGCAAGCAAAACCAAGGAATGAGCCGAGAATAAATGCTGTAAGGCCTGTCCCACCCACCTCGAACCATGCTCCTGATGAACCAGCGAGTGGAGATGCAAATACAGTTGAGCCGTCGTTAAAGACGGTCCCCATGCCGCCATTGTCCACTGCAGCCACCATGACCATGCAGAGGAGTCCAGAGGTCATTGAGCCACCGATAAGCCCGTTCCAAGTCTTACCGTCTCCAAGGATGCGATTTCCGTCGCTCCAAACCTTGCCCCCGTCGATAGGCCAGGGACCATATCCGGTTTTAGGCAACCACTTGCCCCACATCATAGCAAACGTGTTCGCCAAGAAACCAGGCAGGTAGAGCCACAAGGTAAGCAAGCAAAGGAAAAACAGATTCATGATGACAACCGACACGACCGCTTAGGATACATTCAGTCGTGGTACTGGTTAGCATTTGATTGTTGCGAGGTATGTCAATTGTATGGAGTTAAATCCCAACGCATAGGCTGGAATGGGGCCATAAGGTGCGGATAGCGGGAGTTGAACCCACGACAAAAGGTTGGAAACCTCCTATGATACCACTTCACCATATCCGCAGTGTAGCGTCCCTCCGAGCAACCTCTCCTCTTTGAGGGAATCGGTTCAGTTTTCAGCCGTTCACTTACGCCTGTAATCCTCAAACATCGAGCCACCGCGTTCTTTCCTCACAGGTGGTTGTGGGGTTCGAACCCGGCGTTCTGAGGTCGGTCGTGAGGAGGGCAAAGAATCAATGCCGCGAGCGAGCATCATCTCTTCCGCAGCCTCTCTTCGCCGTACATCAGACCGTGCGTTCTTTCCACGGCCTCTGAGGATCAATGCTCCCATGAGGACAAACAACACCAAGATTCCACTGGCTGCTTGAATCATCGGTTGCTCCATAAGTTGTGCAAGTGAAGAGGTTCCATCGTCTGAATATACGGTGTCTGGGGCATTGGAATCGGTTGTTTTGAGGGTTACCGTGACGGTCTCCATCGGATTTTCGACTCCTGGTTCACGTAACATCAAAACAATTTGATGGATTCCAGTGGATTGCACGTCTCCGGAGAACATCACCGTTTGCGTGTTGCCTGATGATGGGGTGAACGTTAGGTATTGAGTCGTAGAGTCACCGATTACATCGTTCGTTCCCTGCCATTCCACACGGGCTGCGAAGGAGGTTGTCATGGTGGTGCTTGCTGTACAACTAAACGTAAACCGTGAACTTTCGGCAAGGTCGATTGAGATGCTGGTTGGTGTGCATGTCATGGTTCCTTCTGCGGAATTGCGTTGGGCATCGTTCGGCCAGTGGTCCGGTTTGTATGCTCCAAGCGACGCATTGTCCCCCCAACCATCGCCATCGCTATCGAAATGCTGACTTGATTGGAGTGGATACCAATCATCGGCATCGGCCCATCCGTCTCCGTCTGTGTCGAGGCAACCCCTCTTTCCGCCTTCTGTTGACGTTCCGTTTTCCATTGGACATGTGTCGCCGTTGGTTCCATCCGGTTGGTTTCCATATCCGTCGCCATCGGTGTCAAACCATTGTGTCGGGTCAGCAGGCCATACATCGTTTTCATCGCTCACTCCATCTGAATCAGTGTCCGGACATCCATAGCGGTCAAGGGTTGATGTTCCAGCAGTGCCGGTACAATTATCTGCAGTCGTTCCCATTTCATTGTCGCCAAATCCATCTCCATCGGCATCGTACCATTGGGTTGCATCAGCGAGGAACAGGTCGTTTTCGTCAGAAGCACCGTCGCCGTCTCCATCGACACAGCCGTATCGGTCGATGGTTGAAGTTCCAGCCGTTGTTGGGCATGCATCAGGGTTCAATCCTGAAGCATTCTCTCCGTAACCATCGCCATCCGTATCGACACTTTGAGTGACTTCAAACGGCAATGCATCAGCGCCATCGCTAACGTTCCATGCGGAGGTGTTTCCTATGGCTTCGGTTGGATCTGATACACCATCTGTATCGCTGTCGAGACATCCGATTCGGTCGATGGTTGAGGTACCTGAAACATTGGGGCAAACGTCAGCCTGCACTCCTGTTGAATTGTCTCCAAAGCCATCGCCGTCGATATCGGACCATTGCGACGCTTCGTTAGGGAAAGCATCGGTTAGATTGGATACTCCATCCCCGTCGTCATCATCGCATCCAAAACGGTCAACGGTTGATGTTCCACTTTCGCCAGGACAAGCATCAGGCTGTATACCGCTTGCGTTATCCCCGTATCCGTCCCCGTCCTGGTCGAGCCATTGGGTAGCGAGGTCGGGAAGGGCGTCCAGTGTGTTGTCCCATCCATCTCCATCGTTGTCGATGCATCCATATCGATTTCCGAGTGTTGAATTGCCGGCTGAGTTTACACACGCATCAGCAAATACACCACCGGGATTGTCTCCATAGCCATCACCATCAACATCGGACCATTGCGATATTTCGTCTGGATGACTGTCTTGAGAATCAGCCCAACCGTCTTCGTCTCCGTCAAGGCACCCATAAGTTGAGTTCTGCCAGGAAGTCCCGTACAGAGACGGGCAAGCATCAGGAAGGTTTCCTAGAGCTTCATCACCAAAGCCATCGGCATCGGTATCGTTCCATTGGGTGGAATCACTCATGAAAGCGTCAGCGCCACTGGAGACAGTCCATGCTGAGTCTGGGTCTGAGTATCCGTCGCCGTCTTGGTCGGGACATCCTTTTCGGTCATGGAGTGATGTTCCAGGGAAACTCGGGCAATCGTCGTCAATTCCATCATCGTATCCATCACCGTCAGAGTCGGCCCATCGTGTAGCGTCGCTTGGATAGGCATCAGCGCCTTCGTTTTCTGTCCATCCCGAATCTGGGTTGGAATATCCGTCACCATCGGTATCCGGGCATCCAAATCGGTCCTGATTTGATGTACCAGCCACACTCGGGCAGCTGTCGCCATTGGTTCCGCTTGGGTTGTCTCCGAAGGTATCGCCATCAGCGTCTGCCCATTGGGTAGAATCGTTCGGGTCAAGGTCAGCCCCGTTCATCATCGTCCATCCGGAGTCAGCATCGGATGAGCCATCGCCGTCGGTGTCCAAGCATCCAAACCGGTCTCGGGATGACGCTCCAGCAGAAGAAGGGCAATCATCTCCCTCGAATCCACTTGCCTCATCTCCGTATCCGTCAGCATCAGAATCGTTCCACTGAGTAACTTCGGTAGGGAATGCATCATCAAGGTCAGCATAACCATCACCATCCGTGTCTGTGCAGCCCAAGCGGCCAGCTTCAGTTGAAGTTCCAGCTTGCACTGGGCACGCATCGGGATTGGTTCCTGTAGAGTTGTCGCCGTACCCGTCCCCGTCGCCATCCGCCCATTGTGAGGCATCGGATGGGAATACGTCTGCACCGTTTCCAGTTGTCCATCCAGAATCAGGGTCAGAATAGCCGTCCCCGTCGCTATCGGTGCAGCCAAATCGATCGTTGGTTGACGTTCCGCTCACGCTTGGGCATCGGTCGCCGTCGGTTGCCGGTGGTGGATTGTCACCGTACCCGTCACCATCACCATCCGCCCATTGTGTGGCATCGGATGAGAATGCGTCCGCACCGTTTCCGACCGTCCACCCTGAATCGGGGTCGGAATAGCCATCTGAATCTGTATCAGCACATCCATTCCTGTCTTGAGACGATGCTCCAGAAACGGATGCACATGAATCCGCTCCGTTGGAAGTGGTCCATCCTGAGTCTGGGTTTGAGTATCCGTCGCCATCAGCATCGGTACACCCGTAACGGTCTGCGGTTGAATTGCCAGCAAGTGATGGACATCCATCTGCCTCAGTTCCAGCGGAGTTGTCTCCGTATCCGTCGTAATCTGCATCTGCCCACTGGGTGGAATCAGAAGAGAACGCATCCGCGCCATTGTTCACCGTCCATCCGGAATCAGGATTTGAGTATCCATCACCGTCAGTATCTGGACAACCAATACGATCTTCTGTTGATGTTCCAGCAACGTTTTCACAGTCGTCGTCTGCGTCGATGGTTCCGTCAAAGTCAGCATCTTGGGTGAGGTTTGTCAAAGAGTAATTTCCGGTCATGGCCACGGCGAAGAATTGGGGGCCAGTGGGGACGCTCGTGCCGAGAATATGGACTTCCCACGTACCTTGGGCGGGTGAACTGAAACTCTCGGCAAGGAGATTGTCCACGTTGTTGCTGACGTTGGTCCATGTGCCGCTTGGGTCTTTGACTGCCAGGTCAAGATTGTTGACCAGATTGGTTGAGGCAGTGGGTGTTGATGCGGGGTCGGTCCATGAAAGAGAGATGGTGAAATCATCAGCGCTTGAGGGGACAATAAACGACCAGCCGCTGTCGGCATTTGTGGTCACGGATTCCTCTTGAATCCAAGAGGTATTGAGGGCTGCGCTCATGTTGACTCGGCCCCAACCTTCGTGGTTGTTTGGAGCAGCCTCTCCGGCCCCATTCGTGGACGAGCTGTACTGGCCCGTCATGTCATGAGCGCTTGCAGTGTAAATTGCTTTTACGAGAGCCGATGTTGGATTGGATTCACCGACGTTTTCGATCAAGTGTTCAAGGAGCAGGGCAGTTGCTCCAGCGGTGAGTGGAGTTGCCATGCTCGTCCCGCCCATGTAGGTGTAAGATGCGTTGTATGCGAGCCACCCTGTATCGGATGTGCTGCGAGATTTAGTGGACAGGATAAAGGTGCCAGGGGCGGATATGTCCGGTTTGAGTCGGTTGTCATCGGTAGGGCCCCTGGATGAAAACGCAGCCATTCCATCTGGATTATCTGCAAGTTTGTCGGTAGAAATTGGCGAACCGTAGTCTGTGCTCCCCCACAGATAATTGAGGTTCCCACGGTTGTTTTCAGATGCTCCGACGGTGATGACGTTCTTTGCTGAAGCCGGTGAACCAAGAGAATCAAGGTCAATTTCACCGTCGCTGTTTACGTCAACGCCTTCATTTGATGCGGCGAAAAGAATGACCAACTCATCGTAGGTTCTTGCACTGCTGTCCGCTTGCATGGATGAGGTCGTATATGCGCCATTTTCTGCCGAGCCCCAGGAGTTCGTGTGAATTCGACTGCCATTGTCCCAAGCAAGGCTGAACAGGTCGTCCAAATCGTTGGGGATTCCGAGAAGTTTTTCCTCTCCTCCTTGGGTGGTAGCTATCGCATGGAACAGCAACTGTGATTCGCTGGCAGCCCCTACGATTCCACCGTTGCTGTGTGTTCCGTCCCCAAGCACAGATCCAGCGACGTGTGTACCGTGGCCGTGGAAGTCTTCAGCGCTGTCTCCACACGGACTAAGGCCGTAGTAGGTACAGGTTGATGGGGGAGGTGGGAAGGAGAGAATGCCTTTGATGTGGTCCTTAAAGTCGGGATGCATAGCAGAATTGTTGATTCCGTTATCCAATCCTGTATCGGCAACGGTGACGATGATTCCGCTTCCATCAAGGCCGCTCCAACTGCTGTCAATGTTGCTCATGGTGGTTCCATCCCAAAGGTCATCCACGTGCATCACTTCAATGCCTTCGGTATTGAGGATTTCAAAGACGGGCTTGGCTTCAATCCATTCAATTTCATGGTGTTGAGCCAACCAAGCGAGTCCTGTTGTATCGATGGCCATGGTGGAGAATCGACCGTTGTGAGTGTCCACGCTGATACCATCTTGCTGTCCGATGTTTTCGGGAAGGCTCGTACCCGACAACACCACGTTGACGATCCCCCCGGCCTGGTTTATGAAGGGGTTCTCATAGGTGGTTTCGAGGCCGAGAAGGCCTAACACAAGGTTGGTTTGGACCTTGTCTGTGGCGTCCATGACAGCGATCCCTTGAACATCCAAGGCCCCAAGTTGTTGTGGGGTTTTACCGTTGACGTCGCAATGGAATGCTGCAGGCGGTAGGAATGAATGGCAGGAAATGCCTGCAGCGTCCAGCGCTCCGAACCATGAAGAGGGGACCGGATAGGAATGGCTCAGTATGTGGAAACCGTTGAGGGTCTGGCCACCGGTTGCATCGGTCCAATCATCTGGAGCGATCATGGTTACATCTCTGTGGAGGAGATGAGTCGACGAAACCCCGTTTTGCGAGGCCAGCCAACCGTGCTCTGCGTCTGCTGCGGGAGAAATGCCCAGTTGCTGGAGCGATTCGACTTCGGCATCTGTTGCCGTATTAAATGAAGACGTGGACCCGGCCGATGCCAATGCGATTGGGGCTAAAACCTGCAAAAACATGAGAGCCATGAGGAGAGTCGAGAGCCTTTGAGTTCGGGTCAGCATAGTTGGACCACGCAGGGGTACCTCATCAAAGATTGCATTCCAAGGCAATCATGGTATCGAGGTATCGCACCGAAGACCGAGGGTTCAAGAACAGCAAGCGAGGCCGGAGGAATGTGACGCGAGGGAAGTTAATGAAAAAACAAACGAGCGGCAATGGCGATGTGATGGACCCCGAAGGCATCAACGAGGACACACAGGTTCTCGGGAAACAAGTTTGGAGAGTTGTCCCCTATGCAAAGAAGTACCCAAAGCGTGTCATGACCGGTATTTTTGCAAATGCAGCAGCCCGTTTCTTTGATTTGATGCCCTTCGTCGCCATCGGGTTTGCAGTTGATTACTTCACCACTGATGCCTTGGCGGGCCCTCAAGTTGTTCAAGATGCAGTCACACTGTTCCCTGGAAGTGCTGCTGTGGGCTACGGATTTCTCGTCTTCTTCGGTTTCTTGTGTCTTGCTGTGTTTCAAGGGATTTCCGAATACGCTTGGCAGACACTTGGCTACAACATCCAACACGACCTGCGGATGGACGCTACACGCTCCCTCATCAACATGGAAGCGTCGTACTACGACCTTCGACAAACCGGACAAATCATGTCGGTTCTTTCCAGCGATGTAAACCAACTTGAAGACGTTGTTTCCGACTCATCCACCTCAATTATCCGTATTACAGTGACCTTCATGACGGCGTTCATCATTCTGGTGCTCATGTCGTGGAAACTCGCTGCGGTACTGTTTGCCCCGTTGTTTCTCATTGTCCCAGGAGTGTATTGGTTTTCAACTCGAGTCCAGCGCAAATACCGCAAGCAACGGGAGTCGACTGGAGACATCAACGCCGTGCTTGAAAATCTCGTTTCAGGCATCTCTGTCGTACAAGCCTACAACGCCCAAGAATGGGAGGCCGACCGTGTTTCTCGTGACTCGGGAACCTATCGCGACCAAGCCATGGGTGCGAGCAAGGACAGAAACCGCTTCGTTCCAATGATTTACGCTGTTGCAGGGGTTGCATTTGGCCTTCTTGTCACAGCAGGCGGTTACCTTGCTGGGCAGAATGAAATCACCACAGGACAACTTGTGACCTTCCTTCTCATCAGTACACGAATGACCATGCCCATGTTCATTTTTGGTATCTTGGTGAATCAACTGCAACGCGGCGAAGCGGCTGCACGACGTGTTTTCGCAGCGATTGACCTTGAACCGAAAATTATCGACGTGGAAGGCGCAGAAGAACTTGGTGAACCGATTCGTACCATTGAATTCAAAGACGTGTTCTTTACCTACCCAAACACCAGCATCAAAGTATTGAATGGAATCTCATTCAAGGTTTCTGGTGGTGAATTTTTGGGCGTTATGGGGCACACTGGTGCAGGTAAAACGACCATCCTCAAACTTCTCATGCGATACTACACTCCTGACAACGGGCAAGTGTTGGTGAACGGGCGTCCGATCACCGACTTTACCCTTGATTCCGTCCGTGAAGCAATGGGCTTCGTAAGCCAAGACCCGTTCCTCTTCTACGGGACGGTAAGTGACAACGTCATCTACAATCAAAAGGCGAGTGATGAAGAATTGAAGAAGGCGCTCTCCTTGGCGGGTGCTTGGGAGTTTGTTCAAGACCTCGAGGACGGACTTGACACTATGGTTGGCGACCGTGGGGCTAAACTCAGCGGTGGCCAGCGGGCCCGTATTTCTCTTGCAAGGGCCCTTCTCAAGAATCCTAGCCTCTTGATTTTGGACGAGGCAAGCAGCGCCCTTGATGCAGAGACCGAACGCCGCATTCAGGAAAATTTGTTGTCTTCGGGAACCGAGCGTGCAACCATTGCTGTAGCGCATCGCCTCAGTACCATCCGCAATGCAAACGAGATTCTGTCAATGGTCGATGGAGCAGTTGTTGAGCGCGGTCAACACGACAACCTTGTTGAATCCGGTGGGGTTTACGCCAGCCAATGGACGATCCAAACCGGTGATATGGCCGGCCTTTGAACCTCTCAACCGTTTTGAACGGATAAGCGACATCACGGTTCAGTTGAACACCCATGCTTGCGAATGCGAGGTCACGTTGTGTCATCATCAAGCTTTTTGCCATGCAGTTCGGAGATTCGCTAATGCAATGACAAGGACCATTGCTGACATCCATAGCGGCATGAGAGGGACCGTTTCGTACGGTAGATGAAAGATGTCGAGAAGTGATTCTCCTCTCGAATACGTTCCGCCAATTGATGCTGTGAGGAGAATAAGTCCTGATGATGCCATGCCGCCGAGAGCTTGTATGTCTCGAGTGTAAGCCTGTTCCCATATCTTCATTCCGATGCTGCGACGGGTCACAAGTACCCCGATGGCGAGCCCTAGCGAAGCGGTGGAAAGGAGCATTTTGTTCACCAAAAGGGGGTGGTTGATATCACTCTGTGGTCCGGATTGAATCCCGCTGAAGATGGCGAATGGCATGGCGACAAGGCCGAACAAAAGAACGGCATGAGCCACCGTGTCAAGGGCTGAGAGCTTTGACCTGAGCCCGAAAACATCCCGGCATGCTAATCCTGCAAGCATGAAACAGAGGCCGGCCATTGCAAATGAGCCAACGGTAAGTTCAGTGGTCACCACGTGGAAGGTGTTTGAGGATACCATCATGATTCACCTCCAGAAGAGATGATGAGTTCAGGACGCTCCTTCTCTGCCGTTGTCCGACTCAAGGTGGTTTGCAAAGCCATGAATCCTGCCATGAGAGCAACGAGTATTGCAATCGATTGCCCGTATACCAAGGTGTTGTCAACTGCCCAGGACGGTTCATCACTACGAAGTTGGAACCACGGACTGGTCTGGTTTGGCCCTTCTCCTGCTAAAATCACCCGCCATTCGATCATGCTTGGTTGAATTGATGTCGGCAATTCAAACCTCCAAGTATTGTCCTCCATTTCGGTAGCGTTCAGGACGGTCGTCTCTCCACCGTTCATCCGCCATTCAACCTCCAGGTCAGTAACAAATTCTGTTGGTGCCGTTATTGTCGTTAGTTCGCCGATGTCACGTTGGGTTGGAGGGCTGAATGAATCGGCAAGGCGCGGCAAGTTTTCAGGAACTTCAAGAACGCTGATGGATAACGGTGTTTGGCTGACACCGAAATACGGCGCTTCATCTCCATTGTCATTTCCATGGTGTATGGCCCCGAAGAGCGTGTACGTTCCCACAGGGGGTGCTTTCAATGTCCATGTGATGTCGACTGAAGTGGTTCCTGCTGGAACCGTTGTCTCAAGATAATTGAACGTCTCTCCTTCGCTGTTGGATACGATGTCCCATCCCGCATCAGCAGGGGTGTCTTGGGCCCCGGTAAGGTCACTGAGCAAAAAGACGCCAAGAAGGCCGGTTTGAGTGGTTTGAATGGATTCTATGTGAACGGTGACACTGGTGAGCAATCCTTCGTAAACAGCATCAGGTGCGGAAATGGAAATGACTGCATTTGAACTTCGATTCATATCGGCGTCGCCGTGGCAGGCACCGCCACACTGAGCATCAAATTCCCCGCCTCCAACACCGCTGGGGTTAGCCGAGCCAATGCTTGGTGCAAGCAAGAGTACTGCGAGCAAGAGCGTCAATGCGGTCCGGTTCATGGATCCTCACCTCTTTTCAGATGATGCGGGACAAAAACAGCAATGCTGGCGAAAAGCACGAGGATGCCCAGCGCAGTCCCTGCTGATTGAGAGGCCTGAGGCGCTTCTATGGTTGGAAGTTCGACCTCAACCGAACGTATTGAAGAGCCTGCGATGAACGTACGCTCCTCATTGAAGGGCTCAATGTGATAGATGTTGGTCCCGGTCAGTGGTGGTGAATCTGTAAATTGCGTTGCGTTTACAGTGCCGATGCGTTCTCCGTTCCTCCAAACGTCGTATTGGACCGTGCCTCCGTTCCAGTTCCATGACAGAGCGACCTTGCCCTCATTGACGATTGTCTCGAAGCCACTGACTTGAGGTCCGGCCTGAGGAATAATGTCGATCTCCGTGGTGTTTTCTCCTCCGTGTTCATCGTATACGGTAAGTGTAACTTGGGTGTTCTGTTCAAGAACGAACGAAAGCGTTTCTCCATTCGCCGTGCTCTCTGCCCACGACCATAGGAATTCAGTGATTTGACTGTCGATGTCAAAGGATTCGCCCGCACTGAGGTGCACGGTCTCTCCCGTCCATGTGTCGGTTGATACAAATCTTATGTCGGCGCGTGGCGTTGTATTTTTGATCGTGATTGAACGCTCAACCGGGGTGCTGTTGGTCGTTCCATCGTTAGCAGTGACAACAAGTTTCCATTCTTGACCGGGTTCCATACGCTGTTGAGACAGCACCGACATCCCGTCCATGCCGCTGTCTCGAAAACCGTTCTTGAACCATGAATACGTGAGACTCGTCTCATCCTGGTCCCCGTCAATTGCGATGACGATGGGGGTTAACGGGACCAGTGAATTCACTTCGTCCGGCCACGTAATGCTCACCATCGGCGCAGCGTTGAGGACCTCAACTGCCGGAGTTTGAAATGCTGTCTCGTTCACTGAATCCGAAACAAAGAGTTCTGCTGAAAGGAGATCGCCTCGGGTGAAGAGAGACGGGTCAAGGGTCAATTGGTCTTCTCCTTCAAGAGGAACTCCATTGCGCATCCAAATGACCTCTTGGACCTCAACCGTGTCGCCGTCATCGTCAATTGCCTCGTAGCCCAGTTCAAGCGAATCGTCAACTGAAAATGAGGGCGAGGTGAGGGCAGCGCTCGTAATCACCGGAGGGGCATTGACAATGGTTATCGATGGTGAAGCCGACCAAGACGACCAGGCCGTCCCGTCAAACAAGCGTACTTCTCCAATCCATGATTCTTCTTTTAGCGTCATGTTGCTTGGAAGGGTCAACAGTTCATCTGCAGGGGCATGAGTCAGACCGTCGCGTGACCAACGAACCGAGCGTTGAGTGATGGTGTCACCGTTCTCATCGAATTCGTCCCAAGAGAGGGAAAGGGCATCCGTTGTGAAATAAGGACCAACGCCAGTGATGTGCACGTTGCTTGAGACGGGGGGTGTATTCGTTCCAGTTCCAACGACGATGTCCTCTGAAGTGGCCCATGAGGACACTCCTTCTCCATCATCTGCACGAACACGAACCTGCCAAACATCACCGTCACGAGTAGCGAGTGCTGGAAGTGTTGTCGCATTGTTCAGTTCAGGGACTGCTGCACCGTTGAGAATCCATTGATTTTCTGCCGTCAACAGGTCACCATCATCGTCGCTGATTTCGGAGGTGTAGGTGATGTCCATGTTTTCAGTGGGCGATGAAGTTGAGGCGAGTGGGGTTGACACGGATGGGAGCGAATTGAGGACGGTTGTTGCCGTTGAGGTGACGCTTTGCCCTGCGTCGGAGCCATCGGAGGGGGTCACTTCAACGGTCCAGGATTGGTGTTTAGTGGTCAATGAAGTCGAAACTTCAGACCCCGTGATCGAGGGCATGATGGTTCCGTTAAGTCTCCAAGAAAAGGTTGAGCCGCTTTCAGCATCCCCCTCTGCATCACTGAAGTTGTACGATGCAACCAATGGGTCGGATGTCAGGGGGCTTGCGGGAGAAATGGTGAGATTGCTAAGGCTCGGAGGGGTGTTGGTTGAGGGCGTTTCGGGGATTGAGAAACTTGCAGTTCCAGCAGCATCCCCTGCTTTGTTTTCTTGCCCGTTGGCCCCCAATACGGCAAGCGAGAGGGTGGCGGTTCCAGTGCCTGCAGCGGGAGCAGTCCAATCAACGCCCCACGAGGTGTCGGTCCATGTTGTATGCGTGGCTGATGAACCGTCGGTGATGACTTGAGTGTTTGAGGCTGGATTGGAGAAGGTCCCGTCTGACGCCTCAAGCGAAAATCCGCCTCCTGCATGGATTGTAGAAATCCCTATCGAAAGGGTGTAGGTGGTCCCCGGAATGTATTCTGCTGGCTGGCCTGAGAGGGTTGGTGTAAGCGTGTTTGAGGAGGTGTGGCAGCTGCATCCTGAGGATGAATTGTATTTCCCAGTCTTGTATCCGTCCACTGGGGCAAAGACAGCGCTTGTTAGCAAAAACACGAGGAGAAGTGCAAACCCGTGCTTTCGCATGGTAACGAACATCAGTTGTGCTTATTTCACTGTTCGTCTCTTGGGACTAAATTTACGCCGTGTTTTCCTCTTCCTCTGAATTGTAGCGGTCTCCAAACAGAAGGCCGAGTGACATCAAGACAAACAGAGGTATGCCTGCGATCATGGCCCAAATCCCTACGGTGAATCCCTTGATGTATACGTCATCAAACATTTCTCCGACGAGGATGATGAGGAGGATCAAAACGATTCGGGCGAGGATTAAAATCGGGCGTAACGAGCGCCAAATTGCTTCTACATCTTCAATCTCTTCAGGTGTGTCCAGGGCGGAGATGCGTTCAGCAAGTGATGCTCTGCCCATGGTCCCGAATTCATCTGCTCAACAAATAGAGGTTCTGCCTTGAACCAAGACGGTTGGCGGAGTTTCTGAAGTTGCTGCACTTGGCCGAGATGTTCAGGCCGTGCGTACACGGTCATCGATTTGAGCGCCTTCGCCCGCCCGTCCGCCTGTGCGACGGATTTCACGCCATGCTTTGATGACGCCTTGTCCGTATGCCCACTGGGCGAGGAAAACAAAGAGCGGAGCGAGGAAGACCGTTCCAACTGAGCGGTGAGGTGAAGTGCCGATAGCAGCGCCGAGCCATGAGATTCCGATGTAGAAGCACATCAAGCCCAGCGGGATGTGGAAGGCGATGCGGGAGATGTCCCACGCACCATCCAATGAAAACCACAGGTCTGCTTCTGCTCCACCGGTTGCAGCCCCGTAAATCATTGCGAGAACGGCTGCAACGACAATTGCTGGGAAGAATCCGATGGCGGTGTGCGACCATGCAGAGATTTCTGGCCAGCGTTTGTTGGCGACCATGCGGGTGTATCCGTAATTACGCATCTGCTTCATGTACGGCTTAAACGGGCGTCGGCGGCGATGTGGCATCACGTTTGAGGGGTCGATGAACAGTTTGTGGCCTGCTCGTTGAATCTTCGCGTCCAGGACGACGTCTTCTGCTCCAATGCAGCCTTCTTCAAAGAAACCGACTTCTCTCAGGTTCGCCATTCGGTGGGCGCAATTGACACCTGGATTGTGCGTGATGGGGACGAGTTCACCTTTGGGTTGGGCGCCGTAGCGTGTGCCAGCCGTCATGAATTTCGTACAGAAGGCGACGTCAGCACACTTTGCTCCAAAGGGGTCGTCATCAGGGGCGAAGTTGGGGCCTCCGACTGCACCGACTTCTGGATTGTCAAACCAGCGAATCAATTTCTCAACCCAATCGAGGGGTGGGACGGTATCGTCGTCGGTGAAGAGAACCAAATCATGGTCCATTTGGTTGAGTGCGAAGTTGCATGCATCAGCACGGTTACGTGATGGGTCTTCAATCCATGTTGCACCGTGTTTTTCGCAGACGTCCTTGGTGTGGTCTTTTGATTTAGAATCAGAGATGATGATTTCGAAATGCGGATAGGTCTGTTTGCCCTAAGCGACCAAGAACGATATCAAGTTCGTCAGCATTGTTGATGGTTGGGATCAGAACCGCTGTTTTGAACGGCGTACCGTCTTCTTTGTTCAGCACCGGAACAAGCTCGTTTGCATCGCCCATGCTATCCCCAGTCGCCCGCCATTAAAGAAATCAAGGGCAGAACGAGCCTCCAACTTCACGCTTGGTCTGCTTCTGCTTGTAATGTTATTGATAGCGGCAATGACAGTTCCTTCACGGGTGTCCGTGATGGTCACGTCAATGGTGCATGTAGCAGTGCAAAGGTCTTGTCCGCTTTCTTGGATGGTAACACCGTCACCAACAGACCAGAATTGGCCGCCATCACCTTCGAAAGGCACCAACACGCAAACAGCGCCAGAGTCCTGTCCTGGGTTGTCACAGGTAACAGGTGCAGCGTTGTCCACTTCAATTTGGACCCTTAGGTTGGCCCAGTTGATGTTGCTTCCTTGCATCATCCTCACTCGGATAAGGTTGTCAGTGGTTCCATCAGATGGTGCGCCACTGGCGTCTTCTCCGGCAAAGGAGAAAGGCCGCCATCTGTTTTCTTCTTCAAATTGGCTCCAATCAATGGCTATAAATTCATGGAACGAAGATGCACCAAGGCCGTGTTCGTCAACGGCAATGAAGGCGATCATAGCGTGGTAATAATCATCGTAATCAAAAGTGTTCAATTCATTCCAATGTGCAATTGGAATGTTCATGGTTGTGATGCCTGACGTATCTGTGACTGGCACATCAATGGTTCCGTCAAGGTTAGTGTCCCATCCCAAGGTCATTGAATCACCGTCAACATCGATGGCAGCATAATATGCTTTGACGGTAAAACTCTCTAAAGCATCGGTTGAAGAATTGTAGTTGGCATTGGAATCCTCATCCAATGTGTCTGACAAGACTTCATTCAGAATTTCAGATTGGGCGATCATTGGAGGGTTGTTGATGGTTGCTGTTGCCGTCCCAGTTGCTGTTTCTTCGCCCTCTGCAGGAGGGGTGATTCCATCATCCACCATGCCGAAGCATCCTGTGAGAATCAATAGTGCGGTCAGGGTCAATACGTTCAATGTGCGTGTTATTTGCATGAACACACCAGTTCTTGCCGCCCGATAAACCTAGTCCCGGGTGGCGGAGGGGGCCCTGTGCGTGCGCGGAGACATTTGCATCATGCTAAAACCGCGCATGATGGGTTGTTTTCATGCTTGCTTTTGTGCTAAGTTCATAAGCCGTCGCGGGAGGCTCGTGATTGGAGAGGGATGAACTCATGTTGAACGTCACGGCCCGTCAGGACTTGATGAACAAAATTATTGAAACTTTGAGCGTGGTTGTTGAAGACGCCCGCTTCGAGTTCAAAGAAAACGGTCTGCACGCCCGTGTGGTTGACGCATCACACGTGGCTATGATCAATATGGAGGTGGATTCTGCCGCCTTTGACACTTGGGAAATTGAAGAAACCGACCTTGGTTTGGAACTCCGCAAAGTGAAGGAACTCATCAGTCTCGGTGCAGCCGACGATATGATTGAGATGGCGTACACGCCGACATCGGGTGTCATGACCTTGAACCTCGGCAAGATTGACCGAAACATTCGACCCTTGGACAACACGACCATCTCGTCGCCAAACGTTCCTAAAATCGACATCCCTTCGAAAGTTGTCATGAGCGGGGCGGCTCTTGCTCAGGCGCTTCGTGCTGCAAAACAAGTGGGTGATTTGGTCAATTTGAGCATCGATTCCGAGACCTTTACCGTTCACGTACAAGGCCAAACGGATTCAGTCACCGTCTCTTTTGCAAAAGATGAATTGGATTCTCTTGAATGCACAAAGCCAGCCCGTAGCCAATACTCGTTGACCTACCTGGTTCCCATGGCAAAGGTCTTTGCTGGATTGGGCGAAATCACTCTTGGATTTGGCGAAAGTTTCCCGCTACAACTGAGCTTCTCGTTCAATGATGGCGCAGGCGAGGTTGTTTACTACCTGGCTCCACGTGTTGAAAGCGAGTACTGAAGTTCAGTACCGTAGATGTAGATTCACTGCTCAGTGCAGTGCATGCGATGACGAGTTCTGGATCATGTCAACGACTCAAGGCTTTGCTTTGACGAAGGGTCTGCTTGAGGGCTGGCTCCTCCATCGGAACTTCAACCGGAACGGGGTTCAGTACTCGCGCCATCCGTGACTGCATTCCTTGCAGGTCAACATTCTCGTCTCTGGTTCGTCAGAGGAACGGGTTTGCTGAAGGTATGCGAATACTTCGACACAGTCACATTTTGGACACATGTAGGTATCCTTGGTCAACACGCCGTGTGCCTGGTCCGAGTCTTTGATGACTTCATATTCACGAGATTTGACTTGGGTGCTTGAGGTGGCTTTGGACAAATCAACTTCCTTTCCGCCAATTTTAGTTTTCAACTTAGCAGGACCGTTGTAACCGCATTTGTAGTTGGTACAAGAGATGTCTCCCGAAGGAGTAGGGAATGAGAGGGTACCGCATTGTGGGCAAAACATAAGACATTCCCGTATCACACAGTATTTAGGTTCTTTCCATTTAAAGTCTCATTTGGTTTCATAGGGCCTCATTCCAAGGTTTTCTAAGCCTTTCAGGTTGGGGGAAGGGTCAAAATCACCAGCGCATACGGCAAGCCATGTGGCTGTGGTATGATTGGCGTGCAGCAGCAATTTGTGACGGTGCTGGAAACATCGTTGACAGTCAAGTATGGAACGGCCATATGACCGAACACGGCGTTATGGAGCGCCTACGGACGGTTGAACTTGGGCAGAGCATTCCTGAAGTGGGCCAACTGCTGGAACGGTTTCCAGATGCGATCGTCTGCCTTCATGGAGATGAACGACTCCCGGAAGCAGATTGGCCGTACCCGAATTCAATTGAACAGTCTCTTGCTGACAAAGCCGCACTGCGGTTGGCCATTGAAGGAGTGCAGCGGGCTGCCAGCGATCCGGACCGACGTTTGGAGCATCTTGTTCGGGGCAGCGACGAACTCCGAGCAGCTCACCTCACCATGGAGGCACGATTGATCGAATGGACGGGACTGTTTTTCCCACTCGCAGTGGTGACCGACCGAAATGGATTTGTTAGGGATGTTGCATCAAGTTCGAGTCCTGCGGAATTTGCATCCACCGCAGGTTTGGAACTCCCCGTCGAACAGCCTTCAGATAGCGAATGGAGGTCCATTCACGAGTGGGCTCAAGACACGGCCGGCTCCAATGGGCGCTTGGACCGAATGGAGCATGCTTTGCGAGAACTTTCTACCGCCCATCTTCCTTCTGTTTCTGCATTGGTTGGCCCCCTGCTCGCCGCTCGACTCTGCGTTGAGGCCCATGGAAGAATGCGATTGGCTCGTCTTCCCTCAGGAACGGTCCAAATTTTAGGTGCTGAGAAGGCCTTTTTTAATCACCTCAAAACCGGTGCCCCTTCACCAAAACACGGTCATATCTTCATGCACCCCTGGATCAGCCGCTCACCACGATGGGTTCGGGGCAAAATTGCGCGTATGCTTGCTGGAAAAATCAGTATAGCCGCTAAAATTGACGCCTTTGAAGGTAGTCCGTGGACTGAAGACGATGTTCTTCCGGTTGAACAGCGAGTTGAAGAACTTCTTGACCAACACAAAAAACCGCCCAGTCGGCGCTGAATGGAGGAGTTTCATTGGGCGGAGGTTCGAAGCGAAATCGTGGTCCACGCCACTTGTCGTCTGCAGTAAGGTTGGACCGAAAATCGCTGTGGACCTTGAATGCTGTTCCAAAGCGAGCGGTCTATGGAGAGTCACTTCGAAGATTTTCAGGCCAAGAGTACAGACGCTGGGAACCTCATCGCTCAAAACTTGGAGCAGCTATGCTGAGAACTGAAAACGACCCAGCCCTGCTCTTGCCTCAACAAGGGGAAACGGTGCTTTACTTGGGCGCAGGACACGGTACCTCTGTCAGCCATTTGCACGACCATTTGTGCGGGGAAGACAACCGGTTTAATGGACGACTCGTGAGTGTGGACTTAGCGCCTCGCTGCCTTCGGGACTTGACCTTTCTCGCCCAAAAACGGCCGGGACTTGTTCCTGTTTTGGGTGATGCTCGTCGTCATGAAGCATGGGGTGTGTTGCTACCAAGAAAAGTCAACTGGTTGTTTCAAGATGTGGCTCAGGCAGGTCAAGTCGACATTTTCACGGCGGCTTGTCGCCGTTTCTTAGCACCTGGAGGAATGGGACTTCTATCGCTTAAAGCAGCGAGTGAACGTTGGACCGGTGAAGGCGAAGCAGCGTTGTTTGAAGAAGTGGAACAGCTCTTGAACGATGCAGGGTTCAATGTGGATGAATCCATTGAACTTGCAGGTTACGAAGACCATCATCGGTTGTTCGTGATTCATTCGCCGGAGGCTTGAATCTGCCCGAACTTCCTGAGGTTGAAACCGTTCGTCAAGGTCTCATTCAGGGCCTGCAAGGAAAAACCATTCGAGACGTTCTCATTCGCAGAGAAGGTCTTCGTTTTCCGTTCCCAGACGACCTCCCAACGTTGGCTGGTACAACCGTTGTGGATATTCGGCGTCGGGCAAAATACCTCCTCATTGACTTGGACGACGGCCGAGTCTTGCTCTCTCACCTCGGCATGTCAGGCCGCTACACTCTTTTTTCATCAGAAGAAGCAGACGCTTTGGCGGTGCCACTTTTGCAAACCGTTAACGGTGGCGTTCCGGTTTCAGCCTTTGGAAACGAAACTGGTTACGGTGGGAAGCACGACCATCTTGAATTTGTTTTCACGGACGGAACTCGAGCGGTCTACACGGACCCCCGGCGATTCGGCGTCATTGATTTGTTTCATCGCCTTGAGGAGCCGGTTCATGCTTTGTTGGAACGATTGGGTCCTGAGCCGTTTGAGCAGTGGACTGCAAAGGATTTGGCCCGAGCGTTACATCAACGAAAATCCGCAATTAAAGTGGCGTTGCTGAATCAACACATCGTCGTAGGGGTTGGAAATATCTACGCTTGTGAAGCGCTCCACCGGAGCGGTATTTCTCCTGAAAAGGAATCAAGAACATTGGTCCGAAAGAACGGTACGCCCACCCTCCGCTTGGAGCGCTTGGTCACCGAAATCAAATCTGTTCTCAATGAAGCGATCTCATCGGGTGGCTCTACACTCAACGATTTCGCTTCTGTTGACGGCACATTGGGATATTTTGCCCACCAATTTACAGTGTATGGGCGGGAAGACGAACCCTGCTTGAAGGAAGGTTGCGGCGGTATTATTGAACGGATTACACAGAGCAATCGCTCCACGTTCCTTTGTCCTCGATGTCAACGTTAATTCACTCGAAATACGATGGTGAGGGCAAATCCCCAGAGTACCAAGGCTGTTATTCTGTGGATGATGACTCCGTTTTTCTTCAATGTGTCCAGCAGTGGCGTCCCGGTCAGTGCAACGGCTACGGTCAGGTACCACAGCGTGTCAATGGCCATACCGAGCATGCCTACGGCAACTTTGCTCTCAAATTCCATTCCAGGGCGCAGGACCTGGGCTAATACTGCTACGAGGAACAGTGCGATTTTAGGATTGAAGAATGCGATCGCAAATCCTTCTGTAAAGCCTTGGCGATTGGATGCTTGGTGAGCGTTATCCTCAAAGTCCCCATCCATATTCCACATAGAATACCCGTACCAAATGAGGAGGCAGCATCCGATGAGCTGGAGCGTGAGAAATACATTTGGTGCCTCTTCAAGAAGAACAATCAAACCGAATACGGCGAGTGCAGCATAGACTCCAAATCCAACACCATGGCCAATAGCACATACCATGCCCTGCTTCCTTCCACCGAGCATGGTGTTGCGAAGGACGACCATCAAACTGGGTCCTGGAGAAACTGCTCCCAGAAAGAAGACGGTCCCTGCCGCAATGAGAATGTCCCATTCAACCACCGACATGGCTGAACCTATCGGGGGTCAGTCATCAACATAGTGGGTATCGTATCTGGCTCATAGGAGATAGAGAGTGAATCCCATGCCTGCATCCTTCGACTTGAGTAAATCCGAATAGTTCAGGCTCCACCTGATGAGGGATTCGTTCATTCGTTTCTTACGGATCACTTGGTCGTAGGCTTTGCTCAATGCTCGAGATGCATCGGTGGCTCCATTTGTTTGTTCCATGCTAACCCATCAGCATCTTCCTACTTTAATGTTCTTTTACGTGCATCATTGGTCAAATCGTGCCGGAATGCGGAAATTAAATATCTTTTTATCCAATTTATTGGGATTTTTCAGTAGATTGAGGTTTTCCCTGCAAGACACAAGGGCCTGGCTGTAACCTCTTGTGTACGGATTTCAGATTCACAACGGTACTCAGTCCGTCCTGTTCGTCCCTAGCGTCTAAAATGACCCACGCAAAACCCATTGCAAAATCTACAATATATCGTTTCATTCAACTTCAACGGTGATGTTATCCAATACTTCATTGGTGTCGGAGTTTACCAACGTAATGGAAATTTCGCAAGGGTCATGACCTTCATTGCATAGATCAGTACCATCCTCGGATACAACGATTGAAGCCCCAACGGAAAACGTTTCACCTGTAGTTGAAAGTTCATAGCTGCAATCCCCCATTCCCGTAGATGCATAACAGTTCACGGGTTGATTTCCATTTACAGAAAGCGTAATTTTCAAAAATTCTGAACCTAAACTGCTTCCTTGTTGATAGGTTATGCTAAAGAGAACATCATCAGATGCTGAACTCACTGCAACGCCGGAGTCCTGTGCTGTGAAATCATAAACGCTAAGTTGGGGTCCTGAGTTAGAGTCCGCCTCGCAATTCGAGTCTGTAGCAGTTCCATCAAGCCAATCAAGATCGTCTTGGGAAACATAATTTTCAAAGAGCATTTCAACCCAATCAACATCTTCAGCAGAATACATGTTGCTGAATATATTATTTGAGGATATGGCACCGGTTTGGACGGTGTACGACGCTGAGATGCCTGAAGCATCTGTTGAAATCACATCGATCATTCTTGTAAACGCCAAGTAACAACTGTTGGGGAACTCCAGCCTCTCGCTGACAATACTTCCGTTCCATGGCACCGTCAGCATTCCGCCTGCAACATCAACTATTGAGCCCTCTGCTCTTGGAAGCATGATGTCGGCAGTACCGTCTCGGTCATGGTCCACTCCGACCGTAACGGCTTCCCCTTCGGGGTCAACTGCAGACCAAGTCAACTGTCCAACATACATCCATTCTGCAGACAAATCCTCCGAGAAGCTATGTCCGTCATCATCTGCCATGATGGTTGCTGAAATTCTTGGTGCTTGATTCAGGGGAGTTGAAAAGTCAATAACGTTCCAACCAGATGAACTGCAAGCTTGAAAACTCGTTTCTGCTTCAACATAATACAACCTTCCGAGTGTGGTCGCGTCACAGGCTGGTAGATCTCCGGAAGTTGGAACAAGGTAGGTTGGCCAATCATCGGTATCTTCCAAGATGAGTTCTTCTCCATCGCTGGTTTCAACTTCTCCTCCAATGCATCCGGAAAGGGATACGGCCATCATCATTAAAAAAATTATCAGTGGTATTTTCTGCATAGATTAATTTTAGTGAGTTAATCAATTAGTTGTTTCTATTAATTTCAATGTATCAAATAATTCGAATCGGATAATTCGTAAGGGTTCATCCGAATACCCATGCGAATGCGAATGCTGTTTGAATGGGCTTTGCGTGGGTCATTTTAGACGCTACGCATCAATATGGCCCACTGATAACCGATGAAGATAGAAAAAGGATAGCGAAGGGTATTATGCTCGAACCCATGTGTATGCTTGGAATTGAAGGCCCAATAACTTAGGAAAACTATTTCATGGAGGTTAGCAGGGTGAAGTATGAAACTGAACCCGTATTCTTGCGTCCAACTTTTTGATTTGGCGTTTGTCCCGTGGATTCACTACTACTCACAGTTTTTTGATGTTAAATGCAGATTTAGATTTACTGAGAGAGGCCTATTTCGTCATGGAATCCATGAAAAAGTATTCCCAGAAGCAATTAGATTTCATCTCACTCATGCTTATTGTAAAACCTATTCATGAACATTTAATCAAAGAAGGTGGGCTGAACTCTGAATTTGATAAAAATGACAAAAAGCGATACACTGAGGTCATGGTTGACTCAGAGTCAGACGACCCAATATTGTCTTGTGCATGTGTTCAATACTCCGAAAATGGACTCCGAACTGGTGGGGGTAAAATGGCAGAGAAAATCTCTCCTGATCATCAAAAAATAATGTCCTCTCTGTCTAATGGTGAACATTTGATACGCTACATGAACAAGCCATATTTGGAGAAATATGGTCAGGCATCATGGGTGCCAGTCTTCCTCAAAGACAACAAACTCATCGATCCTGCCACAGGCTCCGGGTCGTGAAATTTGAAACGATTTGGGATTTATTTAATCCATCATGAAAGTGTATTTTCTTGCCATGTAGATTTAGATATGGTTCGTATCGAACTTTATCTGAAACAACTATCTTGAATTCTTCATTGATATGCATCAAGCCCTCATCGAATAGCACGTGTATATCTGAGCGAAATAGAATTCCATTCTCTGGAGAATTATCATGCGATTCTGAGTATGGAACAATGTGGGCTGCTTCGAGGACATTTGTTTCCTCACATTCTGTAGCCATACATTTGCCATAAAGAGAAAGCAATTTTTTTACGAAATTTTTTCTGTCCTCGCCTCATTGCAATTGTACGTTTGGCATAATTTGGCTTCTCAATTATTTGTGAAACTTCTTCTGCAATCTCTTGTTGTTCTCCGAGTATTTTTTTTGAGCTCGCTCCAAAGTTCCTCGTCGGACGAATCCTTCCACTCATCGTAAATTTGGGTATGTTGATGATTCCAACGTTCGTAGAGTGGTGTGTTAATTTCTTCAGGCATGGGAATTTTCAGCGATTGCTCCGTTGAGATATTCTTCTTTGGTTTTTGTTCCTCCCCAATACTCTTGTACGGTTTTCATAATTGAACTGTAAAACTTTTCAGAGCCCATTTTTCACCATATAGTTCTCCGTAACGTTCGTTTTCGGAAGAAACGCAGCTGTAGAAATGTTTGTAGAATTCTTTCAGAGTTTTTTGTCCTAAATGTTGCTTGACAAATACAGGGACTGTCCTTGCTTTAGGCCGTAATCTTGCATCAAAATATGCAACAAACATATACGCCTTAGAATCGGGGCACTCCCATAAGTTTCCCTCATATCTGAATCGTATAAACCATCCTGAATACGTAGAGGATTCTCCTAAGCCAAAACGCATCCATTCACGAGGGCCCCCCCTTGTGTTCGTATAGGAACACATGGGTACCGTTATGGTTGCCAGCATCTACAAGGGGGACCCTTGTGAGTGGATGACTTCATCAAGTCCACTGATTGGGCAAAAGCGAGGCGGTAGTCATGTGCATTCTTCCTCTTTTTTTGTATGGTTTGGTGATTATGGATTCTCATCTTTCGGTTTTTTAATTCGATTCAATACGAGTGATATCACCAACAATACGATGAAAATTGGCCCACCCAGCATACAAAGAAACGGCATGAGGTATATCGGAGATATATTGTATTCCAATCCCTCTTGAATCACGCCCCAACCCCAAATGACGAGGCAGAACATTCCAATGCTCAAAATAACGCTGCCGGGGTTCATTGGTTTTTTGGGTTGATCGTTCGTGGTTTGCTGAACATGTGTTGCCGAGTTCGGGAAGAGAAAAACCAGCCCCGCCAACCCTCCGAGGAAAAAGTCAAAGCCCAGCATCTCCATGTATTCAATAAAAATCCAGGATACTACAGAAAACAGGATTACCAATCCAAAATAGACAGCATGGATGATTCCAGCTACCCTTGTCGATCGATGATTATATAATGAAACCGCAGAAAAAATACTGGTGCCCAAGAACACATGAGGAGTTAATATTCTCAAATAATCGGAAAACAAAACAACAGCCCAAGCCAAATCAGTCGTTATTACCTGAATTATTTCGCCGATGGGGAAAGAGAATAGGCCACCCCAGAAGATTATATCAAGCCCGGAAGCTCCATAGTCAAAAGGGATCACCAAGCTCAAGAACACAACACCAACTCCGATGTGCCTGTGATCAAATGATCGCCTATTTTTCACTTCATTCTCCATGAGGTTTGCCCTTCGGTAAAGCGTTATATGCATATCCCCTGCCCGAGTCAATCCGTTGTCCCATTTGACTCAACGTCAATTTCGTGCCCATGTGAACATCATAGATTAAAGGGCACTCTCAGTATATTCCAATCCCAAGATATTGAAAGCAATTAACCACATGTCTGGAATGAATAACTGGTTTGCTTATGTTCACGAGGGTTATGCTAAACACCCTTGTAAACTATCAGCATGTTTCCAAGGGCCTTACGTGGACCGTGTTCGTCCCTAGCCATAATGGAGAAACTCACGGAAGGGTGTTGGAAAGGGCGTCACGTAAACAATTAGTTTTGGCTCATATGGAGGGCCACCTCTGGATGAATTCGCAGAACCTGCTAAGAAACCTCATTATGTCGCTAAGTTTCAAAACATCACTTTAAGTGTAAAGATTGAACCATTGGAAATTAAGGCGAAAAAAATGAGTGGAAATATATCAAGAATTGGATTTATAGCAAGTATGTTGTCAGTTGTAGGGTCTCTCTACATTTACTTCGGTAATAGCAACGAACACCTGGGAATATTTGTGGGTCTTTGGGCTCCAACACTGATCCTAGCATCAAAAGAAATTGAACAAATGCTGGAAAAGTAATCCTAAGTCGTTAGGAAGCCTCGAACGAGGCTCACCGGTGGTATGGACAACAGCATTCGTATTGCTGTCTGCATTGTTTGCCTTCGGCATGGTATGGAAATTGGCGCAGACCCCTGTGGATACCGATTGATGAACTGCTTCAGCTTTGGAAAAGGCGGTCTATTGCATCGTTTTCAAACGAAGGCTCTCGAGTCTTCTGGACGGTCTTATCGCTTCTGCCTCGACGCGATGCGTGCGGCTCCAAGCGCAGCAATGATGCTGGTTGCCACTCCAAATCCAGGCACATCTTCTTCTGTTGGGACCTTCGTATCCTCTTGCGGTTCAACGATCGCTTCAGCGTATACTCCATCGATGCAGGTTCCCTTTCCAACCGTGAAATCAGATGTTGCATAGGCCCACAATGATGCATTTTTACCATAAGAATTGAGGTCATCGCTTTCGTACAGGGAAGCATTGACCGAATAACATCCTGGCTGCAATGAAAACACGTGTTCGTGTTGTTCACCGTCCATTTCAATACCGTTCCACAACCAGAGGCTCTCCTCACCTCCATCGCTTAATTTCTCAAGGACGAAAAAGGCAGTATAGGTTGAACCATCATAGAGCTCACCCACTTCGGCCTGGAGTTTGTAATTCCATGTGGAGTCATTGTTTGCAAGAGTGTTCATCGGGCTGATGTAGTTCAACGTGATGTTTTCGTTCCGTTCAACGGGTTGAGTTTTCTCTCCCCAAAGCCATACCATGTTGCTTTCATGCTTGTTGGTGTCTTCACCGATGAGAACTCGACCGTCGTCAAGAACGACAAGATTGTCCGGCCCCGCAAGGTTGTTGATATCGCATTGGTTTTGCGCTGAAGACATGTACGGGCCTCCGGATATCGCGGGATCAATTCGGTTAACGTCCCATCCATCGCCCAACGTCATTCGGTAGACGATACCACAGGAATTTTGTGTGACATCAATATCGTCCCGTCCATCGCTCATTGCAGATTCAATTCTTGACATCGCCAGATAGAGGCTATCAGGGGACTTTGCATTGAATGCAACCCCTTCCATCTTGTTCCATTCATCACTGGCTCCAAGGGCAGCCGCCGCCTTTCGTGATTCAAGGAATGCGACTCGGTCATCAGCGGCTGAGCCTACCGTTCCATCACCGTTCAAATCTTCATTCAAACGCCCTTCTGCCCAATCGTTGATTTCAGCATCTGTAATGTAGGAGTTTTGTCCTGACACGAAATCATCGGTTGTGATGCCATCGTATTCATCAATCCAAGTTTGAATTTCAGCGTTTGAAGACGAGGCCATTTCCTTCCACTCAACATCAAACCCAGTAATGGCGGAGTCCCTGCTGTTGTCTTGAGCGACTTTGGCCCCGTAGAGCGTCCCTGAACTGAGGTCACCAGCAGCATCGGCGACGAACTTGAAGAGGACCGTATCATACCCATCGTCGGTAAGGTAAACCGTTCGTTCATCCGGCATGACCGCTGCATTTTCATGTGAGAATCGGCCCATAGCAAGATGCCTGGCGAAATCCGGTTCAACGCTCGCTGCGTTTTCGATTTCAACAATGTATCCGTAATCGTAGGGATTTGGATAGTATCCGAGGTATTGTTCCAGTTTGGTTTGATCTGAATGGTACCTGAAACTGTCATCGTTCCAATATTGTGTGTTATCGAAATACAGTTCTTCGGAAAAGAGCGGTGAGCCCCAAGGACTCATACTACCGAAACAAAACACCCAGCCTCCGTTGATGCTGCTGAGATTGAGCATCCTGCTGGACAACACGGACCATTCAGAAGAAGTGCTGTCCCATTCGAGTTCCAATTGGCTGATGCCTGCTGGTCGGTCTTCCCAAGCAGTGTAGAGGAAACCGTGAGTGCCGTTGGTGTTGATTGGGACAAAGGCGTTGTAGTCGGGTTTCTTGCTGAGGAGAATTTGCTCCCCATCATCGGCAGCGTAAATCCCTCCCGCAACACCTCCTTCTGAGAGTTCATCGCCGTTTTGTAGAATGACTTGATAGTCGCCATAGGACGTTCGAATACCATGCCAGATGTCATTTTCACTGCTGGATGAGTCAAGTTCAGGAACGATTTCGGGAAGGTCGTTCCAATCGATTCCATTGATGACTCCAATGGTTGCCTTGTAGTGGTCTTCGTCGGGATGCATGGCGTTAACGAAGAAGTTCCCGTTGGCATCGATGTGCATTCCAGTCACTTCTGCTTCTGGAGGTAGCATCATGATCCGAGTCATCGACTCTGGAGTCGTTTTTTCAGCGTCCTCAGCCGTTACGAGAGGGAATGCGCTCAATGTAAGCAGCAAGCCAATTGAGAGCAATATCAATGCGGGCTTGGTTCCCATGTTTTTTTCAGTGAAGCGTGAATCAAAAACATTCCTCAAGAATCAAACGAACTTCAGGAACCAACTCACATCTGATCATACGATGGGAGTTGAACTGTGCTCAAGTGAAAAAGTATCCACACGTCTGTACAAACGTACACGAGGACTTCTTGCTCAACCCAAATCGCAGGCGATTTTGGTGCAAGCAGGTTCGTTTGGAATCTCATTCAGAAGCTTCTTCAGAGGCTTCCTCGGAAGCGTCTTCAGATTCTACATCAGCCATAGCGGCGTCATGGTCCTTTGCTTCTTCCATTGCTTCAGTTTCATCTTCAGGAGCGTTAGCTGCGGAGATCATCCCGATAGCAATAAGAGCGATTCCACCAATCCAGAAGAGAAGCGTGAGGTAGTCGATTGGATGGTCAAAGTTGGTCCAATAAGCCATTCCGTCTTGGTTGGTGACAATTGCACTTTCCATGTCTTCTGCATCGTCGCTACCGATCATCGAAGCCGACTTAATTTGGAACACAGGCACCAAATCAGACATGCTTGGTTCGCTTGCTTGGTTGGTGTGGGCACGAGTGTCCAAGTAGAAGGTTGAGGTTGATTCTCCAGCGATGATAAGACCAGAGAGTTGTTCTGCTTCCATCGTGATGTTGCTGCCGAAGTAAACTGGAAGCGCACCGGGCGTTGCATCAAGCAAGGAGTACGTTTCCAAGAGGTTGGCCTGGATGGAACGCTTTGTTGCATCAACAGTCGCAGTGCAGACGTCAACTGGGATGTTCTTCACCGTTCCAGTACCATCGCAGGTGATCTCAGCAATGGCGTATCCGCTCACGTCGACGAGGTCTCCAGTTCCGGTCACAAATCCACCGGTGGTGTTGACAAGGGATTCAGGCGTGATGAGGCCGTAGGTTGCAGCGAACATAGCATCGTTACGCCATGAAAGCTGTGTTGAACCGTCTTCGAGCAAAGTTTCGCCCTTGTCACAGGTATCAACTTCTCCAGTACACATGGTGTAGTTGGTTCCGTCGCCGTTTGCAATTCCTGCTGAACCGTAGTAGGTGGCGTTGGTTTCAAGCGAGGCCCATCCAGCGCTCATGTCCATAGGATTGCCTGTGGCCAAGAATGCACTGACTGGGTCATGCCATCCGAGCAACCAGCTGTTGAAGGATTGAGTGAGGTAAGGCGTTGCTCCAAAGGAGGACATGAGGAATCCTGGGACAAAGGATTCACTGGTTGTTCCATAAATTGGCCCCATCATGAGTGCACGCATAGCGTTAGCAGCGTTGGTATCAACACCGTATAGGGCGGCGATGGTGTTTTCATCCCAAGCCATTGGAGCACCTGGTGTTGGTGGGTTTGTAGAGAAGTTAAGTGGGGGTGTGAATCCTGAAAGTTCTCCGTAAAGGAAGATTGCTGAACCGGTGCTTGTGGTGAGTCCAAGAGGCCCGTAGAGTGCGTTACCAGAGAGTGCAGGGTCAAGGTCAACTGCGTTTCCACCCGATGCGCCGAGTGCAGCCCATCCTCCTCCGAGGTTGAGGCTGTTGGCGAGGTATCCACCGTTGAGTGGGTCTTCTGCACCAAATGTTGTGTTCACGAACAATGATGCAGTCATGTCACCCGAGCCGCCGAGTAGAATCATTGGTAGCGAGGTCACGTCTCCAAACCACGAAGCGGCCCAGTTGTATACCGAAACATAGGTTGCTTGGTCCATTCCATAGGCGGTCATTGCTGCCGCACTATCCATGCCGAGGAAGTTGGCCACACCGAATTCGGTGCCGGCATCGTTCACTTCGAGAAGACCGGTGATGACATCATCCCCGTCTCCGAAGAGCATGCCCATGGCGCTCATTTCGTCCATGGTGATTCCAAGGTAGCCGAGACGTGTTGAGACGTTGACGGCCATGCCTGTTGTGTCTCCAACTCCTAGAGTAGCATCGCCACCGCCAAAGGTAGTTCCAAAGTTACCTCCGATTCCATAGCACATGGCCCAATCGTTAGCAATGGTGGTTGCATTGTCAGCCCCCACGTAATTCCAAATTGAAGCACGTATTGTTGCATTTTCCAGGGTTGTTGGAAATGCTTGACAATGTCCAGAGAAAACCATCGTACCTACGTCACTGAGCAATGAAACGTCTTCAAGAGAGCCCGGCATGACGGCGTCGTTGAAGGCGTAGGTCAAATTTGTGAACGAAGCAGAACCGCCTGTGGCACTCGTGTAGTTCACCATCATGGATCCGTTGTTAGAACCGCTCAGGTTCATTGCAGCAAAAAAGGCATTGAAACCGGTCGTGGTGTTGTGGAAGAATGAGTTGCCAATACCAGCACTGGCCATGGCTTCTGTACCTCCAGCAGCTGTGACATCAGCTACGGTACCTGCATAAAGTCCCGACATTGCTTGAGATGCAGCAACACCTGCACCAAGGGATTCAAGATCCTTTCCAAGCATGCCCGCAGTGTATGCGGCTTTTGTGGTATCCATGATCCCATTGATGGCCATTCCTGTCGCTCCGATCACCTGAGTCTGGAAGGCAATGTTGAGTTGAGTGACGTCAGTGTCGCAAGAGACCTCACTGTCTTCAGCACATGCAAAGGTCTTCACGGAGTTGTAGGTGAGGGTGCCTGCTTCCTTGTCGTAGGAGTTGATGGTTTTTGTTGTGGTAATGTCGTAGGTGACTGGGCCGACCTCCGTGTAAGTTGGTGCGGAACCGTTGGCCATGACATCATCAAGGTTGTTGACGGACCAACCGTAGAAGTCACGCTGGGATGTTGAGGAAGCCCAATCGTCTTCAGCTTCTTCACAGTCGTCATCGTAGCATGCACTGTCCTTTGGGAAGGTTTCGAAGTTGTCATCAACAGCGCCTTCAACTGCTCCAGTGGAGAGCGGGCTCAATGCTGCGACATTCAAGAGAATCAGGATGATTCCGGCGATTAACATGTTTTTGGGCGACGTGGGGGTTACCATAGGCCATGCGACGACATGTGGAGGTTATAAGATTGCAACCTGCAAAACGCCATTAAAGCCGAAATGAGCCGTTCATTGGAGTTGACGGTACCCGATTCTGTACACTTTTTTCAAATAAGATGCAATCATGAATTATCCATAGTATAACAACTAAGCGGTGCATTTATATAGCAAAGGTGATACTTGGTAAATTACCTGCGAGGGATTATGATGAGGGGCGACACTTTCCAACAGCGAAATGTGGCACAACAGCCCCTCCGTAAACGCCGATGATCAATTGGCCCTCGCATACTGTAAGACCGCGTTTACCCCCTATAGGGCATCCGCTGTCTTGCATCAAACCGCATGGAGGTATGGTGTAGCGGATAGCATCAAGGATTTCGAATCCTTGGACCCCGGTTCAAATCCGGGTACCTCTGTCGGTTTGTGCTCAATGGGGCATGGTGTAATGGATAGCATGTTCGGCTGCGTACCGTCCGATCCGGGTTCGACTCCCGGTGTCCCAACTGCTCAAACGCACGGAGGTGCTTAACCTCAATAATGGAAGTGAATGATATGGAACATAATGAAAGAACAAACAACATGAATGGAAATAAAAATGCAGCTTGGTTCGTTGATAACGGATACAAAGACCCTGAAGAACTGATTGACCATAACGGTGCATTGGATGAAACAGGAGCCTTTGTCCAAATCTTTGCTGCCTATAACCAGCATAACGTTGCAGAAGGTGCGAAGTGGGATACATGGCCAGATTGGGAATTGTGCCTCACCTCAATGGACAGCGACCTTCATTTTGTAGACTTGGATAGAGACCCTCCCGAAAGGATTGCTCAAAGAGAACATTGGCTTGCAGCCATGCAAATAATCCATGACCATGAAGCGGTTTCCTGTGAGGGTTATACGATAACCATTCAAGGGAAACACGGCCATACCTTTGCCTTTGATTTCGCTCTTGACCTCGAGGTGTGGGGTACTCCTGGGACGTATGCGGAACACAGAGCAAATCTTGAGGCCAACGCAAAGAAGCCAAAAGCGTGGATGTGGAGGAAGGAGTCTTACCTCTTTGAGGGCCACATTGGCCATTCACTCGGTCCGTGGTGGAGTTGTCCTGATTACATTCCCGTTTACGGGGGAAGGAGAACCATTCACACGCCTGAAAGCAGTTTCTGCGTTTCTGGCAAGGGAGACACGTTTCCTGCAACACTTCTTTCGGTCATTCATCTTTGCATTGATGACTTTCATATCTGGCAAATCCAATACAAAGAGGCGGAATCTACGGCTGAATACATGCAAAAGATCGAACAAGAATATCCTTCAGGAAGACCTGAAGATTACTATTACCTATGAGGTGAAAAAATGAAACATAACGAAAATAAAAACATAAACTGGATAACGATGATGACGATGTTCATGGAATTCATGACATTACAGAACGAATACAATGCCCACAGAATCAAGGAATACAAGGAATGGGAAGACAAGGATTGCAGTTGCGACCTGTGCAACCAAGCCATCATTCAAGCCTCTGCGGAAAAGGAACCGCACTTTGATGAGGGGTTCAAGGGGGAGTGGGAATGATATCGGGGTGGAAGCCAAATCCAACCGCACCCCTATGGTATTCCGGAGGGGCAAACGAACCTCAGGGGCCCTTCTTCTCCCATCTCAACGTTGAGCATGTGAAACAGCAGGGTCCATCTTGCGTTGCGACGACCTTGTCGATGGTGGTGAATTCAACTGGAGCGAATACGACTCCTGAGGATTTCAAAGAAGTCACAAACTCTCAAGCTCCCCATACGTGGTCTGAAGCTCTGAAACCGTACGGTTTGCAACTCGCCTATTGCAACAGTGACTTGAGGAGACTCGGATACTTCATTGATGAGTTGGTCGAATACGATGACCTGTTCTTGTTGAGCTTCTTTTCCAAGGACCCACCGAGCGACCCACTGCCGAGCGGAAAACTTTGCACTGCACACATCATTACCCTTCACAAGGATACCATTTACGATACTGCAAAGGATAAACACGCGGGCGGAGTTTGTATTGCAGATGATTATTCAAGGCTTGAAAGGCAAACAAAGAGAATCTTCAGGGTTGTTCCTCTCTATCATCCGAGGTGTTTGTGATGAGCATGGCTGCACATAATCCAAGTAGAACTGGATTTGGAAATTGCCTTTTCTACGGCCCACCACTGGAGATTGGCTTGCCCATAAAGGTCAATCCAAACAGACCACTGGTCATGGCGCATCCTGCTGCTGCGAAGCATTATCACGCCAGTTTTGGTTTGCTTGAGGACGCTCAACATCCCTTCATTCAATTCATGGTTGATTTGGGGGATTATGCTCCCACTTCTTGGTCCGTCAACGCCAATGAATCTGGAACGGCTCCGTTCCAGAGGTTACCCGATACCGTGAATGGACATGAGGTCTACAGAAAAGCCAACATGAACACACCTCACTGGCAAGTCCATGCGGGCTGTAGAGAAGCCTATGACACCCTCACAAACATGCCACCAATCGACATTCTCTATGTGGATTGGTTGTCGTGGCTCCCCATTGAGGACAATCACGGTGAGGGCGATTTCAGACAAAGAATGTCTTCGATTGTTCACAAGATAAGAGACGGCGGCTTGGTTTTACTCGACCATAAGCACAAGTCAATGGACGAGGGAGACCATCCGTGGTTTAGATATCCTGAAGATGGCGTTTTTCCCATCACAGACCATTCTTCATTGGAGAATATGGGTCTTGTCGAATGGCTTGCTCCGAATTTGTACGGGGATCATGAATCGCACATTGCTTCAGCCTTTTTGGTTCACCACAATCCAGAAGGAACTCTCGGAACCACCGATTGGGACGCGGCAATGAAACCGTGGTTTTGGGGCACTGTTTCAGAGATGTCACTTCAGCCCAGCCAAATTCAAGAACTGGTCGATGCAACTGCAGAAGCCCCCATTCATCTTGATGCAACAACGCTTGATGATTGGATGGATACATGGTTCAGGGTGATGGACCAGCACGGTTCTCAAAACACCTACATGACGCCAGAACCTCCTGAGCATGCATGGCCCAAAGGCTCCTATCATGAGTTCCTAGCCGGGTTATTGGAGCATCCTCACCTCCTGATGTCCGTTCCAGAAAAAAGGACTTACAGACTTAGGGGTGAGAATTTCACGCTCAATATTGTGTATGGCAATATTTTGGACCTTGCTCCTGCTCTTTACGCTAAGAATGCGGTCTTGGCATTGAGGTCAAAACTGGCTAAACAAGTTGTGTCAAGATGTCCGTGGTGGGATGGTCAGGCCTTGGTTCTCCAAACCGAACCAACGTGGATGAGCAACGTCATTCAAGGGCTCACTTGGTCAGGAGAAGCGGCTACACCGTTGCTGGCAAAGAAGATGCTCGATATGGCGAAGCAGCAACCCTACTCATCGTTGTTTCCAGAAGTCAAAAGATGTACGGTTGGCCACGTGGTCACGGTTGCTCATGGAGGAGGGACACTGAATGAAGTCATGAATGCAGTCAAGGCTTACTACGCCTCCATTCCAGAGTATATGGCTCTGGCTCCGATGGAACTGACCATCGTTTGTCTTGATCATGAAGATTACACGGATACGAAAGCCGTGCCTTTAGACTTCCAATTCCTCTCATCTGACGGTTCGTGCACCGATTAATCGGTGTTCGCACACGAACGAGCGAAAGCAGGTGTCAATCGAGAAGGAATGGTGGAGGAGCAATTACTGCCCACATGGCTTGAGTCCCTTGGTGTACGGTGCACGCTGCGTAAGCAGAAGAGTCGGTTCGATTCCGGCGAGGGATTAGGGGTTGTACTTCCTGTTGTAATCAAACTCAGTGCTGTATGTGTACGGTGTTGAGGGGGGCCTGAATGAGGCGTTAAAATCTGTCTCAAAAAGACTCTTAGCAAGTTTTCTGTCAAATTTCGAGTCGATGCTCTCCTCACGCTTCCACTTCAGAATTCCATCAATTTCTAATGAATCATCGAGGGCCTCAACCAATTTCGCTTGAGCTTTGAGGCATTCCCATTCTTGGACTTTCACATCCCTCATGGCGTTGAGCATGGCTAAATTTTCGTCTCTAATGGTCGCTGTAAGTGGAAGTGTTGCTCCAGACATGTTCGTTGCAGAGGGGCTGATAAGGCCCATTTCAGATGCGTCATAGGCCAGCTTGACGGTAGGGTCGAGGGTTGCAAGGTCTTGACCTTTGTTCAGCATATTCAAACTCCGGCTCCAAGATGTCGTTGGCGAGTAGCATTGCAAAAATTGGGCATCCGTTAGAATTCCTTTAAACACGGTTTGGTTAAATGTTGGATTTTTGGTCTTCTGTTGTATGTGCATAATGGTATCAATGGCTTTGTTGTTCCCAAGTAAATTTTTCAGGTTGTTCTTGTGGGTGTCAAGGATGGCTTTTGCCACGGTCAGTTTTTCGTAAGCGGCGGTGAAATCTACCCCCCATCTTGCTTCAGTGCGAGTAGCAGTGCGAACCGTTCCGTTGCTGGGGGTATTATTGAGTTCCTTCCACCTTCGGAAAGAACCAGCGACCGCAGCCATTTCGGTCTCAAGATTGTCAATAACAGGACGCACATCTGAAGCTAAGAAGGAATCATCGAAATCAAACCATTCACCGCAGAGTCGGCCTGCTGCGAAATAATGATGCAGGTACGTCTCACCATAATCCATGAGTTCAATGTAATTCGAAGGGGTTGCCTCGAACTCGCGCCTTGGGTTGCCGGTCTGATGTTCTGCAATCCTGATTGCAACGGTACGAGCGGTCAAACCGATCTTGACGTAACGACCGACAGATCGGTCGAGATAATCTTCTTCTCTGATAAAATAAATCCAGCCCGGATTGAGTGCGGTTGGTAAACTGATTTTTGGGGATTTGAAGGCCATGGTAGCCCTACAACTCCCTAGTTTTTTAAATCATCCCATTCGGACACCACGACGGCTGTCGGTGGTACGCCACATGGAATCTTGGTCACGGAAACTTTCACCCATGTCGTGGAAGACGAATGGAGTCAAATTCATGGGGTCGTTATTGGGTGAACCTGCACTTGCATTGGCGCAGAAAGCTGGAAGAGGGAAGTTCCCGGTTTGACCGGGCTGGATCTCGATCCATACGTCTTCCTTAACGACCAGATTTTGCTTACCTGTCCATGTTTGTTGCTCGACCATGGTCCCTTGAGGAACGACCACACGAACGGGTTGTTGTCCGGGATTGTGAACTTGCATTTGTATGGCATTGGCACTGTTGTAACCGTTACCGACGATGGAGCGGATCTCCACTTGGCCTTGGTTAGCAGCGTGGTAGAGGCTGTCGGTTCGGGATTCAAAGGTCATGTTGAGAGCAGCGGGTGAGTAAATGGCAGTGGTATTGTCTCGCTGACTTCGCAGATGGGAAAACTGAGCCAACAATTGAGCTCCTCCGATGTTTCGGTTGTCATCGACGACCAAGTTTGGATACACTCGTCGAGTTTGTGCCATGAATAAGGCAGTTCGGTCACCTGAAACATCACGAATCGCAGTTCGCTCACGGCGAGATGTGTATGGGTCGATTGGAGTTCCGTCGTTGTTTTCAACGGTAACGGTCAAATCTTGGATGCAGCCTTCAACAACGGGCATGCCTTCTTGATCGTACAAAATTTCACGTACGCTCATGGGTGGTACCTGGACGGTGATGGCTTCTGCACTTCGCAGGCGTCCACCGTCAAGTGGCATGCCTTGGGGCAACGTTATGGTTTGGGCTACGGGGGTTGGGTTTTTTGCTACATATTTTACATTCATAGGATCACTTCCTGTGGGGTTTCAGCTCCTCGGTGGATGAAGAGGCGAAGGTCAGAGCGCTCGTTGTTCTTGACAAAGGCGCAGGCATCGATGAACCGCTGGAGGCAGTGCTCCCAAGGTTCAGATTCTGGATTGATGTGAGGTTCAGGAAGGTGGCCACGGTCACGGAAATTGCTTTGTGGCATGTCGTTATCTTGGAAGAAGGAAGACCGTGGATTGTAGGGCAAATAAACACGAATGATGCCATGTCGTCCTCGGCGGAATGTTGCGAGGTTGCTTGCAGCATCAAGATTCTGACACACGAATTCAGGACCCTCGAGAAGGGCGGGCTCACCCCACACACGCCCATCGTTGCGCATGTCGGGTTCACGGTCGTTGTCGCGGCTCACGCTTGGTCTGCACCGGTGGCCGTTGGGTGGAAGGAAGGCATGGATCCACAATTCATTGTAGACATTGGAGGTTGGACTGCCTGGAAGGACATTGACTGCTGATTCACGAACAGCATCGTTGTCCCGATTGAGTAAAGCTGCACCGTTTGAAGGCACGCGCATGCTGTTGATGAGGTCGTGGAGGTTGCGCACGAGTTCGTCGTGTTCGTAAACGGTAAGATGCTGACGCAGCATCCAATAGGAAATGGTCTGCATGAGTTTGGCGGCTTGTTCACTGTCAAGACCGGCGACAACGGATGGTGTCATCAATTGCTTGAGGTGTGCGACCAGCACGCCTTCGGGTGTTTCCCGGCGAACTTCGATTTCGTCCAAGCCAAGACCGAGTTGTTGCCCGAGTTCTTGGGCGTCTCGCTTGAGCGTGCGTGCATCTTCTTGAAGGGTGGAAGCGCGTTGAGGTTCTGGGGTTTGAACTGCTGGGACATAAACGGAAAGTGCGCCTTCTTCACTGCGAGTATAGGCTTCGCGTCGCTCGATCATTTGTCGTGCACGATGGCTGTATTTTCCTCGTCCTGCATAAATTTCTGTTCCTTTCTTATCGTATAATGTGGCCATTTTTGTTCACCGGGAGAGTATATGACGCCCCACAGTATATAAAGAACCGAAATAATTGAATACAAATCAAAAACAAACGTGGAAAAATCGTGGTTGTTTAATTTCCAACAAACCCGACCTAAGTGGAAAGCCCTTTTTCCAAAGATATTGAATTAACCGCAGTTAGACCTAGATCATAACCTCGAGGAACATCAATTGAATCAGGCATGTTCTTTGAGAACTGAGCTGGTTCAGAAGTTTCCTCAACAACGTAGAATTTGAGTTCCCCAACCTTCCATTTTGAAACAAACGAACCTTCGTATTTGAAAACGCAATATTCGTCATCTATCTTCTTACGAAGAGATTCAATGTCACTTTTTGCAATACCTTTGGCTTCAATATCTGTCATGAGTTTCTCTACCAATTGTGGTAAGCTTTTGCCTTTCTTATTTTTTGAAACATCCAACACACTGAGCAAGAGTGGTTTACCTTGATGCATGAGCTGTTTTTTACTCGAAATACGAACAGAATCGGCTCCTTTTGCTTTTGATTTTGATTCCAAGCTCCATTCAGCATGTTCAAAATCAACCGCTGCCCGGGATGTGTGGTCCCAACTTGAGATGGCTTCTTCTGATTTAATGGAAACGAGCTCATTCATGGCGTAAAGTTCCCCCAGAAGTCCTTTTTGAACAATCTCGGTCAGGGGTTCACCTTCTCCTCTCCACCACTTTGTAATGATTTTCAACTTGCTGTGAATTGAGTTCGTAAAAGGTTGACTTGTATCGCTCGTATGATCCTCATATGATTTCCGAAGGAGATATGCAATTTCTGTTGTTCTATCGTGTGGAGCGGTGATAATGGTGTCGGCCCCAGAAGTTATTTTCAGCCAATCTGGGGTTTCAATGTCTTTCAACTCTCCATAATTCTTGATGGTGATGATATGCAGTTTATCTGTCGTTTGAATCAAAAAATCGGGGGTCTTGAACAACACAACTTGAATTGGTATGTCTCCTTGCTTTAATTTCTGAATCTGTCCGTTCACGGATTCACCTATTTTGTCAATTAGATCTTTGGTCAGTTTTTTACTCATTCTTCTTCATCTCCTCGTTGTATGGTTGAGGCGCTTGGTCGGCAGAACTCAACAAATGAGGGGCTCAACCCCTCTTCGGGTAGGTAAAATGACATCATGACGGTAGGATACCCATTGTCCAAGTAGATTGGGATCCCATGTATTTCTTGTGCTGAATTTTCTAAGTATATCACGAGCAAGGGCTTTTCCCTCGTGGTGAGGCCAGGTTCAAAGTCCACTTTATCGGCGTTGATCGGATGGTTGAGAAGGATTTCTTTCGGAGTTTTCATTCCGAGTTCCGACATTACGAAGTCTTCGTAGGTGTTCCCAGATTTGGGGCTAAACAGAGCTACACTCCACGTTGACGAAATTTCAGTGTTTGATTCAAATTCAATGAGCAGGTTTCGCAGATATTTTCTGGTGGAGTTGGCGTAGGTATAGCCGTTTTTATAATTCACAATAAATTCTCTGAGTTCTGAATAATCTGCCTCCCATATAAAGAAATCAGGATTGACAGAAGATCGAACCGTTTCGTCTTCATGTTGAATGTACATGTTTTCGAAGGCTTCAAAGATATTGAATTGAATATTTTTCTCTTCAATAGAGTCTCCGGTTGAATGAAGGTGGGCGATATGATTCTCTGGATCAATAAAACTCGCGTCTGATGGGTTCGAGTTTTCGTATGCATTCGGTGAAGCCCTTGCACTGATCCGCATCCCTTTGTATTCTCGTATCCATTGGACCTCTTCAAGTGGGTTCGTTGTTTTGTCAAACAACAGCAAATCCCTACGTAAACGACGTTCCACTTTGGCGATCAGGGAAAAATGCAAAATTGACTCCTCGCTCATGAACAGTTTCATCAGTTCCAAAAATGAACCGCGATAGCCACACCATCGAGCCATTTGCAGGAGCGTGTCGTAATTTGGAGTTGCAGGTGTGCGATCAAACCATACAAGAACCAGATCCTCGATGGTCAGCCCTCGAGCAAGTTTCTGCCCCCCAACCACGATATGTGAACATACCTTTCCATCTGAATAATTCAGTTCTTGGGGGTACTCATACTCGTCCTCGGGATCGTCAGATTCTGCATTGAGTTTAACCACGGTGATTTCGGTAAAATACCGTTTCAGGTCAATGAATTTTGAAGCAGTAATACTTTCGATTTTCTTTTCTGCTTTTTCAAACAGATCGCTGTAATGCCGCTTACATATGTTCTCAAGAGAAGCAACAAGTTGAACTTCATGTTTTGCAATCTCTTCTTCTAGAATCGTAGAAACAAGGTTTGCCATCCTGTAATGGGCTTGTGTCTCAACCTCTGTGTGGATCATTGTCGAGTGTTTCCAAATTCTGTTATTTTCCGCCGTTGACTTCCCTTTTTCCTTATTTTTTGCCTCAAGGTGGCTTTCTCTGAGGAGTTTTGTCAGAACGTGCATGTGGATAAGGTCCCTGAGATGTTTCCGCTCTGCAGCACCATCTTCTTCAGGAGTTTGGAATTTGACAATTTGTGGTTGATGCTTTTCCTTTCCGAAAAAGAAGTCATTGTCGTAATGCCCATCTGGTTTGGGTAAGCAGTGGATGACGTCTCGTGGAAAGAGGCTCAGACCCAATGCGTTTTTCGCACTGTCGTAAGGATCTGGGTCCATGAGGAGATTGGAATAAGGTGTCGCTGTATACCCGACATACCACAACACTGGGTTCGTGTAGGAAAGCACCTGGATAAGTTTCCGAACCGCTTGGTTGGTGGCGGTAATGTTTGTGTTGCTAACCGAGTTATCTACTTCCGAATGAGTTGAGTCAACGCTTGCATGATCACATTCATCATCGATGATGAGCACCTTTCTGTCTTCAGCATAGGTTCGTATTTCATCGTCCTCAAAATATTCAATAAGAGCCTCAAGTACTTTGTGATTCTTTTTGATGACCAACATGGTGGGCAACTCGTCTTCTAGACTTTCCAACAATTCAGATTTAGCAGATTCATTGGATGACGAGAAATCGCTCCCGTCCGGCAGGAATTTGACGCCTCTAACTTTGGTATTGATGAGGCGTTGGTGTGTTTGCTTTCTCAAATCCTCCAGAAGGCCTGAAAGGACGATGACCGTATCGTAAGCCTTCCCTTGATGAGCAAGGGTTGTATCGAGGGCACGAAATGAAAGACCAAGCATGTGAGCTGTTTTTCCACTCTGAATCCTTCCTACAACAAGGCCATAACCTGGCCGTTCTTGTGAGAGTATGACGTCGTTTTTGTATGCCAAACGTCCATATGTTTCTTCCACGTTCTCTTGAATGCTTTTTATTGTGGAATCAGCCCATCCTAGATCTCTCAAATGGGCGAGATAATCTTCGAACAGACCGGTCTTTTGCGTTGAAGAGACAGTGTCTTGGCCCGAATCACTCATCGTTTCGCTGTTTTTTCCCGATGCTCCAGGAAAGGCGTTTCTTTGGGTTTCGATTTCTTCATCGCTCCAACCGTTCTTTTTGGCATACTCAAAGAATTCAGAATACGTATCAAACTGTACGGCGATGTAGGCAGCTTCTATGGCCTCCCGAACCTTGTCATCGTCTTCCATGAATGGTCCCTCTATCGTCCTTACTTCAGTTCATCAGGTTGGATTCCTAGGCGATTTAATGCTCCTTTAAGATCATCAATGTTCTGTTGCTTGTTATCGGTATACATTCTCAAAATGACTTTCGGACCCGAGAGGGTGGCTTTGTTTTCCCCCTGCTGACATTTGCATGAACTCTTTTCCTGACCACAACCACCATCGCAAATGGTTTTCGGAGTTTTTGGTTTCGGAGCCTTCGGACAAAGATGCGATTTATGAGTGCCTTCACAGTGTTTGCATTGGTTGTTGCAGGTTGTCGGCGTACATTCTCCTGCTTTTGAACAAGTTAGACACTTAAAGGTGCATTTTTTGCTAGTGCACCCTGAGTTTTTCTGTTTGCATGTTGGACACTCGTACTCAGGGCAGATTTCCCCGGGCGCGTGAGCGTAATCACACAACGGGCACTCGCTGTATTTGACGCCAGCCTTTCCGTCTCTGACCAAAACATTAGGAAAGTGAGCGGTTTTGTTCTGAGCCTTCTTGGTTCCAGTTGGTTTCTTCCAGCCTTCGTCAGTGTCCACGAAGAATGAAATCTCGTTTTGGAACGGAGGAGCGTACATTCCGCCTCCAGCTTTTTGGTCAAGTCCACGTAGGATCTCATCCCAAGCGTCTCCGAACTTTTTGATACGGTCTTTGTTGGCAGAGACTTTGATTTGATCGTCGAGTGAACTGGGGTACTGCACCTCGATTCGAATTGAATTGGCTTCATTGGCCGAGACATTGAGATCGTAGAATTGGCCGTAGTTGATGAGTCGATCATCCCTGTAGAAGAAAAATCCAGCAACACTGTCGCTTTGTAACCGTTTTGAAGGGCCATTGGGGGGCGCTCTATCCATTGGGGATGTCTTATCATCCTTCTTCCATTTCAAATCAGGGAGTTCCTTCCGAATGATGCTCCGAATAGGTTTGGATGAGGGAACCACATAAGGTCGGATTTTTAATCCAGCAAGGCTGGAACTGCTGAACTCATATCCTTCAAATGTGCCGAATCTAGACATGGCTTCACAGAATTTAATCCTCTCAGTAAGAATGGCGATTTCAGCAACATCTTTACTATCTGATTTGTTTTTCTCAAGAATTTTCTTCTGTTTCTCAAATTCGGTTGGTGTGAATGCCTTCCAGAACGGATCAATCGGAGCCACATTCGTGTAGTCATTTTCAACGTGGTTGTAAACAGAGATTTGAGCTGGTTCAACCCTTTCCAAGTATTTTTGATACACCATTCCGAGAACCTTCTCAAAGTGATTTGTACCTGCATGTGTGTGAATGAAGCACGAGACAGGTTCGTTGCCCGCCATGGATAAGGTATCGTGCCGATGACATGCGACCACACACGTACTCCACTCACCTTCATTGAAATCATCAAGAATTTCATGCACTTCTGCGGGTATTGTGGTGTCTGATTTGGAATAGAGTTTCGGCATGGTTGGATTGAGCAATGGATCCTGGTCCATGTCGTAATCAATGCCACATTCTTCTGGGTTTTTCGCAACAGAGAAGTATAGTTCATCATCAATTTGAGTAAATACGAACAAGAAATTGTATTTTGACAACGGTGCAATCTTCATACCTACGTGGTATTTACCAATGTCATCGTTCTTTCGTTCCTTTTCTCCGGCCTTTTCTTGAATTTCAAAAGAATTGAAGAGTTTCGTGGTGGTTCCGAAACCCTCACCATCATCAAACACAGCGAATCCTACATCGGATTTCGGGGAAGAAGATGTGCATTCAAAGAATTTGATGTAGACATGTTTGCTGTTGCAGTCCAAAGAATTGTCAACAATCTCCAAGACGATATCATCAAGTTCGAGTCCAGACCTGTCAAAGATGATACTGGGTACTGACCTTGCCATGCTTCTGAAGAAGAGGTGACCTCATAAGAACTTACCTTCAATCTAATATTCATCCTGTAAAGTCTATCAAGCGCCGAGAGGGTGGGGTGTCATGCCTAAGCTAGCGCTTGACTATGGCCTCGTTGCCGTTCCGACTGATAGAATTGACAAACGATGGCTCAATGCCCAAAATAGGGGGTTTTCAATCCATCCGAGAAATGGTCAAATCTTACGCTCGTGCGATATTTTTTCAGGATGTGGGGGAATTACACTTGGCCTTCACGAAGCTGCACGGGCATCTGGCTTCAAACTCAAGGTGGTGATGGGATGTGATTTGTTTCCAGCCGCAAAAAAATCGTTCCAAGCCAACTTCAAGGCTCGACACTTCCTTGACAAACCGATTGAAGAATATGTTGACGGTGAGCTCGGTGGTGAAGAGACTCCAAACGAAGTAAAATTGAAAAAACGCCTCAAGCGGATTGACATTGTCGTAGGCGGTCCCCCTTGCCAGGGAAATTCCAATCTTAACAACCACACTCGAGGCGATGACCCGAGAAATGAGTTGTACATGCGGATGATTCGTTTTGTTGAATTGTTTCGGCCTTCAGTCGTGCTTATTGAGAACGTACGTGGTGTCGCCAACAACAAACAGCGTGTTGTCCCTCGTGCGAAAAAATACCTAGCCGATATGGGCTACAGCGTTGACAACGGCGTCGTCAGAGGCGAGCAAATCGGGATTCCACAAACGCGAGTCCGCCACTTCACGGTCGCCATCAAAGGCTCGCATCCCGATTTTTCATTCACTGCCATTGCTGCCCCTACTCACAAACAACCACGAGATCTTAGGTGGGCTATTGGTGATTTGAATACCAAAGACAGTGAAGATTCCATTTTCTATCAAACACCGAACGCCGGTGACGTCAACCAAAAGCGAATGGATTGGTTCATTGGAAAGGACGAATACAATCTTCCAAACAAGCATAGACCTCTTTGTCAACAGGGTGACCATACCTATCCTGCGGTCTATGGTCGAATGAAATGGGACGATCCAGCACCTACACTCACGACTGGATTCGGTTGCAACGGAAGGGGCAGGTTTACCCACCCTGAAGGTGGCAGAGTGCTCACCCCACATGAGGCCGCAAGGGTCCAGACCTTTCCTGATTTTTACAATTTCAAGGTCATTGAGAAGCGAACAGACCTCCACGCCTTGATTGGGAATGCGGTTCCGCCCCTCATGGCGAAACATATCTTGGCTAAACTCTTGGACTGGTCGTCATTACAAATTGATGATTGAGTAGGTTCATGTCAGCAGTACGGAATGATTATCAAATGTCATGGTTATATTAGACCATGGAACAGGATACTCTCCTTTTGACCGAGTTTCTCAAACATGGTAAAAAGCAAGGTCTGGAAGAGAACTTCCTCCGAGAAATGTATGTATTCTTGTTCAAGAATCAATACGTCATGGCAGGCGACCGGGATCACGTCCGAGCGCAATTGTTGAAACTTATCAGGGCAGAAACGGGTGATTGAATGGAACTTCAATACCTAGTCCTCTACAACATTGGTCCTTTCAGAGGTCGGAAGGAAATTGATCTCCGCACCGCTCGACCAGGGAATGGGTTTGCCTTTTTTGCAGATAACAATCGAGGAAAAACATCGATCTACAATGCAATGCGATGGTGTCTGTTTGGAGAAGTCTCCGCTCGTGCGCGGACGGTCAACGGCGAAGTTTACGGTGGTGGCATGCTACCGATGGTTGGTGAAGGTAAAAGCCTCATGAACAACCATGCATACCAAAATGACGACCAAGAAATGGAAGTGATGATTTTGGCAACAACCTCCCAAGGTGACGTTGTTATCAGACGCACAGCGAAGTCAACCACCATTTTTGCTCGAAAGGATTCTGAGATAAAGACCGCCATCTCTGTTAAAATCGGCTCAAATGATCTGCTCTCGGGAAGAGAAGGGGAAGAGGCGATTCAGCAATTTTTCCCGAGAGAACTTGAACGGTTTTTCTTCATTGACGGTGAAGCGCTTGAAGAATACACCGAGATGATGCAATCAAGTTCACTCAAGGGCCTCAAAGACGAGGTCAACGCTGTTCTGGGAATTCCTGCCCTGACCCGTGGCGATGATGATCTGTCAAGAATCCGTGAAGGCGTGAAGTCAAAGATAGGGGTCAAACAAAAAGCTGCCAAAGCACAGACAAAGGCTCGAGATGCCGCCAACAATCAGAAATTAAAACTTGAGAAAGCCGTTAAGGAACGAAATAAGAAAGAAGCATTGTTGGAAACGGTGCTTGAAAAACTGGAGCAGACGGAACTGGCCCTGAGTGAACACAAAGAAATTCAGCCACTAATTGAAGAGAAAAAGAGATTGGAAGTGCAGTTGGAACTGAACAAGGAAACACTCTCAAACTTTGCCAAGGACAAACAAGACGAGGCTAAAACTGCCTGGAAAATCTTGTTGTGGAAACGTACCAAACCGGCCTATGAACAATACAGATCACAGCAGCAGTCCTCACTACTTCACGATCGAGACATCGAAGATTTGGAATCGAAAATCAGAGATGCAGAAAAAGATATCAAAGAAATGACAGGCATTTGTGGTGAATGCGGTCAACCACTTCCAGACCTTGAAAAGTTCAAAAGGCGGAAAGAATCCGAATTGAGCGAACTCAATATCAAGCTTCAATCAATGAAGGAAAAAGAAATCCTTCCATTGGATACGCTGAATAAAATCGTTGGCGACTTAGGAGAGTTGAAGCCAGAATCGAAGTCAATGGACAGAATTACCAAAGCCAACAACCGATGGAAAAACATGGCAGATGAAATCCAAAACCTCGCAGAGAAAATAAAGAATCTCGATGAAAAGGTAGATGAGGAGGCCCAGGGTGAATTCGCTGAATTAAGTGAACGTCGTGGGCGCCAACAAACGGTTGTCGCGAACCGCCGAGCCGAGTTGAAAGTAGCCAGAACAGAGGTGTCTCTTGCAGAAACCGAATTACGGAGACTTGAGCGGCTTGCTGGTAAATCTGTTGAGAATCAAGGGGAACACGAACTTGACAACCTCATCGGTGCACTCCAAGTGACCGTCAAAGACACCATCGCCTCCTACAGAGAAGAGGCGAGGAAAAAAGTACAAACAAGAGCCTCATCTGTTTTTAAGCGCCTCAACAACGCACCAGAAGTCTACACAAATATTCGAGTTGACAAAAGCTTCAAGACAGAGATTTTGAACAGCAAAGGAGGCGTTTCCCCGAATCCTTCCAGCGGCGCCACTGTCATCATGACCATGAGCGTGATCGATGCCCTTCGACATGTCTCGGGAATGAACATACCAGTGTTCCTTGACACTCCGGGGCGCTCCCTTGATGAACAACATAAACAGAACATGCTTGAGTATTTTTGGAAGACCGAAGGCCAGCAATTCTTGATATTCGCCCATAGCGGAGAATACGAAGTCGGGCCGACGGTTGAACGGTTCAATGATCAGTTGGCCAAGGCGTTCACTCTTTCTTTACCAGGAGATCACAAGACGTGCTACATGGTTGAGTGCAAGGGTGAGGATGTGGATTACGACGTTGCTTCCAAAGTTAATACATGCAAAGATTGTGGAAACACATGGGACATCACGTCCGATGAGACATTGATTTTGGAGGTGCCGCTATGACAGAAGAATTGAAGACGGGAAGTTTACAACTATCAAGCGAGATGCATGGTTTCATCTCAAATCTGGTTAATTCAGATTCATCTTCTGTTGACACTCCCTTTGATTCTATTGTTGAAGGGTTCAGGTTTGCTTTCTCCTTAGGGCATCTCCATGGTAAAACAAAGAAAATCGGGGCTTCCTCGCAAACTGTTTCTCCTCGTGGATTTGTCGCTAAAGATTACGAAGTTCTTATCGCAGACGAATGTAGGGCCAGAGACATCTCTTTGGGTGGCCTAATCAGCGAATATGCTGAGGCCGGACTGGAGATGATAGCGGAGCATCAAACGGCAGGTGGCCTGATTTTAGATTTACTTTCTGTCGAACCCTAACATGAATCTCTAAATGCTGTCGCCAATGATTTCGTCCTATGCCCACCGAAACACCGGCTCCCCGTCCGTTTCTAAAATGGGCAGGGGGAAAGCGGCAACTCCTTTCCGAGATTCAAGAACGCCTTCCTGAAAATCTGGATGACTATGATACCTATGTCGAGCCCTTCATTGGCGGAGGGGCCGTCATGTTCCATCTTCTTCATCGCCACAACTTCGAACGAGTCATTGCTCTGGACATCAACGCTGAACTCATTTTGTGCTACAAGATGCTTCAATCCGATGTGAAAAAGGTCATCGCTGAACTCAGGACGTTGCGTGACCTCTATCCTGGCTATGAGGAACAGGAAGAGCGCAAAGCTTTCTTCTATGCTGTTCGAAGCGATTGGAATGCCTCAGTCGGTGATGTATTTTCCCTCAAGAAAAGCGATCAGGTAAAGCGAACGGCACAAACCATTTTCCTCAATCGAACCTGTTTCAACGGCCTCTTTCGTGTGAATTCAAAAGGTCATTTCAACGTCCCCATCGGCTCTTACAAGAATCCTTCAATCCTGGACGAGGAAAATCTGCTCAATGTTTCAAAGAGCATTCAAAACGTCCAGTTTCACCATGCTCAGTACAGCCACGTCTTGCATTTCTTGGGCAAGAAGACCTTCGTTTACTTTGACCCACCGTATCGCCCGCTCACCACCAGTTCAAGTTTCACGGCCTATTCTAAAAGTGGGTTCAACGATGAAAATCAAGAACAATTGGCTGCACTTTGTCGCCAACTTGACAAGAACGGCGTTCTTTTCATGCTCTCTAATTCAGACCCCAAAAATGCAGACGAAGAGGACCAGTTCTTTGACGACCTGTACGACGGTTTCCGCATTGATAGAGTTGAAGCGAACCGAGCCATCAACAGCAAAGGGACTGGGCGAGGCAAAATCACTGAAATTCTGGTTCAAAATTATAACACATGACGCCAAGCAGACTGCATGGCTTCATCCAAGAACACTGCTTGGAACGAAATTTTTGATGTCCTTGACATCCATTCACATGATTTCAATAAAGAACCGTACAGAATTTCTGCGAAGCAAATCAAACGAATTTGTTCCAAATTCTCCGAAACCGCCGAAAAGGAGCCTCGTATCATTTGTTACCAGGCCCAACGAAAGGACCGCCCCCAAGTCTTTGTTGACCGAGGACTGTTTCTCTTGCCTGTAAAAAACGGACATTATGTCATCGTTAAAAGGACGGAATCTTGTGATGGATACATCGATATCCCGCCAATCACATCACCACCCGTCCAATTTCGTTCAAATCTGGCCTTTGAATTACGCTCTTCGAAAGTGGGGGATTCTGAAATGCAACATGTTGACAAAGCGTATGCCTTAGGCATAATCCAAGACTTCTGCGGCGTCAACCCGATGTTTTTGACCATTCGGGGGCGCAAGTACTGTCCCGAATTTTCATTCTCTGTCGGTTCACAGGCTTTAGTGGCTAAAGGTGTACAAACAGAAGTTGACGCAGGTTATGAGGGAGAAGATACCGTTGTCCTCATAGAAGCAAAAAACACCAAAGTGAAAGACATCATCATTCGTCAACTATACTATCCCTACAGACAGTGGTGGCATCATACAAAGAAGGATACAACCGTTCTCTTGTTTGAGTTTAACGAAGGGATGTACCACTTGTGGCAGTTTGAATTTAAAGACCCAAGTGAGTATACGTCTATCCTTTTACTAAAATCTAGAAGGTATTTAGTTCATCGGATTGCTTAGATTAAACTCCAGCGTCCTGGTTAGCGTGGCATGGCGAGGTTTGTTCTTTTGTTCATCCCAAAGGTCAAGTGATCGAAGTTCGTCCTTGAGCTCCTCAAAGAACTTCAATTTGCCGATGTTTCTCCTTACATTAAATTCAACCTGTTTAGTACGAATGTATTCATCCTCGAGCGAGTCCATATATCTTTGAACTGAACGTTTGCAGTACGCATATTTTATTCCGAGGAAAGGGTTTGGGACGGATTTATTACTGCTGTCTCGAAAAGTTTGCATGTCTGAGAATACCCAACATCTCCACTCATGGTGAATGGTGAATGCTCCGTAGAGATCAAAATATGCGTGGCATGTCGGGCAGGGATTTACGATATTGAAAATTCTATCTTGTTGGTTTTCACTGAACGCGGCTCGCCCCTTGACGTGAGCCTGTTCTACCACACTGTCTGCTCCACAAACCCAGCAAAACAGAATTACACCTCTAAGAATCGTATTGCATTTACTAGTGGCTTTTGAGCACCACGTTGAGGGTCGTAATCATCAATATCATTAATCTCGGGCCGTAGGGCCATTGTGTTAAACGCCGTTGAATTAATGATTTCGAATAATCTGCCTTCGGAACCACGGGTAACTGCTCCCCAATTCGAATTCTGACCCATTGTAACATTGTTCTTGATATCATTTAGCCAAGGCCCAAAATTCAATGCAACAAACTCAATTGGATCAATTATCCAACCAATCTCCCTGAGGAATTTTGAATCTTGGTTTTGTAGGTCATTAACGAAAGCACCGTCATTGCCAAAATATCCTTTCAGGAGACCTGCATCGTCCTTTACTCGTCTGCTATGGAGGTTCATCCTCATTGCAAACAGTAGACAGTTACGGATGGATTTCTGTACTTTTTTTACCGGTATGTTCTGAATTCCAGAGTATTGTGCAGGTTCCGATCCTTTTTGACTGACATGGTCCGTCCAATAAGTGTGCAATCCTTTCCTCGTTCCAGTGTTAATCTCATGCCCTGAGAACATAACTGGAACCCCCCATTGAGCAGTATTGTCCATAACATGAAATGCTTGGCCAATGTAATCTCTTGCCTTCAAAAGTTCGTTTACGAACAAAGCATTTTCATAAAGTTCGTCTTCAATTGGCTCGTAAGGCATTACAATCCCACCGTCTTTTTCATGACATTGATTCCACGATTTTTATCTGTGAGCCGTCCTGCTTTGATGATACTATCGTTGACTCCACCTGGACATGGATTGTTTTTAGTAGGATGGCCCTCGTTTTGTGATAAAGTGAAACCATACAAGAGCCAGCAAATATCCAAGGCATCTTCGGCGTCATCGTCAGCATCTGTGTCTCCTACATTAAACGCCCATCTCCCTCGCCAATCCTCATTCAGAGATGTTTTTATGTGTTCAAAAGCACCTAGTTGATTGAGTCTGTCTGCCAAATTTAGTTCACGGTGAGTATTTCTTGCGTCAGCCGCCTCAACATAATCCTCCTCTTCGTAATCGTCTAAGCACCAAATTCTGCAGGAGACTCGGATTTGGTCTATATTCTGTTGAATTCCTGCAACATAGGCGAGCACTGATGTGGTGAGCCCACCATTGACAATACCTAATTTCTCTCCTTGGAAATTGATTCTGATTTTGTTGTCATCGGCTAGGATTTCGTAACTAGAACAAAAGATGTCTACTCCTGTATTTTCTACAACAAAATCATCTGGCTGAGTTGTAATTGTGTTGAAAATACGATCAAAGGTGTTACACAAAATTGGAAACCGAGGATTTGCTCCGTAGGGCAAAGTCTCAAAGTCAGGACCTAGGAACTCTCTGCCACTTACAGTAACCGAAATTTCACTTCGAGCATTTGTATGAGTTCTCTCGATCATGGTTCCTGCAATGTATTCCATTTCAACTTCAATCTCCGTCGGCAGATAATTTAACTCAAAAGGTTCAATTTCGTCTCGATTGCTTGTTTTTCCACGAACCTGTGCTTGTAACACTTGAACATCATTACCAAATGAGAGTGGCATGGTTCTTTCCTCAAGGTTGTTCTTGATAATGCTTTCGCATACTCACATGTTGCGCCGATACTGCCCACCAACGTTGAACAGCGCATCGGTAATCTGACCGAGACTGGCGACCTTCACCGTCTCCATCAATTCTTCAAACACGTTTCCACTTTGTCGTGCAACCTCTTGCAGTTGCATCAGTGCAGCCTGCGTAGCATCGCTATCGGCGGTCTGACGGTCGGTCACACGCTCCAAGCAGGCTTCCTTCTCTTCTGGAGTCGCCCGGGCAAGTTCCATCTCAAAGTCGTCTGCTGCTGATTCGTCAAACACCTGAGCGTTCGGGTTCTGGAAGGTATTCACGCCAACAATCGGCAGCGTGCCGTCGTGCTTGAGGTGCTCGTAGTACATTGATTCGTCCTGAATCTTACCGCGCTGGTACATGGTCTCCATCGCACCAAGAACGCCACCACGGCGAGAGATGGCTTCGAATTCTTGAAGCACTGCTTCCTCAACCATATCGGTCAATTCGTCCACGATGAACGAGCCCTGAAGTGGATTCTCGGTCTTCGTCCAGCCGCTTTCTTTGTTGACGATGAGCTGAATCGCTAGGGCGCGTCGCACGCTCTCTTCAGTCGGCGTGGTAATGGCTTCATCGTAGGCATTGGTGTGCAGTGAATTGGCGTTGTCTTGGATGGCGAGGAGCGCTTGGAGGGTGGTTCGTATATCGTTGAAGTCAATTTCTTGGGCGTGAAGGCTGCGTCCACTGGTTTGAATGTGGTACTTCAGTTTCTGACTTCGCTCGTCTGCTCCGTACATGTCTCGCATGGTAATCGCCCAAATGCGGCGTGCGACTCGTCCAATGACCGTGTATTCAGGGTCAAGTCCGTTGGAGAAGAAGAACGAGAGGTTCGGTGCAAACTTGTTGATGTCCATGCCTCGGCTTCGGTAGTATTCCACGTAGGTGAATCCGTTGGCCAGTGTAAGCGCAAGTTGAGTAATGGGGTTGGCGCCAGCCTCTGCAATGTGGTAGCCTGAAATGGAGACGGAGTAGTGGTTTCGCACGCCGTGGTCGATGTAGTACTGCTGAACGTCGCCCATGAGTTTGAGGGCAAAGGGCGTTGAAAAGATGCAGGTATTCTGCGCTTGGTCTTCCTTGAGAATGTCGGCCTGGACGGTTCCACGAACGGTTTGCAAGGTTCGTGCCTTGATCTCCTCGTAGGTCTTGGCGTCCACCAACTCGTCGCCTCGTCGTCCAACCGTAGCAAGTCCGAAGCTGTTGTGCCCTTCGGGTAAATCGCCACGATAAGCAGACTCCAGCAACTTCACCGGCTTGCCTTGCTGGGTCAAATACGCCTCAATTTGTTGGTCAATAGCAGCGTTGAGGAAGAAAGCGAGAATGATGGGAGCAGGTCCGTTAATGGTCATGCTCACCGAGGTATTGGCGTTGCACAAATCAAATCCAGAATACAATCGCTTAGCGTCATCGGTCGTTGCAATGCTCACGCCAGAGTTCCCAACCTTACCCCAAATATCAGGGCGCCGTGCAGGGTCCCGCCCATACAGCGTGACCGAATCAAAGGCAGTTGACAAACGGACGTAATCTTGGCCTTGGCTCAAGAGATGGAAACGACGATTGGTGCGCTCAGGTTCTCCTTCACCTGCAAACATTCGAGCCGACAATTCATCGGTTCGCTTGAAAGGAAACACGCCTGCGGTGTAGGGGAAATGTCCCGGAGCATTCTCTTTGGTGATGAAACTGTGGAGTTCGCCGTCGTCAGCAAAGGTCGGTAGGGCAACACGTGGTATGGCGGAGTGAGCCAAAGATTCGGTGGTGGTTTGGACCTTGAACGCCTTGCCCCGAACGTGGTAGGTGTATTCTCCAGTGGCGTATTCTGCGGCCAAGTCACGGAATGCAGCCAATCCTTCGCGAGCCTCATTGACGCTCTCCAACATCTCGTCGATTTGGGCATGGAGGTCGTCAGCCACATTCTTTGCACCTCGCTCTTGAGCGTGCTTAGCCGCCGTTTCCAAGTGTTGACAGAGCCGCAGTTGCTGGGCAATGTCTTCGTTGGCTCCGTGATAATCACGAACGGTTGCGGCAATTTCAGAGAGGTAGTGGATCCGCTCAGCAGGAATGACGCCCTTACGCTGCCCCATCTCGTCCATCGGTTGGCTGGCTTCAAAACCGACCAAAGCGGCGACCTTCTGCCATAATCGGTCCACGCCACCGTCTGCAAACTGACTGGCAATGGTAGCGACAACAGGAAGTTCCTCATCTGCGATTTCAAACAGGTTTCGGTTGCGGCGTACTTGCTTACGAATGGCTCGCAGTGCATCTTCACTGCCGCGTTTCTCGTACTTGTTGAGAACGACGACATCAGCGACATCGAGCATCTCAATCTTCTCAAGTTGAGTGTGAGCTCCAAACTCTGCCGTCATCACGTAGAGCGAACGGTCGGCCACCGTTGTGATGGCGTCGCTGCCCTGACCAATTCCGCTGGTCTCACAGAAGATGAGGTCAAAGCCAACCGCCTTGGCGACCTCAATCGCTCGGTCAAGATTCGCACTGATCTCTGAGCCGCTTCCACGGCTGGCAAGACTGCGCATGTAGAGGTCGTTGTTGGAAAGTGAATTCATACGGATTCTGTCACCAAGCAGTGCTCCACCGGTTCGCTTTCGCGTTGGGTCAACGCACAGCAGACAGACTTTCTTGCCGGGATTGTCACGCTGGATGCGCAACATTAACTCGTCCAAAAGACTTGATTTTCCTGCTCCTCCGGTTCCAGTAAATCCAATGACGGGGACGTCTTTGTCTGAAGACCGGCATGCCTCAACTGCTGCTTTGAAGGTCTTCTCATCAGCCGATTCAGAGAGCGTGAGAAGAAGGCCAACCTTGGCCATGTCTTCTGGGGTAACGGGTCCATTCAGCGTTGCAAGGCGTTCTTCGGAAATCAAATCCACTTCACTTGCTTGCGCCATGAGGTCGTGAATCATGCCCATGAGTCCCATGGTGCGGCCATCATCAGGCGAGTAAATCTTGGAAATACCCGACTGGTGGAGCGTACGAATTTCAGGAGGCGTGATGGTTCCACCTCCTCCACCAAAGATGCGGACGTGCTCACAACCGGCCTCATCGAGCAGTTCCCGAATGTAGGTGAAGTACTCGACGTGACCGCCCTGATAGGATGTGAGTGCCACGGCGTGAGCGTCTTCTTGAATGGCGCAATCCACGACGGCCTTTGCGGATTGGTCGTGGCCCAAATGGATGACTTCTGCTCCGGAGGATTGAATGAGACGACGCATGACGTTGATGGCGGCGTCATGGCCGTCAAACAAGGACGCAGCGGTAATGACGCGAACGGGTCCAGCAGATGTTGAGAAGACAACCTCTTCTTCCGCCTCGTCCGCCATGCTCCGTCCAGCAGGCTTTGGTTCATCAATTCAAGGGTGGATCTGCAACCCTACCAGCCTTGCTCTTGTTCGTAATTGGCGTCGCTTGGAACGGGGGGTATGTCCTTCGAGTGAGGTTGGACAATCTGGCCTTGGGCGGTGCCCGATTGTTGTGCCTCATAGGCTTCTTGTTGGCGATAATATTCAGCCCATTGCTCTTCGTTACTTTTGCTCGTTTGACCGCTGTAGCCTTGGTGCATAGCTTGTTCCAGCGAATCGTCAAGTTCTGTTCGCATCCGTTCGAGACGAATGGCTTGGTGTGGTCCGAGCATGCGCATCATGACGGCTCGCTCGTAATCCGTAGCAATCTCTTCGAGTTCTTCACGGCGGGTGGCGCCCTGAAGACGCTCCTCAAATCGCTTAGCACGACCGCCTCGGGTGAAGATACCAATCAAGATCCACGTGGTCAGCGGAATTCCAACAAAGACCCCAATCAAGTCCCACGCACCCAAACCGACGTTGGTTCCGGGCAACAAGATTTCAAAACTATCTATCGGTTTAGAATTTGCGTCGTAGGGGTCGGTGCCCGCATTCAGTTCAGCATCATCGAGTACTCCGTCATTATCGTCGTCAGGGTCGGCTCGGTCACCGACGCCATCTCCGTCAAAATCCCGGGTCTCCGTTGGATTTGATGGAAAATCGTCGTCATCATCGGGAACACCATCGTTGTCAAGGTCACCAGGTGAGCTCAACTTTGGCAGCACGTCTATACTGTCATTATAACCGTCATTATCAAAATCAAAGAGGTAAGGGTCCGGATTGTTTCCAGATTGGTTGTCACCAAAACCATCTCCGTCCTCATCTTTGCATTGCGTAGAATCGTCGGGAAAGAGGTCGGGATTACGGCCGTTGGCGTTATCGCCGCAGCCGTCGTTGTCGAGGTCTGACCACTGACTTGGCTCCGCAAGGAATGCATCGTAATCTTCACCTCCGGGGTTGTCACCATATCCATCCCCGTCAATGTCGTACCATTGCGTCATGTCAAGTGGGAATCGATCGGCATTGGAGCCAAATTGATTGTCGCCAAAGCCGTCATCATCAGTATCCAACCATTGTGAGGGGTCAAAGGGAAAATCGTCAACAGAGTCCTCGTATGAATCTCCGTCAGAGTCAACCCACTGGTCGGGGTTGTTGGGAAATCCATCGTTCAAATCAGAATAACCGTCACCGTCGGTATCCAAGCAGCCATATCTGTCATAGGTGGAGGTGCCGGCGACATTTGGACAGGCATCGCCCCGAGTGCCACCGACGTTGTCTCCGTATCCGTCTCCGTCCGAATCGACTTGTTGAGTTGGATCAAATTTGAACTGGTCGTAATCCAAGCCGACTATGTTGTCCCCGTATCCGTCTCCATCCAAGTCTTCCCATTGCGTTGGATTTGTTGGTAAATCATCTTCTTGATCTGCCCATCCGTCGCTATCTTGGTCTGCACATCCAAGGGCGCCAGAGTTACTGGTGCCTGCGATGGTCGGACAATTGTCGCCGAGCACACCCAGTGGGTTGTCTCCAAATCCATCACCGTCCGTGTCGGACCATTGGCTCGGATCGTTGGGAAAAATATCGTTCTCATCACTAAATCCGTCAAAATCGCTGTCAAGGCATCCACGCTTGTCCCGGCTTGACGCTCCTGCAATCGTTGGACAGTCATCACCGAGATTTCCAGTTTCGTTGTCCCCGTATCCGTCACCATCTTCATCAGCCCACTGAGTGGAATCGTGAGGGAATCCATCGGAATCATCTGCCCATCCATCAAGATCAATGTCGGTGCAGCCTTGACGACCGAGTGTTGATGGTCCAGGGGAAAAAGGACAATCATCACTGTTTGAAAATCCGCCATTGTCGCCGTAGCCGTCCCCATCTTGGTCGCTCCACTGGTCGGCATCATTGGGGAACGAATCAGTTGAGGCGCCGTAGCCATCTCCATCAGCGTCGAGGCCAAAGAAGGTCAATGTCTGCAGAATGCCGTCATTTTGGAGCATCAGCAGTTCACCCATTCCTGCAGTCAAAGCCTCAGGGCATCCGCTGTTGACATTGTGTGAAGTGACGTTGATGATGGTGGCTCCCTGCCATGCGATCACAGAAATTTGTTCATTTTGTCCTCCGACTTTGATGGCAGCGTTATCGTTGGTCAGACTACCTGTGTGACATACAGCAGCATAACCCGTGTTTGGGGTGCTGGTGGCTGCCATGCTGAGAAGGTCACGGCTGGATTTGACGGCGATTCCGCCGGAAAAGTCACTGGTGCCCAGCAGGCCCATGTTTGCATTCCTTCCTTTGAAGGTCGTAACTTCTCGACTGGTATCTCCTGCGTCTGCAGCTTCATGCTCAATAAGAGAACATTCTTGATTTCCTCCACCCGTCCAACCCTGGATAAAGAGAGCACTGTGGCTGCCGTAGTGGGCAGTTTCAACTTCAATATCAATGCCAGAATTGCAATCAACAAAAGCCAAGACATCTCCGTCGAAACTCTCCGTAGATGTTGCAAGGCTGTACGATGAGAAGGCCAAACCCATGGACAGGGTCATTGCATCTCCACCGGTTGCACTCCACGATGAGGTGGATCCGAGTAAGGATGAAGCGTGCTGTGCTGTGGTTTGCTGACGGCGTTCACAATGCGCGTTAGCCATGCTTTCAATGCCCTGGCTGTGGGCGTAGAGGGATTGAGGGCACGCAGGGTTCGGCCCAATGGTGGTGAATCCGCCTCCTGTTTCGGCAGGCAGATAGTTCATCCAAGTGGATTCGGGAGAAAACCACTTTGCTACAGCGGTAGTGCTCAAAGCATTGGTTGTAGCATTCCATGAGACCGTGATAAGAGAGTAACGGTCTGTGCCGGTTGAACATGTTTGACTCATGAAAATCAGTTGTCCGTTGGGGCATCCAAAGGTGGCGTAAATGTCTCCACCAGCGACATCCATTGCATACGTGATGAGGTCCCCGACCCCTCCCCCAGTTGTGCTGGATTGTAGAGTTTTAGCGTTGATTAAACTGAGTTGTTCATCGTAAGCCTGTAGGACAACTCCGTTTTGAGTATGATTCGTTAACGTCACGATTATGGTTGAAGAAGCTCGCATCTCAAAAGGAGCGATTGTTGTAAAGGCCGTGTCAACAACCGTACCGTTGTGTGCTAAGGTCAACAAGGCTCCGCCGGCAGGTTGTCCAGTCCAAGCGTAGGCCCCAACAGAACCAGAACCATCGTGGCTCACAGCAACGACATAGGTTTGCCCGACGTGGTCGATGTCCACGACCTTCGTGCTGGAAGCTACGTTTAGCGAGAAGTCGGCAATCATATCAGAGGCCTGAGTTACGAACAAGGGTGACTCTTTTTCTTCCAGTGATTGGTGGGGTGGGGGGAGGCTCATAATCAGAAGCAATACGGTTACAGCAAGAGCAGTTTGTGAGATTTTGGCCATGGTTCTTATTCAACCTTCTCCTTAATGAAACCCTGCGTTTAAACCTCCAAGGCTCATTTCACATGGGGGCTTATTTATCAACAGGGGACTCGGCGCCATAATTAGGGAGACTCATGGTTCGTGAACTCATCAACGTCGAGGCGGTAGACCGCGCCTTTGGTGCCGTTGATGTTCTGCGCGATATCAACCTCAAAGTCAACGACGGGGACCGCATTGGTATCGTCGGACACAACGGGGCTGGAAAAACCACGCTCTTGAACACCATCAGCGAACAAAAGCAGGACACGGGAGACATTGAATTTGCACCCGGGATTCGTATTGCTTACCTCACTCAAATTCGGGACCTCGAATCCGATTCGACCATTGAGGAGGAACTCGGTCGCAAAGGACGCCAATTCCAAGAACTGGAAGATGAAATCGCTGCTATTGAAGCCCGCATGATCGACCCTGCGTTTTACGAAGGCGATTGGGAACCGGTTATGGAACATTATACTCAACTCCAACAGACGCTTGCGGCCAGTGGCGGTGGTAACGTTGCTGGAATCGCCAAAGGAATTCTTGAACGGCTCGGTCTTGACAAGCACCCAATGGATATGGCTGTGAACAAACTCTCAGGTGGAGAGCAAGCCAAACTCGCTCTCGCTCGTCAATTGGTTGGACTCAACGGCATTGACGTCATCTTCCTCGACGAGCCGACCAACCACTTGGACATTCAAACCACTGAATGGTTGGAAGACTTCATGCGCACGTTCAAAGGCGCACAATTGATTGTTTCTCACGACCGTTATTTCTTGGACCAAGTGTGCACTCGTATTGTGGAAGTTGACAACCTTCGTGCCTGGCCATGGAAGGGCAACTATTCACAATTCTTGAAGCAAAAAGAGGCCAGTGAGGCATCTCTTGGTGATATGATCAATACCATTGAAAAGAAGATTCAATCCACAATGGGTGCGTTGTCACAAATGAAGCGGGCCAACAAATACGACAAGTCCATTTCAGCCAAACACAAGATGATTGAACGCATGCAACAAGAACTCAAAGCGCTCAGAGCCCGCATGCCCAAGAAGCGCAAGAACCTCGTTTTTTCACTCGAGGCAACCGATAAGGGAAGCATGGACGTCTTGATGATTGAAGACGGAACCATGACGTTTGAAGGTCTTGAACGACCCATTCTCAAGAAGCAATCACTGGAAGTTCGTAAGGGCGACCGCATCGGGATTGTCGGCGGGAACGGACAAGGCAAAACCACCTTGCTGAAAATTATCAACGGAGATTTGAAACTCGACAGCGGCTCTTTCGATTTGGCCCCAGGATGTGAAATCGGATACTTCCACCAAGACCACGCTACCCTTGATTTCAACCTCAGCCCGGTTGAACAAATTGAGAAACTACGCCCGGATTTCCAATACGGTGACATACGTGCTGCTTTGGGTCGTTTCCAATTCTCAGGCGAGCAGGTGACGACCAAGCTCTCTCAACTTTCTGGTGGAGAACGAGCCCGTGTGGCTCTTCTGAAACTCCTGCTTGAACAGAACAACCTGTTGTTGATGGACGAACCGACCAATCACTTGGACATGGATTCCAAAGACACGTTGGAAGAAGCGCTCGTTAACTATACCGGGTCACTCATTACCGTATCTCACGACCGTTGGTTCCTGGACCAAGTCGTCAATCGCATTTGGGAAGTTGACGGTGGAAACGTCAAGGTTTACTACGGAAACTACACCGATTACGTTCGTGCCAAGAAGGGTCTTCCGCCCCTTGCAGAAGACGAGATTTCAGAAGTCTGAACTCGTCCATCGTTTGGTTGGGCAGAACCAGCATATTCTCCACTTCTGGGGGCCTTAGGTCACTCAAGTTACTTCGTGTGTGCGCCTTCAAGTGGCCCGAGTGGAATGATTCGGAAGGTGTTGATGTTCTGATGGGACCAGAAATAGTGGGCCTTGATGTGATGCCAGTGACAGGTTTCCCGAACACCAGGTTGGTCAATCATCCGCTCAACAAATGCCTGAAGGTTTGGGTAATCGATGATTCTACGCAAATTGCACTTGAAATGGACAACATAGACCAAATCAAACCTTGCAAGTGTTGGGAAGAGGCAAATGTCTGCTTCAGTCAGTTGACCAACGCCTTCTCCGACCAACCACTCTCTTCCCTCAAGATGAATTTCTAACTCGTCCAAGCGGGCAAACAGTGCGGTAACCGCTTCATCGTATGCTGATTGTGTGCGTGCGAAGCCAGATTTGTAGACACCATTGTTCACGGGTTCGTAGTTTGCATCGATCATGGCGTCAATCGCTTCACGCAGTTCCACAGGCGAAAGTGATGTTCCGTTTCCCATGCCTGCTTGTGCAAACGAATCGAACATCCGAACAATTTCACGGCTCTCGTTGTTGACAATGGTACTGTGTTTACGGTCCCACAATACGGGAACGGTTCCGATTCGTTGACTTTCATTCCATCCCTGGAATGCTCGGTTGTATATGCCTTCAAGACTTGATTCACCGTTGATGGTATCTGCAGTGGCTCCCTCTTCTTCATCGTTGAACGACCAGGAACCATCACTGTTCATACGCCAATCCACGACATCTACGCTGATGTCATCTTCCAGGCCAAGCAAGGTTCGAGTGATGAGCGTTCGATGAGCCCACGGGCATGCGTGAGATACGTAGAGGTGGTACCGTCCGCTTTCAACATCAAAGGGGCCGTCGTTGACGATATGGTCGCGAAATTCACTTGTTTTTCGGACAAACTTGCCCGATTCAAAGGCTTCAGTCCACGCACCTGCTTGCTCATCTGTTGGTTTCATGTCACTCGCAAAACGCCATGTCTATTGACTCAAACGGTTTCTTCAGCGATACCGTCCTCAACCGTCACGAAAAATTCAACATCAAGATTTCACAAGTCCAGTGCGAATAATCCGAGAGATTGGTCCGCCTCACAGTAATGGTTGTAGACATCCAGCACTCTTTTTTCTTCAAACAAATTAAGATAGGAATCGTAGCGCTGGATGAGTAAATTACGCTCTTCTTCTTGAGTTTGATTGTCAGTTCCTTGGTCAACAAAGAGAGCATGATGACTTGACAGTTCTTTGTTAAGTCCGATGAAGCACATTTGCAATTTTCCATCGTCGTTAACATCTGTGATATTCATCTCATTTGCCTTTGTCTCATTGAAGTTGTATTGTGTTGCGAGAGAAAACGCAATACCCTGTTCAGTGAATATAACTCCTGTAGTGAGGTCTTTTGTTTCAAAGAAATGGAACACAGGTGACTCAAAGGATGCATCATCAAACCAAACTCCGTCAGAAGATGACGCTTCTGCTGGAACATCAAAGACGAAAGCTTGTCCATTTTGAATCTGGTCAATACAGCCGATGAATGGTTCCTGATCGCATGGTGATATCGATACAGTTTCTAAAGTGACGTTGTTCCCTTCTTTTATCTGAAGGTCAATTGCAAAAGAATACTGAAAGTAGTACAAGTCGTCGATTTCCATTCCAACTTGCGCATCCTCTTTAGACAGTGGATTGACGCATCCTGCTATGGACAGAGTTAATGCCACGCACATGACGAAAAGTATTGTTTGTCGGTTGTGGATACCCATCTCTCCTCAAACAAGATAAATGAGCGTCAAGCGATGGCTTGGATTTCTTCGTCGTGCTTCTTCAAGAGGTTTCGTAGTTTGACCTTCATGGACGGCGTCAACATTTCGTTGTCAGTGGTCCATTCTTCCGAATCAAGAATGAGGGTACGAGCAACTTCATATCCTTTCCAATCTGGAGCAATCATGTTGTTCTTCTTGAGGTTAGTCAACAGGAATTCACGAACCTTAGGATCAGCGCAAACTGCTGCGTCATCACCGGATGCTGAGATTCCCGCACCCTTGAGCGCAACACGAAGCGCTTCCATGTTCGGGTGAGCCACGAGGAAGGTGTTGAGCATGTTACGTCCGTCAAGCACACATTGTTCGATGAGTGGGTTGAGTTTGATCGTCTCTTCAAGGGATGAAGGAGAGACGTACTTGCCGTTTTCCAACTTGAATTGAGACTTGACACGTCCGGTAATTGAAAGATAACCGTCGGTGAGTTTACCCAAGTCACCGGTACGGAATGTACCCGGTTCAATGATAACTTCCTTCGTGGCTTCCTCGTTGTTCCAGTATCCCATCATGACGTTGGGCCCGGTGACGATGATTTCTCCTTCGTCAGGTCGGTCTGGGTCGTCCCATGCATCGGTATCGATGGTCACGGTAACGCCGTTAGCCACTCGGCCAACGGTGTTGAGTTTGCTTGTACCAGGTCCAGACCATCCGTTTGCGGAAACAAGCGGTGAGGTCTCGGTAAGGCCGTATCCTTCGTAGCAGCTGAATCCAACCTGTTGGATAAAGGCTGCAACATCTGGTGAGAGTGCAGCAGCACCTGACATACAGAATCGAATGTTGCCTCCAAATCGGGCGCGGACCTTGGACCAAACGAGTTTGTCCCACAGTTTGTCAAAGAATTTGGTTGGAGCGACAGCGTCGCATTGAACGCCAGCCTTGGCGATTCGCTTAAGAGAGGCTTTCTGTGCCTTGTTAACGAAGACTTTCTTCAGCCCAGTTGCACTCGCAAATTGAGCGTTCACTCGGTCGTAGAATTTGTTCCAAACGCGAGGTACGGCAAGCAAAACAGCAGGTTTGATCTCGATGCATTCGTCAGCGATACGCGTCAAGTCAGAAATGAGGTTGATGTGGACGCCACAGCGAATCATCCAGTGCAAGTCAAAGGTTGAACCAAAAGAGTGCGCCCACGGCAAGAACGCAGCGTTTTTGTCACCGACATAGATGGTGAAGGCAGATTGAACACACAAAATGTTGGACAGCGTGTTCCAATTGGAGAGCATGACTCCCTTTGGGTTTCCAGTTGTACCTGATGTGTAAATGAGCGTGTTCAATGCAAACGGGTCGTCTGCAATCTCGAAGTCGGGGGCTTCTCGGCCCGCTGCGACGAAATCGTTCCATGCATGGACTGTTACTCCCTCGGGAGGCAGTTCATTGGCTTCTTCATCACCCAAGAGGAGAATTCCACACGATGGCCACTTTGATGCATCGGCCGGCATATTGGCGACCAGTTTGTCAAGCACCGTGGTATCTGCAACGGCGAGCAACGAAGGAGTAGAATCGTTCAAGATAAACGCCCATTCTTGGCCGTGTTGGTGGGTGTACATGGCGGTATATGCAGCACCGATTCCGTTTGCTCCGTAGGCTAAGGCCGCCCATTCAACGGAGTTGTTCAGGATGAGTGCTACACGGTCTCCGGCTTGGACGCCGACAGACGCAAGTTGCTTACCAACTGCAGTAGAGAGGCTACCAAAGGTCTTGTAGTCAAGATGGACGCGAGGCATGTCTTTTTCGGGGATGTATCCAAAGCAAGGCAGGTCTCCAAATCGGTCCACGCTGGTCATCAGCATTTGGTAAAGTGTCCGAGGGTCATCCCCCTCAGGCACCTTCCATTGTCGGTCGTTCGGCTGTCGGTCCCATGCGAGTTGAGAAGGTTCCATGCGTCCCCACTGAACAATTAAGCATTTGAAGACTACGCCTGCATTTCTTCAAGAACGGCGATGACGTTCATTTTCCAATCCGCTCCATTGTTACGGTTCGCCAGCGGGCTTGCAGGACTTGGATGCCAGCATGTTGTGATGGTGATCTCTCGCCCAGATGCGGTGACTCCGAGACCCGATTTACCAGCCGAAAAAGCCTTCCTTGCCCTCTTTTCTGCATATTTTCCAACGCCGATGATTCGAGTAATGTTCATTGCTTCAACCACCTCTTGGAGGTGTTCATCACAGGCTTCCAAAATTGGTTCAACTACCGATGCAGGGATGTTATCTGGAGTGATGTTTTGTCCACGTCCTCCCAAAAGGAGCAAGGGGCAATGGTTGACGACGAAGATACTGGCAAATGCCTCCTCTGCAGAGCCGTAATGTTCCGCCATCAAATTCCATAGGCGTGTACCTGATACTTCTTGTCGCTCGAGACTCATTCCAACGATGGGCCGCTTAGGGTGAGCATTCAACGGAGTCTGTAGTGGGCGTGATTCAATCTTCAGAAAATCAACAGCAACGCCAGTGGCCCCGAACGGAACACCGGTTTGAGCCATACCCCATGGACCGGGATTCATTCCAAGAAGCAAGGTCTTCGCCCCAAGGCCGCCCCATTTCTCCAAGTATTGTTCGTGATGGGGCCAAGCATAGTCGAGTGGGTTGGTTGCATGAGCGACTTTTTCAGTCTTCTCAAGTTCTAAAATCGCACCATCACAAATCTTGGACAAACGCAATGCGGCTTCTTTCAACAGGCCAACCGTCTTCATCGCCAACCCTCGCATTGGATGTTATCCACTCAATCGTCCTTGCGACGTGAAGCGAAGACACCTGCAGCGATGGCAGCCATGGTTCCAATCGTTCCAATTGCTGGAAGACCTTCTCCATCGTCCGAATCCACATTTGGAACCGGTAAGATGACCGTGGATGCGGACGCCGCAATGCTCGGTTGTTGGCCGTCGGTAGCGGTAACTGAGCACGATACATCATCGCCAACTGAAAATCCTCCAGTCAATGAATCCGAACCCGTCAGAATAATGTTCCCATTGACCGACCATGTTACGGTTGTCGTCGTTAAATCGCCGTCCATATCAAACACGGTATAGGTGCATGTCAGCTCGTCATCTGCAGTGGTTAAGACGGGAGAAATTGAGACATCTGTGACGCTTGGTGCAGTATTTGGTGTCACGGTGTTGTTGCCGCCGGTGTTGTTGCCGCCGGTGTTGTTGCCGCCGGTGTTGTTGCCGCCGGTGTTGTTGCCGCCGGTGTTGTTGCCGCCGGTGTTGTTGCCGCCGTGTTGTTGCGACGTATGTTCCAGCCGGAGTCATGGTCATCGTGACCTTGTTGCCGCCGGTGTTGTTGCCGCCGGTGTTGTTGCCGCCGGTGTTGTTGCCGCCGGTGTTGTTGCCGCCGGTGTTGTTGCCGCCGGTGTTGTTGCCGCCAGTGTTGTTGCCGCCGGTGTTGTTGCCGCCAGTGTTGTTGCCGCCAGTGTTGTTGCCGCCGGTGTTGTTGCCGCCAGTGTTGTTGCCGCCAGTGTTGTTGCCGCCAGTGTTGTTTCCGCCGGTGTTGTTGCCGCCAGTGTTATTCGTATTTGTATTCCCAATAAAGGTGAACTGATATGACAAACTTGAATCGGTTGAGTTTGGACATTGATTTCCCCAAGAATTGTTAGAACCACAGTTCAAAACAGTGGCCTCTAGGTCAATATCAACCATAGTCCCGTTGGTCAAGTTAGGGCTGAAATACAACTGCCAATTCATTGTAATTGAGTTATTAAGTCCGCTTGAGTTGTTTCCACCAATCACGTACCACCAGGAATTGCTGAGTCCAGAAACTTGCGAATTACTTGTAGTTGCATTAATTCCTGGATAATTGATAGCGTCATTGCAAGTATTGACCAAATTCACAGTCACATAGTAGGATTGACTCATGGTCAAGTTATGAAGGATGAGACAATGTGCATCGTTTACTGTGTTGTTGCCTCCGTTATTTCCACCGCCACCGCTGTTATTGGCGTAGACCATGATTCCACCATAGTTGCTGGCAGCGAAGGTGCCGTTGGTATACAGTTCAGCGTCGAAGGTGTAATTTCCTGCGCTAAGCCCGCCGATAGACCAGTTCCAGTGCGAATAGTTGTTCATACCTGTCCACGAATGGTTTCCAGAGAAAACAGTGTAATTGTTGGCATCGTAGATCCAATAGTTAAGCAACATGTTGGTATTGTAAATCTCACAATTCACATACACTGAGGTCATGAAGGATTGATTCTCCATTACCATGGATGGGACATTTGCACTGATAAAGGTGTAGTTGAGGTCGTATCCGCATCCGGTATTGCCGGTATTTCCTCCGCCACCGCTGTTGTTGGCGTAGACCATGATTCCATCTGAATCGCTGTCAACATATGTTCCATTGACGTAGAGTTCAGTATGGAGCGTGTAGTTTCCTACGCTAAGACCTCCCACAGACCAGTTGAAGTTTGAGTTGTTGCTTGTGCTGCCTGTCCACGACTGGTTTCCAGAGTAAACAGTGTAATTGTATGCATCGTAGATCCAGTAGACGAGCAACATGTTTGAATTGTAAATTTCGCAATTCACGTAAATCGAGGTCATGAAGGATTGATTCTCCATAATCATGGATGGCGAATATGCGTATACAGATGCGTAACTAGGATTGTATCCACACGGCGAGGTTTGGTTGCCGCTGTTGTTTCCACCGCCACCGCTGCTGTTGGTGTAAACCACGATTCCACGGGAGCTGCTGTCATGATAGCTACCGGCCACATAGAGTTGGGCATGGAAGGTGTAGTTTCCTATTGAAAGTCCAGGTACAGACCAATTGAAATTCGAGTAGTTGTTCATACTGGTCCACGATTGATTGCCGGAGTAAACAGTATAGTTGCTGCTGTCGTAGATCCAATAGGCAAGGTCCATACTTGAATTGTACACCTCACAATTCACATAGATTGTGGTTGAGAATGATTGGTTTTCCATAACCATGTAGGGTGAGTATGTGGATACAGATGTATAGTTGACGTCGTATCCGCAGCCAGTGCTAGTGTTGGTGTTGTTTCCGCCGGTGTTGTTTCCACCAGTATTGTTGCCGCCGGTATTGTTGCCGCCGGTGTTGTTTCCACCGGTATTACCACTGCTTGAATTTCCACCAGCGAAGAACGCACAGTCGTGGTTGCCGTCATTGTCGGCGTCGTAGATGTTGGTTGAGGCGTTTGAATCACTCACTTCCAAGGAGTCATTTAATCCGTCTCCATCATCATCGATGTCTGATTCATCGTTGATGCCATCGCCATCAAAATCGTACGGTGAGGTGTCGTTTGAATCAGGAATACAATCGTTATCGTCATCGGAATCAAGGCTGTCTATGACCCCATCGCCGTCGTTGTCATTGTTGCCGTTGTAACTTTGGTTGTACAGCATGGATTGTTGCTGGGAATCGGTGAGCACACCGGTTGAGCGCGCCCCTGATTCAAGAACAGGGCCCTGCCAGGTTTCGGTGTTTGGTTGTGCAGGAATTACTGCGAGGCCTGCGGCCATTGCCTGAACCAAAAAAAGAACGGTGAATACAATGACTGATTTCTTCTGCATGGTATGGCCAAGGCTTTCGGCCTTTTGTTTGTTTTGCATCATTTTTTGTTACGAGAAGGCATTAAAACCATCTCTAGCTCTTGCTCATTCACGTTCATCAAAGTAAGTTTGAAACTTTTCATCCCACTGGATTCCCGTATCCTCGAACCACATTTCAGCACTTTGATAGGGGGCTGAAGTATTCATTTTCCTCATGGCCCTGGCCCGCTTTGAAATGAGGTTCCAAGCGGTTTTGCTGCCGATTCCAGGTATTGCACTGAGTTGTTTCTCGGTTGCCCTACTTAGGTCGAGCCCAATTTCAACCCCCGTAATCGAGCGTGCACCGTGACCGGTGACGATAACGTTGGATTGAGTTTCAAGTGGAATCTTGTATTCGACTCCGATGAGGATCGGATAGGCTCCTATTTGTCTGCCAAATGTGATTCCGGGTTTACCGTGTATTGTAGAAGATGTGTGAGCCTCGGTTTCATGAACGGGCAAACGGGTTCTGCCGTCATGAGTTTCCCAGTGAACGTCTCGAAGGATGCTTCCAAGCGGGAACAACTCTTTCAGCAGTGGTTTGTCGATGGTATCTCTGCAGGTTTCTTTGAAGCGATTGAATGCCTGTTGCGGAATCTCTTGAAATCCCTCTCCTTCGACCTGTCGTATGTTGATTCGGCGGAGCATGAGCCCCTCTTCACGAATCTCTTGGAGCAGGTTCAGATTCATGTCGTAGGTTTGTTCAGTTTCGCCGTTCAGGCCAGCAATAAAATTCAATCCAGGTAGTAATTTGGGCAATCCTCGTGCTCCACGCTCACGGCCGTATTTATTGATGAGGCGGATTGCTGATTTCAATTGGTGGGGGTCACAGTTGAGCCAATTCGCTTCGTGAACGCTCGGGTCCGCTGATTCCAAACCGAACGAGAGGACCGCCCCATCAGAAAGGGTTTCCACAAGCGTTTTGGTAATGGCCTCAGATTCCTCAATATTCTCCGCAATGATGGACGGGTTTCCATTGTCTGTGTGGAGAATCCCCAACCGTTCGTCTTCTCTTAGCCCGTGAAGCAATTTCGCAATTGGTTCGGGATTCGGGACTGGATATTCGAGTTCTTTCACACCTTCTGCCATGTACGTGTACGTATCGGTCATTCCACCAAGACGAACATGGTGGACGCCAGCGTCATGGGCAATGCGGACTTCCTCAATGATGTCTTCAGGAGTGCGCCATATGGGGACTCCTTTCTTTGGCTCAATGCAAAATTTACAACCACGCTTGTAGCGTACACACCCTTGGTACACCTCGACTTCATAGGTGAGCGGACCAGGTTGTTCCTCTGTTCCCAAATCTGGATGGTGAAGGACTGCTTTGCTGCTTGCTCCGGCTTGGGCCCAAGCAGTCCATTGCTGCGCCGTTCTTCGGGCATGCTTCCACTCGCCGTTTTTGAGAAATCCATCCAGTGTTGCGTCTGTATCTTGCACCGCCAGAAAGAGATTTGGCCGTAGAGGGTTCCAGCCTTGCTGACGCCACCCACGAATCGCCCACCCTCCAAACAAACCAGGAATGCCTCCCGGAATCATCCGAATGAGTTGTTGAGTCTCGTTGAGTGAGATGGGTGTTCCTCTAAGGTATCGGCCGGGGACGACCGCACCGGCAATACAAGCAACACCTTCAACATCTTTCATCCACTTCTGGACAGCCTCACCGTCCTTTTTGATCCATTGTCGCCAACGGTCTACCGTCATGTAAGTGTAAGGGATTCCTCGTTGTTCAAGGACTCCGCATAGATAGCGTATATGGAATCCAACATATGGCGGTACACCAAATGCAGCGGGTTCATCTTCGTAGCCGTCAAGGACAAGCCATCCGGGTGAATCGTGGCTATCCATGATTGAGGTGGGAAGTAGACTGGACTTCAATCCTTCTTCGGTCGAGGACGTCGCTTTCGCTTCTTTCCGCCTTCTTCCTCTTCACGAATGGCTTGGAGTTCACGTGAAGATTTGCCTCCATCGCTATCGCCAGACTTTGGTCCTCGGCCACCCTTTCCACCTTTGCCTGCTTTGGCTTTGGCGATGTCGACCTTGATTTTACGTCCTTCGAGTTCCATTCCGTTCAGTGCCTTGACAACGGCTTCTCCTTTGTCCATATCCTTGATGAATGCAAAGCCGAATCCTTTGGATTTACCCGCTGGGTCCGTAGCCATGACGACTTCATTGACCGTTGCATGAGCACCGACCATCGTGGTCAGTTGCTCTTGAGTCGCAGTAAAGGGCAGGTTTCCGATGTAAAGTTTGAGTCCTTCGGGGTCTCTTCGTCCACCTTTCTTCTTCTTTTTATCATCGCTATCGGCGTCACGAACTCCAATACGTCGTCCGTTGATTCGATGGCCATCAAGTGCTGATGCGGCTGCATCGGCCATGGCCTTGCTGCCGTAGGTGACGAATCCAAATCCGCGGTTCGCACCGGCGTCATCAACCAACACAATACAATCGGTCATCTCACCGTGCTTTGCGAAGAGTGCGCGCAGTTCTTCGGTTCCAACTTCACGAGGTAGACCGCCTACGAACAATCGAGTTCCAGGTGCCGCTTTTTGTCGGCCACCACGGCCTCCACCCATGCCTTCGAAACGGAAGTATGTACGCTCACGCCCGTCCTCACGGACATCGGCTGCAATGAAGGTTGCTCGGCCAGCAGGTCCACGTGCAAACATAGCTTCTGCTTCTGCACCCCAGCGCTTTCCGGAGTTGTTCATGGCACTCGCTCCTTGTTCGAGTTCCGCCCATCCAGCACCGTAGTTATCGGCAAGTGCTCGGTAAGATTGAGATCCACAGGTGGGGCAGAGCATGTTCCAGTCGCCGTCTTGGTGGAGGGTGAGCGTGTCGCCGCATGGCGGGCAGATGGCGTGAAGAACGCCGCAATCATTTCGGTCTCGGAAATCCAAACGGACAACGGGGGTTACTTCCTTGACAAGAGCACGGCAAATATCTCTTCGTCGCAGAGCATCAGATGTTTGATGCATGAATCGGTCGACAAGTCCAGTTACGTAGAACTGTCCGTAGAGGTGTTGCGGTTGAATGGAGCCTTGTTGACCCTCGATCACATGAATCATAGCTTCCCCGTTCTTTTCGTTAAGCTTGGTGACTTCACAAAGTACGGTGTCACCAATTTTGGGTTCAACAATCGTTTTGCTGGCTCCAACCGAGATCAAACCGTCTTCAACATGGACTGAACCGATCACGGTTGCGATAATGTTTCCGTCGTGAAGTGCTGTACCTTCACCGGTGGTGTGTTGACCTTCTTGGCCAATGATGCTTCCTGGGGTGACGAGGCTCGCCGTCATGTCTATCATTCCTTTAGCGGACATGGCCCGAGTTGGGTCGCACGCCGTTTCGCTAATTGAAGGCGGGGACTCCCTCCTTTTCAACCCCCCTCCCAGTCCTACTGGTCTTCTTCGGCAGGCAAACGGGCATCTCCTCGTCGATGGATTCGCCAACAGAGGACCTCAGTATCACTTGAGCGCTTTGAATGATGTCCGTATTGTGCAGGCAATCTGAACGTGGTTGCAATCACGTGTTCGTACTTCCATCCAGCGTCTCGAACCATGCCCCCAATGTGCTTGGAACTTCGGCTGTGGAGGAGATGAATTGCAGTGCATTGGGTGCTCAACGCGGCCTCAATAAACGGGCGATCTGCTTTGGCCATTTGAACGCCCCATGGCGGGTTCATAACGATGAGGTCCGTTTCAGGAACGGTCCAATCGTCCTTACCAATTCGCATTGAGTGGATGGTCCATGATTCTTCATTGTAACTTGATTTCAAGTTAAACCGTAGCACTTCAAGGGCGGCATCATCGCATTCAACGAAATGAACGTGCTTAGCACCCAGCAGAAGGCACGCAATTCCCAATACACCGTTTCCAGCCCCAAGGTCAAGAACCGTTTTGCCTTCAAGTTCATCAAGTTGGTCTACGGCCAACATCCAATACGATGCGAGGTCGCCTTCAGTTGCGTATTGTTCCAGTTGTACGTCCAAACAGGGATGAGGCTGAAGTTTTGACAATTGAATGGCCAAGTGTTTGGGGCGCATTCGCTTCACCAGCGAGGTTGCTGCTGATACTGATTGTTTTGCTGCTGTGCCTGCATTTGCAAACGCATGGCATGAATCTGTTGTGCTTCGATGCGAAGTCGTTGGAGCAAAGGCTCACCGGGCTGTTGGTTGCCACAAAACCGGCAGAAACGGGTTCCATCAGCGTGTTGTTGTCCGCAGTTGATACAGAATCCCATGTCGTTACCCAGCCTTTCCTCTCGTCTCTTAGATTTTAACTTTATCAGCCCATGGCGGTCATTTCCAGTAGGATTGGCCATGTCTCAAGACCTTCTGCAAGAGCACGTTCGCTCAAATCTTCCCAGCGATGGTCGTCCATGAACGATGACGGTTCAACACCTGCTTCAATCAGTTCTTGGAAGAAGGCACGGAGTTCAATCTCCAGCTCGGATTGAGAATTAACTTCCGGTTCAGGTTCCGGAAGTTCCACTTGCTTAACGGGTGGTAGTTCCTGCGGTGCATCCTCTGACGAAGCCATAGGAGTTGGGAGTTCTGTGGATGTGGATTCCATCGCAGGACTTGGTGCGGAACTCGGTGGGAGGGGTACTGAAGGGGCAGGTTCTGCCTTTGGAGTTTCGATTTCAACAGGTGCATCCTGAACCACATCTTCGGGCTCGGATTCAACCGCAGGCTCCGGTTCAGGTTCCACAGGAGGTGCCGGTTCTGGCACAGGCTCAGGCTTTGGTTTTTCGAGCCTTCCCACGCCGAGCACTTCTGCTTGTTGCCTCGCCATTTCAGCTGCAGCACGTCGCGGCAAACTCACAAAGCATTTCCCGGGGAGTGAATCCGGTGGGAATGGGAGAAAATAATGTTCCAATGGGGGCAATGAAGGATGCCTGAAGTACAACGTCTTGATGGTCTCAAAAGGCCGTTGTGTCGGCAGTCCTACTGAAAACGGAACAGACGAAATTTGAATGGAACCTCGTAACCACCCTTCATTGGTGACCAAATGTTGCATCCATAATCCGAGGTCAGCCGTTGCCAGGTCGACGAATTGGAACGATGCCGCCCGCGTGTCAAATCCTTGTTCTTCGAGGAGTGGTGCTTCTGCCCGAGGGCGGTGGAACGAGGCCATGACCGGTTGGCCGTGGTCGACCATATCACCATGGAGTTCCATCATTTTGCGCTCTTTACGAGGGCACAGGAGCATGATGCAGATGCGTGCGGCGTTGACGTCCCAGATTTCGCCCCATCGCTTGCCTGCTTCTTGGGTAAGTTGGCCGATGGTCGTGTCAGGAATCATTGCGGTAATACCCATGCTCGCACCGAATGAAAGGGAGCGGTTCCACCCTTTAGCCATGCGGGTTAACTGCTACCGTTTCCCAACAAATGCATGGTATATGCGAGCTCTGCAAGATAAACCACGCCTCCTGCAGCCCCACGAATGGTATTGTGGGAATAAGCTTCAAACGTCACAGTACGGGAGTCCAAGCACTCGATTGAAGCAACGACAATGGCCATCCCCGTCTTGAGATTCTTTGCAGGGTTGGGTGCATCTTCGAACGCCATCCCGTCCCCGAAAAGGTGGCTCTTCACATCAAGAGCAGACGGGAACATGAGTGGGGAATAGGGTGCGCTTGGGTGTTCATTGTTGGCGTTCAAAGCGTTCCACTGATGGAGGCATTGATGGATGTCGTCCAAGGTCATCTCGTTCTCGAATACAGCCTTGACTGAAACATGGTGGCCGTCTTTTCGCTCCACGCGCTTGCATGCAATCTCTGCAGTCCCGTCCCAATCCAATATTCGGCGGAATTCGGCTTCTGTTTTGATGGCCTCCCCGGGGATTTCCTGCTCTAAGGGCTCCAAATTTCCCTCTTGATGGTCGAGTAAGCGGTATCCTCCACCTGAAAGCGCTTGCTCGGTTCGCACCGAAAAAGAACGCAGCCCAAACGATTGGTGCATTGGCGTGAGGGGCATAATAATGGGCAGCAGCGTGCAATTTGTGGCGCATACCAAGGGATATCCGATCGTTCCAATTTGCGTCATTGCGTTCGGATTGATCTCAGGAATGACCAAAGGAACTCCATCGGCTTGGCGGTAAGAACTCGCGTTAGAAAAAACGGTGATCCCTGACTGTGCCCACATCGGTTCAACATCAACAGCATGTTCTGAAGGAAGGGCAGAAAAAGCCACTCGGATTCCTGCATCGTAGAGTTTCTTAGGCAATTCCGTATTATGGACGTCCTCAATCTTCAGCGGCCCAAACGATGGTCTTTCCTCATCCAGTCTCCACTGGATGCTGTCCAACATCTCGCCTTGCCGCTCACTTTTACCAGCGATTGCACTCAATTCAAACCACGGATGTTGATGGAGACGCTGTTGTAAACGTTGAGCGACCAAGCCACTAGCGCCCAAAACCACGGTTTTGAGACGGTCCATGACCCGCCGAGACGGTGTTGGTCTTTGAGGACTTGGCTTGACTCACATTAAGGGGTCGGGGAAGATACGGCGGGTGACCAGTTTTCGGAGAATCTTCCAGCCATCTGCGGTAGAGCCAAGTTTTGCTTCCCCAATTCGTGCGGAGTAGGATATCGGTTTGTATTTGAATGAAAGTTCTTGATGGATCATGGACGCAAACATTTCGGCTTCGATCTCAAAAGAGACGCTGTTGAGCATCAGTTGGTCGACCGCTTTGCGAGAAAATGCCCAATAGCCTGAACAAACATCGTTGGATGTGACTCCATAAAGAGCAGTGGCGAACCAGGTCAGAAGATGATTTCCAACGAAATTGAATCGTGTCATGGCGTCGGCGGAAATCGCCCCATTGAGGCGGTCTCCGATGACAACATCTGCGTTTTCAAGCCCTTTGAGCAAATCCAACATTTCCGAGGGGCGGTAGGTTCCGTCAGCGTCCAACATCACCACAACATCAGCTCCCATTGCTATGGTTTCTCGAAATCCGTGACGGATGGCCGTACCCTTGCCGGTTTCATCTTGCTCCATGAAAAGGACATCAAATTGTTCTGCGACTTTATCTGTGCCATCGGTGCTGTGGCCGTCCATGACCAACACTGCGGTCTCGAATCCTTGGTCGTGAAGTTCTTTTATCGGCAGTCGCTCAAGTACCCATTCAAGGCCCAACGCCTCATTGAGCACCGGTAGCAGCACGACAAGGCGATTCATGAGAGGTTCTCGTTGGTTCTCACTCATTGAACTTCCTCTCAATTCATGCTCCATTCCAACCAATGAAGACGCACGCCTGTATTGTCGAACATGACACTGTCTCTCCCCGATAGGCCAAGGGGATTAATCCACCCAGAAGGCTGAGTTGCTTCCCATTCAATATTGAGTTCTTGAATGGGCTGGTCATCCATAAGGTCCATGCAATGGCGATGGTATCCAGCATGTTTGTTAAGGGTCTGGAAGGGGCGTATGAGTCCACTCTCGCTCTTCAGGTAAATGCCTTCGAGAAGCCCTACGGTTTCGTAGACAACGCACAGTTCTGTATGATTTTGTGAGGGTGAAGTGACTGAAATCGAACCCGGTGTCCCTTCAATGAGGAAGGGACGGTCATCACCAAGGCCCAGTGGGTCTCTAAAGCGGTGGTCTCGCCACGGGTCCAGTCGGGGTGTGCACTCGGAACAATCCTCAATGGTGATGGCTTGAAGTTCAGGAATCTCAGCATCACCTTGTGAATTGAAGGCCCAAAGAACAGCCCCGTCATGTTGTATCATCGGAGCCCATAGAGGCGATGTTGCAAGCGTCCATTGCATTGAACCAAGAGGAGACGTGATGGCATACCTCATGTTATGTTTGAGGAAGTATGAAGCATTGTCATTGAAGATCGCTCGGGTTGCATTGCTTTGTTCACTCCCCGTCAAATGGACCAGTCCAAGCGTGGGGATGCTGGTTGGGTCAAGTTGATTTGGAGCATTCCAAATGTACCCCCAATGCATGTTTTCCGTGTAGACAACTCCCGCATCGAGACCTTCCAACTCTTCTCGTAGAGTGAGGTCGCCGGGTGTGACGGAAAACAATTCATCGTGTGTTGACAATTCAAATGCGATGTTTTGGGCAAGAAGTGTCCCGAGCAAAAGCAGGGTCATTAGAGCAACCGAAAGTGGTGCAGGCATGGAACTGAATACAGGTAGGGGGCGTTCGGGAAGTTCAGATAATTGAGTGGTTGGTGACCACCACAATACGACCAGTACTGCAAGGGGGATATGAAATGCGTGAAGGGCCATTGAATACAGCGTATAGGATAACAATGAAAGAATTGGAATATGCTGCAAGCCTTCTACCAGATGAACCGTACTCAAAAGCCACAGGCTTGCAAACCAGGTGAGGGCAATTCTTCCTTCAAGCGTGTTGCGAAGGGACCACCCTGCAAACGAGGCGACGATCAATAAGAATCCATTGTAAACCAGCATCGGTTTGCCCCCCTGCCAACCGTATTCTGAAAATACGGCTTCGTCGAACAATCGGGGCGCAATCACCACAAGAGCAATTGTGAACCCTACCGTGATGAATGCTGATGCCAGCATAGCAAACTTCCGCATCATCTCTTGGTGGTCTTCATCATCAAACTGAATGCCGTGCAATACATGGCAGAGCATGAGCGCAGCCAGATAAATAGCTCCTGTTGGATGAATCAGTCCGACACAAATCAGTGCTAACATGACTCCCAACGTGTGATGCCGTTGGCGTTGATGAGTCGGACGGAGCAAGACGAGAACGCCTACAATCAATCCCAATTGACTGGCAACGCTTGGATATCCGGAGTCAAATGTTTTTGCGAACAAACCGAGCCCAAGGCCAACACCAAACATTCCATATGCGCCAGCACCATGTCGGTCAAATGCACCCATCAAACCAATGAGGAGCACAAAAAGGCTGTAATGGCCGAGATGAAAAACCGCAGTCGCGGCATCAATTGATGCAGTTACCGAGATCCATGCTGCAAGAGATGGAAATGCTGGCGGATAGGTCCAGAACCCTTGGTTGGTTCCCGGAAGGCTGAGGTTTCCCTCCAATGCAACTTGTTGAGTGAGCATCGCAAACCCAATCCAGTCGACACCGAAGGGCAGACGTTGAAGCAAGGGGGGAAGCAGGGCGGTACTCGCAATCAAGAAGGATACGACGTAGAGAGGGAACTTGCGCATACGCCGGAATTCCAACTGAGTTGATGCTTCTTTGCTAAGGGCGGGGTCTTCTTGTTGGCTGATTTCCCCGTGCATGGCGGCTTCAAGCATCTGCCATCGCGTTCGCTGAGCCAGAACTTCATGTCGGGTGTTCATTAATTTCCAAGCCAAAACATTTGCTCCCAGGAGGGCGGCCAACATGGAGAGGGGCGACCAGATATTGAGCAACAACAGCAGCCCTGAGATTCCAAAGACGACCAGAAGGCCAAGAGCAGGCGCCAAGAGGGCCTTTCGAAAGCGGTCACTGCTTCCGTCAAGCACTGTAGAAAGCGCCCATCCCGGAAGAAGAGAGGGTGCGAGGACCACTACAATGCTTCCAAGCATGACCCCTCCAATCCCAACTCCTGTTTTGATGGTTCGCCGAAGGCTCAAGTAGAATCGCCGTTTCTTCGACATCATGGTCACGGCCGAGCATGCCTTCCACCCCACTGTTTTGTTCGATGAAGCCTATTGGGTCCATGACTTCACAAGAGTCAATAAAAGTGGATGGGAGTCGCCTCATATCTACTCGGTGGGCAGGTACAATGAACATCGCCCGCAGATGTACACTACAGAATTGTTCGAGGGGATTAGGGATATTCATGTTGGACTCGACCTCGGCGGTCCGGCAGGCACTCCAGTTCATGCATTCGCTGACGGGGTGGTATATGACCTCGGCGTCAACGCCGAGGACGGTTCTTACGGACCAACCCTCGTCACCGAACACCATCTATCCCTTCCGTCCAATCCTGGGGAGCCAGTAAGCGGTGCTCCGGTCACCTTCTGGGTTCTCTATGGACATTTGAGTCTTCAGAGCATTGAGCATTTGGAAAAAGGTCAATCGTTTGTTCGCGGTGAACAACTTGCAGCCCTTGGTGTTGAAGAGGAAAACGGTGGATGGCCACCCCATGTTCACGTACAGATGTCGCTTGAGCCGCCGCAGGAGTGCGACCTTCCAGGCGTTGTTGAATCAAGCCAACGTCAAAAGGCTCTGGAATTGTATCCTGACCCGCGCCTCATTTGCGGTCCACTTTACTGAACGGATTGCAAGTGATTTTTCAGTGAAACAATCGGGGCGATCGCTTCTGGGTCTTTTCCATGAAGCAACGCCAGCGTAATCGATAACCAATCCATGATAATGCAGTGGTAAAGCAGCGCCTCCAGCAAGGATTCGCCTTCTCCAACCAAGTTCCAAGCAAGTTCTGTAGGGGAGTGAGCGACCATCCAGTTCAACCGCTGTTGGACCCTCGGGTGCATCTCTCCCCACGTGAGGAACAGAAGAACGTGGTCTTGGTTCGTTGAGTCTCCGTGTTCGCCGACCCCACCCCATGCAACGCTCTCATTGTGGTTCATCTCGGGCAAAATTCCGACTCGCATGAACCTCGCAGCGTTTTCATTGATCTGATTTTTGAAGCGGTGAAGTGCAGGTGTCAATTCCGTAGGGCCAACCACCGAAAGGGGATGGTCCATCATCGTGGATGCAAGCAGTGCAATATCGCCTTCTGGGTCTTGAAGCACATCAAATTGGTCGTTGATTAGCGTCAATCGTTGAAGCATAGCTTCTCGTTCTTCATGGCCTTGCTTCGGGAGAATGTCAAGTGCCTCCATGCAAGCGAGTTGGCGACTAAAGATATGACCAAATGCAGTTCTTGGTGGCTGTCCGCCGATGCTCGGAATCAAATGGCAGTTTGGAGAGGTTTCTGCAAGTCCAGCAAGTATTCCTCCCGTGGCGATGACAATGACAGTAGCGCCTGTTTTCAATGCAGATTCAACGGCCTGAATGGTTTCTTCTGTATTGCCACTATGACTGGTCGCAAGTACCAGCCATGAGGCATCAAACCAGGAGGGCAGCGTGTAGTCGCGTTGAACCATAATGGGTCGATTCCCATGGTGGGCTGCGAGTGTCGACAAGAATTGTCCACCTGCGGCACTTCCACCCATTCCGAGGCACAACACTCCCGTCCATGGGACGGTGCGGAGGTTTTCCAACCACTCAAATTGCCCATTGCTGACCGCTGCAAATCCTCCTTGTAGGTCATTCACGAAAGACTGGACGTACCCGAACATGTTTCCTTGGTCAAGTTGCTGGGCGAGGTCAACCAGATTTCTTTCTTCTTGGGGCTCGTCCATCGATTAGTCCTCCTTTTCAGGTTCTGGCGAAGCAGTGTCTAAGCCCATATGATGCAGAGCAAGCCACTCACCATCACGCCGTATGAGAATGCCCTTTCTTCCAGGGGTATGGTCAAATGGAAGTCGTACCGATTGCATGGACCAATCGTTAGGGTCTAAAAATTCGCCAACCGATGCATCTTCATTGATGAAATCCACGGTTGTGAATTCATGCCGCTGTGCAACAACTCGAGCGGTTTCGAGGTCCCTCCATGATGCGCCGGTGCGCTCCTGTCGGTCCACTCGCTCCATGAGGGCTCCTTCTTTTGTCCAAGATGAAGGTCTCCACATGCGGTCTCTCCAAATGACAACGTCTCCAATTTCATAACCCGGTTTCCGGTAGAGGAGCGTTAATCGGGTGACATCCACTCCGTCCTTTCGACCCACGGTAGAATTGGTTTCCACAATCATGCCGCCGTATTCGGTCACCATGTGCCTGCCCCATGTTCGGGCGAGGCCTTTGCTTCCGAGAACAACATCAAAACCTCCTGTGACGGGACCTTCGCTGGTAATGAAAAACATGGGGTCATCCGAGAGTTTCTCCAACACATCATCAAGGGTTCCGCGCAAACTTGTGAGTTCTTTTTCGGTGAGTCGTCGGCCACTTGAGCGAAGTTGCACGGTGGCTTCGAAATAATTCCCGGCCCTTCTGGTGCAGGTAAGGCAAACTCCGTTTGCCATGCGAGCTCGCATCGTATGTTCTTCTTTGAACAGCAACTGATCAATGATGCCTTCAACTTGTACGTGAAGGAGGGTATGCCGGTCTGAGACCGTTACCGTTTCCATCCCGAGGTTGATGTCTTCAGCCTTGGGGTGGATTTCCAAATGTCGATGAAGGAGTTCATCCCAAACTTCGGTATCGGTAACGTTCTCCCATTTCCCTTGAATTTCAACGATGCCACAGCGTGCGCAACGGACCCAAGGAATGTTTTGTGGAACCTTTGCGAGTTGAGTACGAGTCCGCAGACAAGGTTCGCACATTCTGTCGCCAAACAAAGGAGGTTCAGCCCCACAGACCAAACAAAATTCACCTCCAAGCCGGCTGTCCATCTCTCTCCCTCGTTCCTCGGTTTGCCCTTTGACCTTTCAAATTGTGGCCCATATCTTGGCCGGGGCATTGAAATTCAATCTTCTACAACTTCCCGTGAGGCTGCTTTGACTGCCGCCTCGAGGGCGTCCATTCGTTCAGAGAGATGACGGCTGCGCTGAACGACGGTATACGTCCACAAGCCTACCGCGACGATCATTCCGAAATATGCAACAGCGAGATAGGTCATTCCTTCCATCTTATTTTCCTCCATCCAATTGAATCTGAAGTGCTTCTATTCGCTGTTCAAACGCAGTAATCCGCATTGAAGTGAGCATGTGACCGAAGATAAGCAACGTAAACGAAAGGGTTCCAAAGAGCAAGATAAGCCCCATGTCCGCATTGAGAGATCCGCCGTCATTGGTGCCGATGACAGGACCTGGATGGCGGATGGACCAAATCCGGGTTGCGACGTAGGTAAACGGTACTAAGATGAAACCGTAGAGTCCGAACGCAGCGAATGTATCTCGGGTTTCGACCCCATCCGGTTGACTGCTTCGTCCCAACACAAGATAGATGGCGAGGAGCGTGAGTAGCCCAAAAGTGTTCAATCGCACATCACTCCAATCCCATGGAGTGCCCCATTCAGCAGCACCCCAAACGCAACCTGACCATACGGTCATCAGGCCAGTAGCCAATCCTGCTTCACTTCCGGCGATGTGAATTCTCCACATCAATTCAGACCGTTTAAACATCCAGCCGGCAGAACCCACAAAGAGTGCTCCGAAGGCAATAAACGCAGCCCATGCTGAAGGGACATGCCAGTAAAAAATGCGCTGTGCGGCTGGCGACTCAAAGGCATTGATGGACACGCTTGGGGCCCACAAAAACGCGAGCACCATGGTGGATGCTATGCCGGTGAATCCGAAGATAAGGAGAACCTCTCCGACCTTCATCTTCATGATTTAACGGGGATGGCCGCCCTTCTTGAAGGTGGTTGTGTTAACGGGTCAACAGGTCAAGCAACAAGGCGTAAGGCAAAATGAGGACCGGAGTGAGGAGACCAACGAACACAGCTTGTGGGCGTGCGAGACGTTCTGTGCTTTGTTGAGCCAATCGGAGCAGGTGAGCGACAAATCCAGTTAACAATGCTCCAATTACCACCGTTTCTACCGCGAGGCCATCGGTGAATGCGAGGCTGGAGAGAAGTGTAATCGCTCCGCCGAGAACAAAAGGAAGCATCCCCGAATGGGGGGTTCCTGTACTGACGCAGTACCACCACGAACCCGCTCGTTCTTCTCTGCACATTGCCACCATTGCATCACCACAAAGTCCGGCCGCTAAGGCAGGTGCTAGGATGAAGCCCAGTTGTTGCATTTCGCTGAGGTCGCCACTCAAATCTCCCATGGAGAGAAGAATCCCGAGGGTCAGCAGAGCCGCCATGGCATTTTGATTCAACCAAGCCAAGGTTCGCCACTGCATGTTCCAACCGAATTGACCCGGTGTGACCTTTGCTTGAGGGGTCGTTGGGCGGTCGGAGGAGGCCGGCCCCTCAACGTCCTTTTCGAGGACAGTGGTGGTTCCATCTGGAAGGTGGTGGCGGACGGTAGCCAAGGATTTGATGCGGTCATCGTGCGTACTGATGAGGAGGCCGTGGCCCAACTGATGCAATTCGGAGATCCACTCACACAGAGAGTCCATGGAGCGATCGTCCAAACCTGCGTCAGGTTCATCCATGAGGACGAGGCAAGGTTCGGAACTTGCAAATGCAGGCAGGAGTGCTGAAAGAACAGCCACTTTCCTCGCTTGACCTTGGGATAAATGAGACACGTTATCGTTTGCACGATGGGTGAGTGAGAACGCTTCAAGAAAGGCATTTGTGTCAACAGTTGACCCTGTCATCTTCATGGCGAGTTGGAGGTGTTCTTGAACCCGTTCACAACCCAATAACCCGTTCTTTTGGAGAACGAGTGTGACGTTGATTGGTGAGGCTTTTCGCCGCCCTTCATGGTCCACAACCGATGTGCCTGCGTGCGAGATGTGCCCTTTTTCAAGAGGGAGGAGTCTCGCAACCGCCTCAATCAGGGTTGACTTCCCTGACCCGTTAGGGCCTTCTAAAATCATAACATCACCTTGCTTCAATTCAACATGATGGTCGGATAGAACAATGCCCATCCCTCGACGAACTTCAATATCGACCGCTTCAAAGAGGGTCTTCGCCATGGTCCTTGCACTTGGGTGTTAAGGATGAACCCTCCTATTCGCTTGGAATCATGCATCAACTCCAAAGAGGACCACCTCAAGGGGCAGGCATGGCCTTTGCCGTGAGCGTCTTCAGCCCTGCGGAATTGTCCGTTTTGGTTCTGTGGATGGTGGTCATCACGATTCCGATTGTTTACGCGTTCAGAACAGATACGTCCTTGGCGATGGGAATTACCGTGAGCGTTCTCCTCGGGTCGGTAGTCCAAGTGCTATGGTCGGTCTTGGCTTCTTGGGATTTGGTATATTTTTGGGTCTGGTCTGATTTTGTACTGGTTCCTGCCCGAACGAATGGAGGTCCGGACTTCTGGCATACGTTGATCTCAGCCGGTTTTCTTCACAGCCAATATGACCTCACGCACGTTCTCGGCAATGTCATTATCCTTGCCTTGGTGGGCGTCCCCTTAGAACAGCGTTTGGGAAGAAGGCGCTTTGCTCTGGTCTACATTGTTGGCCTTCTCGGTGGTTCGTTGTGTTGGACGCTGTTTAACGCGGGCTCAACTACCATGGCTCTGGGTGCGTCGGGGGCAGCATTTGGATTGTTAGGGGCTTATCTTTCTGGATGGCCAAAGGATGAAATTCCATTCCCTCTGCTTTTAATTCGCCCATGGCCGGTCGTTTTCATTGCTCTTCTGTACTTTGGGATGGAACTTATTCGAGCGCTCTCAACAATGGATTCTGGACAATCCAGCGGAATTGCACACATGGCTCATATTGGTGGTTTTGTTGCCGCTTACGCCTTTTTACCCCTCATTGCACGTGGGGGTCCGGTCGAACTTGGGGTTGTTGATGGAGGGCCAAGCGGGCAAGACGCTGTATCGGCCCGTCTTCGTAAAATGAAAGCCACGATGGTCTCGCTGGATGAACTCGCAGATCCTTGGACAGAGCGTGGAATTGCAATTCCAAAGCACTTGCGGGAACCGTTCAAGAACTTAATTCAGGCAGGCGACGAGCCTGAAACCCGAATGGCTTGGATGGAACACATTGCAGATGCAGGCTCCTGCCCAACTTGCAACGGCCCACTCGGGTTGGTGGAGCGGCAATCCGGCCCACGACTTCAATGTTCAACATCGAGCACACATTTTGAATGGCCTTCGCCTTGAATGCGACTTTCGGTCCCCTTTGGCCACGCCATTTCCGTTGAGTTGAAACCGCAACGCCAAAGACCCTGAAGTGGATAGACTCAAAGGGGGGGTTGTTATCCAACAAATGGTGAGGCGATTGAAGACAACATCTTCAGTAATAAATTCGCACCGTAGAGCCGCATATTTGTTTGCCCTCATCATCTTAATCGCCGATGTCAGCGGGATGGCCCTCGCTCAAGAAACGACGCAGGATGATGCGGTGCTTTTTACAGACCCAATTTTGATTGATTCCCTTCCCCCATTGATGTGCGGTGAGGAACTTTGCCTCCGCCCAACACGCATGATTGACCGAGGCGACCGTCCATCATCGGAAGAGCCGATGTGGTGGCTTGCATACGGTCCTGATTTGGACTGGAATGGCATGGATGACCGATTGCAGCGTGTAATGGACGGTCAAGAGTCCATCTCTCCAACGTCGATATTCGGCGATGATGGAAGGAAAACCGTTGCCATTGTCGTTGACTATGCCTGGCATCCTCAATCTAAAGAATTCTCGGAGTTGGACGCTGTCCTTGACCATCACGGTTGGATTGGGGAAGAACAGGGTGCATGGTATCAAGTGCTGGATTCGCTGGATGCGATCGTCTTGGATAAGGTCCCAGTGAGTGCGCTCATGGACATTTATCATCTTGAAGGAGTTGTCGTCATCGAAATGCAAAACGTGATGGTTCCCTTCAACGGAGTTGCCTCTAAGGCCGCCAAGTCCATGCCTTCTGACACCTATTCCAACACAACATATGAGCAAGGCTTCAACGGTGAAGGTGTTGTTGTAGCCGTCTTGGATACTGGCGTAGACAACGAGCATAGAGCTCTCAACGATTTTGATGACTTGGATGATGAACCCGATGCTGACGCTACCAGTTATTTTGACCAGAAATGGGTGGCTGGTTTTGATGCAACCGCTGCCAATCCAAACCCAGACGGCACGGAAGACCCTGACGACGGGCAAGGTCATGGCACTCACGTTGCTGCCACGGCGATTGGAACCGGGGGTTCAGATCGCGTCCACACCGGGACTGGAATGGGTGCGTATCTCGTAGACATCAAAGTCCTGACCGATTCGGGAGGTACAAATTCTCAGGCATCCATCAGTGGAATGCAATGGATGATCAACAACGTCAACACGGATTGGGGTGTTAACGAATCAACACGAGGTATTGACGTCGCATCGATGTCCTTTGGGTCCGTATCGTCTCCACTCAACCCTGATGACGACGGTGACAATGGTTCAGGTGCAGAAGCTCGTCTTGTTAACGATGCTACCGATGCGGGAATTGCCTGTATTGTTGCCATGGGGAACGATGGAAACCAGCGTGTTCCCTCACCAGCAAGCGCAGACGGTGCGATTTCAATCGGGTCGGTGGATGACCGAAACTCGGTCAACCGGACGGACGATATACTCGCAGATTACAGCAATTACGGCCCTCGTTTGGATGATGGAGATGACGACGACTGGGATGAACTAAAACCTGACATCACGGCCTTTGGCAGCAACATCATTTCAGCCACTGCCGCATTAGGGACAAGTTTCCCGGGACAACCTGAGCGGCCTCTTGCAGACAACGAATATGAATCAAAAAGCGGAACCAGCATGGCTACGCCTGTGGTTTCGGGAATCGTTGCTGCAATGCTCCAAGCCGATGAAGACTTGACGCCCCAGGAGATTAAAGACATGTTACGCAATTCATCGGAATCAAGACGCCAGTCAGGTGAACCGCTTGCCTCCGAGCCATCGGTTTCAGAACGGTGGAACAACAAGTGGGGATTTGGCCTTGTTGATGCTGCATGTGCCCTCGATTTTGCATTAGGTGCAACTGAATGTGATGGAGATGCTGCCGATGAGATTCCCCTGGTGGCTATGGGAATCAATTTCACCGGCCCTTCATTGGGTACGAAATTATCGGGATTCGTTGAGTTTTCAGGTAAGGTTGAGGGTGCTGAAGCAGAACGCGTAGAGTACAAAATCGACCGAGGTGATTGGACCTTTGCAACCGATGTTTTCAACGAAAACGGACAGAGCGTTGATTGGAACTTCAACTGGGACTCAACCGTCGTCGACGATGGACAAGTGGACATCAAAATCCGTGCACTCAATGGATCAGGAATCAAAAGTAACATCTCTATGCGTTCTTACTTCGTTGACAACATCCCCCCCGCTCCGGATTTCTCCTTCACTGGAGCAGTGGAGATCTTTGACAGCGGGCTTCAGGTGAGTTCCGCCATGGAAGGTACTGTTCTCGAGATACGTTTTGGAATACGCAACAGCGGGGATTTGGATGCCAATGACATCTACGTCCGATTGGATGGCCCAGGGGAGGATTCAACCATTTATCCCTCTGAGGGCTATGTTTCCAGCCTTGCAAAAGGAGAATCGGTTCAGGCCACGCTTTACTGGTGGGCTACCGAAGCCGGGCTCCATGATGTCAGTATTTTGATCGACCCCAGTGATGCACAAAACGACCCCTATCCCGAAGACAACACCTACACCTTCCCGTTCCAGGTCGATGTCCGACCTGTTGAACCCATGCTCCGCTTCTTACCCGGTTCCGCTCGATTGGATCCGGTGATTCCCACTCCAGATGCTCCGTTTGAGATCAAGATACGAGTGGACAATCTTGGCGAGACCCAAGCGACCAATCTCAAAATAAGTCTCTCAAGGCAATCGAAGGAAGACGGCAGATATAATTCACCAATCGGTGAGGAAACCGTTACGCTGGTTCCCGGTTCGGAAACGAGTTCTGGCTACAGCATCGCCCGTTTTGCCGATGTGGTTTCCGAGCCTGGAGTGTATTCGTATCGTGCAACCCTCACTGGCTCAGGTGTTGAACTTGAACACAGTGTACTGAGCTTCAACGCTACAGCCGGTTATTTCGATTTAGGTTCAAAGTCTACACTTTCCTTGGCCACAAAGGAAACTCCTCTTGAGTTTGTGGGCCTTCCTGACGGAGGGTTGCTCTTTACCACTCGCGATGGAGAACTGCATGTTCGGACCATTTCATCGTCCTTGTCCATGCCAGGCGATATTCTGCTTGATGATGATTGGGGTGGTGAATTAGCAGTTTACCTACGTGAAGACGGCCTGGTCCAAGCTGCATGGAGTCGGCGCAGCATCAATGCGGAAGGTTACACACTTACGGACATCGCCATGACGTCAATATCGGCTGCCGGGAAAACAACCGCAAAACACTACCACATGCAAGCATTGAAGCTCACAGAAGGTACCTATCACGGATTTGCCTTCGACGAATACGACGGAACGATGGTTCTTGCTGGATATCATCGGGATCTTTCTACTGGCGGTTCGTGGCAGGACATCACTTCCATCTTCGTTCTTTCATCCTCTACCCCAGACCGGGGCCCCTCGTGGGGTAACGCCATCACGGTACTTGCTGATGTGGACATCAGCAACGTTGACGCCCCTTCGCTAGGCGTAGCACTAGGAAATGAATACCTCCACCTCCTTTACCACGAATACAGAGAAGATGTGACCGGCATCAAACGAGCAGGTTTGATGTATACCCATGGCGAGTTTACAGAATCCTCGTGGACGTTTCAATCCTCCGTAGGCGACCATGCAGGAGAGGTGGCCTTAGAAGTTCTCGTGGTTGATGGAGAGGACCGCTTGGTCGGAGCATGGATTGAAGGAATGGGCAAATCGGCCACCGTAGTCTCTGCTGTGACCGATTCAGTGTGGTCGGTCAGCGAACCCAGCCGTCTGTTGTCTCAAGGTGCAACCACCATTCATCTTCAAATGCGTTCAGAAGGCACTTACCTTTACCACGATGAAATCAACTATTACGGTCCAGTCGTTCGTTGGGGGCTTTTGGCTGACGACGAAGGGCAAGCCGTAAATGGCCTGTCCAATTTACTCATTGGTGGGATCCTGTTTGGCATTGGATCAATGGAAGAAGACACCTTGCTTTGCTCGAGTTCTACCAGTGGAGAGTTCTCACTTAACAAGCAGGCATCGCTTGCAGGGAACCAGGATTCAATTAAATCAAGCACGATTCTAGATTTGCTTCTTGGTCCACTACCTGGAACAGATGTTACAAAGCGAATCATTCTTGCAGTAGCGGTCCTAACCATCAGCCTGTTCCTCGTTGGGGTTGTTGTTGCTGTAAGGCGTTCCCATTCGAAAGAGGACGATGCAATCCTCGTTTTGGGGGATGGCCAACACGATGGCATTGAGATCATGATACAACCAGAACAAGACGATGGACCCCTCCTTTCTGTGGATGCTGATGATTCTGCTCTCGCTGTGAGTGGTTCAATCAATGCGGTCATGGAAGAGGACTTGATCGTCGAAGACCCTACCCTCGCTCAAGAATTGGAGCGTAAAGTGCAAGACGGGGAGGGCAATGCTCGACTCCAACGTCGTATGGAGCGAAAACAACAACGAGAAGTGCAAGATATGGTCGCATCCATGCCGCTCCCTGGTCAACTTCCTCCGTTGCCTTTGCCCGGTGAACTTCCGCTCCCTGGTCAACTTCCTCCGTTGCCTTTGCCCGGTGAACTTCCGCTCCCTGGTCAACTTCCTCCGTTGCCTTTGCCCGGTGAAATGCCGCTGCCATCCGGTGTACCTCTCCCCGAATTGAAACGGGATGCACAATGTCCAGAGTGCAACGCAGCTTTTACCGTCAAAGACTTGATGTTGAAGCGGATAAAATGTCCGATTTGCTCGACTGCATTCGACCTGTGAGGATTTTCAATGTGCGGTATCTTTGGTTATATCGGACATCAACCCTCCCTGCCTATTTTGGTCGAGGGATTAAGGCGTCTGGAATACCGTGGATACGATTCCACAGGAGTCGGACTCCACGATGGAGAATCCATCAGCGTCTACAAGACCGTCGGAAAGGTCAATAATTTGAAACATGTTTTGCCTGAGGAAGCAAATGCAACGATGGGCATTGCTCATACACGTTGGGCAACACACGGTGGAGTGACGCAAGAGAATACACATCCACACGCTTCCTACGATGGCAGGGTTTTGCTCGTGCACAACGGTATCATTGAAAACTTCCGACCGCTTAGAGCGAAACTTATCGCCAAAGGAATTGAACTTCAAAGCGAGACTGATTCAGAAGTTCTCGCCCACATGGTTGGGCTTGAATTGGAAGCCGGTGCATCCCCTCAAGATTCTGTTCGTAGAATGCTGAAGCGAGTCCGAGGCACGTGGGGCATCTGTGTCATGTTCCGTGACCACGATCTCTTGCTCTGCGCGCGAAACGGCTCGCCGCTGATCATCGGCCAGGGCGAAGGTGAGATGTTTGTATCCAGTGACCCCCACCCACTCACCTCTCACACTCAGCGTGTGGTTTACCTTGAAGATGGAGACATGGCTACCGTGACTCGTCATTCAATTAAAGTCGCATCAAAGCAAGGTCGCTCCATTCAAACCAACCTTCAAACGCTTGAAGATTCTTGGGCTGAATCAGAACTTGGTGATGCACCTCACTACATGTACAAGGAAATTTATGAACAACCCGAGGCTTTGCGCCATTGCATCACCGGAAGAGTTGACCGTGAAATGGGGACAGGAAGGCTGGGTGGAATGCGTTTGGCCCATTCGACCCTTGTTCAAGCCCCTCACGTCCGATTGCTTGGATGTGGAACCGCTGCATTTGCTGCTGAAATCGGTCAGATGCTGATCGAGAAAATGGCTCGTATCCCGGCTGTGACTCACATTGCAAGCGAATACAGGAACAACGACCCAATCATCAATACAAAAGCAATTTATCTCGCTGTATCTCAATCTGGAGAAACAGCCGATACCATTTCTGCCATCAAAGAGATCAAACTGAAAGGAGGTCAGGTCTTTGGAGTGGTCAATGTCGTTGGTTCTACCATCGCTCGACTGTGCGGTCAGGGCGTTTACATTCATTCAGGCCCAGAACAATCCGTGGCTTCAACCAAAGCCTTCACCAACATGGTCGGCGCATTAACCGTATTTTCGATGCAGCTTGGTCGAAGTCGAAACATGTCCAAAGAACAAGGTCGTGAATTGATTCAACAACTCCAACAAGCCCCGCATCTGATGGAGGCCTACTTTGAGGATGTTGGGCCGATCGATGAGGCCGTTGACCTTCTGGCCAACGCCAAATCCGTGTTGTACCTCGGCCGTGGTCTTTCAGCCCCTGTGGCCAAAGAAGGCGCCTTGAAACTGATGGAACTTGCTTACATCCCATGCCTTGCTTATCCTGCTGGAGAAATGAAACATGGACCAATGGCTCTCCTCGAAGAGGGAAGCCCAGTTGTCGTCGTCGCTCCAAGCGACCACCTCAAAGAGAAAACGCTCCTTGCCATCCACGAATGCAAGGCACGAGGTGCAAAGATTATCCTGATTCACGAGAAAGGAGACGCTATTGCCGAGGAAGGTGACATTTCCATTGCAGTACCGAAAATCCATCCTTGGTTGACGCCACTTCTTACGGTCCTTCCGCTCCAACTGATGGCGTACCGAACTGCAGTTCGTCTAGGCAAGGATGTTGACCGCCCGAGAAACCTCGCCAAGTCAGTTACCGTGGAATGAACCTCACAAGATTGTGAATCGCTGTTCGTCTTCTTTCCAGTTGAAGGGCTTGTAACCCAACAAGTGGTTGGTGTGGCGCATTTTGACAACTCCGATTTTCCTCATGACGTCGTCTCCATGGCGCTCCATGACCAGATGGACCACTCCGTCTGAAAGATAATCTTCAACTCCATATTCACCAAACTGCTTGTGGTCTTCACCTGTCATTTCACAGATGAAGAAAGAAGTCAATTCCAAACGACGGGTTGCTTCAAAGAGGCGGAAAATCTCGTCACGAGGGTTTTCCATTTTTGTAAGGGTGAAAAAGGCTCCAAGGGAGTCAAACACGAGAAGTTCAAATCCGATGGATTGTCGATACGAGGTCAATTGTTTGATGAGTTGTCCCATCCAATCCACACGGTTGCTCATTCCTTGTTCGTCAAGTTGTACGCGAAGATCAGCCAGGTCAATGATAGCGATTCGGTTTCGGACACGAGGGTCATCCACGTTCATTCCCATGTTTGCCATGTGGGAGCGTAGCGATTCTTTGCCCTGTTCAAGGGTCACGTAGATTCCACTGGTTTCCCCGTAGAGAACTGCATTATACAGCATCGAAAACGTGAGGCTGGACTTCATCGCACCGGATGCTCCTGCAACGATGCATATGTGCCCTTGCGGGATACCGCCCTGCATTTTTTCGTCCAGACCTTCGATATGTGTAGGGATTCGTTCCATTGCACTCATGCGGCTCACTCACGCTATGGTACACCTTCCAATTCTTCAACCTCTCCCTTGAGATTCATGAATCGTAACCTCCAAAGTGCGCCGCTCTTTGGGCATGATGTGAAGGTTTGGCTGGCATCAAATTCAGAGCGCCGAAAGGTAATGCTGGACCCGTTATTCCCTCATTTGAATCAGTCGGGGGTTCCCGGTGTTGATGAAACTCCACCGATCGGAAGTGTAGACCACCAGGTGCTGACGATCTGCAAACGTAAAGCACATGCGATTTCCGACTTCAATGACGTTCAAGTCACCGTTGTCTCAGACACCATGATCAGTGACCCCGACGACCACTCGTTGAGCATGGGGAAGCCTGCTGACGCCGCAGAAGCAGCCATGATGCTTCACCGTCTTTCAGGCCGCCGCCATCAGGTATGGAGCGCTACGGGGGTTCATTTCATGGGGAAGTGGACGTTTTTTTGCGAGTTTGCACTCGTAGAGTTCCCAAATTTCAGCGATGAGGTTTTGCTCAACCTGATTCGATCCGGCTCTTGGAAAGGAAAAGCAGGAGGTTACGACCTCCACGGACCGATGGGTGAGCATGCTCGTTTGGTTCATGGTAGCGAATCGGTGGTGTTGGGGCTTGCTCAATCGGCAATGGAAATGCTCGAGCAATTGTCAAACATCAATTGAGGTCACATCAACGGCGTAAGCCCAAGTTCATGCTTTTTCATGTCAACAACGACATTGATTCCGGGAATCATGAGTAACTTGTCTTCTTGGTCGAGGGAGAAAATGTTGACTCCAGCTTCATCTCCCATGTGCTTCAATTCCCTTCTACAGGCCATTTGATGGCTTTCCATATGGACCAAAGGACGCAAATCCACAATAACCGTATCACCTTGAAGCACGCGTTGCAGTATTTGCTGTGTGTGAATGCGTTTCATGGCATCCGGTGCAACATACCTCAGGGCTTTGGATGGAAGCACCTGTGGCCGTCCCGTATGGAGTCCGAGGTCGTGGAATGGTTCCCCATCCGGTGTAAGAGGGCCAGTCCAGTTTAACGGCGGTTGGAGCCGTGTCGAGGACGGTTGCAGAGGTGCTACAGTGGTGCTGGCCATGACGGGAGCGGGTTCAACCATGGTGAGGGTCGCTTGTTCAACATTCACGGGGGTCGGGGCCGGTCGAAGAGGCGTTGAGGGTGCCTCTCGGTTTGAATTGCCTTCGGGGTCGGGTAGTCCAAAGAATTGCCAAAGATTCGCCATAATATGCCCTCAGAAGTCAAGATCGTCCAATAACGATTGCAACTCTGTTGAGGCAGGTGCTGGTGCAGGGTTAGAAACTATGGGTTGTTGAACCGGGGCCGGTGCAGTATTTGCAGCCAACCATTGTTCGCCATAGTAATTCCACTGTTCCATCGTCCATCCCTCCGGCAGTCCTGTTGCTGGGATTTGTGGTCCTGTATTGACGGGCTGAGGTTCTTGATAGATGGGTTCAGCAACGGTTGGTTGCGGTGCATATGATGTCTGTTGTGGTGCGAGTTCTGAAGGAGCAGCAGCGACAGGAGGTGCTTCAAACGGTTGTTCAAACGACGAGAACCCTTTGAGGTCGTCGCTGGGCCGCTTTCTCGTAAAGAGCAGGAAAGCAACCAATCCAGCAATCACAATTCCAAGAATGAAGATGACATAGGTCATGGTGGTTCCTACAGTGTCTGAGATGCTCTCAAACAAACCTTCCGAAGGGGCTTGTGATACCACGAATGAAAGTTCAGTTTGTTGGAATTCACCATCATCGTCGGTGACCGTTAGGACGATGGTCCATGTGCCTGCTGGGAGGTCTTCTATGGTCCATGCTCCCCCTTGGTGGTCAACATCGCCAACCTTACTACCATCGAGGTCGGTATCCAAAAACGAGGCGTCCCATTGGTAAATGAGCGTCGTTTTATCGCCTGCGGTTTCAACAGAATCTGTTCCGTCGAGGGTCAAGTTGTCTCCTTCCACAAGGCCGTCTGCAAGTGAGCCGAGTGTGATGACTGCCGTTGGTGGCAGATTGAGAACACTGACGTTCATTGATTGAGTTGCAGTGGCTCCGTCATCATCGGTTACAGTGACGGTAATCCATCGGACACCTGTTGTCGACCACGACTTGGAAATTGAGGCACCAGAGAGTTCACAATCGTTGTTTCTTGTTCCGTCGTTGTCTTGGTCAACCATGGCGTTAAAATCCCAGCAAATCTCCAATGTCGCAACATCGGAGGCGGTATCGCTAGCAACGACTTCCAACGAGAGGTTATCCTCTTCGAACACAGGAGTGTTTCCCGGCAGTCCGGTAACGGTCGGTGCGACGTTGTGAATCAAGACTTCACCGGTTTGGGTCGCTGATGTTGCACCGTCGCTGTCGATCGCTCTAACATTCAGTGTATGAATTCCAGATGCAGTCCATGCTACCGCTTCCGATGAGGAAATTCCGATGCTGGTTATGGTCCAGTTTTCATCCTCAATCGATGGAAGCCATTCAACGATCAATGTTCCTTGGTCGTTGCTGGTATCGTCTGCAACAACTCGCAGCAGGGCGATTTCGTCTTCGTCAAGATGCCATGTTCCGTTTGCATCCTGCAACAGTTGTTCGCCTCCGGTCCATAATTCGGGGAAACCGATTGTTGGTGGTATGTTCAGCACGTCTAAAGGACTGGTCACCGTTGTTGTTGCGCCATCATCATCCGTGGCGATGGCTGTGATGTTCATCGGGCCTTCGCTCGTTGGGATGAACGTGCAAGTGGGTTGAGTCAATCCTTCAGTACATTCCAATCCTGGCCATGAAATGGTGACTTGTTGCCCTGTTGGAGAAGAAGTGTCAATGTCTTGTATGTCAACTGCATTGATGGTGATGCTCTGCTCGACGGGCACGGTTGCATCATGTGAAAGGTTGAATACGGGGGCGCGGTTAAGCACGGTTACATCAATTTGGAGTTCATCAACATCCAATTCACCGTCGGTAACGATAACTGTGATGGACCATATGCCGCTGTTTGACCAGTTCCAGTGAGTGATGCAGTTGGGCGCTTCAATCACGTCAATAAGGCCTACACGTGATTCGATTTCGAAGACACAACCAACTTCTCCTCCATCTTCATCGTAACTGCCGGTAGCATTGAGGGTGACGTTTTCAAAGGTGTATTTCCCTTCACTCGCTTCCATGACAGCGGTTGGAGCCCGACCAATGAAAATTTCGATGGTGGCATCGTTGTTTGTTCGGTTGGCGTCAGCGGTCACGTTCATGTCTGGGTCCACTGTGAATTTGAGATTCTTAAAGCCCACAGCCAAGTTCTCAGGTACTGCCCAGTTGACGATCACTCGCTCCTCTGAATACGGTCCAATGGCCGATAGTGGCTCTCGGTATATTGCCCCATCAGGTGTCTCAATCTCCATGTAGGTCGTTGGTGAGCTCAATACACCTCTGTTCTGAGCCGGCAATGAGAACATCATCATGTCTCCTGGTAACGCATTGTAGCCAATTGATGCTCCGAGGGTTGATGTTACGCCACCTCGCGTACGCTCCACAATGACCGATGAGGATTGAGCAATGAGGTCAATTCCCACGACATTTAGGTCTTGGACAACAGTGGCAGCTCCGATGACTTTTGTGGCTGGGTCGTAAACAACAACTCCGTTGCTGGTATGGTCGTCACTGCTTGGCGTCGTGTCGGTTTCATTGGATACGTTAAGGGATACTTGAGCCATGCCGTTCTGATCGGTCGTAGGATTGAGAATGGTTCCAGCAATCTCGTATCGCAGTTGTAAATTTGTATTGGCTATCGGGCTTGGTGGTGAGCCTGCGACGTTGTAATCAACGGTAATGGTTTCAGTGGAGTCCGGAAGGGTTGCTGAGTAAGCCGTCGCTACGTTGAGGTTGGTGTTTCGACCACCCGGTGAAGAGCCAGCAACTACGCTGTTTGAGTCGCTTGGGTTGTACGTCTTCAAAATCCAATCAATGGTAAATCCAGCTGGATTGATGATTCGGTTCCAGGCGCTTCCTCGGGCATCAGGGCAGTACCAGTTGAATCCGGTATTGACTCCCGATTCATTCCATTCTGAGATTTTGTATGAATTGTCGCAGCCCAAATATTGCGGTGTGTCTCCATCTTCACTGGGGGCTTCGTTCTTGATGACCTGCCATGAATAGTTTTCGGGTCCACCTCCATCAAATTCCGACGGGTCAAAATAATCAGACGTGCCTGTTACCACGGTGTCTGCGCGGAAGGGCATGTACCACTGGTCGCCGTTCCGAAGTGGGAAATCATGTGTTTCTTTGGCTGGCGTGTAACTGTTATCAAAGTTGATATCAGCCAACGTGAAGCTCAAAAACCCGAGGTTAAAAGGAGCAAATGTCACATCCAAATTAAAATTGGATTCCCTCGTCGCCAGGTCTCTTGCTCGGATGATGTCGGTTCCATCGTAATCAATTTCCAACCGCCCACTCGTTCCTTCAAGGGTTGCTCCACTGTTGCCGGAACTAAACGAGCCGTCAACGGTGATTTCGTACACCAATACCGTGTCGCCATTTTCATCGGTTTCGTAGAGGATATCAGTGACTGTATTGACGGTGTCTCCAGTCAGTGTGTTGAGCGATGCGGAAACGTTGGCTTGGGCGATGAGTTGAGCCACGTCAAATTTCGTTTCATAGACCCACTTGTCACCAATTCGATAGTTGGGGACGTCCACGATTGAAAGATTACCCGTTGAACTGTGATCGGAGGTGTTCTCCTCGGCAAGGAGGGTTGCCGGGCTAACCTGACTCAACATCGGAGTGAGGAGGAACAAAACGGCGACGAAGGTTGCCTTCCACAAGTCTCGGTTCATGCCTCGTCGTGGGCGTTCTCATACTTTAGGAAGTGTCCTTCGTCGCTTCACGTGTTTTGAGAATCAAGCCATTGTTGACCGTAGTATGACCATTGTTCGGTAGTCCAGCCTTCCGGTAGTCCTGTTTCGGGCACGGGTGGTCCATCCGAGTTGGTTTCATTGGGATTGCTTTCAAGAATTGATGCTGGAGCATTTTCAAGCGCCATTTGGAATAAATATTCTGGTGGAGGGGAACTGGGTCGCTTTTCAGCCATCGATTCCTCTCTTGCATCGTTATTTTCAACCATGAGGTTTTGCGATAAATCACTCCACATGTCATCGTCCCCTGCCTTTGATTTACGTCTTGAGAACATCAACAGGAGGCCAAGGAGCAACACAAGCAGCCCTCCTTGCATCAATGGATTCGCTTCTTCGCCAGCCAATGAGGCTCCGATGTTTTCCAATGCTGTACGGTCTGCTGGAGCTACTGCGAACGTGATGACTTTGGTTCCTGGTCGTTGTGGGTCTTCGTCCCAAGCCATGACTTTGATGGATTGACTCCCAGCCTTACGGAAGGTGTAGGTGACGGTCTTCCCGATGACGTCGGCATCATTGTCTGGAATTCCATCCTCGTTGCTATCGAATTCGATGTCAATGTCCCAGACGACGGTTAATCCATCCAAATCGTTAAGGGCATCAATCGTGGATTGAGCGTCAAGGGTACATGGTTCATAGGCAACACAGGCAATGGCTGTAGTGCGAATGAGCGGTGGCGTATTCAATACTTCAACCGTTAGAACTTCACTTGTATGAGCTCCATCGTTATCCGTTACGTGATAAACCAATTTGTGGGTCCCACTTCGATTCCATGAAATGGTCAAGTTATCTCCGATGACATCGCAATCGTCATCTGCGCTACCGATGTCATTTGAGTCCATGCTGGGGTCAATGTCCCAACAACGAATCAATGTTTCTTGGTCGGAACTTGAATCGGAAGAACTTCCGGTCACGCTGATGCTTTGACCTTCCGCAATGGGGAGAATCTGATTGAGTGGCTCGATTGTTGGTGCAACATTCGCAACGCTGATCCACCGTTCTTCAACCCCGCTAGATTCGCCTTCGGAGTCCGTGATTTCCAGTCTCATTTTATGCAATCCTGCCTCGTGCCAGATCATATCAAATTCTGATGTGCGTCCATCAAACGTACGTATCAGGGATGGCTGGGCATCATCTGGCCACCAGGTATGTGTGAGTCCATCAATATCGTCGATGGAGTCCTGCGCTTGTCCCTTTACCAGAATCGGTTGGTCTTCGGTGACATGCCATGTGCTTTGGGCATCCATGAGGATGGGCCCGTTTTGGTCAACCAATTGTATGTTGACACTGTGAGGCTTAATGTTGGTGAATCGTATGTCGATTGTAGCCGTAGCCATGGTACTGTCATCATCCAAACCTACTGCCGTAAAGGTAGTCCAACCTTCCTCATTTGACGTCGTCGTGCAAACTCGGGTGTAGTATCCTTCCTTGCAGTTTGCTCCCGGCCAATAGATGTCGACCACGCCAGGCCATACGTCTTCTGAATCCGAATCGTTTGCATATGCATAGAGCGTGATTGGGTATTCGACCATGGCCTCAGTCCGTGCACTCTGGACTTCGATCATCGGTGCCCGATTGACAACTTCAACAATCACGGTGAGATTGACTTCGTCTCGTTCTTCGTCGATAACCGTGAGTTCAACGGGATAAGAGCCATCATCAATCCACGTATAGTTGAGTACACAATTTGGCGCAAGCACCTTCTGGCTGGACCACGTACGGGTGCCGTCATCAAACGCAACGGCAAATTCACACGTGACATTTCCCCCGTCTTCGTCAAAACTTTCAGACGCATCGAGGAGGATGTAATCGTTCGTAAGGCCGGATGAACCGTTGACCAAGGCGGTAGGGACTCGTCCGACAAACAGGTCAATGATGGCGAGATTGTTCGATGGATTTGCATCAGCAGAATTGAGTCCGTCAGGGTCGGCTTCCCACATCAAACTTTGAGTGCCGATGTCAGCCGTAACGGGTACGGTCCAATTGAGGGCGACCTTGTGCACTTCATAGGTTTCAAGGGCAGGAAGAGGTACTCGGTTGGTGAGTCCATCTGGTAAGGTGATGACCGCTTCGGTTGGCGTTGATGCGGTAATTCCTCGGTTGTTAAACGAGACCTCCACTTCAAGTTCATCACCTGGAAGGACATTGTAGCCTGAAAGTGCGTTCAGGGGGGTAATTACGCCGCTTCGATTTCTGAGAATTTGGGCAGCTTCGGCGTCAGCAAACACATCCAGCCCCACAAGATATTCATCCAGTGTGACGGTGCTCGCTCCAACGTAGGTTCCGGATTTAGCAACCAATCCATGGCTTGCATAATCAGTTTGGCTCGCTGATGAATCAAGGGCATCCCCGATGTCGATTGTAGTCCATGCACTTCCATTTGCTCCGGTTGTTAGGGATTTGACAATGCCTTCGTGCTCATGATGCAGCTCAAGATTCACGCCCGAAGGATTAGAGAAACAACTTGAAGAAGCATTAACCCAAACCTGCATTGGCGTATTCAGCGCGGTAATGCTGCGCTCAGGATTGACCTGGAGGCAGGGGTCTCTTGAGCCTGGATTTGAATAGGGGTCAACTCCAGATGCTCCAACCGGATCGTACCGCTTAAGTCGGAAGTCAATGGTAAGTCCGATATCGTCTTCAGTGTGCAACCAAGCATAGTTTCCAACTTCAGGACAGTACCATCTGTAGCCTTCTGAATCTCCATCGCTGTTGTATGACAGCATTTCATACGAACCGTTGCAGCCACCATAATCGGTCGATTGACCGAAGGAATTGGTTGGTTTTCCGACATTGGATACAACCCATGTGGTGGTATTGGTTTCAGTAACTGGAGGTGGGAATGGTGTGATGTAATCACTCTGGCCGGACCATTGGACATACGAAGTGGTCATCGTCGTCCAACGTTCGTTGGCTCGTAGCGGAAAATCATAGTTCTCGTTGACGGGTGAATACGACGTTGTGATCGTAATGTCTCCAAGGATTTGCTCCAAGAATGAAATACCACTCGGGACGAAGCGTATGTACATGTCAAGTTCGTTTCGAATCGATGATAAGTCGCTGACGCGCAGGTACTCGGTTTGAGTGTATTCAATGTAGACGTTCCCTGAATACCCTTCCAGTGAAACTCCGGATTTATCGAAATTAGCGGTTGAGCGGAGCGTATATGCTAGAACCGACATATTGTCGACATTTTGCATGGAAATAGCAGTGACTTCCGCCGTCGTATCTCCTTGGATTTCGCCAACCGTCGCGTCAACCCCCGTGTCGGTGACAAGAATTGTTGGGTCAAACGTACCAGAGTAAATCCAGCGGTCACCAATCCTCCATGTAGGGACGTCTGAAACGCCAGGGTCATGGCCTGCTGAACGTTGCACTGGGCTTGATTTCTCCAATACTGGATGCTCCAGTGGAATCAGTGTGATGAGGAGCAATGCGGCAATCAAGCCGGGCACGAAGACAGACCGTCCACTGCTTCCCATGCTGAGAGCAGGAGAGAAAGAGACCATCAACGCTTCTCTTGAGAAGCATCTAATTGAGGTTCAGTTCAAAGAAGGTCAGCCAGTTCGTCCTTGATGATTTCTACGGCTTCAAGAATCTCGTCCTTGTGTCGGGCACCGGTAATCACCATCTTACCTGATCCGAAAATGAGGCAGACGACCTTTGGGTCGTCGAGTCGGTAGATGAGTCCAGGGAATTGCTCTGGCTCGTACTCCACTTTGTCAAAGGGCAAGTGGAAGGTCAGGTGGTTGAGATTGAGTTTACGTGGAACTCCTGCTTGTGGCTCGCCAGTGAACTTGTCAACACCGTCGTAATCTTCGGGGTAGTGGAGTGCATAGGTAGCGACCATGTTCTGGACTTCGATGGAGACGTCCTTGAGGTCCCAGGTTTCAATTCCAGCAGCACGCAAGTCCTTGATCATTCGGTCAATACCTGTGTGGATGTTGTCTTCGTTCTTTCCACCGGTGCAGACAGCACGGCCGGAGCGGAACATTAGGATTGCAAGTTTTGGCTCAGTAACTCGGTAAACGACACCAGGAAATTGTTCGGGTTCGTACTCGCAGTTGAGTTGAATGGCGATGTCAGGAAGGTCAAGTTCTTCAGCAACACGGGTGCTTGCAACTACGTTTACGACAGTTAGGCGTTCTTCATCGGTGGTCATATATAACCCGAATGACCTTTAGTATATAAAAGGAATTTCGGCACCCCACGATTTTATACTCGTGGATGTCGGATGTTCATTCAGGCCAAAAAGCCTCTTTTGGTGCTGTTACGAGGGTAGCGCCTGGGTTTCCAAGCCGTGAGGTGAGTGTCCGACCACCTGCGAGTTCAATGGCTTCACTCGTCGCCTTGGGATTGCGCGTTAGCGCCACCATACACCCTCCGCCTCCGGCCCCGGTCAGTTTCGCTCCGAGGGCCGTTGGTAATGCTGCAGAAATCAGGGTTTCAAGTTCATCAGAAGAGACGCCTAGATTTCGTAAAATAATGTGATTTTCGCTCATGGCGTGGCCCACTGCGTCGTAATTCCCTTGTTGAAGCGCTTTTAATCCACGACGAGCGATACTCCCGATGGCTCGTATCTCGTTGATTCGGCTTGGATTGGCTTCAAGAGCAGCAGCAACCAAGGCGACTTGATGCGATGTAGGTGCGTGAACTCCTGTATTTCCCAAAACAAGGTACACCTCGTCCTGAGGAGGTGTCATCGTGTGAATCTCCCAAGTTCGTTTCCCCTCCGGAGTTTCGAGTTCACGTCTGAAGACCCACTCGCATCCAGTTTCTTTCTTGTCGGAGAGGACCACAATCCCTCCGAGGGTGCTGGTTGAGGTGTCCATTGGGGATGCACGGCCGGATTGAGCGGTTGCTTCAGCCATATGGGCGAGGTGGCTGATCTCATCGTTTCCAAGGTTGGCTTCCGAAATTGGTCGGCTCGCATCTAAAGCAGTACACAAAGCAACGCTTAATGCGGCACTTGAACCAAGACCAGATGCCCGAGGTATGTCTCCAGATACATGGACTGATAGGGGTTTTGGGTCGCTTTCAGTGGGCCATAGTGCATGAACGAGATGATGGATGTGAGGGTGACGTTTTGCGACAAGGGAGCTGCCGTCAATACTCCATGCTTTAGCCGGGGTAATACGGACTTGGAGGCGTTGCTCAAGAGCAACCGCAACCGCAGGCTCACCGTACACAACTGCATGTTCTCCAAAGAGAATGCACTTGGCCGGAGCGCTCGCAGTCGTAGCGTCTCCATCAAGGGCCATGGTCACTAGAAGCGGTCGGCCTTCATATTCCTTCTCACAACCACGAGCCATCCCGTTGATTTTTGACGGTGGTTTCAAAGTGCGTCTCCCCTTCGCAGACCTGCCCGAGCATGTCTTTGGCGGTGAACTGCATGGAACATCCCCTGTTTTTGGACTATGGACCCATTCCTGGATGGGTAATTTTGTTGATGCTCTTCGGCGTATCTGGAGGTTTTTTCCTCTTTCAAGTTCAGAAGGCCACTCGGCTGGTCCTCAAAGGAAAGCCAGAAAACCGGTTTGATAATTGGGGTACTCGAATCAAAGAGGTAGCAACCGGTTGGCTTGGACAAAAGAAAGTACTGAAAGACCGTGTTGCTGGAGGTATTCACGTCCTCATGTTTTGGGGCTTCCTGATGCTCTCAACCGACATGTTTGACCTCGCAACCGGCAATCAATTCTCACAAAAGGTACTGCCGGAAATGCTCCGCGGCCCTTGGAACATCGTGGTTGAAACCGGTTATACCATCGCCTTCATCGGCTGCGTGGCTGCTTTGATTCGTAGGGTTGCCTTCACACCTGAGAAACTTAAGGGCAAATCACAGCTTGAAGGCAACGCTATCTTGCTTCTTATCATGACCATCACCACCACTTCGTTTGTGGTAGAAGCCGGTGAATCGACCATCTCAAAAACATGGGAACCGATTGGCTGGTGGGTCGCGACAACAATGGTGCCCAGCGCCAGCATGGTCATTGCAGCCTATTGGGCTCACATGGTGGCCATCTGCGTGTTCCTGTTTTTGATTCCACTTTCCAAACACATGCACTTGGTCATGGCTTTCCCGAACGTATTTTTCCACGATTTGCGACCTATGGCGACCATGGAACCTCTCGCACGAGGAGAAGACGGCAAGGCCATTATGCTCGACGACCTGGACTTGGAATCCTTCGGGGCAGTTAACTACACTGATTTCACATGGCGAGACCTCATTGACGGATGGGCCTGTACCTCGTGTGCCCGATGCCAGGATGTTTGCCCTGCTTACGCTAGCGGAAAGGCGCTCAACCCAATGGAAATCATTCACGATGTCCGCCACTATGCAAACGACCATTCTGGAACGCTTCTTGCTGGCGAAACACCCGAAGAGGACATCATCTCTCGATTTGGAGAGGACGCCATCTGGGCCTGTACTACTTGCCACGCATGCGTTGAAGCATGTCCCATTTACATCGACCATGTGCCCAAACTTACCGATGCTCGTCGTCATCTGATGATGGAGCGAATGGAGTTTGACGAAAAGGTCGAAGACACCGTCATGCCCTTGATGATGACCATTGAAAACTTAGAATCCGACTCAAACCCATACGGCCTACCGTCCCACGAACGCGGCGATTGGGCTGAAGGATTGGATGTCAAGGTTGCAGAACCCGCCGAGTACATTTACTTCGCAGGATGTGCAGCATCCTTTGACGAGCGTAACAAGAAAGTTGCTCGTGATACCATCAGCATCATGAAGGAAGCAGGTCTTGATGTCGGAATCCTTGGCATGCAAGAAGGATGCAGCGGGGACGCTGCACGACGTGCTGGAAATGAATACCTCTTCCAGATGTTGGCCGAAACAAACCTGGCAACCTTTGAGGAGATTGGTGTCAAGAAAGTAGTGGCTTCATGCCCGCATTGTTTCCACACCCTTGGAAAGGAATACAAGGATTATGGCGGCGAAGACATTGAAGTCATGCATCACTCCCAACTCATCAACCATCTGCAAAATGAAGGGAAGCTTCCGGAGCCTAAGCATGACGGAACGGTGACGTACCACGATCCATGTTACCTCGGCCGCATCGGTGGCGAATTGGATGCACCTCGGGATGCTATCGGGGGCGTTGATGTTGAAGCAGAGCGTCACGGTCGAGATTCGTTCTGTTGCGGTGCAGGTGGTGCTCAAATGTGGATGGAAGAACATGTTGACGATGGCTACGACCGCGTGAACGTCATCCGTTCCAAAGAACTTGCAGCAACCGGTGCAGATACGGTTGCAGTGGGATGTCCGTTTTGTTCAACCATGGTCACCGACGGCCTCAATGCCATCGGTTCCGAGATGGAAGTCAAAGACGTTGCTGAATTGGTTTGGGAACAAATCAAAGCAAACGACGCTAAGATTGAGGCGAAGAAGGCTGAATCTGTCGAAGCGTGAGTGTGAGTGCCTTGAGTGGCCTATCACGTGAAAAATTGCTTCAATGGTACGATGAGAATCAACGTGCGCTACCTTGGCGAGAAACAAGCGACCCTTGGGCAATTTTACTGAGCGAAATATTGCTTCAGCAAACTCAAGTGAGTCGAGGGATTGTGTTCTGGCATCGTATGGTCGATGCCTTCCCAACGATACAGTCAATGGCGGATTCTCCAATGGACAGGGTTCTGAAGGCGTGGGAAGGCGCAGGGTATTACAGCAGAGCACGTCGGCTTCATGCATTGAGTCAGTTGGTCATGCTTCCTTCAGCAGAAGGTGGCTTTGACGGTTCTCTTCCTTCATCATACGAATCACTGCTGTCTCTTCCTGGAATTGGACCGTACACTGCTGCGGCAGTTGCAAGCATCGCTTTTTCTCTACCCCATGCCTGTGTTGACGGCAACATCAGGCGAGTAATGGCCAGGCAACAGCAGATGATGGAGCCCTCCAATCGGGAGGTACAATCTTGGGCAGACCAACATTTAATTCATCATCGTTCTGGCGATTGGAATCAAGCCTTAATGGAACTCGGGGCTACGGTTTGTACTCCTAAAAAGCCTGAATGCTCCCGTTGCCCAATCCAGACTTCATGTCGGGGTAAAGAAACACCTACATCTTACCCAAGGGCAAGAAAAACCAAGGTCAAAGAAGTCACATTTTGGACGTGTGTAGAATTTGACCGGGTTGGAAATCCGATCATCCATCAGCGGAGGCAAGATGGTTTGTTTGGGGGGTTATGGGGGCCGCAACTCCACGAGGGCGAACGTCCTGATGGCGAGGGTGATGAGACTTTTGTCGGCACTGTTGCCCATAAATTGAGCCACCGTGCAATGACCGTCAAGGTGTACGTGTCAACTCAAGCGAGCAACGAATTCGGGCGCAATCCGTCGGAAGTAGCCATGTCTGTGCTGGATCAAAAAATCATAGAATTAGCCACCAGTTCGGGTTATAGCCTCATTTGAACATTGCATATCGTGATATATCACAATGCTGGACCGTAGTTGTGGAGTGGACTACTTTGGGGTCGTTACTGGCCCTTCTTGCTGTTGGGATGGCCGTGCCAGGGCCTAATAACTCGACATGCGCTGCGCATGCATCAATACACGGGCGGCGGTCAAACATCGTGTTGATTGCAGGGCTTGGAATTGGATTCTTTGGCGTGAATGTTCTTTGCGGTTTAGCGGTCAATTCGTTTGATCCGGAAAGTTTTGTTGGGAAATTGCTTCACTATATTGGGTCCCTACTCATGATTGCTCTGGGAGTTTTGCTGATCTTCATCGGTCGTTCAACGTCGGTGTTCAATCTGGTTGAAACAATTCCCAAATTGGGATTGCGGACAGGGATTGTCATGCAGATTGTTAATACCAAGCAATGGATGGTTATTTTTGCCTTGATGACCGTCATGCTAGCATCGTTCGAATCTGAACCAGGTGGTATTCCTGGGGGTGTTGCCGGCACGCTTGTCATAGCGACCATCAATACCACCTTTGGACTGTTTTCGATGGGGCTATGGACCAATATCGGGCATCACGTCCAAGAACGAATCTCAAACCCTAAATGGGGGAGAGTCGTCATATTAGGTTTAGGAGTTCTACTGCTGATTTTGAGCCTACTGATGCTGTTAAGGTATCATTTTGCTTGATTTGAAACGGTTTCAGAGCTGACCGTTTGGTCTTCTTCAGCCTCCTTCAAATCCATTCCAAAGGATGCTAACGCCACCATGAGTCCACCAACAACAAGATATTCTGCTGGTCCTGCAAAATTGATACCAAATTGAGCCTTGTTGAGAAACTCCTCCGTGGTTAATCCGTTGGTGTCAAAAGTACTCACGGCGTACTGGAACGCCACGATCATCACGACCAGTGCGATGAGGGAGGTTGCAATTCCGACCTTCCTTAATTTTGCACCGGGGCTTGTTGTTGAATCAAGCGCGAGGTGCCCCATTGTGGCCCAAACGATGCCGCCTCCAAAAGCAATCATTGAAGCATAAATATGCATGTCAATGTGGTCGTACATGTCGTAGTATGCGACCAGTATCACATGGAAACCAACAACGATACCAGCGCCACACGATGCATTCCACAAGCGTTGATTCTTTGGTTTCAATCCATGGTAGAGATGCCAGGCAAACATCATCTGAAGGATTCCAGAAAGAACAAGCCCTGATGTGAATACGGTTCGTTGGAGTCCAGGGTAGTCTGCTTCAGAAATAAAGATGGGAAACGTCCTTGCCCCACCGGCAAAATGAACGGCCATTGCAACAATCACGGTAATCGTTGGAGCCAACCAACTGAGGACAGCAAGGAAACGTCCTTGATTTTGAGTCAAAGGTAAGCGTCGACCGTATCTTTGATGCATGTGTCAAAACCCTCCCATTCCATACCAAGTACTCGTTCCGCCTTTTCACTTGAATAATTCGTATCTCCTTTCTTAAGAGATTTTACTACTGCGCGGGTTAAATAGCGTTGCTTACCAAGTAAGCCACCGAACCAATCTTGGAACACAGCTATGGGGAGCAAGGCGTTAGGCAGTGCGATTTTTGGGGATTTCGTATCGGGATACAATTCTCGTATTTTCCGGCAGATGGTTGACAGCGTCAAGTTCGTATGTGGTGCGAGAATGAAACGTCCTTCTGCTTCATCGACCTCAAAGGCACGACGATGGGCTCGTGCAACATCACGGACATGGACTACAGCCATTGGAAATTTAGGGGCCACCGGGAAGGCTCCTTTCATCGCATCTTGGAAGAAATCAACGCTGGGTGTGGGGCGTGCAAAACCTCCACCGAGTACAGCGGTTGGATTGATCGCTCGGACATCGAGACGAAGTTGTTCAGCAAGTTCCCATGCCAACTTTTCAGCTTGTGTTTTTGCAGTCGTATAGGGGAGATTTGTGTCCGTCTGCCAGTCGGACTCATCCTTGATTTTACCCTTCGGCTCTGTCCCTACTGCAGCGGTACTTGATGTGTAAATCACTCTTGGGATTTGAGCGTTCGCAGCGGCGTGGAACAAGTGCATTGTGCCCTTGTTCGCTGTGTCAAGAATCGCTTGAGTATCGCCTTGTGTGCTGTAGATGGTGGCTGTATGAAACAATCCATCGCACCCAGCCAAGTGTTCTGACCAACCATCGGCATCCAGCACATCCCCTTCAACAAGTTCCAATCGGTCTTCGACTCCCAAATCCTTTGCATGTTGCAGCACATGGTCAACCTTTGATGGGTCAGTGAGGGAACGAACGGAGCCCTTGACGCTGTATCCATGTTCAAGCAGGTCGCGAACAATATGGTTTCCAATGTGGCCGTTCACACCGGTGACGAAGATACGGCGCCCTGAACTCTCTTCCATACTGTCGCCCAGCGACAGGTCTCGTATGAACCTTCAAGTGTGGCTGCATGCACCGCCGCATGAGACCCATGCCCATTCGCGTTCACGACACGAAACGACGAGAAAAGGTAGACTTCACTACCCTTGAACCGGGCAAGGTTTCGATGTATGTTTGTGGCGTGACGGTCTACGACCGTTGTCATCTCGGCCATGCACGATGTTACCTTGCTTTTGATCTAATTCACCGTTGGCTTGAAGCAAGCGGCTTTGATGTTGATTACGTCCAGAACTTCACCGATATCGATGACAAGATCATCGCTCGAGCCAATGAATTGGACGGGGATTGGAAAGCATTGGTGGACCAAAACATTGAGGCATACTACGAAGATATGGACGCACTCAACATTCTCAGGGCAGATGCATACCCGAGATGCACGGATTATGTTGACAAAATGATCTCAATTACAGAGGACCTCATCGATAAGAAGCACGCCTATGTGACGGAAGATGGCGTCTACTTTCACGTTGATTCAGCTCCTGAAAAATACGGTATGCTCACCGGTCAATCCATTGACGCCGTTCGTTCAGGCGCGGGTGGTCGAGTTGGTGGGACCGGTTCAGGTAAACGTGATCACAAGGATTTCGCATTATGGAAGGCAGCCAAACCCAACGAACCAACATGGGAGTCACCCTGGGGGCCCGGGCGACCCGGATGGCACATTGAGTGTACGGCGATGTCTCTTGACCACTTTGACAAGGAATTCGACATCCATGGCGGAGGTCACGACCTACGATTCCCTCATCATGAAGCCGAAATTTTCCAAGGTGAATGCCACACCGGTCACTCACCGGTCGTTCACCATTGGCTGCACAACGGCTTTGTGAACATCGATGGAGAAAAGATGAGTAAATCTCTCGGGAATTTTTGGACGATTCGCGACATTCTACAGCATGTTGATGCTATGGTACTCCGATTCGCTCTCATCAACGCACATTACCGTTCACCTATTGATATGAATGAAACCCTCCTCAAAGATGCAGAGCGCAACTATAACCGCGTTCTAGAATCGTATGTGTCGGCTTTGAAGGCGCGCTCTGATGAATCTCCCGTGAGCCTTCCCAAGTCCGATTTGACTTCGGAGCAACCCCTCGCCAGGACCTTGGGCCTGCTCGAAAAAATGGCTGAAGGTTTCGCACGTGCGATGGATGACGATTTCAATTCAAGAGAAGCCGTTGCCAAAGTTCTCGGCATGGCCCGTGAGATCGGGAAAATGTTGCAATTTGGACTTGATGAAACCGACATGAATGCATTTGGAAATTACGCGGTCCAACTCCTCGAAGAGACAGCAGGAACCGTCCTTGGTATTCTTCCAAGCCGTGAGATGGCATTAGCAGAACCTGAAGAAGACCCGCGCCGAGCGGAAATTGCTGATGAGGTGGAAGAATTGTTGTTGCAACGAAGCGAAGCAAGAACCAACAAAGATTGGCCCCGTGCGGATGCAATTCGAGATGAACTCAATGCGCTCGGCGTTGTCGTTGTTGATACATCGGAAGGCCCTACTTGGGACCTTGCGTGATCATTCTTCCTCTTTCGGGGGCTCCATCGGAGGCATCGAGGGTACGAACGCAACGTCTTGCAATACTTCCTCATTTCCTTCCTCCCACATTTTCTCAATGCGGACCTCTGCGGCTAGGGCGTCTTCCCCTCCTCGAGATACAAAGAACAAAGCCACAAGCAAGACAATGACAATGCCGAAGAACAACAACAAGGCTTTGTCCCTGGTTTCCTCTTCACTTGATTGTTGGTCGTCGAGAGGATTGTTCGGGATGTCCGTTCCGTCATTATCGGTGGAATCACCGTTGGTATCGGTTCCTCCACTGTCGGTCGAATCGTTGGTAGTATCCGTGTTTCCGTTATTGTCTCCGGAATTATCGTTTCCTCCGTCATTGCAAGGTGGATTGGTTCCATCATCACAGGGTATGACGGTTGGGCCTTCGATCACTTGGAAGTCGGTGACAGCGGGTAAATTTTCTCCACGGTCATAATAACGGTCGTACAACAATGACATGCTGATTTGAGCATTGGCGTTTTCTGAACCGTTAATGACGTTGAAGTAGCGTTCATCACCGTAGGTGTACCACGGGTCAAGTCCAACGTTTGTCATTCCGGAAGTGACGCTGTTAAAGTCAGATGCATCACCAAAAGCTGCTGACATTTCATCGGGGTCAAATCGCATGGCCATGGTAAGGTTTTCAGTAATGCTGGCCCATGTTTGAGCACCTTCAGGTGCTGCGAGGTAGGTGATGTCCAGAGATTTTCCGAAGGCTCCGGCAGGTTCATGATCGGTCCCTTTGAGCGCAGTCATCATGTCGGTATCCCCGTAAATAGCCAGTCCACCAACGATTGAAAGGCGAATGTCAGGGTCAACTGCATTGATGAGATTGCGGTAGGGGTTGGTGTGGATGTTGTCGACGACGACCAAGTCAGCAGCAGTTCCTTTGACAATGGTGCCGACTTCGTTCTGCCAATTTGTAGCCAGTGCGGCTCCAGATGTGACCATCTCGACCATTTCATAATCGGTGAAAATATCTCCAAGCATTTCATCGTCCCACAAATCGGCAACTTTGAGTTCATGAAGCGGCGACTTTGAGCCCGAGGGTGCCCAGTCGGGTGCAAGGGTGATGTGTACTCCTGCTGCCTTTGCTGCTGCGACATCTGCTGTATTTCCGTACAGCAACAGATTGGATAGAGGCGACCAAACCAAGGTCGAGCCTGCAGCGGCCATCTGTGTGAATTCATTTTGTCCAAGCGCTACGCCGTGAATGAGAACAAGTTCACCAACCAGCAAATTATTCTGTACGAGGATGTCAAACTCGGCCCGACTGCGTTCGTCAACGCCTTCAGCGATGTGGACAAACCAAGCATCCAATTCTTTGCTGGCATTTCCGTTCTTGATGTGATTTCCAACGTAATCCGATGTGAGTTCAGTGACCTTGGTATGGATTTCATCTCTTTGGAAATTGTAGTCCTCAATGTTACGGGCTAAGATGGTCCCGTAGCTGTCACTGGGGTTCATTGGGCTGCCTTGGGCAGCGGTAGTCCCGCCGACGATCGATTTCATTTCGATGTATTTCATGGCCTCCGATTCCATGTTCCAATACGGTCCAGAATGAACCAACATCTTGGGCTTAGTTACTTGTTCGCTGTAATCAGGGTGGTTTTTCCACTCGTAGCGGTTGTTGTAGCCACCCCATTCGTTTTGGCTGTTTTGTGAAAGGTGGGTGTCCATGTCCCAAAGTGGGGCTTGATTGTAGTGCAAGTGATTGTGGAGGTCGATCAAACCGGGGTAAATCGTTCCGTCAGTTTCGATCACAGGAACGTTAGAGATTTGAATGTTTGAAGGAGCGGTATCTCCCCATACAGCCTCAATCATTCCGTCTTGAACAAGGATGTGCCCTTCGTTGATGACATGTGCTTCGCCCGTCATTGGAACGACCCTTCCCTTGAGGATGTATGCACCCTCATGGCTGTTATCGCTAAGGCCGTAGCAACGAACCATATTTTGAGCGACGATATAGGTTGCTGAACCATCCCATCCTGGTGTGGGTGGGCTAACTTTGGTAACGGTTCCGGAGAGGTCTTTCATGTACGAAGTATCCCACCATGAGTCTTCAGCAGGATATGAAAGCGAGTCGATGAGGTTTCCATTGGCGTCAGAGATGCTGGCTGAGTCAGGGTCAAAGTAATCCAGTTCGATTCGGGAACTGTCTCGGAAAATCACGATGTATCCATCAGCCTCAATGGTTGTGTTCCAAGCCAAGCGACATGGTGCAGATCCTGCCTCTGGTGAATCGTCAAGAAGCCAGTTTGAGACATCAATCGGTTCAGACCCGCTGTTCCAGAGTTCAATGAACTGGTCGGAAGATGATCCGGTATAACCGTCGTTGTTCCAATCCGTACCGTTGTAGTCTTCGGAAGATGCCGATACGAGGATTTCACTGATTCGGATATCACTGGAATCCCGCCCTACTGTGGGCATGATTTCAGTATCTTCTTGCATCGAGATTGCAGGTCCTACCGTGGACATCAGGAACAAGGCTGACATGAGTATGGCGAGTATTGTGCCGTTTCGCATGAATGGTGGGAGAACGATTCAGCACATCAAGCAATCCCTTGTTGTCTTTGAGAGCAGGACATGAGTTCAAAAGGCATCAATGCCCAGCCCTCGCTATGGCCACCCTCGATTTGACCGAACCCATATTTGCTGAAACCATTGAAAACAACGACATCGTTATTTTGGATTTTTGGGCCGAATGGTGTGGCCCGTGCAAGGCTTACGGTCCTGTTTATGAGCGAGTTTCGGAAAAATATCCGGATGTTGTATTTGGGAAAATTGACACTGAAGACCAACAAGAACTTGCAGGGATGTTCGGGATTCGTTCGATTCCAACCACCATCGTTTTCAAGGAGGGAATCGGTGTATTCATGCAACCTGGAGCACTTCCCGAGGAGGCACTTCAAGACCTCGTTGAAAAAATCAAGGAAATCGACATGGACGAAGTGCGAGCTGAAATGGCCGAAAAAGAAGCCAATGAATCCTAAGGCCCAAGCATCCGATTGGTTCAAGAAACGCCGCCTCACCGGATACCATATGGACGTCAAGCCTTGGCTCGTGATGCTGCTCTTTACCACGAGCATGCTCGCTGGATGTTTCGGAGAGCAAAAAATTGATGACGGAGGCATAGAAACCCCCTATGACGTCTACCCTGACCCTTGGGACAGAACCAACCTTTCCTACGATGACAGCGATATTTTCTCCCGTGTTTCCATGAACGGTTCACATGGAATTGGTGCGGTACAATCCGTGTATGTTGAAGTCCCAAGCATCACTGCGGCAGACGGCGGTTCGGGACTCACCGGTGGAGCACAAGTCCACCTCGGCCTCTGGCTACCAGTGATTGAGGGATGCGATTACGAGAGCGAAAGTTTGGACGAATCCTGTCTTGTTCCAGTCATTGCCGAAATCGGTCCGTATTATGACGATGGAGATGTTGACGCCTTGACTCCAGCTGACCGCCTCGGAAAGATGTTGATTGAAAATTATGTTCCGCATGGTTTTGGCGTCGCCCAAGTTTCAGTGTTCGGGACGGGAGAATCAAATCATTGTATGGACCTCATGGGGACCGACGAACAACGAGGTATTGATGCTGCAGTGACCTGGTTAGGGACGCAAGCATGGTCAAACGGCAAAGTCGGTCTCATCGGTAAATCCTATGACGGGTCAACACCATGGCAGGCTGCTACCTTCGGCAATCCCCACTTGGCTACCATCGTCCCAATGTCCGGTCTCATCGGAGTTCATGAGTTGATGTGGCGAAACGGAAGCATGGAAGCAAGAGGTATGATCATGCATAACGGTGTTTACGGTTCATTTGGAATTGATGGAGACGCTGAAGACCCGGAAAATCTTTGCGAGGGTTACCTCGAAGGATACGCTAACGGACCAGCAGCCTACCTTTCAGGAGGAATGGTAGATTATGCCGGCAATACCTACTGGACCGAACGCTCTTTCTTGGACCGTGTGGTTGAAAATTACAACGGTTCGGTCTACATCATTCAAGGCATGCAGGATTGGAACGTCGACCCGCACATGGCCTTTCCAACGCATCAAATTGTCGAAGATGCAGGCATCGAAATTAAAACACTAGCAGGTCAATGGGCGCACGATTACCCGGACCGAAGCACAGGTCACAGCACGCTCCCGTCCGGCAAGGGCTTGGAAGCTTACCCCTACACGCTTAGATGGGACTGGGCGGATGAGATGTTGTACTGGTTCGACTGGTACCTCAAAGGAGAAGGGCGAGCCCCTGAACTTGGAGTTGAAATGCAAGACAATCGTGGAGGATGGCGATTTGAGTCCACATATCCTGCAGAGGATACCTTCTATCTCGAAGTTGGTGCGGCTGATATGAGCCCGTCCAGCGCTTCAATGGTCACGGGCACTGAAACCATCACGCTCACGTATGGGCCGTTTGACTCGGATGTTTACATTGCAGGAATGCCTACCTTCCATATCCCCATCACCCCCCACACGGCCAACGGAGCTCACGCATTCTTGGAAATGACCGATGGGTCAGGGTTGCGACTTGGCCATGCTGTTATGGATTTCCGATTCGCAGACGGAGGGCGCGACGGAGGTGTCGCTCTCGTTGCGTTCAGCACCGTTCTTGGAAAGATGGAATTCATGCCCATGGATGTCTTCATTGAAGAGGGTGAGACCATCACCATCACCATGACACAAACCGGAGAAGATTACGTACCATCACCAGCCGCTCTTGGGGGATATTCAGTCAATTGGGCTGGTGCGAGCATGACGCTCCCGATCGTCAATCGTACTTGCGCTGACTTGTTCCAAGCTCCAATTCACGGCTACGGCGAAGACGGGTCGCGTGTTTGTTGAAGGTTCACTTTGACTCCAAGAAGCCAAGTTCAGCCGCATCCCCTTGCGTCATCCTCTTAAGCCCTTGACAAACGATGGGTCGTATGGTTTTGAGCGCTCTTCCAGGTGTAAGCGAACGAATGGCTAAGAAAATGACGGAGCATTTCGGCTCTGAAGAAGCCGTAGTATCAACTCTGGAATCCGGTGATGTAGGCCGTTTGGCAGAGGTGGAAGGCCTCTCAGTGAAGCGAGCGCTTTCTCTTGCACGAAGTTTTGCTGGCGATGCCGGTCAGTTCTTAGCGACCAAGGAAGCAGTTCGTCTCCATCAACAACTCATGGCTCATCTCCAATCCTTCGCTGCATGTGCTGCATCTCGGGAACGTATGAGCCTCCTCACTCCTATTGCCCAACCGGAGCGCCGTCAAGAATACGTTAGAGCAGCCATGAAACTTTCCAACGAATGGCTGGTTCAACAACAGCAAGCATGGTCTTCGTTAACCCGTCTCCGTGACGTCAATGAGCGCTATGAGCGCGTGGTTGTAAGCCACGAACCCATGGACGAACTGAAAAAATATTGCCGTGTTCTTCAGCCCGGTGAAAACGAGACATGGAAAGACTATACCGTATTCAAGACCGTAACTTGGGTCGGAAAAGGTGCACCTATGGAGACCCCAGACGGTTGGCTCGTTCTTGGACAACCGAGCGAACCTTCTCTTCTGGTTCCAGAACGAACCATTGACTGGTTCAACATCAATCGCAAGACCCTCAATACGCTTTGCACGTTGATCGATGAATTCAATCAAGGCGATTATGCCAGCAATCATGCTCTTTCTGATTTAGCAGAGAGTTTGGATGAACTCGTTGAACTCCCCCAAGCCCTTGACGCCTTGGGGGACGGTTCAAAAATTGAGGAGGTTGAACGCATCAAAGATAATCTCTGGAAGGAGGCCAAGCGGCTTGAAACAGAAGTGAACAATGAGGTTGAGCAAGCGATGAACGATGCTAAAATGGCCCTCTCTGGTGCCGAATTGTTGGAAGCGTTAGCGGATGGAGCAGCCTTTCAACGTAAACTCAAGGAAGCAACAGGTCATGTCATTCAGGAGGCCATGCAGCGAGCACGCGACCATCTGGCTGAATTCTTGGAACCCGCAGGAATGCGATGCCCGTATGAGATCTTCACGAAGACATGGCCTGCGAAGATTGACCGTCAAACGATTGACGGCATCGACGGGACGCTCGAATCCAAGCTCAAGGCTGAGCAAACAGAACATCTCGTAACTCTTGCTCGTTTGCTCGGTCCGATGAAGATGCGCTGTGAGCGAGCCGTTCAGCGCATGATTGAATGCGACCAATGGCTCGCCATCGCGAGATGGGCCCATCACGATTCCTGTGTGATGCCGGAACTTGTTGACCATGGGATTTGGCTTGAACAGGGCCGTCACATCCTTCTTGGGGTGGCGCCAGACCCTGTCACTTACGGACTTGGCATGGCTGCCGAGAAGGGCGATAAGCAAACCTTAGCCCTGCTAACAGGAGCCAATTCAGGGGGTAAGACAACCCTGCTTGAATGCCTCGCACATGCCTCGATTTTAGCTCACATGGGCTTGCCAGTACCGGCAGACAAAGCCAGAATCGGCAAGGTTGATGCGCTTCACATTCTTGCAAAAGCAGGAGGCACTCAGAGCGCAGGTGCACTGGAACAGACTCTGATTGAACTTGCCTCTGTTGTGAGTGATAATATGCCTAAACTCATTCTTGCTGACGAACTCGAAGCCATTACTGAACCCGGAGCAGGTGCACGAATCATCGGAGGAATGCTTCTTGCAGCAGCCTCACAACCCGATACAACAATGATGCTTGTAACTCACCTTGCTCCAGCCATTCTAGAGGCCACAGGCCGTGATGATTTACGGGTCGACGGTATTGAAGCCCGAGGGCTTGGCGAAGATTTAGAATTGGTTGTTGACCGAACTCCACGGAGAAATTATTTGGCGAGGTCAACCCCTGAATTGATTCTAAGACGGCTTGAGAGAAAAACAACAGGAGCGATACAGGATTTGTTTGTATCCATCCTTGCTGGTTTTGAAGACGCGTGAAAACATGGTTTTTAGCCTGTTTCAGCCTATATGTTCAAATGTAGGATGATTTCATAACTTGGTTCATGCAACTGAGTGATGATGGAAATTTTATGTGGAATGGAACAGAATGGATACCTAATCCCGACGCAGCGTTAGCAACACCGGATCACAAGGTGGTGGAAGAAGTCGTAACCCGCCCCCTGAGCCAACGCCTGAGCCAATGGCTTCTTCAGCCCCTATTGCTGTAAATTCCGCTCCTATGGTCATGGAGCCAATGGCGACGTTGCCTGGCGCAATGGTCGTAGGGCCCCCCATGGCTTCTTCCTCTGGAGCATCTGCAATCAACATGGCTGCAGCACTATCTGTATTCAAATACGGTTTGTTGAGCATACTAGGGATGATTCTGTCAGTGATTGTCCTTTCAATCGTCTGGGCAGGTGCAATGGCCGTTGCTTTTGCAGGATCAGGGGATGACGGTGGCGGTCCAATCGCTCTCATCAGTGTGTTTGGTGCTCTTCTCATCACGGTTATTGGTTACGGTCAAATGATCATTTATCCCGTTGGTGTAGCCTTGAAGGATGGACGCAGCGATGCAGTCGCCTTTGGCTATGTTGATTCATGGAAGACCTCCATTGCTGGATTTATTGAATCCGTCGGAGTCACCGGTGGAATGGCGTTCATCATCGGAATCGGGGCATACCTCGAAAGCGTAGAATTGATGGGGATTGGTGCCTTTGCATTTGTCATTTTCATGGTGGGATACGTACCTTACATGGTGCGTAAAGCTGCAGAAATTATGAACTGATGCAGTTCATCAATTTGGTAGTTCCAACTCAACTGCGAAGAGCGGGTCAGGGTCAGTAGAATCGTGATAGGCAACAACCACCCCACCATCGTTAAGGATTGCTAACGAGGCGAAGTCAAAACGAATGTCATTGCCAGCACCGGAAGTGGAGTCAAGGTCCCCAAGTCCAACGTAGGTGAGCGTGTCGGGACTCATGTCCTCACTGTAGCCCCGGACATGATAGACGGTGTCTACATCTGGGCCTTCTGTGGACTGGTAACGAACATTGAGAACAAAGAGGTCAAGTTCACCGTTGGCCTGGAATTCCCATTCTTCGATGAGAGATGCGGTCTCACCCAACGTGTAGGTGTAATTGCTCCAAGTAACTGCGCCATCGGTTGACATGTAATGCGTGAATGTCGTCCCCGAGTTTGAAACGCAATGCAACGCTCCTGCTCGGTCGATTTGACAGTATTCCGAGGGAAATTGTACTTCAAGTTCGTTCCATGATAGGGTCGTATCCATGTAGGCTGCGTTACCGTTGGTGTAGTATGACGGGAACAGAAGTCCACCGCTTGGGACGGGGAAAGCACGCATTTCCTTGTGAGGTTTGTTGACATCCCAATACGCGGGGAGTTCTTCAGCAGTAAAATCAAGGTCGAGATCAATCGGTGGGTCCCCTCCGCTTCGGTCTGGGAATTGGAAGGGGTAGTAATTCAATCCGTCCACGCTGATTTGACCGCCTGCGTTTTGTGTTTGATGCCAAAAGTTGGAAACGACGATGCTTGCCCACTCTCCGCTTCCAAGAGACGAACTGATTGGCCCGACCACCTCGACCTGCCATGAACGGTCGTAGAAGGGTTCGGTGATTCGGTTGTAACACCACGTCCATTCCCCTTCGGATTCATCGTACAACAGTGCATAGAATTTGTCCAGTTTCAAATCCCCTCCGACATAAGGATACCAAGACATCGAAATGATATCGCCATTTGTTGCTTGTACAATACTCCCTTCGCCTAAGCCTTCCTGGCCAGGATTGGTTGGGATGAACGTACGGCACTGAGCGTCGGGAAGTGCACCTGGGATGTAGGTGTCCCATGCATGGCCACGGTCTGCGGAATACACTGGATATTCACCACCGATGTTCATGATTTGGCCCTCGATTGACGTGGCGAGATAATGTTCGCAACAGTTTCCGCCATAGGTTGCGTCGAAGACAGCCCAGGTGGTGTTGGTGGATAGATTTGTTCGCAGGTCCAAGGTGGTGAAGGTCGCCTCCAAGTCGTGAGATTGGGTATCAGCCCGTTCATAACTCTCCCAGATCGAGACGATTTCCTCTTCCTCAACTGTTCCGGAGCCATCGCCAAAACAACCAGCAAGCAGCATGGAACATACCAATACTAAACTCAACAAAGCCCGTTGCATGATTGTCCGTCCATGCGGCGTGATTTGAAGTCGTCGCTTTGAGGATAATTTTCAAATTGCCGACAATTCCTTCTCAAGTCGCTCAAGGCCTTCTGCAGTGAACGAGCCCATCCAAGTCAATGCTTCCCCGTCAATGCACAAGACCCATGGGCGTTTTCCACCCAGAGATTCCATGACGCTTGCAATGGCTTCACCTTCTTCATGAGCGAACTCATACGGCTCGCTTGAGAGAAGAATACCATCAACTCCATGCTCAATGAGGGTCTCTGCAATCACGACAGGGTATCCGGTGCCTGCTGCTTCAAATTCTGGAACCTCGAAGCCAAGCGCTTGGACCATGCCTGCAGCGTAGGTTCCCGATTGGGCAGCCATGAGCGGTTCATGCCAAATCATTGGAACGACGGTTCCACGAGAAACGGTTTTGTCCACCTCGCTAAGGGCGGCTTCAACACGTAGAGCGAGTTCCTCTCCACGCGATTCACGGTTGATGCATGAGGCCAGTTCGCGCAACATCGCTGGAACCTCATTTGGGTGTTTGACATCACAAACAAAGGTAGGGAACCCTTGTTCCACGCACCACTCATATACTGCTTTTGGATTCTCATCACGATCCAACACAACCAGTGTTGGTTGGGCTGCCTTGATCTTTGAGAGCGTAGGCGTTTTGGTACCTCCTACAACGGGAACGTCGTCGACCTGTTCTGACGGATGGATGCACCATGGCGTCCTTCCAACGATGGATGAGGAATCAAGACCAAGGTCAAACAGGGTAAGGGTCAAACTTGGTACGAGCGAAACGACTCGCATGTGAATTCCTCAAACAACGGTGAAGTGGACAACGGTTCCATCAACTTCGAAACGTTCGGCGCCAGCTGGAGGTGTAGCCTCTTTGGGATGGAAGATGCACGCTGAGGTGCGGGTTTCAGTGGCTACCCATTCTTCATCTGCAGCCATCATCGTAGGGGCATGCTCCATCCAAACTTCCAAATCAATGGTCGCCTCAAGTGCAAGGTCGAGTGTTTTGCGTCGTGCTTGTACTCGACGAGTGATGTCACGAGCCATTCCTTTCGAAAGGAGTTCGGGCGTGTCGTTCATGTCCAGCACAAGACTCACGTGCGATGTAGTCTCACCATGGCTTACCTCAACGGTCTGGGCAGCAAATCCTTCCCGTTCAACTCGCTTGACTTCTACGTCGGACCGCTCGATGGGGATCTCCATGATGGTAGCAGTTCCCGCATCAATTTCAGCGAGAAGACCCACCGGGTCGTCGGTTGATTTGATGGCGTTGGCGACATCGTTGACGTTTGCACGGGCTTTTGGGGCGAGTGCTCTGAAATTCGGAGCCAGTTCAATGCGCTGGAATCGGTCGAGGTCGTTTTCGACTTGAATGAATTCAACATTCAGCTCTTCTGCGAGTAAATCGTGGAAGGCAGACAAATCTGGGCCAGCCACAATGAACCCTTTGGAACAAGGCAATCGTTGTCGGCGGTTGTTGTCAATTCGGACCCTTCGGCCGGCCTCTGCGAGTTCTCGTACCAAATCCATCGACGCCTCAAGAGCAGGGTCATGTGGTGGTAGTGATGCTGTGGCTTTGGCTGCAGCTTCGTCCCAATGGTCTGCCGTAGCTCCTTCAATTGTACCCGGTATTCCAAGCGGCCAATCGGATTGGTGGACGGCTAAACCGGTGAGGTTCCTGTGAATGATGTCGACCATGAAAGGAGACACGGGAGCGATCAGGCGGCATACCGTTGTGAGCACTTCGTGGAGCGTGTGCTGGCATGCTAACTTGTCTCCACTTTCCGCTTCGTCCCAAAGCCGGCGACGGCTTCGACGAACGTACCAATTGGACAGGTCGTTGACGATGAAATCTTCCAAGTCTCGACACGCTTTGTGGAATTGCCAGTTGACGAAACCATCGTGATATTCGGTGGCCACGGTGTTCAAACGTGATAAAATCCATCGGTCCAACTCCGGGCGTTGGGCTGGGTCGCTGCTGGATGATTCGGGGTCAAACCCGTCTAAAGCTGCGTAATCTGCATGGAACTTGTACACGTTCCACAGGGTGAGGAACATCTTTGCATAGGTTTCCCGAACACCATTGGAATCAAACTTCAAAGGATTCCAAGGGGCACCCGCAGTGACCATGTACCAGCGTGTGGCGTCAGCACCTTCACGATTGAAATGGTCCCAAGGGTCAACGATGTTCCCTCTGGACTTGGACATCTTCTTTCCTTCGGCGTCAAGAATCAGACCGAGCGAGAGGCATCGTTTGTACGCTTTGCTGTCAAACACGGTTGTTGATACAGCAAGTAGGGTGTAAAACCACCCTCGGGTTTGGTCAACACCTTCACAGATGTAGTCAACTGGGAACGATGCATCAAATTGTTCTCCACCGTCAAAGGGATGATGCCACTGAGCAAAGGAAGCACAGCCAGAGTCAAACCAACAGTCCATGACAAAGGGTTCTCTGTGCATGGGTTGGCCGTCATCGGAGAGGAGTGTGAAACCATCAACAATCGGACGGTGAAGGTCAACATCATCCGGGCATTCAGGATTTTCAATACCAGATGCAACCGCCTTTGCGACTTCCTCTTGGAGTTCTGAAATTGAACCGATGCATTTCATTTGACCGTCTTCGGTTCGCCATACGGGCAGTGGAGTTCCCCAATAGCGTTCACGTGAAATGGCCCAATCTTTGACGTTACGAAGCCATTCACCAAACCGACCTTCGCCGACCCAATCCGGAGCCCATTCAACTTCGTTGTTGAACTCAAGGAGTCGTTCTTTCACTGCGGTCATCCGTACAAACCACGAATCCATGGCGTAGTAGAGCAGAGGATGGTCGGTTCTCCAGCAATGCGGGTAGTCGTGAGCGTATTCTTTCTCCCTGTAGAGCAATCCACTTTGCGGGCCTTTTCCGTTTGAACCGCCAGTTGCGCTGAGGAGACCGATGATGGTAGCATCACAGTCCTTGACGTAGATTCCGTCGAGTTCTGGGTGAGTCCCTTCGATGAAATTACCGTCCATTCCCACGGTGTGATGGGCTGGAAGCCCGGCATCCATCCCAAGGTTGTAATCGTCCTCACCGTACATGACTGCGGTATGTACGACGCCGGTACCGTCGGTTGTCGTGACCCAATCGGCTTCAAGAACGGTCCAAGCGGTCACCGAGTCCTTACGCGGTACGGCGTCAGGGAACAACGGTTCGTAGGAACGTCCAACCAGGCTGCTGCCGGGGAATTCTTCAACGATTTCAACATGGTGGCGCAACACTTCTTTCATGAGGTCCTTTGCGAGAATGAGTTCTTCACCAACATCAGCGCCTCCAGCACCGGTCCATGACTCACCAGCAGCTTCTTTGACGCGGCATCGAACGTATGTCACTTCAGGCCCAACCGCCAAGCCAACGTTTCCGGGGAGGGTCCACGGCGTGGTGGTCCACGCCAAGATGGATGCATCTTCGTCAGTTAGTTTGAATTTCACATAAACTGAAGGTTCCTCAACTTCCTTGTATCCCAAAGCGACTTCGTGACTGGAATATGAGGTTCCCGTTTGAGGGCAATATGGAAGAACTTTGTGACCTCGGTAGAGGTAGCCTTTGTCGAACATTTGCTTGAGTGCCCACCAACACGACTCAACGTAATTGTTGTCAAGCGTGACATAGGGGTTGTCCAAATCAACCCAGTAGGCCATTCGTTCGGTCATCTCCCTCCAAGCAGCCTCGTAGGTCCAAACCGATTCTCTGCAGGCCTGATTAAAAGCGTCCATTCCGAATTGTTGGATGGCTTCGTTGCTCATGAGATCAAGGCGTTTTTGGACTTCAATTTCTACAGGAAGTCCGTGCGTGTCCCATCCTCCCTTTCGCTCAACTCTGAATCCCTCCATTGTCTTCCAACGGCAAACGAGATCTTTGTAGGTTCGGGCAACAACGTGATGGATGCCTGGTTTTCCATTTGCGGTAGGAGGGCCTTCTAAGAAAATGAACGGTGCTCCATTCTTACGATTTTGAATGGAGGAAACAAAAGCTTGTTCTGATTTCCATTGCTCCAACAGTTCGGTTTCCAAGCGAACAGCATCCAGTTCACCTGCAGAAGAGGGTTGAGCCATACTCCTTCCACCCGCGAACTTGTTTTCAACCTCACTCCCGAAACAGTTCATTTGAGTCAAGTATGAGACCCAATGGGTGAAATGGGGTTTTGTTCCTTAACGGGCTCGTAAAGTAAACTTTTGGAGGCGTATGTTTCAAGTCCTTGGATGCATACCGAAAGGCATGGCGGATAGGTCTACGAGGGGTCAAGCGTTGGTTCTCGTCACATTGCTTCTGTTCAGCACTTGGGCTTCCACGCTTGATTGGAGTCACGAACCCAGCGATGAGGTGGCCTTTGACGAAGTCAACCCGAGTCACGTGGGTGCAGGCTCAAGCACCGATTTGACGGTTTCCTCAACCATGAATTCCAACCTGAAGTTGGATTTGCCCGCTGATGAACCGGTGACGAGTGCAGAATTGAATTTCAAACCAAAGACACTCCCCACTCAATCGGGTTTTGTTTGGGATGACTCAACCGATTGGGAGCACTCCGACGCTCTTGTCAACGGAACCTCAGTATCTAACGGCCACCTCACTGCATCGTCCGCTGGAAACCTCTGGGATTTCAACGCGAACAACAACGGTTGGACCTTTTCCAACAGCCTTGCTGCGAGGGTTACCAGCCCTGCGTGCGGTTTTAACGGCACCGCCCCGGGCGCTTCTCTTCGAACCTACGGCGGTTCAACGTACGCCACCTCCCCTGTCATCAATCTTGCAGGAGGCGCTAACGTCCCCTTCCATGCTTGGGTTCACGAAGGTCGCAGCGGATGCGGCGAAACACCAGACGCCAGTGAAAACCTGCAATTTCAATACAAAACTGCGGCTGGCATATGGACTGCATTCCGAACCTTCAACGGCGGCAGTCCCTCAACCAGCAACTTCCAGTACATGACGACCCTTCCTGCTGCAGCCCTCCATGTAAATTCGCAGTTTAGAATTCATCAAACCGGGGGCAGTGGAGGCAGCGGGACGTGTTGCGACTTTTGGTTCGTTGATGACGTCCACATCGCAACTCCCCCTGAATCCAACTGGACAAGCCCTTCGCTTGGCCATGCAAACAGCGTAACTCAGCCACTGGCGGAAGATACCTATGCTCCACTTTACATCGAAGCACAAATTCCAACAGGGGCTTATCTCAATTGGTCCATTCTTGACGGCTCGGGGGAAGTTGTGCCTGGAATGAAAGGTGTAAACCAAGCGATGATTCCAATCGATCTCCTCGACTACGCTGAAATCGATGAATTCCGTCTCCATCTGGAGTTCAAGGGCTCCGCAGCAGGAATCCCAGTCGTTTACTCCATCACAGGCGATGGTGCACGAACGGAATCATTCCAAGAACCCCCAACTGAGCGCGGATGGGAACTGAACGGTTCTTCCTTTATTGAAGAGGTACCCATTAACACTTCAGCCAGCGGTTGTGGCGTAGATGACTCTTTTGCGGACATTGTGTCGTTCGCCAAATACCCGGTCTTCAATCTCAGTCAATCGTTCCAAGGAACCATGATTTTGAAATGCAACCCGCTTGGAATGCCTATTCGTGCTCAATGGTCCATCGTAGACAACAGCGGGGCAACAGTGGCCTCAGGTTCCTCTCAGGCCGTTCCAGCAAACCGAATATCAAGTGCATACACGTCGTTCAATATCTTCTCTTCGCAACTCAATAACACCGTCCCAAAGGATTACACCCTGCGTACCGTGTATGAGGTCCTTCGTCCAACATCGCCAGGCTACACCCAAGTGGCCTGGTCGAATGCTTCATTTTCAACGGTCAATTGGTCAGGTAGCGGTACAAGTCCACTCTTTGCGGCAAATCCATGCATCTCCGACCCATCCTTTTCATCCGTCGATGTGTTCGCAACCCAAGACGCTTATTCCCGTGGGGAACTTTTGGACATGGTCATCTTTGGTGGTTGCTATCCAAGCAGTAACTTTCCAACGACACGAGCATCTTGGGAACTTGTGAATCCTTCCGGAGGAGTGCTGCATTCAGGCCAAGTATCACGCAATTCGGCAACCCCCGTCGTGAGCCGGTCAATCAACGGCCTTTCCCTCACCAACGCCGTTCCAGGCATCAACAACATCAACGTGTATTTAGAAGCCTTCAACACCTCATCCTCTCAATGGTTTGCACTGGACACGAGCACGTTTGAGGTCACGATTGATGAGAGATTACCCAACACCGTTCACGGCGGTGCATTCGATTCTGTAACCTCGCCTTGGTTCCTTGGTAGTTCAACGCTTTATGATCTTGAGGTCAATGCAATTGCCACGAACGCCCAATTCGAAATACGTCATCATCCGTTGCAGCCTTGGACCGTTGTCACACTCCCGCACAACCCCACAGTGGATGCAGAATCTGTTGGACTTCAGATTCGTGTTTCTGCACTTCCTCCAACCGATGGAAACATGAGCAATTTTTCATATTGGTACCTTGAAAGCAACGAAGTAGGCCTCTACGGCGGTCAAGTTCCGTCTCAAGCAGGATTGGACATCAACCTCGATGGTCGGTTTGAATGGGGCAGGGATGAAGCTCGCGTTGGGAGTTGGGGCGCTCAGGACCGGTTCGGTAATACCGAAGAACGAGCGGAAGTGACGCTTAATGCCGGCTCACCGGCTGTGGTCAAGGCATTGGTGCCTTCCGATGATTTGACATCATTCAGGTTCAGTTATCTCGTAGAAAACGGCCAAATAAACGATGTCGCTCTCTTCGTTCAAAACACACCCATCGCCAATTATTCCTCATCGAACTCAGCCGACACATTCGTACTGACAACAAGTGAATTCTCTGCGCTGGTTGCCGAATTGGGCCAGGTTGGAAATACGATTTCTGTATCCGGAACTGAATTCACCGAAGTCCGAATTGAATTGGCCGGGCAAGGCACAGCCATCCTTGGAGGATTGCGAGCCACGTACAATGCATCTCACAACTTCGTGGCCGATGCCGACTCGCCCTTTGTCATGAATCTCAATCAAGCACGAACATCTGTACCAAACATCGGGGGAATTCAATCGGTCCCATTGCCGTTTTTATCGAGTGAGCGTGGAGGCCTGACGGTTGAAGTTGTTCAATTGGATACTTCAAGCGCAGTTGTCCTGCAAAACGGTGAGATGCATGATGTTCAAACCGTCCTAACGCCCAGTCAAAAATGGCAGACCATCACCACCGAATACGAAGTTTTAGGAAGTTCCATTACACACCATAGACTCGACGTGTTCAGTGCGACCCATCAAGCAGTCTGGCTTTTCCCAGCTGGTGGCGGATCCCCTGCGGGTATCCTTGATTCCAACTTGGTTGAACTTCACCCAACCATGCCCATTGAATCGATTGTAGACGGCACGACGGTGACTACGAACATCACGTTCCGATTGCGACCGATGTGGGACGATGAAATGCTGGTCACGGCGACATCACGTCTGGTTCTGCAAAGCAGTGTTATCGCCATCCCATTTTCTCACACATGGGGCGACTTCAACACACAGGGTTATGAAAACGACCTCGAGATTAAAGGTGTAGAATTCTCCAATCAATTCGGCCTCTTCACTGAAAGCCGACAATATCTGAAAGGTGGCGAGCAAATGAACGTGTCCGTCAACATTGGATTTGAGGGGCTCTCAACAGATGAAGCGTTCCAAGATGGTGATGCAAAATTGACCCTCTACCGTGATGGAAACGAACTCTTCAACACGACCTCGCTGGATGGAACGTATTGGAATACAACCCTCAACATTCCGTTCACCTATGCCGATGTGACTTGGACAATTGGTTTTGAGGCCCTCAATGGCTCAACCATCCTCGAACCGGTGGAAGTGTCTCGTACGTTCACCGTAGATTCTGTAAAACCGCGTGTGATGTCTTCTTCCGTTGAACGCTATGACCACCGCACGCCAAGTCCAACACAGGTTCTGCAAATTACGATCACCGACCAACCCGTTCTACCGACCAACGTGAACGCCATGGTATGGAAGGAGTGGGTCGACGATTCAAACCTCAACGGATGGCCTGACGAGGGAGAATACAACTCTCAGTCCATGCTTCTGCCGAGTGATTTGACGGCACTTACAGGTGTTTACACGCTGATGCTTGACGATACTGCGGCGAGTTTAGGCCAGAAGGTTGCCGTCTACGTTGAAGGGACCGACCCTTCAGGCTACTCCATTCTTGATGGAGGGTCATCCGATGAAGGACAACAACTCTTCGTTTACCAACTCGCTGTAGACGGGGCACCTTCGCTTGAAGCCGATGCATTCGCATGGCAGGGTGGACGAAAAGCATGGCTTCATCCAGCACAGCCCTATGAACTGGATGTCAAAATTACTGAACCCAACGGTGGCTCAGACCTTGCGACCGTAGAAATCCAACTTGCTCATAATCAAGGCAGTGATACGATGTCCATCGTGTGGGATTTCAATACCGGAAATTGTACCACAGAATCGATTCACTTACTCATTTCAGATTGCGAGATGATGGGTGCAAACGGTCCTGCTGATCCGTTTGAAAAGGATATGTTGTTGAATGTTGAACTGCAGTTCGGGTGGAACACGCCCGATTTGGGCGATAACCGTCGTGAACCATCGATTCGAGTTGTTGACCGAGCAGGACAAGAGTCCGTGAAAACATTCCCCGAACACCGTTGGCGTTTCTCTGCTGGATTGGGTGTCCCTGATGAAACCGTCAATCTCTTCTTGACCTCAGGTTCCTTCCTCGGCGACGGTGCACGTGTTACTCCATTGACTCAAATGGAAGTCTCTGGGGCCTTGGAGTTCGTAGAGACTCATACGATTCCAGAATTCGACTGCGATGTTGAAGTTCTGTTTGCGGGACAGACTGTTCGAGCAATGGCGGTTGATGGCATTTGGTCTGTTGAATTACAGGCGCCTGTGGTTTCAGGCTCATTTTCGTTAACATGGAATGTGGCTTGCCTTGAGGGACAAGGTACTGACCTCACGGACAAAGAAAATTCAGTCCGCTGGATTCGAGTGGATGGAACCGGTCCTGAACCGATTGAAGTTCTCTCGCCCCGTCCGCAGGCCATCCTTGGTGGTGAAGACCACGAAGTCCGTGTAGTTCTCCAAGAATTGGGCGGTTTAGACGTTCAATCGTTGGAGTTGGTTTGGCGTGTTGAAGACTTCCTTACCGGCGATACGCTTCGCTCTGGACGCGTTCCAATGAGTCTTGTTGGAGACGAAATTGATGGCAATTATCTCGAGGTTTATGCCAATATGGACCTGACTGAAATCACCAATGAGATGATGTTGGACCGAATGATTGTGTCCATTCGAATCGACGGTCGTGACCTTGCTGGTAACGATGTTCTCAGCATTGGAGGAGAACCTGCTGGCCTCATGATTTCGACGTGGAACATGGAATGGCTCCAACCTAAATTCGAACTTTCACCGTCTGCAGTGTCCTATTCGCGTCTCTTGATCGATGTTGGTGAGACCACTTCGGTTCAACTTGAGGTAGAAAACACAGGCTCCCTTGCAGGCTCAATCGATGTCATCTTCGAATCGGTTGAGTTTGATGGAACCCGTGAACTGATCCAACGAACCTCCGTCACTGCCGAAGCAGGTGGAATTGGGCTTGTGACCTTGGATTGGGGACCGACAAGCCCAGGTGTTCAATGGGTCGTCGCTACCCTTGATAATGGCGCTACCAGCAGTGGCCCTACTGTGGACGTCCGTGCTGCAGTAGAACCATCCCTTGGAGAGAAGGTGTTTGGAGACGTGAACCCCATCATTGGAACCATTACGGGTCTCCTCTTCTTCTCCATCATCGTCACCCTCTTGGTCATGATGAAACGCATGACTGCAAATCAAGGTTCAAAAATATCGTACGATTGGGACGAATACTCCTCGGAACTTGAGGACGATGAAGAGGATGACTATGAGGACGATGATGATTCAGATTCTGGTGAAGCCCAACAATCCGATGGCGGGCTTGAAACCGACTGGGTCAAAGGCGCCGATGGTTACTGGTGGTATCACGATAAAGCAACGAATGAATGGTGGTACAAAGACGCTGATGGCGAAATTGTCAAACATCCTTGATTTGAGGTGAATGTATGAGCATCATCGCACTGTTGCAAATGGATGCTACCGTAGGCGATTTGAACGGTAACGCCGCTCGCCTTTCGCAACTTGCTCAACAGGCACACGACGCAGGAGCAACCCTTGGTATTTCGACCGAATTGGCCGTGTGCGGTTATCCGCCGCGTGACCTTTTGCTCGAGCAGGATTTCGTTCAACGGTCGTTGGATACGGCTCTTGATATCACAGCCCCAATGCCTCTGTTGATCGGCACACCGATTCCTCCTGCCGATGCTCGTTCATTACCGACCAACGGCGTCATTCGATGCGGGCCTGATGTTGCCTCGATCACGGCCGATAAGAGTTCACGAGTTGTTGCCCAAAAGCAACTTCTTCCGAGCTATGATGTCTTCGATGAGGCTCGGTATTTTGCTGCAGAAAACCGGTCAGGCCTCGCCCGTTCCATCGGAGGGATGACCCTCGGTGTTACGGTATGCGAAGATGCCTGGCAGTCGGCAGGGAAAACACCGTCTGCTTACGAACAAGACCCCATTGAACACATTGCGGAATGGTGCCGTCAAGGCGTTGATATCAATGCCACAGTGAACCTCTCTGCATCTCCTTTTCACAGTGAGAAATTCAGCACTCGTTTGGAGGTTGCTCGTCACGCAGCGCTTGTTCTCAACCACCCCTTCTTGTTAGCAAATCAAGTGGGCGGGAACGATGATCTTCTGTTTGATGGCCGAAGCATGGTTGCGTGGCCTGACGGTCGTGCAGTTGTTGCCCCATCATGGCAGGAAGGTGTGCTGCTCATTGATCTTGACGACCCAGAGGCTTGTACCTGGGTGAGGAGTTCTGCAGATGATGCCCTTTCCATTGGCCAAAGTGAATTCATCATGCTTCAACCGAACGATTCAGACCTCCCCGGAGAACACACGATTGAGGAAATCACCGACGCCGTAGTCACTGGGTTGGCGGATTATTGTCGCAAATCCGGAATTACTTCCATCGTTTTGGGGCTTTCTGGAGGAATTGATTCAGCAGTGGCTGCATGCGTTGCAGTTGCAGCCCTCGGCCCATCAAACGTAACCGGTTTGGCCATGCCGAGTCGACATTCCTCACAACATTCGATCGATGACGCAGAATACACGGCCACGTCGCTCGGAATGCATCATCGGGTTCATTCCATCGATGGGATGCATCAAGCAACGGAACTTGAGTTTGGAGCAGTGCTGGTCGACGGCCAAGCAGTCGCTGGGGAGAACCTTCAAGCACGCTTACGAGCCCTCCTCGTGATGGGTTACGCCAATGCTCAATCCAGCATGGCCATCACCACTGGAAATAAATCAGAAATTGCCCAGGGATACTGTACGCTCTACGGCGATATGGCCGGAGGATACGCTCCGTTAGGCGATGTCTACAAAATGGAGGTTTACGCTATGGCGGAATTGTTCAATCGTCGCGCTATCAATGCAGGAAATGCTCCACCGGTGAACCAATCAACGCTCACAAAACCTCCGTCTGCTGAACTTGCTCCGGATCAAATCGACGAGGATACCTTGCCGCCCTATGCGCTCTTGGACGAACTTCTGAAAGCGCATATTGAACTGGGGATGAACGCAGAACAGATGATTGAGCACGGCTATGAAGCGGCCACGGTCGCCGATGTATTGTCACGGTTGGAGCGAAACGAACACAAGCGTTGGCAGATGGCTCCAGCGCCACGAGTCACTTCTCGTGCCTTTGGACAAGGATGGCGCAGGCCGTTGGCCTCCCATCACGATTGGAGAAGTTCATTGTAGCGTCGGTGGAGTCAAGAAGCCAAAACATGACGGCATGGTATGGCGGGGCAAATTCACAACATTGCGGGCTACCGTTTTGTGAACCTCAATGATCGTGACGAATTGCAAACGTACTATCGCAGCGTTTGTGAAGACTTGGGATTGAAAGGGACCGTTCTTCTTGCACCTGAAGGGATTAACTTCTTTGTTGCCGGAACTGAACCTTCAGTTGATGGTTTCGTGGAACATCTTGAACGGGACAAACGCTTCACAGCCATTCAACTCAAGCGCTCGTTTACCGAATATCAACCCTTTAACCGAATGAACGTCCGGAAAAAGAACGAGATCATCTCCGTAGGCATGGACGGCATCAACCCTGCTGAATTTACGGGAGATGATATTCAACCAGAAGCCTTCAAAGCCATGCTGGACAAAGGTACTCCGGTTCATGTTCTGGATACGCGCAACGACTACGAGCTACGGGTTGGAACGTTTGAAAATTCCATTGACCTCGGCATCCGCACGTTTCGTGCCTTTCCCGAAGCGATTTCAAAGTTACCCGAATCGATGAAGGACGAAGAAATCGTTATGTTTTGCACGGGTGGTATTCGTTGTGAGAAAGCCAGCGCCATTATGCTCAATGCAGGTTTCACCAAGGTTAAGCAACTCAAAGGCGGTATCCTCGGTTACTTTGAAGCCGTTGGAGGTGCCCATTGGGACGGTGATTGTTTTGTTTTTGACCAGCGTGTAGCCGTCAATCCAGAGCTTGAAGAAACCGAGGTGGTGATCTGCTTTGCATGTCGAGAACCTCTGTCTTCCAAAGAACAAACTTCGGACGATTACACCATTGGTGAATCGTGTCCGTATTGCATCGGGCGCAACCCTGACGTTACTGCACGCTGAGCACGATCCAATCATCGGAGAGTTCACCATGGCTGAAGCGGTGCCATTCATGGCCAGTCGTTCCATCATGTGCGATGAAGAAGGCTTGTGTGGCCGTGAGGAGAAGTGAACCGTATGTCCCTCCAAGTGAGGAATTCGAGGCGCCAGGCCAAGGATTGTATTGCATGGACATGCCGCTGCCGTCCGTCGACCAAAGCGATACGCCATGCACGATGGATTCATCTTGTCCCGATGAGAGAACCAGCCATTCACCGTTCAACGGTACTGCATCAATCAGCGTTGAAGAACTCACGCCAGGAGTCATGTCCTGAATGAGCGATGTTCCATTCGCTGTCCCGTCAGTCACACAAAGTTCGGTTCCGTGTGCTCCCATGAAGCAATCAAACAACAAGCGATGTCCGGAAACAAACCCGCCAAGCGTTGCTCCTGGCGCGAAAAGGGACGTTGATAATTGGCTGGTTTCACCGCTGCTCAGGTTGGTTGCCCACAGCATTGCATCGGTTCCTGAAAGTAAGGCGTCAAAAACCAACGTGTTGTTGAGCAAGTGTATTCCAAGCCCTTCGCCAATGTGCGAATCTCCAGAAGAAGGGGCGAGGTTGGTCAGCCACTGCGAAGTCCCGTTGTCCATCAGATGAACCACCTGGCGCACGCTCCCTCGTAGAGCAACTGCGAACAAGTCTTGCTCATGACTGACCCAATTCGTAACCAGCGTATCTCCCGAAGGGCTGAGGTTCCAATTGAGGAGTTGGCCTTCCGAGTTCAGCCGATAGGGCTCATCGTCACCGTTTCCATCTTCTGCGTTGAACCACAAATGGGTCCCGTCCCCATGAAGCATACTGCTGCCGGCCGAGGAGAGCACCGCCAATCCGTCCGCAACAGTTGTTGAAACCGATGCCTCCCAAGACGGATGAAGATCGATGGAAATCAACTCAGAACCGTTGGTCCAGAGGAGGCCACCGCTCGTTGAACGAAGTACGACTCCGTCCATCCAATACACGGGCTGATTCAAAACGGCAGCGCCCAGTGCAAAGGTACCCGTTTGCGTTCCGTTTGTGACCCAAATTTGCCGTCCATTGACGCCATCATCGGCATCGAAGATGAGTGCTTCCGCAGTTGATTGGTTGAGGTAGGTGAATCCAATGTCCCTTCCGGGTAAACTTTCGCCAGTCGGGTTGATGTTTGCTAACAATCCCGTAGTTTCCGCGGTTCCATCGCTCATGTAGAGTTCACAGCCGTTCACCCCATCGGTGGCTGCGAAGATGAGTTGATGTGAATGCGGAAGAAAACCTGCGTGTTCACAGCCAGCAGTGAGGCTATCGCCTACTCCAGTAGAAATATCGGTGATGCGTTCTGAGATCAGTGGTGAAAAGCAAAACTTGAGCGACGCACGAAGTTCATCCTCATCCAAGCGTTCGTCACCGGCAACACCGTTGCCCCGACCATCGTCAACCCCAAACAAGAGAATGAACCCTTCGTGACAGAGATAGGCAGGGGCGTCGTGCCGCTCAATGAGGGCAGATGACCCGTTGACGCCAGAGCCTCCATCGCTTCCGTCCTGGCCGCTCGTTCCCGCTGCTCCATTGGCTCCATTGCAAATGGTATGAGAACTTTCAAGTTCCTCCTGTTCAAGAATGCCGTTGATGTTCTCATCAATTCCAGTGGTGATGGTAGCCCCACCTTGCAAGCATTCACTGGCTCCAGGAGCAATTTGAGCAGTATTCACGATTGAGGGGGGTGCGGATGCCCCGTCAATCCCTGGGAGTCCTGACGACCCGGAACTTCCTTGGATTCCGTTGCATAAGACGGCCGATGTAGAAACTTCATCCAAGTCCAAGGCCTCGTTTCCGTTGAGGTCAATTCCTGCTTGGAGCTCAGTTCCGCCATCATAGCATACATCTCCGTCTTCGACCTCAAGGCTCTGTACCAACATCGTTTCTGAAGTCCGTTCATCGTCGAACTGCGAGAGTAAGAATTGGTTGTATCCTGCAAGCCCTAAGGCGGACATGATCAGAACAATATGAAGTACAGTCCACATTTTGTTTTTGGAATCTTGTTCGTTTTCATGATGCCCATCGTGTTGATCTTGTTCTTGATTTCGTGCTCCATGACGTTCTTCTTGACCTTGGGATTCCATGGAATGGCTATTGCATTCATCCGATTCAAGGTTATTCCCGTTCATCATTTAGCGAAGCATATCTTTGCAATGAAGGGGTGAATTGATGAAGCATCGTGTCTTGGAGGGATTATGGACATCCCAAAGCGGTTGCTTGGTCAACTGAACGGTGACGAAGGGCCAACTCGGCAAAAAGCCGCTCGACTGGTTCTTGACCTCGCTGAAACCGCTAAAGCCGATGGATTTGTTGAAGCAGTACACGCCCACGTTTCAGGCGTTTCAGTGATCACTGGAGGGCACGGCCTTCGTCAATTTCTGGCTGACCTTTCAGCGAGCAGCGACGGCAAGGTCTCGATTCCAACTACGCTCAATTCAGCAGGCTGCGATCATGAAAAGATGGACGAAATGGACATAGCATGGCCAAATTTCCTCGAACAGCAGTTTGAAATCATTCAAGCGTACGAAGAACTTGGAATTCAAGCCACCCTTTCCTGCACGCCATACGACCGCGGAATCGATGACGGCTCGGGCATTGCTTCTTGGGCGGAATCCAATGCGGTGTGCTTTTCAAACACATGGACGTCGCTCTTGACCAACCGTGAATCCGGTCTTTCTGCCCTTGCTACTGCATTGACTGGATACGCTCCACGCTGGGGCCTGCATTTGCCCGAACACCGAATGCCGAACATGTTGGTTCATGTTGAGGCGAACCTGTCGGATTTGTCCGATTGGTCCGTGCTTGGTGATTGGATTGGAAAGCAAGTGCGACCGGAATGGGACATGCCTTTTGGTCCAATGCCTTTGATCACGGGGCTGCCTTCATTCATCAGTTTCGCCTCCAAGAAAGCCTTGACTGCTGCTGCAGCAAATTACGGCTGTGCGCTTCTTTGGGCCGATGGCCATTCTGCTGAACCTCCATTGACTCGAACAGAAGACGGATGGAATCCACCTGAGGCAGGTTGGCAGGGAAGGTTGACCTTCACTGAAGAGGACCTTGCAAAGAGGTACGATGAATTGGCTCCGACTGGACAAGTTGATCTGGTCGTGATTGGGTGTCCACAAGCCAGCCTTGAAGAAATCAGAACAACGGCTTCCGCGGTGCGATCACACATGGAAATGGGTAAACGCATCCCTGACCATCGGCTATGGGTGTTTACTTCCGGTGAAAATTATGAACTCGCACGAGCCGACGGTTCCTTGGATTTATTGGAAGATGCGGGAGCATTGATTCTCAAAGATACATGCCCTGAAGTAACACCTTACAATCGGGCCAAATACAACCACTTGCTCACCAACTCACTGAAGGCTGAGCATTACCTCACGAGTGGGCTCAACCGTTTGCCCACCAGCGTTATGCCCATTCAAGCATGTGTTTTACACGCCTTTGACCCAACACTCAGTGCTGGAGAGCGCCCAACGCTTCAGGCAAAAGCACAGCCTCAACATGCGAGCAACAAGACCCATCGGGCCGGTGAAGCGTGTCTTTTGGGTGAAGGGATTGAACTCCCAAGATGATTTCGTCGTCAAAGGACCTGCAATGGTCAGTGATGTACCCATCACCTACCTTGGTTATGTCAACCGAGATACGGGTGTCATTGAGGAAACCGGACATCCACTGGACGGCCAAGCGATCGAAGACACGATTTTGATTTATCCCAAAGGGTCAGGCTCAACCGTCGCTCCCTATGTGTTGATGGGGCTTCTCTACACGGGCAAGGGGCCCAAAGGAATTGTCAATCGAGACGTGTGTGCATTAACGCTCCCAGCCTGTTCATTGCTGAACCTTCCTTACGGTCATGGATTTGATGAGGATCCATGCTTGGCGATTAACAATGGTGATTTGGTTGAACTACGAAGAAGCGGCTCAACCGTGACCCTGACGGTCCTTGAGCGAGCAAAGGTGGACTCATGACGAAACGTATTCTGGTGACAGGGGCTGCGGGTTTCATTGGTTCTTCCTTGTGTGAACGCTTGGTCCGCGACGGGCATCGTGTTGTTGCCGTAGACAACTTATTTCGAGGCCGTCGTGAACATCTCAGCGCCCTTGAAGAGGTTCACGACTTCTATTTTATCGAAGGAGATGTCCGTGAAGAATCTGTGCTGAATGCCTGTGAGGCTATCTTTGGGGGTTTTGATCTCGTTCATCATCTTGCAGCAATCAACGGGACGCGTTGGTTTCACGAGGCTGCGAGGGACGTCATTGACGTGAACATCAATGCAACACTTTCCACGCTCGCTGCGGCTGAACGCTGGAATGCGAGGTATGTGTTCGCATCTTCACCTGAGGCCTTTGGAGAAGAGGAAGTCATGCCGCTAAGCGAGAGAACATCAACGACCTTCCCATCATCACATGAACACCAACGGCATTCCTATGGTGGGAGCAAATATCTTGGAGAAGTGGCCCTGCAACATGCTGTTGGTGCGGGCCTTGATGCCCGAATTGTCCGCCCATTCAATGCCTATGGGTCGAGACTACTCGGTGACGCCTATGGCCAAGTCATCGGAATGATGTTCCAAGCAGTGAAATTGAAACAAGCCGTTCAAATCCACGGTGACGGTTCTCAAACACGCTGTTTCACTCACATTGATGACGTTGTGAACGGCTTCATTCTTGCTGGGGAATTGGATGTTGGCCTTCTTCACGGCCAACCATTGGCGGGTTGCTCGTTTAACATTGGGAGCACTGAGGAAATCAGTATCGCAGAATTAGCTCGTTGCATCAAAGCCGCCGTTGATGATGCTGGCATAGAGGTCATCCATTCCGAAGGCTATTACGGCGATTCAAAGCGACGGGTCCCGGATTGCACTGCAGCCGAACAGTTGCTTGGTTGGCATTGCACGACAAAATTAGGGCCTGGCCTGAAGCGGGTTTGGCGGGAACTCGACGTTCAGCCGTAATGCTTGGTGACCCGTTTTGTCCATCCGGTTGGGGCGGGCGTCATGTCGTCCCTTCCATGCTGGCAGAGAACCGCTAATCCTCCTGCCGGTGCAGTTGTTGAGGAAAACCAGACAGCCGTGACGCGCATCACCGCTATTCTCGCCACGGCGCCGGGAAGCTCGTGTTCCTCCACGTATTCTGCTTCAATCGCTGCGATACCTTCCGATAACAAGAGGGGTTGTGAATCAACGGTTGCAAGAGCGTCGAAGAGCAGCCCTTCATCCTCTCCCGGTGGGAGTGGCGTTGCGGTCTCATCAACCAGTTCGACACCTCTTTGGGTGGCTGGCATCAAATTGAGTAGAATTCGCCCTGTCGAGCGCATGTTGGCCAGCGTATCACGGTGACGTCCGTCTTTGTGGACCGAAAAAGAAGCCGTGAGATAAGGGGGTGCGGTTGAAACGGCCATGACCGATGAAAGGGGCGCGAAATTGCGAATTCCATTCGAATCAAGGGTTCCCGCGACCACAACAGGTCGTGGTGAAAGCACATTGTTCAGCCATGTACTGCGTTCAACATGCGTCATCGCATCGACATCAAGACGATTTAGAGGCTGGCTGTGTTGGTTGTTTTCTTCAAACCAACGGTTGAGGGTTCCGTCTGCAATTTCCTCAATGGCGTGCTGATTGAATTCAACATAGGCTTCCCATCGAGGGATTTCTTCATCTTCTCCTCGTTCTATTTTCCTCGCAATGGATGCTCTGGCATAAGTATTGCAGCGTTCCAAAAATGCCGTGATAATTGATTTTTCATCCATTTAAATCGCCTCTTGTTTATCGTTGTACTCTTGTCGAGTCATCAGGAATGAAGCTGGGTTTCCGGCCCATACTTCGCCTGCTGGAAGATCTTTGGTAAGAACCGAACCAGCACCAAGAACACTTCCTTCACCAATATGGCAGCCGGCAATGACCGTGGCATTTCCTCCAAGGACTGCATGTTCAGCGATGCGAATTGGAGCCCACTTGGTCGAGTCGCCAGAAGGCGGGTATCGGTCATTGAGCAGGGTGGCGTTTGGCCCCACAAATACATTGTTTCCCAAAACAGATCGGTCAGCAATGTATGCAGATCCTTGGATTTTGCAATTTTCACCGAGGTTGACATGCTGGCCTACGTGGGCCAAAGCACCGATGGAAGTGTTTGCCCCAACGGTTGTCCCTGTTCCAATATGACACGGCCACCAGGCAACGGAACCGTGTCCAAGGTCGATGCGTTCTCCAGTAAGTGGGTGTTGCGACATAAAATCGCCTCAATCGTTGAGGGATAACTCACGCATGAGCATGTCCACGTGTCCTTTGGCTTTCACGTTGTACCTGCACCAAGTTAGAGCCCCATCCGAGTTAATGACAAATGTTGAACGAGCACAACCCATGTATTCTCTACCGTAGTTTTTCTTGAGGCGCCACGTGCCGAAGGCATGATGAAGAGCAAGGTCTTCATCAACGAGAAGAGGGAAGTTCAGCTCCTGCTTCTCCACGAACCGGCCATGGGATGCTGATGAATCCTTAGAAACTCCAAGAACGATATAACCCTCGGTCACGAAGCGAGCCATGTTGTCACGAAAATCACAGGCTTGAGTGGTGCAACCGGGGGTAGAATCCTTTGGATAAAAATAGAGAATGACCTGCTTACCTTGCGCCATGTATTCGCTTAATGTGTGCACCTTGCCATCTTGGTCCGTTACGCTAAAGTCAGGGGATTGTTCACCAGGGGAAAGGGATACGGTGTCGCTCATGGTAAAAGGCAGGGGCCCATCCTCCTAAACCCATTGCATCTCGTTTTGTCCCTAGGGGTGAGCGCACTGGCCCTCAGTTGTCTCTTTTTTAGATTATGCAGGTTGAATAAAAACCCACCCAGTCGTGAATGAAATCACTGTTTCGGACCGATTCTTTCAATAACCGGCGGGCTACAGTCCAAGCCATGGTCGGCTCACGTATGTCTCGTAAGGCACGCCGCCATTTTAAGAAAATTCAGCGTGCTACGACCAAGTTCATGCTTCAGGAAGTAGCCAGTGCAATTCAAACTGACCTTGACAAGCGTCATCTTTCCTACGATGAAGCGCTTATGCTCGGCAATCTTATCCAAAATCGAGCTGACCAGGTGCCCGGAGATGGTATCGTCTACGCCATATCGGACCGAGATGCCTATCGGCGAACGTTGGAACTGTATCTAAGGGACGCCCTTCTCACCCGAACAGAACAATTGTTACTTTGGGAGGAGCGGCGTCGATTGGGAATCAGTGAAGACGAGCACGAGCACCTCCTCACTCAACTTTTGTCCCAATGGAAGCGCCAAGGCAAGAACGTCACCATCGATCGCTTCGTCAAACCGAGTGGAGGTGCGGGCAATGTCTAATCGCACCTCCCCGCTTTTCTTAGTGGGGTTGCTTCTCTTTACGAGCCTTGCACCGCTCACTATGGCTGATGAAGGCGCTCGTTCGTCTCCGGATTTCATCGTCACTTCATTCACTCTCGATGATGCAGGCTCCATCATTGATGGAGGCTCTGTGGTTGCAGAAGCTGCTACGCATATCGTTCGAATACAAGTTCAAAACATAGGTCTCGCCGCCGGCCAAGCATCTCTCGCCCTTTACCATCAAGGCACATCGACCTCAGGAGAAACTGTAATCGACAGTACTGATTTGGGCGTCATCAACGCTGGTTCCAGCAGCAATGTCATCGTCTTTGCTTGGGCAGCAACCCTCGGCCCTGACCAAATACTGAAGGCTAAAGTCTCGTCATCCACGGATATTAACACTGTAAACGATGAAGAACAGTTGCTCGTTGATGTGACGACCGATCAGGCGGCATCGGTGCCGAGCATCATCGACATACCAGAACCTGCGGTTGGCCAAACAAGCGTCGTTTGGTCCAAATCCATTCATGATTTCAACATCAACGTCCGCAATGACGGGGTGAAGAATTTCTCGGCCTCGTACGATCTCGTATTCACCGACCCCTCAAATCCGGGCAACACCTTCACAGAAACATCCGCCACGGTTCCAATCGTGAGGCCCGGGTCTTTGTACGACGGCGGAGCCACCCCTTCAATCGTCTCTCTCAATTTTGATGCTACGGCCCGCACGGGGGAATGGGCGGTCGTCGGCACGATGACTGCAACCGGTATTGGTTGGAGTCAACAGGTACAATTCCTGGACTTTACGGTTGTATTTTCAAATTTCAACGCTGAAGTCACTGCGGCTCAGGACAGAAGCGTTGAGCCCGGCCAAGGAACTACGCTCACCTATCTGGTCAAGAACGTTGGACTGCTAAGCGATGACTATTCAATTGGCTTGACTTCTGCAAGTGGATGGGTGGATGCAACCGCAACTCCCGGAAGTACTGCGACGATTTCACCTGGCGTGACAACCTCCGTTCTCGTACAAGTTGATGTGCCCAATACAGCACTTCGAACGGATTCGGACCTCGTTACCCTTACCCTCACATCAACAGGTAGCAGTTTCGTGTACACCATGCAAACCACCGTATTGGCGGGGGAGTCGTACGACGTTACTGTAACCATGCCTCCAGCAACCGTTATGCTGGTGCCCGGTGATGAATCACCGATTCTCTTTGATGTAACAAACGATGGGAATTCGCCGAGTTCATTCGCGCTCACTGCTGGGCTCACCACAAACGCCATCGGGTGGGACTTGGAATTCACCCACCCCGTCACGGGTGTACTGCAGGCAGGGGAGACCGTCAGCGTGTCGCTTGGCGTGACTCCACCGACCATCAAGAATCCACTTGTTTCATCTGAGCACAATCGCGCTGGAGATTCCATGGGAGTCTACGTGCAGGCCCAATCCGTTTTGGGCGGGCTTCCTGGCATGGGTTCAACGCCAATCGAAATACGCCCGGTCATCATCGTTGACCCTGGCCTCCCATCTGAGGCCATTGACATGACCGTTGAACAGGTCCAGGCAGCACGTGCAGGAACCGGTTTAGAAGAAATCCTTGATCTTGAGGTCGAGGTCCGTCATAACCTTGTGAGCGAATTGACTGAAGAAGTAGATGCGACCCTTTCCCTTGGAACTTCAGTGTTCACATCGGATTCTTCAGGAGGCTTCGACGAAGCCTCACGATGGGCCATCGGTCTCACGCCCACTTCCTTCCCGACCATGTCTCTTGGAGATACAGAATTGTCTAAATTAACCATTCAGGGGCCAGCCGATGATTACCCCGTGTCGGGGCAACTCTCCATCCCGATCACCGCCACCCCCACATTAGGAGCCGTCCATCAAGGTTCGAACGTCATCCCTTCAGCCATCACTCAGACGCTTCTCCTCAATGTCCCTCCAGTGCTCGGCGCAGAGGGATATTCAGGCGGCCCGTTGGATGCCGTAGTTGGCGAAATGACCGAGTTTCCCCTTAGCCTTGGCAACTCGGGGAACAACATGACCTCCTATCGCTTGGTCATGGAAGATACTTTGCCGGAAAATTGGGTCGCTTCGTTTTCGTCAACAACGGCCCTCGTTTCGACCACGCTCGTTGATGTTCCAGCGAACGTTGCTGATTATCCGACTCTAGGAGACTCCCATATCAGCGACTACACTGTCGTCGTAACAACCGACCAATTTGCGCCTGCTCAAAGCATAGAGAATCTTAGAATCCGGGTCGAAGAACTTGGAACTGGGACGGTCATCACCCATTACGACCTGCCGATTCGGGTCGGCGAAAAGGTCAACGCAGACCTCAGTCCTGCGACCCAAGAGGTCAACCTTACCGCTGGAGAATCCCTCACAACGAGAATTACAGTGAACAATGTAGGCAATACTCCTGCGGATTTCTTGGTTTGGATTGATGATACAGATGCTGGTGAGATTTCCTTCACAATGGAGACTCCTGCTACCCTTTCAATTGGAGCAGGATATGCGGAAACCATCAAGATTCGCCTGACTCCATCCGATGACGCACGAGCCGATGAGGAATACAAAGCGATCGTATGGGTCTCAAACCCCGAATCCGACCTTCTCGTATCCGCTGAAATTATTGGAAACATGGGCGAAAGCCACGGAATGGCGATTTCGACGGTGGAAACCATGGGTGTTATCCCCGGGAAAGTGGAAACCGTAGACTTTGAAATTACAAATAACGGAAACCTCGATGAGGATGTTATTGTTGAAACCAAGGTGAACGGCGATTGGGTCGTTACCGATGCAAACTTTTCACTCAGCCTTGAAATTGACGAACTTTATCAGGGCACTCTTGACATTACAGTCCCTTCAGTTGGAGGAGATGATCAGTTGACTAACGGCGCTATCTACCCAGTGACCATTCGTGTCCTAAAGCCGGACACTTACGAGGAATTGGGTACCCATAGCTTCAATCTCGTCGTTGCCCCATTATTCATGGTAGAGGCGGATGAATGGCCTTCTAAAATGTTCTACCACGCGACCTGGACCCGTACTTGGAACGTTGAATTGACCAACACTGGGAACAGTGATGTTGAAGTTAGTGTCGACTATACGCTCCTCAAGGGAGGCCTAGCAGCTCCCTCCACAGATTGGGCTCTCGTCAGCCCTGCTCCTGAAACGCTGCTTTTGCCCCAAGGCCGTGCAACCAGTTTCACCTTTTCAATTCAATCAACCAATACAGAACCTGACCTCACGCTCGCAGCCAACTTGGCGGTAAAATTCACACCGACAGATACAGATGTTGAAGGAAGTGCAGAATTTTTCACCGACCTCACGATGAACCGGTTCTTTGAGGTCTCCGATACCAAGGTTAACCCCGGCGATGGGATAAGCGCGACTTACCCGATCTCCTATTCTCACATTCCAAACGGCCCAGGAGTTCCGGTGGCCTATGAAGTAGAACTTTGTAAATCTGAACGTTTGCTTGACTTCTCATCTTTGGGTCAAGATGAGACTCTACACCCTTGGTCGTTTGCAATTGTTGTAGATGAAACAGAATATCCTCTTGATTTGACCCAAGAATGTGGTTCCGATTCGCTTGGAGTTGATTCTAGAATTTCTCTACCCACGCGAAATGCATACGAGACCACTGCGCCAATCTCTCTGAAGGTCACGCCGCCAAGGGTTGACATTCTTCCAGGAGATGGTTGGGATCTGACGATGCGACTTTATCATCCTGGTGAGAACGCCGGGTATACCGTTTATGACGACGCTACCTTCACTTACGAACTTGCAGTATTCGCAGACCCCGCAATCGTCGACTATGGGCCAACTGCGGATGTACTCTATGAGGGCGAAGAGGCCAAGTACTCTGTCTCCATCAAGAACAAGGGCACGGCAATCGCCCTTGGCGTTTCAGTACAGTTGGACTGTGGCTCCGATATTGCAGTCCTCACGGCCCCTGAAAGGTTTGAAGACGGAAGTATGATTCCAATTCTTACCGCTGGTCAAACAGTGGATCTTGAATGGACCATCATGCCCGATACCATCGATTGGTGGGAAGTGCGCTCGCAGGCTGATTGCAATATATCCCTCACCTCCATTTACGCTGGAGACAACAACCTTGAATCCAACGACCAAGAATTGGTCGTACAAAACGTTCAATCCGCCTCCCCAGGTCTATCCATTGCTTTCATAGCATGTATCGTTGCAGCTCTTGTATCCTTTGCCTTTACCCGACTTGCTTCGCAATCTGAAAAGTGGCAGTTGGGCGGAGTATATGCCGGCGTCCTGAGTTTTGGATTTGCATTCCATCTTGGATTTGGCTACGAAGTCCAAGGGGTCCCCATATGGGGTCCAACAATTTTGATTCTCAATGCCTTGTGGATTTGGCGAATGACGTGGAAGAGCAGCGAAGAATTCCGCCTCATCCACGAAGATTACCAGCGAGCCCGCAAGGGGATATCAACGATCTATTCGGACCACTTTGAAGCACTGGGAGACGGTCGTCGCCAATTAACCATCATTCTTTCAATTCCAGTGCTTGGTATGTTGGCTATCGTTTTGGGCCTCCCCCCTCAACTCTCAGCGAACTCTCAGAACCTCGTTGTCATGGGGTCATACTTCCTCATTATCATGATCGGAGTTTGGTACTTCCTCAAGCGTTCAGACAAGATGTACGGTAACCTCTACGGTCGATTGACCGATGCTGAAATCAAGAGTATTCGTATCGAGCGAGACCTCGGCGACCCAGCACGTTTGCTCAACGATCTGGCAGACGATGGATTGGACCTGAGTTCGTTGCTCGGGGCAAGTGACAACGGCAACGAAGAGATGGTGGAACCTGAGGCCCCGAAGCCGATTGATGTTGGCTCCCTAGCCCTTGAGACGGAGGTGGATACCGATGTCTGAGGATGCTGAGATGGATTTCGAAGAGTCCTCACCAGAGGATCTCGCCTCACGAGAAGCGGGCATTCTAGAAGCGTCACAAACGTTAGAACGAATTGCTCGAAAGGCAGCTCGCCGAAACAATGCCTCGTTGACAGAATCTGAACTTGACCTTGGAGAAGCCAAGGTATACCTCGGCATGCACAACCTTTCGCGAGCCAAGAAAAACATCAAGCATGCTGAATCCATTCTCGAATCTCTAGAGGAGGATGTCTTGCATCTTCGCCGAAGCATTGCGATGCTTCACAGGCTTTTGGTACACAAGCGCATCAGCCTTGACGAGGCGGAACACATCCTCTTCAAACTACGAGAATCCACAGCGGCTGCCGAAGTAGGTGACATCAGGGCGGCAACGGAGGAAGTAGAATACCTCCTCGAAGACCTCATTGGAGGCAATTCCTCGACGCTTAACCCCTTCCTGTTCCGTCACTTCTGGATGGGTGTAGATACACGATGGCCAGCAGGCGGTGACGCGGGTGTCCTTCTTGTTCGGATCATCAACGACGGTCCGATTCCAATGCCTATGCTACGCCTCAAGCCACCGGTGCCAGAGGGTTGGACTGCATTCCCTCCGAACGTTGACCTACCAATTATTGCACCTGGCGGGAACATCCCGTTGCGATTTGAGATTAAACCGGATTACCGGATGACTTCCGAAGACATCCCCCTCACCCGCAAACTGTCGGTAGCAACCTCTTATGAGATGCGCTCCGGAGAGATTACCATCACCATGCGTGCACAAAATCGTTCAATGGAACCCCTCTCAGAGATTCTTCTTTCCCCATGGCTTCCAGCAGGTTTTACTGCTGAAGAACTTCCATTTATTCGTAATCTCGCTCCAGATGAAGTGGCCATCATACGCATGCCACTTCGAATTAACCTCGGTCAAGGAGGCTCTTCTTGACCCATCACATTCCACTCGCAGAGACGAGTGAACAAAACAAAAATGGTGAAAAATATGAAAAACGAAAAAACGAACGAAAACCGCGATGAACTTGCGGCTATTGGTATTGGTGCAATGATTGTCTTCATTGCTCTGATTCTTGTAGCTGCAGTTGCTGCAGCCGTCATTATTCAGACGGCTGAAAAATTGCAACAAAATGCACAAAAGACTGGCGACGATACTCAAAAGTCTATGTCCAACAAGATCAACATTATTGGAGGCGTCCGTGGCGCAACCAACACTGTTGTCTTGACCCTTGAACTTGCAGCCGGAAGCAGCACTGTTGCCGGTGTGGACGTCAAGTGGACTGCTATTTGTGCTGCTGGTGTAGATGACGGAGACATGGCAGCTGCTACCAACATCAATACAGTTGGAGTCAACCCTGCTGCATTTGCTCCTAACGAGATGTACTCGTACACAATGGCTCTTCCAACTTGCTCCACCGATGCGGACGTCACTCTCTTGATTGACTCTGCAGGTGCAGGATTTACATACGAACGATTTGATGCAACGGTCTCACAAGGCCTTGCAGTTATTTGAGGTGATGAAAGATGGAGAACAAAAATAATTCACAAAAAGAAGACACAGTTGCAGCAATCGGAATCGGTGCTATGATCGTGTTTATTGCTTTGATTTTGGTTGCCGCAGTTGCTGCAGCAGTCATCATCCAAACCGCTGAAAAACTTCAACAAAATGCTCAAAAGACCGGTGATGATACCGCAAAGCAGAGCACATCTCGTTTCATGGTAAACGCTGGTTCTGAAGATGCTGCAAACGATTACATGTTGTTTGTCAAGCTCGCACCCGGCAGTACTGCCGTTGCGGATACTGATGTTGTGGTCCAATTGTACTGTGGTACACAAAGCGACACAATCGACTCAGGAAACCACGTCTTCTATGACATGGACGATGTTAACGGGGCCGCCCAGGCAACTGTTAACCCCGGTACGGGATACGCATTCGTTGTTACTCCCAACAACTGTGGTGCGGGGACTGTAACAATGTGGATCCACATTGAAGGTAGCGGTTCAACCTACCAAGTGCTCGAAGTTTCTGGTACCGCTGGCCAGCCAATTATCTGATTTCTAAGCATTTTGCTTAGAGGAGAGATGAATATGGCATGGCCATTTAGTGGAATCTCAGGCGGAAATAAAAGTGCAGACCAATCGTTAAGCGAAGAGCGACTGAAGATATTGGCCAATGTGGCCATTGAACAAGTCCCATTTCCCGAACAGGGAATGCTGAGCGACGAAGATGCATGGACCATTTCCCCTGGACCGACCAAAGCTCGGATTAACAGTCAGCAGAGCGTACCAAACGTGGCAGCAACACTTGCTCCACAAGCCGCACCGGTGAACCTTCCCCCTGCGACGGTTGATACATCAGGTCTTGAACGACTCATCAGCAGTCGTCTCGACATGGTGGAAGACGTTCTTCGAATGGTTGAAGGTCGCTTAGAAGACGGAGCACTTCCTCAAGCCTCGGCAGATGGAACTTCATCTTCTGATGATGAATCCTCTTCCGACGACGAAAGTGACGAATTAGGTGCAGGAGATCGCATCATTACAGCCACCGGAGAAGTTGTTGAAGTTGGAGGGCAATCCCGAATGATGGAGCATGATGAAGCTCCCTTGGTTGAATTGTATGAAGCCCAAGCTCTCGCTGCTAATCCGTTCTTGAACGCACCAGCGGCAACAGTTACTGGCTCGGCAAATCAAATTGGTGCTCCGACAGTTTCTGCACTTTTGCTGGACCACATGTCCGGCATGGCTGCAGTGAGTTTTACTCAGAAGGCTATTGATTCAGGAATGTTGACAGACACTGAAGGTACAAGCGTTATGGCGATCGTCCAACTTGCTGAACCGGGTGACCCTGAAACAGCATTGGAAGACCATCTCCCACATCGTGAACTGTTGACCTTTTCGGCTCTTGTGTCTTCATGGCGCCAAATGGAACTCCTCAGAGGTGAAGAGTGAATGGGCGCATCGGTTGGAATTGGTGGATTGATCATAGGCATTTCGATGCTCGTCGTTTTTTCAATGGCGTATCAATCCATTTCATCTCAAATCGATACCGGTCTTGAACGACTGGACGATGCAGATGAGCCTATTCCGACCTTTACGATCGATGATGCTACGCTATGGGAGGGGGCAGTCGTTGCCACCACCATTGCGACACCGGGCACAGGATATACAAACGGAACCTTGAGTACCACAACAGGCAACGGTGGATTTGCAGGGACGTACACGGTAGGGTCAAGTGGAGAAATTATTGACGTGGTAATCACCAGCCACGGAAATTACTCCTCCGCACCGACCCTTGTTACGACCTGTTCAACCGCTTGTGTTGGAAATTCTGGTACTGCAAGCGTGACAGCAACATTAGGTGCTGCCGTATATGCTAACTTCACCAATTCAGGAACGCTGACCATTGACTACGATGAGATGTGGGTGTTCACTGACGGAGCCAACCCTGAACAGTTTGACACCATTTACACTTCGACGATATCGTCGACCAACTGGTATTCCGGGGAAACGTTGTTTCTCCAGTGGATTGATGCAGGTGCAATTGGAGAAGACAGGATTTCAATGACCGTTGGACCAACAACCGTTGGCCATATTCTTGCTTGAGGTGATGGCATGGCGGACGGCGGAGCATCTTCATTTATCATGCTGATAACGGCATTGCTGGTCTCTGGCGGTGCAAGTTCCCTTCTGATTAACGAATGGTCCGACGCAGTTCAAGTCACCACCAAGGCTGACCGTAAGGCGATGATATCTGGAGAAATAAGCGTGACTTTTGCAGGGGACCCAGCGATGGTCTCCTACGATGACAACCCAACGCTTCCAGCTTTTGAAAGCATGACATTTTATCTGTTAAACGATGGATTGCATGAACTTTCAACGACCAACTACCAACTGCTGATCGATGGAATTGAACCGTCAGGTGTATCCTTCGCCTTCGTGGCCTCTGCTACATCATGGGGTCCCGGTGACATGGTTGAAGTCACAGCTGATGACACAAGTTTTGGATACAGTAACGGCGACGATGTTCGAATATTTTTTACAGGTTCATCGGTTAAAGTTGGTGGATTCATACACTCTGTAACAACCGACGAAGAGGTGCGTTTACATGTCGTTTGAAGATAATCCATTCCTAATTGCTCACAAACCAGTGGAAGATGGCTTCCCCTTTGATGTTGAAACCGACTCGCTCGGAGACTCAATGGGTCTTCGAATGCCAAATCGTTCGCTCTATGTGTTGCAAGGAAAAGTCGGAGCGGGTAAATCGTTGATTTCTCAGCGCCTTGTACACGGTATGATTCAGAACGGAGTCAAGGTTCTCGTCGTTACGACCGAACTCACGACTCGTGGCTGGATTGAACAAATGGAAAGTGTAGGCTACGGTATTACCAATGCAATTCGGGAAGGCCGCTTGATGGTCATCAGTCGGTTTGGAACCATTGCCGAATCAAAAGGTGATGTGACGCTCGCGGATGTGCTGGCCAGTCCAGCAGTTCCCTCTGCTGACGTCATCCTCTTTGACTCTGGAAGTTCGCTCATGCCTGACAATCTTGATGATAATGGCCGTTTTCAATTAATGCAACAAATGCGCAAGGTCGCTTCCGAAGGACGTTCGTTCATGCTCTGCTTGGACCCGGACGAAATGGACGGCAAACTGCTTCACACATTGCGTGCATCGGCCGAGGTTGTTCTTGACTTGGAAAACGCACTTATCGGTGGAGAAATCAAACGTAATATCGTTGTCACACGGTTCCTACGGGCAGCAGGGCCCATTCAATCAAGTATTGGATGGCGTGTTGAGCCAGGAATGGGTTTTATCGTGGACATCACGGCGGTCAGTTGAGGAGGTGGATGTATTATGAGCGACGAACCTCGATTTGCTAAAGGAGACCTGAACGGTGTCATGGCGGCTTATCCTCACGTAGCCGACTGGGTTCGTGACTTTGAGCAACGCTACGGTACTCGGCCAATGTACTACGGCCCATTGGACCGTGACGCCATGAAAACTCGCCCTCTCAACTTGATTTATTTGACGAGGGAACCGATTTTTGTCCATATCTACGAACCTCCGGCAGATGACGATGGCGGTGGTACGATTCTTTGGTTCGGATTGGAGCCTCAATTGACTGAGGAAGAGGAAAACATCCGTCGTGAACTCATTGAAACACTTCTCCAAGAAGCTCCCTCAGCCCCTTCGTTTACCACCGATTCAGAATTTGAAAACATCTTGAGTCAAATGATTGACAGATACACCATCCTTGATACAGAAGCCAACAACCTCGTTCGTCGACAGGGTCGGCTTTGGGAAATGATCGGCATGGATGACAAGCGTCTGACCGTGAATGAAAAACAGCGGGAACGACTAACTTATGTCGTTATTCGTGACCTGATTCGAAACGGACCGCTTGAACCTCTGCTCTCTGATGAGATGCTGGAAGACATACACTCGGTAGGATTGAAGCACATTCACATGGATCACAAGGTCTTCGGAATGGTCACTTCCAACATTCGATTCCGTGAACGAGAACTTCTCTCCCGTTACCTCCGTGCTATGTCGGAACGTATTGGTAGGCCTGTTTCGGACAACAAACCGATTATTGACGGTGTTCTTCTTGATGGTTCACGTATCAACATCATTTTCTCCGACGACGTATCTATGCTTGGTCCGTCGTTCACCATCCGTAAATTCGCAGAAGAAACCATCTCGATTACTCAACTCATCCAGTGGGGTACGATGTCTTCTCAAGTCGCAGCCTACATCTGGATTTGCCTTGAATACGGTATGTCCGTTTTGGTGTCTGGGGAAACAGCATCCGGTAAAACAACAACCCTAAATGCGATTCTACCGTTCATTGACCACAACGTTAAGATTTATTCTGCTGAAGACACGCCTGAGGTTAAGGTTCGCCACAAGATTTGGCAGCGTCTCGTCACCCGTGATGCAAAAAATGAAGAATCTCGTGTCGAGATGTTCGACCTGCTTAAGGCTGCATTGCGAAGCCGTCCACGATACATCATCATCGGTGAGATTCGTGGTGTAGAGGGTGCTACTGCTTTCCAAGCCATGCAGACCGGCCACCCGGTCATCGCTACGTTCCACGCATCATCAATTGTCAAGATGATTCAACGTTTTACCGGCGACCCGATCAACGTTCCCATTCGTTTCTTTGACAATCTTAACTTTGCGATTTTCCAAGAAGTGGTTGAGGCCCCAGGTGGAGGTATTGCCCGTCGTATCACAGGAATTGACGAAGTCATTGGTTACAACAAACACAGTGACGGTGTGCTGACCCGTGGTATGTTCGAATGGGACCCTGTCAAAGATAAACACTATTTCCGTGGTATGTTCCAATCACATTTGCTTGAGAACAAGATCGCTGCAATGGCTGGTTTTGCGAACAAGCGAGATATCTACGATGAGATGCTTCGTAGGGCCGATGCCATTCAGCGAATGGTTGACCGTGGCTTGACTCATTATGACGACGTGTTTGACCTCCTTGGGCTCTACTATTCCAACGGCTGGGACCATTTCAGCCGAGCTATTGACACATGGGTCGGCGTCAACCAGAAATGAGGAGATGATGAGACATGGAGCGCATGCCGATCTGGCACATTGCACTGCGTCGTCTTGAGATGCCTATTGGGCGTTTCCTTAGCCTCTATGTTCTTCCGGTTTCGATTTTCACCTTCATCTTCTCGATTGTTCTTGTAGTTCTTACCGGAGGCCTCAGTGAAGGGGCGCTCTTTTCTGGAATTACTGGAATTTTACTGGTCATCCTCCTCACTGCTATGGCCTCTGTTGCTGCAATTGGCTTCCCAATCCTCGATGTCCAGCGTTCTGCCAGTCTCATTGAAGCAGAAATGCACATGTTTATCACGCGCATGGGTATCCTTTCAATTGGTGAGGTCGGAGCTCAATCAATCTTTGACATTCTCAAACAGATGAGGGATTATGGAGAACTCGCTACTGAAGTCCAACGAATTGAGACCTTGGTTGACAAATGGCACACGTCGCTTCCAGAGGCTGCTCGGATTGTTGCACAGCAGAGTCCAAGTCCGCTTTGGTCTGATTTTTTGAGTCGAATGGCGTTTTCAATTGAAGCAGGCCAGCCCATCGATCAGTTCATGCGTTCCGAGCAGGAAACGATTGCTGAACAATACAATACTCTGTACGATACACGACTGGAGTCGGTTGACACGCTCAAGGAAATTTATGTTTCCCTGGTGACTGCTGGGCTGTTTGGTCTTGTGATTGCAGGTATTCATTTGGTTCTCTTCGAGGTGGGCTCCGATACCGATACACCCATCGAAGTAGCCAGCCGTCTTCGTTTTCTTCTTCTGGCTTCCTTGGTGTTCGGATTCGTACAAATGGGGGCAGTTTTCGCCTTCAGGGCTACGATTCCAAAGGACCTCACCTTTGCCCGTGATGAAATGGATACACCCTTTAGAATTAATTTCAGACGCTCGTTATTGATTTCAGGCCTGGTCACCATCGTTCTCGTTGTGACCAGTGTTTTAACGCTCATTTGGGTCTTTGAAGAGTTAACATCCCAATGGGATAAATACGGTCTTCTGTTCATCGCAGTTCCACTTTCACCCCTTCTCATACCATCATTGATGATTCGTAGGGAAGAAAACCAAATCCAGCGTAGGGACCAAACATATCCGGATTTCATTCGGGCACTGGGTGGGACCGCACAAGCTCGTTCCTCAGAACCTTCTGCAACCATCAAGGCGCTCCGAGGTATTGACTTTGGAATGCTTGACAATTCCATTGACCGATTGGAAAAGCGCTTGTCGACCCGAATTGACTCGGACCGTGCATGGGACTATTTTACTGCAGATACCAATTCCGCCGTTATCTCTCGTTACACTCGAATTTACATTGAAGGCTCTCAGTCATCCGGCCAACCTGCAGCAACAGCAGAAATGGTATCAAGATCTGTTGGAAATCTCCTCTCACTGAGGAACAGAAGGTCATTGTCTGCAAATACCATGTGGGGAGTTGCCCTCGGTCTTTTGATTTCGAGTGTAGCCGCTCTTAACGTAACGACCGCCATTGTGCTGCAACTTGGAGAATCGATTGCTGGGGTTGCAGGTGGCCTTACCCAAACCGATGTTTCTGCCCTCTCTGATTTCGGGGCAGGTGTTGCTCTTCCCGTCATGGAAGATGCATCATCTGTAGATGACAACATCAGGATGTTCAAAATCATCATTTCCTTATTGATTTTGATGCAAGTGGTCGCCGTTTCGTCGATTGCCACACGGCTTCGAGGTGGTACTCGCTCAAGCGCAGTGGGGCAAATGATTCTCCTTACATGGGTTTCGGGTATCGCCTCCCTTTTGACCGCCATTATGTTAGAGAGTGCTTCAGGCGTCTTTGGGTCCTGATGAATCTGAGGAATGTTCATACCCTTCGTTTTGGGTGGGATGGATATGCAACCGCCCATGCCCCCGGCAATGAATCCTGCTGCTTCACCGTACCAACCTCCCGCTAACATGGCGAAAGGATCGATGTATTCTTTTCAAAAATGGTTGATGATCGGTCTCATCGTCCTTGTTTTTTCGACCGTTTTTGCTGAATTCCCATTGTCATCATCGTCCCCAAACGCTTCAGATTATGACCTTCTGACCGAGAAGGGAATTGATGACTTGGCTGAAGCGAATGATAGTTTTGAAGGTCAAGTGGCTCTTTTTGCGGCCATGAGCGCAATTCTCCAGACAACAGCCTTGTCGCTTGTTGCCTATGCATTCATTCGTGAGGCACACGAAGAAGAAGGGATGCATGTGGCCATGCGTGTGACGATGGTTCTCGCTGCAATCATCCTTGTCACGAGCATGGTTGGCCGCAACTTCTCGTTGTTCTGAACTCACTTACGAGCTTCTTCCCGAATTCGCTTTTTGGTGGCCGACCATGAGCAGATGGGACATTTCGCTAGGTCGTGGAAACGAGCGGGACAGTACTCACGCCCAAAGAAAATAATTTGGAGATGCAAATCGTTCCATTTTTCTTTTGGGAAAACTGCCTTCAAGTCCCGCTCTGTTTTGACAACATTGCTTCCATCGGAGAGCCCCCAGCGAGCAGCAAGCCGGTGTATGTGGGTGTCGATAGGAAATGCTGGTACGCCAAAGGCCTGTGCCATAACAACGCCAGCAGTTTTGTGCCCAACACCAGGAAGTGCTTCAAGGGCCTCAAAGGAATCGGGGACTTCCCCCCCATGCAGTTCGTTGAGCATTTCAGAAAGTCGGCGAATGTTCTTCGCTTTGGTAGGGGCCAAGCCGACTTGCCTGATGTCGTTAAGAATGACATCAACTGAGAGATTCGCCATCGCTCGTGGGTTGTCAGCTTTTGCAAAAAGGGCCGGTGTGACTTCGTTGACCTTGAGGTCGGTTGTTTGTGCGCTCATCAGCACGGCAACGAGCAACTCAAACGGATTGCTATGGTCTAGAGGAATAGGGATGACCGGATAGAATGCTTCCAACTGTTGTGCAATTCGTTCTGCCTTTTCTGAACGCTTCACGGGCCGACTCTCCTGCTTATTCCGTATTTCTTACGTCGTATTCTTCACCGGTCTTCCATCCAAAGTAGAGTCCCAAAAAGATTGAAGTTAACGGAATAACGTTGCAAATGAGGGATTCCAAAGGTTCAGTCGTAGGTTTCCCTGCGATGTACCAAATAACGAATCCAAGAATAAGACCTGGTATGATCATCATGCTTCCCATGATGATGGTGCGAAGGGTGCGCATAACACCCCCAAGCGGAGGTGTGTCATGAAGGTGTGCTTAGCCCTAAGGTCAATTCATCCTTGCAGCGAGTCCTTCACCAGAAAGTGAGTTGAGGACATCCTCCTCTTCCAACCACCCTTTTCGAGCGGTCATGAGGCCGTAGGTGATGTCGCTAAGTCCTCTGATTGAATGCGCATCAGGATTGATGACGACCGGAACGCCGAGGCCCTTTGCATGTTTGCACAAGCGCCAATCTAAATCCAGACGGTATGGACTTGCATTGAGTTCAACGGCCTTGAGGCGTCCTTCTTGATTGTGGTCCGCCATGTGTTCCAAAACAGCAAACAAGTCGACCTCATAGCCATCTCTCCCCTGCAAGATTCGTCCAGTTGGATGGCCAAGCACGGTCGTAGCGGGGTGGTCAATGACTTTGAGTAGTTCTTCGGTATTCTCGACTTCATCTCTTGAACGCCATTTCGTCATGGCGTGTACGCTTGCTACCACATAGTCCAGTTCACTGAGCACTTCATCCGGATGGTCCAACTTACCTCCAGCGAGTATATCGGATTCGACACCGTGAAATAAGCGGAAATCTACACCTTCTTCTGCCCATTTTTGATTGTAGGCTTTGATGGTTCGACCTTGGTCAAGGAGGTCTTGAGAACTTGCCCCGTTTGCAATTTTAAGGGAGGGGGAATGGTCAGCAATACCCAGCCATGACCAGTTCATCTTCCGGGCTGTATCCGCCATTTGCTCAAGACTCGCTTCACCGTCAGAAAGTGTGGTGTGGTTGTGGAGTGCCCCTTTGATGCTGTTCATCTCCAAAAGTTTGGGAAGGTTTCCAGAGGTTGCAGCCTCCACTTCGCCCATGTCTTCGCGCAATTCAGGCACCACATATTCCATGTCGAGATGAGCATAGATCTCTTGTTCGCTAAGGGCTTGGAGGGAATGAACTGCTGCTTCCATTCCTTTGAGGTCGCCTGCCTTATCTTCAGGTATGAGTCCAAACTCGTTCAATCGAAGGCCACGGTCAATGGCTCGTTGGCGCAAGGCAATGTTGTGCTCTTTGCTGCCTGTGAAGTAGGCCAGGGTGAACGGTTCGACGTGTGGAGGCACGAGGCGAACTTGCGCATCAATGGTTCCGCCCGCTTCAAGCTGCTCGTAATCATCTCCTCCAATGGCGTCCAGTACATTCGGGTCAATGTGGCCGACTGCGAAGGTATCGTCAAACACCGATGTGTCAAGAATGAGGCTGATTTTAGAGTCGCCTGCCCCTTTCACATCGGCAATGCCTTGGAGTGAGAGAATTCTTTCCGCCACGATTTCATGATGAGCCGCATCAACTGATACGACCAAATCCAAATCTCCGATGGTATCTTTCCGCCTACGAGCGCTTCCTGCAAGCGTAGCACGATTGACGCCGTCGATTCCTGCAATTTTTCTCTGAAACGCTTCTCCATATCGCAATCCTATGTCGAGGCGCCTTCGTTCTCTAAACCGTGCAAGGAGTTCTATTCCGTCGAGCATTCGTTGCTGAGATTTTGCACCAAAACCCTTCATCGGGGCGATTCTGTTTTCTTCAGCAGCCTCTTTGAGGCTGGCCACTGAATCCACTCCAAGTTCGTCATGCATCAATTTGATTCGCTTGGGGCCGAGGCCAGGGATACCAAGCATCTCAATCATTCCAGCAGGCGTGGATGCATGCTTGTCGACCCAATCTTCAGGCCACTCTCCTTCGAGGACGGCTTGAGATAGGGCACTTCCAAGGCCCTTGCCGATTCCCTTCATCTCAAAGAGTTGTCCCGAGGCAACAAGTTCACCAAAGTCCTGAGTAATCGTACCCAACATCCTGCTTGCATTTTGATAGGAGCGGACTCGGAATACGTTGGCCCCCTGAAGTTCAAGCAATATCCCCATTTGATGCAAGACCTTAGCCACTTGGTTTCTGGAGAAGTGAGGTGGCGTCGGCCGAGGCGTTGGGAGCGTGAAGGAGCCGACTGCCATGGAGCGAAACAAACGACGACCCTAAACAAAGGTTCGCAAACCTCGCCCCCACCTTCAAGAGGGTCCTTCTCTTGGACATTGCATGGTGGATGTTGCGTTCTTGGAACACCTGGCCGAGGCCTTGTGCGGTGTGTCTGCAGTCCTGTTCACGTTTATAGCCACACTTTCACGGTCGGAAATGGCCGAAGAGATCGCTCAAAACATCATTTTCTTCACCCTCATGCTGGCTGCAGGAGTTCTCTGGTGGCTGTCCTATGCAGGTGGAGTATTGTGGGGCTCAAACTATCTTCCAAAGCCCCTTGCTTTGTTCTGCGTGATTCTCGCGGTGTCGGCTCGAATGAACATCAAAGGAGAAAACCTGTCCTTTGGCGCCAACCCTCACAGCATTGGCCGGGATTCTGAAGAGTGATTCAGACGATTTCGCCAGGTGGGTCATCGCCACCGCTTTGTGCTTCTTTGGCCATTTTTTGGTCAATGAAGGTCCGCATGTATTCGGGCAATTCTCCGTTCACGAAGATGACATCGTTGACATGGTCCAGTTTCTTCAAGGCGTAATAAATTTGCATGGCGGTCATCGGAGTGGATGAACAGCCGTTGCAGCCTCCGTCCAAGGAGAGCATAATGTTCCCATCGGTTGTGTCAATCACGTTGACAACGCCGTCATGTTCGTCGAGGATTTCTTGGACTGGACCAATCTCAGCCAAAATCTCCTCTGCACTGATGGACATATCTTTACCCAAACCTCTCTCCTCTTTGAACAATTGCCTGTTGAAATCATGGTGTGGGCCATTCAACTGCGTATGCTCGCTCGGTACAATGAGAAAGTACTCTAAATCAGCACAGTGGCTTTTTTTTGGAGGGAACCACTTATGAGGGGTTCTTAGGTCGCCAAATCAACAGGTGTTCTATAATGATGGGAAATATACCAATGATAGCTGCGGGTGCAGGTCTTTTCGGACTTGCCGTTGCGTTTATGCTGTATCAACAAGTAAACAAAGTGAAAATTGACAACGAAAAGGTTGCTAATATCACTGAGGAAATTCAAAAGGGAGCCATGGCGTTTCTCTTTGCAGAATACAAAGTTCTCTCGGTATTCGTCGTGGTCGTCGGCCTGGTGCTGATACCACTTAACGGCCTGGATACCGCAATCGCCTTCTTCGCAGGTGCTCTAGCCTCTGTTGCTGCTGGATTCTCTGGTATGCGTGCTGCAACCTCTGCTAACGGTCGAACAACAATGGCTGCAAAGAATGAGGGTAAGTCTGGAGCGCTTGCAGTTTCTTACAACGGAGGAGCCGTTATGGGTCTTTCAGTTGGGGGTCTCGGTCTACTCGGAATTTCTCTCGTAGCCTATTGGCTTGGTGCAGGTAATGCTAATCCAGACCTTGCAGCCGCAGCAGGATTCGGTATGGGTGCTTCATCCATTGCTCTCTTCGCTCGTGTTGGTGGCGGTATTTACACCAAGGCTGCTGACGTTGGCGCAGATTTGGTCGGTAAAGTCGAAGCAGGAATTCCTGAAGACGACCCACGAAACCCTGGTGTTATCGCAGATAACGTTGGTGACAACGTTGGTGACGTTGCTGGAATGGGTGCAGATATCTTCGAATCCTTTGTTGGTTCGATTATCGCAGCAATGATTATTGCAAGTTCCAAGGGATTTGGTGGGGATCTCTTCACAGGGAATTCGAGCGATTACATCATGATGCCAATTATGCTTGGTCTCATTGGTTATGTAGCATCCATTGTTGGTGTGTTCTCAATGTTCGTTCTCAAGAACGGCAAAGACGCAGCAGCAGCGCTACGTAACACCACATTCATTGCAGCAGCTTTGTTCTGGGCAGGCGGCTATGGGTGCCATCCAGGCTGGCTTAATCGACGTCCATCTAGGTGTTATGCATTCAGTCGTACTGGGCAGTATTGTCGGAATCCTCATTGGATTAGTCACTGAATATTACACCGGTATTGAGCCAGTCTTTGGAATCAAAACCAGGGCCATTCCTCACATCGGTGAAATGTCCAAGACTGGACCTGCAACCAATGCTATTGCCGGACTTTCAGTCGGTATGATGTCAACTTTCATCCCAATCCTTCTGATTGCAGGTGGAATTCTTGGTGCAAACCACTTTGGTACCCTGGGCGATGGAGAATTTGGCCTCTATTGCATCGCAATGGCTGCAATGGGCATGCTTGCTACAGTTGGTGTGACCATGACCGTCGATGCTTACGGACCGGTTGCTGACAACGCAGGTGGAATTGCCGAGATGAGCGGACTTGGTTCCGATGTTCGAGCAATTACCGATGAACTTGATTCAATCGGAAACACGACTGCAGCAGTCGGAAAAGGATTCGCTATTGGTTCAGCAGCATTGACTGCACTTGCACTGTTCGCCGCATACACTGCGGCAGTGGGCACAGACAATCTCGACCTTACCTTAACCAATCCAATGGTTGTCATTGGACTTCTCATTGGTGGCGGTCTACCCTTCGTGGTTGCTGCTATGACCATGACTTCAGTCGGTAAGGCTGCGGGCGACATGGTTGTCGAGATCCGACGCCAGTTCGCTATCATGAGAGAAAGTTTGTCCAACGACAAATCGTTTGAAGGCGACATCGAGGATGCGACAACATGGCCAGAAAAGGTCGTTTCAGGCAACATGACTTACCCAGATTCACAAACTTGTGTTGATATCTCAACAAAGGCAGCTCTCCGAGAAATGGTAGGTCCTGGTGTTGTTGCGGTTCTCGCACCCGTCATCGTTGGATTGGCCCTTGGAGCAGATGCGCTTGGCGGGCTTCTTGCTGGTTCTCTGGTTACCGGTGTTCTCATGGCTTTGTTCATGGCCAATGCTGGTGGCGCTTGGGATAACGCCAAGAAAGCCATCGAGCAAGGTCACATTGAAGGTGCTAAGAAAGGCGACGATGCCCACGAAGCAGCCGTCATTGGTGACACCATCGGTGACCCGTTCAAGGACACATCCGGTCCATCACTCAACATTCTCATCAAGTTGATGTCCATTGTTGCCGTTGTTTTGGCTGGCATTGACGGACTACTTGTCTGAGACCCTTAGAAGCGTTACCCTTTCAAGAGGGGCCGTGAACGGATGGCCATGCGAAGCACATGTGCACTTGCCTTGATGATGGTCTCCTTGTGTTTGGCTGGATGCCTCGATGGCCCCACTGTGAATTCAGGGATGGGCGACACCACTGAAGAGGAACTTGCTCTTCCCGACTGGAATATTGGGGACCAGTGGCTCTACACCTTCGTAACACCTCAATTCGGAGAAGACAGTGCTCGTTTGGTTGTTGCTGAAAAAGACAACGAGTCTGGAAACTACCGACTCGGTATTTCCTCTAAAGAAGAAGCACAACGGCACGCTGTCATCAATCACAATCCCTTCCTCGGTCGAGTGACCATGGACGGCCTATCGGTCTATGAGCAAGGTGACCCACAACCGGTTTTCAACTTCCCATGGAACGTTGGCGACTCGTGGGACTTTACCTTGTTCGGTCAAGAATGGACGGCTGAAACCGATTCCATCTACAACGGGGCCGTTGAAGTAAGTGCAACTTCCAGCGACGGCCACTCACTAGCCTATTCGTTCAGCGGTAGGGACGGTTTTGTTGACTCATTGATCTGGTCCGATGATGAAGGTACTGAGCAACTCATGATGCAGCTCACACAGACAAAAACAGATTATGAAGGCGATGTGTACTTCTATCAAGCCCGTGATTTATTGGATTCGGTTTACGAGAACAACGAAAACGACATTTCTGATTCTTTCCTTGACAGCGGACATCCCGATGGAACAGACTGGGACGTCCTTGTTTGGTACATTGACCTTGATATCTCCGGAGGGGGTTCAGGAACTCTGTCCCTTAAAGACCACCAAGGGGCTTCTCCACTGGTTCGTACATGGGGTTCTGGAGCAACTGAAAAAGGCTCAATTGGTACAATTCCTTCTCTTTCAGGAGACTATTCACTCACCGTGACGCTACGGGGAGGAGATTCAACGCTTCACTTCAAAGTCGCCGGCGGCATTTTTTCGCAGTGGACGTTGTGAGGGGCAACCATGCCTACGCTCATTATGATGCACGGCATGACAGGCGACGCCTCAATGATGCGACCCTTTGCGGAAAAAATACTTCCAATGGGGTGGACGCTCTTGGTGCCCCAAGCACGATACAAACACCCAACTCGGGGTTTTACCTGGTGGAGATATGAGAATTTTGACGCCGATGTGACGCGTCGAATGAATCTCTCACGAAAGGAACTTATCGACGTCGATGCTAGTCTTTCTCAGTTGGAGCATCTCATTGGAGCCGAAGCACCCCTTGGGCCGTTGGTTGTCGGTGGTTTTTCTCAAGGAGGTGCAATGGCACAGGAACTCCTTCATTTGCCGATTGCAGACCGCATCCAAGGAATTGTTTGTATTGGTACGCGGCTGGTTCGGCCGATGGAACTGAGAATACGACTTTCGGAGTTGGATTCAAAGCGTCTTTTTTGGATGCACGGTGAAAAGGATGTCCGAGTCCCGATTGAAGACGGATGGGCTGTTGCCCACCAGTTTGAATCCGCAGATTGGGCAGTGGAACTGATTGAGCACAAGAAGGGCCACATGATTCCAATCGAACATCATGATGCCCTCAAAGAATGGCTTGAGACCTTCATTTGAGATACCTGTTGGTCTCGTCGAATCCGCCAATAAAGCGCGGTTCATCTTCCCGTATGTCAAAGACGACGGGAACCGTGCGGTGGCCAGTTGCAGCCACGATCTGCTTTCGTAAGCCCGTGTGTTCATCAAAATTATATTCGGTGAAGCTGTAAGAACGTCCGTCCAAAAGACGCTTTAGCGCTTTGCAGTAACCACAGAAGTTTCCAGTGTAGACGAGGAAGTCCGTGTCTGCTTTTTCAGCATGCTCTAGAATCAGTTCTGCGGCCATGATGGTTCACTCGCAGCGTCTGCTTTAACCCTCTCGCGAGGGTGCCCACTGTTCAGATGATATTTCGGAACTGAACTCACCAGTCGAATCCAGACATAAGGCAGTCCATCCGTCGAGGTCGGGGATTCTTGGATTGTGAAAGGAAGCGAGAGCACCTTCCGAATGAATAAGGGCATGCGTCAAATGCAGGTTGACTTCTCGCTCAGACGCATGTCCAACGCGAATTAAAACAACTTCCATACCTTTCAAAGCCGCACTTCGAGCCAATACTTCAACGATGAGTTGCCCCATGCCGTGAATTGAATTGATGCTTGCTCCCATGGATGAGGACCATGTCTCGTCTTGGGTTTTCCAACGTCGCCCCTCAAGACTGCTCGTGTCACCTAGAACGATCACTCGTTGCAAACCGTTAGCGGTTGCAATTCCAAGCGATTCGTGCATGACCTGGACGCTGTCTTCCAATGCTAATATGCCTTCATGGCCGTTTCTTTTTGTCACGAGAAGAAGCGTGTCACAGCCGTTAACCGTTGAATGAAAGGTGACCCCGTTGATGCCGAGAAGTCTTGGGTCGTCAAGGGTAATGCCCACACACCATACATTGCCCATGGACATCGGATGAGGATGGAGGACATTTGTCTTCCCGTTGAGGTTGCTAGGATGAAACCACCCCCTCCATATACCTCGGCATCCTGAGAAAACCATGGCCCACCTGGTTTTTGTTTTGGCTTCAATGGGAAACAACAAAACACTTGCCAAAAGCGTTAGCATTCGGGCTCAAGAACTTGGTCACACCGTTGACATCCTTTCGCTCAACGATTATGAATTTCCGCTCTATTCTACCAAAATGGAAGAAGAAACTGATGATTTACCCGGTCTAGGGGACTTGATAGGTCGCTTGATTCAAGCCGATGCTTGGATGGTGTTCGCACCGGAATACAACGGATCTTATCCTCCGGTTCTCAACAATATCATCGCATGGTTGAGTCGGCAGGGTGACGACTTTCGTCGGCTCTTTCGAGATCGAACGGTTGCCCTCGCAACACACTCTGGCGGAGGTGGCTCCCATGTCATCATGGCGATGCGGATGCAATTTTCCTACTTGGGGTGCAACGTGATAGGCCGTTCTCTGATGACGAACAGCAAAAAACCAGCCAACCCAGATACCGTCACCGCGATAATTAACAGCATGACAATGAAGTGATCTTATGAACCGAAAACTTGCAAGTATTGTACCGACTCATACCGTTCTCGAAGGGGGTGGATTCAAAGTCCGCAGGCCAGCCGCCATGGGTCGATTGATGAGCCCTTTTCTTCTTCTTGATGAGATGGGTCCTGTTGATTATGCTCCAGGTGACGCAGTCGGCGCTCCGTCCCATCCGCATCGGGGTTTTGAAACCGTGACCTACCTCCTTGACGGAGGTATGCGTCACGAGGATTCTGCCGGTAACAGCGGTGACCTCAATCCGGGGGACGTCCAATGGATGACTGCCGGCCGAGGCGTCATTCACTCTGAAATGCCTCAGGAGCACATGATGCGGGACGGTGGGCGGATGCATGGATTCCAAATTTGGGTCAACTTGCCCGCCAAGGATAAAATGATGCAGCCGCGTTACCAAGACATCCCCTCCAAGGACATCCCCGAAGCTACCAATGAAGATGGAACGGTTTGGGCTAAGATTGTCGCAGGAGAAGCCCTCGGAACCACTGCGGTCATTGATACGGTCATACCCATCACCTACATTCACATGAAAATGAAGGCAGGGTCATCCTATATTCACCAATGCGACCCCGATCATAATGTCATGATCTATGCGTTTGGAGGGTCAGTTGACATCGAAGGTCGTTCACTCCATGATGGTGGACTCGGTTTGCTCGATAAGGGAGACGAGTTGGTGCTCACGGCTGAGGACGATGGCGCTGAATTCTTGATCTTAGGAGGCCCAGAACTCGGAGAGCCGATTTCACGGTATGGTCCGTTCGTCATGAATACCAGAGAAGAGATCTATCAAGCGATTGAAGATTTTAACAATGGAACCCTCGCTTGAAATGAATAAAGCGGCTGCTGCGCTCTGTTGTTGAGTAAGATGCTCGTGCCGGGATTCGAACCCGGGTCGGCGGGATGAAAACCCACTATGATGGACCTGGCTACACCACACGAGCGCCATTTGCGTCCACCGACCACCTCTTCATAACCGTTCCCGTCGCAACGCATGCCGCATGGAGGGATTCACTGCGATGGTACTGTGGCTTCTGAATCCAGATTCGACCACCACAGCCAAGCATACCAGGTCAGTGCTAAACCGGTCAAAAGAAGAATTGCAAGCAGTATTTCATTGTCAAGAAACCAATTCATGACGTCCAATGCTTGGCTTCCATAAATACCGATGAGCACAGCCTCCAGGCCAAATCGAAGCCCTCGTCCCAAGAAACCTGCCGCAATAAACGGTTTCCGCTCCATGTGGCCCATTCCAGCCATCCACCCAAGGACTTTGTACGGGATTGGCGAAAATGCAGCAATGAATATTCCCCAAGAGCCGTATCGCTTTGTCAACTGTTCCAGTTTGGATAAATGTCGCTCTTGTCCAAAACGAATCATGAGTGACGTTCCCCATTTTTTACCGATGAAATAGCCCACGAGTGAGCCCAACACTGAGGCGACTGTCACCACAAGCCAAAGCCAAACAACAAGCGGGGTGTCTCCCATGGCATTCGCCAACATCGGTAGGTAGAGCACGTCTGGAGGCACGGGTTGGATGATCGCTTCCGTAAACGAAACCACCCCAAGCGTGGCTGGTCCAAAGATTTCGAACGCTTCGAGCGTCTGTTCTTTCCAACCCATGATGGACGCAGCAAGGCTTCTTTGATGAAGATAGGGGTGAACGGTGTCTTCATCATGGTGATTCTCATGACCGTTGCATGAACCGGGTGCTTGACACTGCAGCATTGCTCCACTGGCCGGTTCCTGAGTTGACCGGGGGCATCTGCGCATACTCTCAACTGGATGAACTCGCTTCCGTCAGTGAAACGCGCTCTCTTCTTTTGGAATCTGCGCCAATCGAGTGGAGGGCAATCCCTCCTCAGTGGCTTGAGGACGCAAAAGCCGTTGCATCAGCAAGCGGTGATCTACCACGGCTCTCCGATGTTGACATGGACGTTCTCGCTCTTGCAGTGGGCCTCTCGCTTGAATTGGTAACCGATGATTATCGGCTTCAAAACGCGTTCAAACATCACGGTGGAACGGTTCGTTCGGTCAATACAAAAGGAGCCAAGCAGGTATGGAAGTGGGAACTGAGGTGCACGGGTTGCCGAGCAACGTTCCCCGTTCCAAAAGACGCAAAGCGGTCAAAACGAGGTGCTGTTGGTGAATGCGAACGGTGTGGCTCACCAACGGAAATCAAGCGAATGAAGAAGCGATGAAGAAATTCACTCGTCGCCTTCGAGGGCTTCAAGAGCTGCGACTTTCTTTTCGAGGTCTTCAATGGCCATGCCGGCGGGGTCAATCCCTACTGCTTTAGCACGGTCCATCAGGATTTGCTCGGGGGTCCGGCCACCTGCTTCAAGGTCAGTGACGGTCTTCACTGGGTCGCCAATTTGAGTTGTTTCCGCCAATCCTTTTTGGAATTCGCCTTTAGAACGGCCCAGAGCATTCGCAACTTCTGGGAGGCGTTGGGCCCCAAACAAAAGAAAAAACAAGCCCAAAAGGATGACGAGTTCAAGAGGTCCTGGTGTGAATGCCATGTTGCTTCCTCATGCTAACGGTGGTGCTCCCCGTTGTTGAAGGCTTTCCTTCAAATCTCACCGATGAGGGATTATCCGCCACTCACTGGAGGCAAGAGGGCGACTTCATCCCCGTTGCTCAACGTCGTATCGACATCACAACGTTCGCCGTTGATAGCAACGGCAAGACCGAAGGAGATCCATTCGGACAATTCAACTTGGTCGATCAATTCCCGTACGGTGGTTCCATCTGGGAGTTCGTATGCATGCTCCCTTCCACCCAGCCGTTCGGAGAGTGGGCCGAATGCAAGCACGTTCACCATGATGTGCTGCGTGGAACCAGTCATGCTCATGCCTGCGGGCAGGACTTTATCAACGCAGTTCTCTTTGGAGCAGTTATGACCCATGCACTTGAGGCCACTGCGCTGTGGAAACTCTACCAAGCTGGTGAATCAACGGTCCAAGCCGTTCGAGGTGTTGAGTTGTCTGTACGCAACGGAGATATGGTCGCTGTAATGGGTCCTTCTGGCTGCGGAAAAACAACACTCCTCAACATTCTTTCCGGAATTGACGAGCCCTCGTCAGGAAACGTGTCCGTTAACGGTTCCCCGCTATATGGAATCAGTGACAATGCCCGTACTGATTTACGGGCAGAGCATTTTGGATTTATTTTTCAAGATTTCAACCTCCTTCCTGTTCTTTCAGCAGTTGAAAATGTTGAACTCCCGCTGCTTCTCTTGGGACTGCAACCCTCTGATGCCCGCCGAGAAGCCCTTGAGGCCCTTGGCCGGGTTGGTTTGTCGGATCGAGCAGAGCACAGGCCTGCTGAACTTTCAGGTGGTCAGCAACAACGGGTGGCGGTTGCTCGTGCAATCGTACACAAACCTTCCATTATCCTCTGTGATGAGCCGACAGGAAACTTGGATACCTCTACCTCAAACGAGGTCATGACGCTTCTTAAAACCATGAACAGAGAACTCAACACGACGTTTCTTATCGTGACTCATGACCGAGAAATCGCCAAGCAATGTCAACGAATTATCACGATGAGTGATGGATTGGTTGTTCAGGACCAGCGGAAACCTGGTGGCGAGGAGGAATAATCCTGCTTTTTACAGCCGTACTTCTCATCGTGTTGGTCACGACACTGAGTGCGGTTGCTTTGCTTGCAGCGGGACGAATTTCTACCATCCCATGGCCTTCGAAAATGGTTTTGATTTTTGGCCCATCCGTGGACGCCTTTCTGATTCTATGGTTTCTCCTCTGGCTTGGTTTGTCCACTGTTAATGCCTTCATGGGCGGCTTGCTCGTCGGAATCATCTCCCTCACCTTGCTACAACCGTTGTTAATTCCTCAGCGCCTTGTGGTCTGGCGATTGGCTTGGGAAAACATCCGACGACGTCGCAGGCAATCTGTTCTGATGGTCGCAGGTCTCGTGATTGCCTCATCGATCATCACCTCTTCATTGGTGGTCGGGGATTCTTTGGATGCTACCGTCGGATACGAGGTTGAAGCCGCTTGGGGAGAAACCGATGTGCTTCTTTCCGGACTCAACCCTCAAACCGGCGTTTCGGTTCTCTTTGATGAACAGACGGCAGAACGTGCATGGAGCAGTATGGAACGCGATGCATCTCTCAGCCCCCTGCTCAAGGGGCGGCAATACGGTTGGGCTACCTCGGTAAGTTTGAGCGGGACCGATGGGGTATCGGAACCTTCAGTCTCCTGGTTTGCTCGTAATTCAACGGTCGATGCGTTAGGTGTTTGGTCGCCGCTTGGCGGAGTTGACGGTCTGCGTTTTTCAGAACTTGCGGCAGCAAATGATGGAGCCACTCAACCTCATATTGCCATCAATTTAGCCGCAAGTGAAGAACTTGGTCTTGAGGTTGGCGACCGTACAGATATGGGTTGGTACATCACCGATGAAGACCAACAGCGTGTTCGGCGAGTACAAGAGGTTATGATTGCCGCCATTGTAGCCAACGAAGGGCAAGGAGCAATGGCTGGGTCACAATCACCAGCCGTCTTCACGGACCTTGTTACTGCACAATCGTTGGCCGAACTTGAGAACAGGATCAGTCGTCTCTCAATTGCCCTTGACGATGATTTGAGCGACGAAGATGTGGAGCAGGTGGGTTTGCAGATTCAGGAACACTTGGACGCTGCTTTTACTGCCTCGGATGCGGGGCTCAACATTTCACTTGACTCGGGAACAGGGGCCGTGACAATTTCATCCACTTCGAACTTGGGCCGGGTCAATGGAGATGATGTTCGTGGGCTGCGTGAAAACCAGACTTCCCTTTATCCAACTGGAGTGATGATGGAGGTCTTGCAAGCCCCTCTTATCGATGCTGTCGTCGCCGGTGAACCTCTACTCACGCTTGCAGACAGTGATGTCACGGTACTCAAGGACAGTACCACTGCGCTATGGCACGCCAGTCCTTCGGGGGCTGGCTTCCAACTCCATGACACAAATGAGGCATGGATTTGGCAAGTGGACGCCGGTGATACGCTTAATGACATAGCTTTCACTGATGCAGGAACCTCTGCATCAATAGCACACGGTGAAGGGATTGTCTTGGCGGATGAACTTGAGTTGGACGAACCATCGGTGGCGACCTATGATACGAACCATCCCGTGGAGGCAGTGGCGTATGGCTCAGACAAATGGTGGGCAATTGAAGCAGGAGACGGTGCGTTGAACCTTCACGTGCTATCTGAAGGTTACAACGATTTTGAAATGCATAACCTCAGTATCATCCCTCCGTCCTCCGTACTCTCATACGACCTCTTTGTTGACGAGAATGTCCACCTTCGTATTGAGGGTCTCCTTTCTACATCGTATTACATCAGCAACGGAATGGATGATTTGTCCTTCGTTGCCTCCAACGCATCAGCATGGACCAACGATGACTCTCCTGATGGCATCGAACTTCACTCGCAATGCAATGGAGTCGCTTGGGCTTCAGTCGGGAACAACAGTGCTTGGTGTACACAAGAACATGGATTGTTACGATGGAATACCTCAACGGGTGTCATTGAATCGGTAAGGCTGCCAGTCATGTCCGATGCACCAGGTTTTGGACGGTTCCCTCAGATGTTCCTCGCATTTGGGGGAGAGAATTCAACTCTTGATGTTCCTGTCGGTCATGTTGCAGTTTCCAATCGTCTTCAAGGCCTACCGCTTAACGATACCAATTTGACCGTTTCAGTCAAAGGTGTGATTCCATATGCATACGGTAACGATACGGCCATACTTCTGCAAAACGATGGCGTGTACGCTACACTACCAGGCTTTGAACAACTCACTGACCTTGAAGCCGTTGTCCTCGGATTAATCCATCTGGAAGATGCAGAACGATTGTCGCTTGCTGACGATGATGAACGCTCACTGCTGCTCATTTCAGATGGATCATTTGCTGGAAACAGTTCTGCATCCGCTGTGGCGAACCTTACCGTCTGGCTTGACGAACAAAGTACAATTGACGATGTATTTCTAGGCGTTCGGGCCGTTAAGGTAGAGGCGGCACGTCAAGCAGCAGAATCATCTGGGTTGCTTTCGGCCATGTTCCTCGTGTTTGGAACGTTCACGATCGCAGCAGGGGTTTTGCTCGTCCTTACGATCATCATGCTCCTTGCCGATGTTCGCAGAAGCGAATTGGCCATCGCACGAGCTTTGGGCTTGAGGTCAAGCGATGCTCGGGCCTTCTTCGTTCAGGAAGGCCTGGTACTTTCCGTGGTGGCGGGTGGTCTCGGCTCCCTTCTCGGGTTGGGACTGGCATGGGTCATATCAGTCGGGTTTTCCTCGATATTTGCTTCAGTGGGTGCTCAATCCTTCCGGTTTGATTGGACGCTTGATTCGTTTTTATCAGGATGGATCTGGGGTTCACTCCTCGCTATTGGCTTACTGTGGGCCACAGCTTTTTGGAATGCTCAATTGAACATCGTTAAAGCTCTCCGTGGCGGGCGTTTGGTGCTTTCAAAAGGAATCCCATGGGGCGTCTATTTGATTCAAATCATTGGACTAGGCGGCCTCGTCATGTGCCTTGGCGGGCTCTTCTTCATCGGGACTTCAAGCGGCTTATCCTACGCCGCATACGTTCTCAGTGGCGTATTTGCGATGCTCATCTTTGTCCCATTGGTCACCTGGGAACTTCCAGTATGGCTCTCGTCTCGGCCGAGATGGAGTCGATGGAGCCGACATGGTCCGAGAAACACGCTTGGAGCTCTCGGAAGCTTGTGGCTGGTTTGGACGCTTCTTTTGGGACCGTTTGACCCGATTCGCTCCTCAATGAAGGCCGATGAATTGACCTTCATCGTCCTCGGTCTCCTTCAGGTGTTCTCAGGGGTCATGGTTCTCACCAGTATTGCTCCACTCGCAGTCAAGCGGCTCACCAAATCGCGGATGTTCACTCGTAAATTTGGTGTCGTTGGTCCGGTCTCATTGGCTCATCCTCTCGCACATCCTGTGCGGACTGCAGTCGTCATGGGGATGTTTTCCATCACTATGTTTTCTGTTGTTGTGCTTTCAGGCTATACGGCGCAATTTGATACCTATTCCTCGACTTTTGTAGAGGATGCAGAAGGGGAATTTGAACTGCTCCTCACATCGTCTCGCTCCCGCCCGATTGAATTGGACAGCGACCCCGAGTCATGGGGTATTGATCACGAAGCCATGGACAACATCGATGCCGTTGGGAGAATTCATCGAGCACCGGTCCATCTTGAGGACGCTTCCGGTGAGCGAATGCCCTACCTGCTCAGAGGTTTTGATGAGGGCTTCTCTTCCCATGGCGGGCTGCCTCTCTACGCGTGGGATGATGGATTGGGTGAGACTGAAGAAGAGGCATGGGAATCGATTGAGAACTTTGAAAATATTGTCTTTTTAGATGCGTCCTTTGGACTCGAATCAACAACGGATGGGGCCACCATTGTGCCCTTGCAATTTTCAATTGGAGATTCAATTACCCTAATTGATTTTTCAAATCCCAAAAACACCCGAATTGTCATGGTTGGAGGCTTCCTTCAGCAGTCCTCCTACATCTTTTCGCCAGGAGTCTGGATGAACGGGGAAATCGTTGATGAACAATTTGGAGGTGAAGTCACTCGGATGTACGTGAGTGTTTCAGATTCAGCCCAGCCGATCATTCAACCAGAGGCATCAGGTGAGGTCGCCGCTCAAGGGAAATCGGAACACGTTCGTCTAGCGGCTCTCGAACTCGATTCCATTCTTGCTCAATCGCTAGCGGAACAAAGCGTATCGGTTCAAACCGTTTCAGAAGAAGTCATGGTTATTCAGTCGCTCGTCCTTGCAATTTTATCTCTTTTCCAGGGGTATTTGGCCCTCGGCCTCATCGTTGGAGTTGCAGGAATCGCAGTGGTAACGGTGCGCAATGTGAGCGAGCGAAGAACCACCATCGGTATGTTACGCGCCATTGGATTTCGGCAAAGTCATGTTTTGGCCATCTTCATTATTGAAGTTTCTTGGATTGCCGCCTTGGGCATGTTGAACGGGCTGTTGATCGGTTACGGCTTCCATCTTGTTCTTTACAAAGCGATTTGGGAGGCTGAAGGGGCAGCCTTTGTGTTCCCGTGGGCCTCCACGCTGATGTTATTTATCTGCGGCTGGTTGATAGCGTTAATAGCGACCTATGGGCCGACGAAACGGGCATCAAGGATACCTCCCTCGGCAGCATTGCGGAACATATGATGGTTCCAAGTTATCTAACTTGGGTGGAAAATTACAAAATTTATGCACTACTTCCGTCCAGTACGGGGTGCTGCGGCTTATTTTATGACGGCCATGGGCTTGAAGTTCACGATATTCTCTATCCGCATCTTCGCGTTAGTATAAATACGACAGATGGCGTGGGAAGGGATACCGAACCTTCGGGGGTATAGACATGAAGAATATGACACCTATGATTCTCGGATTGCTAATGTTAACCAGTTTATTCGCTGGCATTGACTTTACCGAGCTGGAAGAAACCGTGGTGATTGAGGACACAGGAGCACGCTCAGGCGCTGACCCAGCCGTTCTTGCCATTACGACACCTAAAGAAACAGTTTGCGACACCACAGGGTGCCGTAACGAACTAAAAGTTGGTGAAGCCACCAACTTTGCCGCATACATCCAGAACATCGGTGATGCGTCGGTTGATGAATTAGCATACACGGTTACCGTATATCTTACAGATCCATCCGGTGCAGTCGGCATGATCGCCAACGACTCTACTGGAAATCCATTGCAGTGGGAAAACCTCGATGCAATTTGTGACGATGGTAGCGTTTGTGACTTTGATTCATCCGTGACGCCGCACCCGTTCACAGCAAACTCTTACTTGGGTGGCGGAAAATATACGCTACAATATGCGGGTCAAGACATTGAATGGACGCCTACTGCAGGTATCTACCTCATTGAAATCGCAGTTGATTCTCCGACAGATGCTGACATTGCCAACAATGCTCAACAAATTGAAGTGACCGTTACTGACTGGTACGATGTCCAAGTTGAATTGGAATGGGACGACGGAACAACATCTGTCACAGGAACCGACCCTGTTGGTTTCACCCTCACGGTGCTAGCTGACGGTTCCTCTTCTTTTTCCCCTCGTGAGGTAGAGATCCGACTTGGCCTTACCGGCGTCGTGCAATCGGCAATCGGTGGTGTAAACAACGACGATCTGACATTGAACGGTGGAATCACCACCTTCATGGCTGGAACTTCAACCCCGAACACACTAACCTACCAAAACGAGTCAGATGTTAACGATACAACCTCGGCAACAAGGACGATTTTGGATTACCAATCTGCTTGGACCTACACCGGACTCATTACTCCGGATGCACAGCAAAACTCAAGCAAGTTCGTTTTGGAAGCATCGGTTCTCGGATACGTTACCTACGGTCAATTCCCTGATTGCCTTGAAACCTTTGAAGACGATGGTAACGTCACAACATGGGCCCACTTCTGTGAAGTTACACAAACAGGTGATGACCGCCCAGCTACAGACTACGCCGAAATTACCGGTGCGGTTCAGAACTATCACGACATCCGAATTTCCCGAATGGGCGTGTACCAAGGATACAATTCTGACGGAACCGGTCAATCATCTAACTTCGTGGAAGACACTGCAGGAGGCGACCTCAACGTGGGCGCATCTCGAATTTATGCAGAAGTTCAACATCGGGGTGCCAATCCTACGGTTGGATACGACTGGAACGTTAGTTACACCGTATCTCTAGGGACCACGGTCGTTGATTCCGGTGTTGTGTCCAGTTGCATGGAAGGTACAGAAGCTCCGTATGAGTACAACATGCTGGGCGCTGGCGGTCCTGAAATTGGTAACGTTTGTATTCTTGTTACTTTGGAGCCAGGCGAATACACCTTTGAGTTTGATTTGGTCATGGCCAACAAGCCAACCACAATCGGCGCAACGGGCGCATTTGACATGCGTGAAAGCAACAACGACCGAACGATGGTTTCCAACGTTGTCAACAACCTCCCCCTCATCACTTCGTTTGAATTGGTCACTCAAGGTGACCTTGTCGTTGGCCAAGAAGACATGTTGCAATTCGCTGTAACTGCCTTCGACGTTGATGACCCATCCGGTGAAGGACTGAACTTTACCTACAACATACCAGGAGGTACTATTCCTGGATGCGGTGGTGCGCAATCGACCGGTGGTACTGTTTGTACCGCTATGGTCCTTGCTGAATACGTCACCATCTTCCCGGTCACCGTTGTTGTCACTGATAACCACGGTGGAGAAGTCAGCCAAGAAATGATCTTGAGCATCTGGAACAATGCTATCGGAACCGATTCGACTGCTACCGGCATTGAAGTGACATACCCGATTCAGTACTTCCTGCAGAGCAACTTTACCATCTCCGTTACAGATGGAGATGTTGGTGACTATGCAGACGTAGAATTGGAAGGATTCGCTGGTAAATACGATGCAGTCGCAGTCGTTGATTACCAACCGTCGACCACGTTTACCACCAGTGATATCTTGACTCAGTCACTCTCAGTGTCTGTTGACAAGACACTTGAAGCCACCAGCCTGTGGTACATTGATGGAAGCGGCAAGTGGATTGTTTTGGATGACACATCGGAAGACAGCACTGAAGACGCCACTAAGGCAGTCTTCACCTACGCCATCCCTGCAAACAGCCCGGTCATTCCTACAGGAACAATGGTGCTTATGGGCGGAGAACTTGTTGGTGGAGAGCTCCCTAATGCAGCAATCAGCAACTTTGCAATCGAGGCTCTGAAAGGAGGAGCAATCGGTATGAGTTGGGACTTTGAGAACCTGCCTCTGCGTGCTGGAGACAACGTGCGCCTCATCATCACCGATGGGACAACCGAAGTGGTCAACCAGACCGTTCCTGATTCAGACCGTACGTACACTCTAGCAGGACCTTCCACTACTCACGGTACGACTTACTCTGCAACCATTGCCGTTTGCAACCTTGAAGGTTGTTCGACACCAGGTATCGGATCGGCTACTGCGGACAAGCGGGTCGAAGGCGATGTCACGGCAACCAACCTCACCGTTGAACAAGATGGTGAGAACTGGATTGTTAAGTGGGACGTCACAGGAGATTCCTCCGATGTGGCTATGTGGCACGTCTGCTACCAACGCACTGACGACTTTGACGCAGCCAACATGCCTACCAATTGCCCGGACATGGTCGCAGGTGCCTCAGGTGACACGGTTACCATCCCTCAGCCAACAGCAGCGGGATCCTTTACCTATTACTTCACAGCAGTTCCAATGGATGCTTTGGAGAACATGAATTCTGCGGCGTCAATGAACAGTATTGACTATTATCGACAAGCTGATAACACAAATACAGACGGTAACGGCACCATTGGAGACGATGCAGATTCGTCCAGCGGTAGTGTCCCTGCAGGTGCATGGGCTGCTATCATCGGAGTGATCATCGTAGCATTCGTAGTTGGAGCTTTCATCCTCACTCGAGGAGATGGCGAAGGCGGCGAAGGTGCCGAAGACGGAAAAGACTGGGATTACTGATTCCAGAACAAGCTGAACCTACAGCAACTTCCACCCCACACATGCGGGGCTGGACAACGCTGGGAGGGCCGCTTCGGCGGCCCTCTTGGCCTTCCAATCTCATTTTCTTGCTACTGCGCTTATCCTGCCATGGATGTACGGGGCGAATCCGATCATTACTGATTGGGAAAGATAATGACGCTTTTTAGAACGAAACACTCATCGAATTCGTGTTATTTTCCTGCACGATTTAGGTAATATCATGAAACTGCCCTGTAGTTCATCTTGTGCCGGTATGGGTTGATTCAATTTCCTTTTCAAACGTTATGCACCCCAACTCCTATAAGGGGTGTAAATCGTGGGACGCACTGCATACAGTCCGTATGAGGTGAATGACCTATGTTGGGAAACAAGAAAAACCAGAATAAGACCGTCTTCGGCGGAATTGGAATTGCACTGCTATTGTGCGCTTTGATGGCACTCATGCCAATGAGTGGATTTATGAGCAACGACAGTGCAGATGTTGAGTTTGTTGAATCAAGCACAACTGGAGAGGAAGATTTCTTCCGCCTCCCCGATAAAATCGAAGAGATCGAATACGAATATGACCCATCGCTTGAACTACAAGGGATGAGAGACGAGAAAACCAAAGCCTACCTTACTGAGGACGGTAACATCGCACAATTGATTGCCACAGAGCCAGTGCATTACCGAACAAATGAAGGAACCTGGGAAAACATTGATGTTAACATCAAAGCTATGCCAGAAGGCTGGAGTGTTACCGAGAACACCTTTGTAACTCATTTTGGACCTGAAGCCGGCAGCGGTATCATGGTTCAAGCCAATCAGTTTGTGGATCCTGTACTTTCAGGATTGAATCCTATGCTGGTGACGCTCGATGAGACAGGGACTGCTCCGGAACCTTACTTCTCCGCTCCAAGTACAAGCGGTATCGAAGTTGGTGGAAACGTCATCCGATACCCTCTCGCTGAAGGATTTGACCTGGATTACACTGTTGACTCAACGCAAGTCAAGCAGAACCTCGTCGTCCGTGAAGCACCAGTACTCCAAGAAAACGCAGTATGGTTTGGCCTCTCAGAAGGCCTACGAATTCCTGCAGGCTACGCCCTATACTCCGGTGAAACCCAGTTGGGTGAGGATGTCTTCCAAACCAGTGAAGCACTCCACATCCGTAGCATCGAAACCGGGGAAGTTCTTTTGGAAATTCCTACTCCAGTCATCATTGATGCAACCGGTGCAGAACCTTACACAGGTACCTTCTTCGTTCAAGTCTATGGACCCGATGTGATTCTCACTACCGTGGTAGAGACTTCATGGCTTCTTTCCGAAGACCGAGTTTATCCAGTTGGAATTGATCCAACGCTCAAGGTCAACGTGGGCTCTGGAGGTTACTGTTATGTTTACTACGCCAACTGTTACAGCAACAACCTGCGATACTTGTACAAGTATTACAGCAGCGTATACTACCTCCCTTGGCACAAGGTTACCTTTACCTCAAGCAACGCCCTTCCTACTGGCGCTGCAATTCAGAGCATTCAGTGGAAGGAACACATTTCCTCCCTCAGCTATGCTTCAAGCAGTGCTAACGTTAACGTCAAGATCATGCAATCCTGCGGCCTTGACAATAAATACAACTCAGCTGTTACAACACGAAGCTGCAGTTCGAGCGCCATTTCCCCAAGTTATGTAACCCAGAACTACGGTGGAACTGCTGGACGTTCAATGGTTTCATCGATATGGAACTCTGCTACAGTCGGGACAATCAAGGCCGGCGGAACCGGATGGAAGACCGGAACGCTTTGTAACACTGCTACAGCCTGCTCTTCTACAAGTGGCGGAATTGGATTGATCAACTCGGCTTTGTCGAACGCCGGTACCTCGAGTGGGTCCGTCGGAGTCGGCGAACAATACACCGGTTCCCGAATCTTGCGATACGGATACTCGAGTGGATCAAACGTTTACCACCTTGCAATGGTTTACACCGGCGGTACAGATGCGGATGCCCCAACCTCCGACTATGTGCCTTATACTGGAATCGATTCTTACATTGAAGGAGAGCGAACGTTCTTCATCACCTTGACCGATATGTCCGGAATTGATACAACATCATCCAACGCTCCTAAATTGTTCTACTCAACAAACGGTGGGACCTCATGGGCTTCGACAAGTTATGGCCTCGGTTCAAACAACCAATTTGATGCGGGTGAACTCGTATCCATTGGTTCGTGCAGCTCAACAACAACCGATTGCAAATTCAAGGCCCGAACACCTGATGTCACGTTTGGAGATGACTTCCGATACTATTGGAAGTATCAAGACCTGAACACAGGAAGTAACGGACCTAACGTTGGACACGAGCCTGCATTGACAGGAGCTCAACAAACGCCTACTCCTTATCAGTTTGATGTAGTGGATCCAGCCAATGCACCGGCGACCTCTAAGAAGATGACCGTCTTGACGACCGATGTCACTGCCTACAGTTCCTGGAACGCTGGTGGAAACTTTGACCGTCAACTGACCTACTTCGCTGCTAACGATGAGTACTACTTTGAATTTGATACATCTGCATGCGGTACGGGCTCCTCGTCCTGTTTCTACACAGGAACCAGCACGACCTACGGAAACTGGCTCGCTCGCTGGAGCGACAAGCCTGCGTACGGTTACTGGGGAATGAACTCCTACACCAACAAGGGTAACCAAAACCTATGGAACAACAACGGTAACGGTTACCTTCAGGTTGCTGCTAAGGACGGACCTGGAATGAACCTCATCATGCACTACGACAGCGTAGACAACGCATGGGCAACTGTAGGAATTGGTACAGAAACCGGTATCGAAGCGGCCTTGACAGGTGGCTCCTCGGCTTCCCTTTCCTACTCCTATGGTTCATACACCAAGGCGTACAAGTTTGCAATCCCTGGAGACATCACTGGCGACTTTGGAATGTTCACCTTCAACAGTACTGCAAGCTCAACCACAGCTAACCGATTGTGCGTTACGACCAACGGGTGGTACTACTTCTACCGTGCTACTAGCAGTTACGACCGATGTACTCCTGCTTACTACATGATTTACGGGAACCAGAACTCGTACCGCTGGAGCGGCTTCGCAATGGGTAGCAGTTACTACGGCCGTCAAGCAAGCACAGGCGATATCACCTACAAGGTCGGTAACGTCGCCCCTACGCCAGATATCTACAAGCCTACGTTTACGCACACCGCTATGGCGGATTCTCACTCGAAGATCCGAACTGTTTCTGTAAGCATCATTGATGCTGGAGATCCTGCGAGTGGAGTAAATACCAGTACCTCTGCAGGTGTTGGGCCAACGCTCTACCATCGGATTACTCCTGATGGTGGCTCTGCAGGCACCTGGACTACAACGGTCATGGACCATGAAGCTGGCAACCAACGTGACGACTGCTCACTCAAGGAATGCACATGGACTGCTGAAATTGAAGACTTGGAAGTTAACGACTCGGTTGAATATTACTTTACCGCTCGTGACGTCTCAACGGTATCTGCTGGAATCAACATCAACACCTCATCTACATACTCCTTTGAGCGTGGCGACCCTAACAAGGTATTCGCTGTTGAATGGCATGACATGAGCTACTACACGTACGGTTACCTCTGTACTGTGCAGGCTCTCTTCTACGACGTCACCAACGAAATTGAATTCAAGTATGATTCAGGATGTTCTGCTAACTACGAATCCTGGGAAATTGGATACATGGACCAAACCCGAAACAAGGGAGACAGTATCTCCAACAAGGGCGGCAGTTACAACAGTCAAGGGTACACACCTATGGCCAGTAACTTCAGAATTCACACAAGTGCTACCGCTGACGGTTGGGAAACCTTCGATAAAGGACTTGTTGAGTTGGCGAATGCTAACACCGCACTGAGTGGCTCTTCCAATGGACGACCGTATGCGTATTACTGCTGGTATTACTTCTCCAGCTACGCTAACCAGTGTTCTGCTAACATCGACATTCCTGCAGGATTTGAGTTTGATTACTTCGGAACAACCTATGATGGTGATGACAGCAACGATCGTGTGCAAATTAACCGACAAGGTTCAATGTTCTTCCTCGACAACGGAAACACCAACGTACAGCGAACACTCTGGACATGGCATCAACCAGAACTTCCATACAAGGGAAGTTCATATGCCAAACCCGGTTTGATTGCTCCTTTCAATACAGTTTACAACAACTACTATTGTTTCGTTACAAGCAACCAGGACTGTTCCACATACTACCGTGTGATGCCTTACGAAGGTAAGGGTACAGATGTCTCAGCAGATATTACTGCCGACCCTAATTGGGACCTTACCGACAGCCCAATCCGAATCAACCCATCCAGCAAGTACCTCGTGGTCAGCTCAGATTTGACCATCGAGCCTGGTGTGGAAATTCAGATTGCAGCGGGCAAGGGGATCTCCTTTGACGGCGGATGTACCAAGTTCTTTGCTAACGGAAGCGCTACCGCTCCGATCAACTTTACCGGAATGAACGGTGCGGATTGGCTCGGAATGGCGTTCACTAACGAATGTACTACTGCCGGTGGAACCGATGATCGCCACGTGTTCAAGAACGTTAACTTCAACGACACCACCGATTCAGTCTTCCGCTCTGGAAGTCGCCATGACGGTACAGGACCTTCGTGTGGTTCGGCAACAGCCGACTGTAACACAGGAAACTTCACCATGAGTGATGTGACCTTTGAGAACGTAGGCTCTGTCTTCACCCACGGAAGTGGACAAGGCACATCTGTTTCAATGACTGATTTCACCGTAAGTGGTGTAACAGGGTCATGTTTCGACTTTGCAGAAAACACAGTTGCTGTCCTCATGGAGGGAACTGTAACCAACTGTAACACAGCTGGAACAGCAACCGATGGAGCAGTCATGAGCGTTCCTGGTTCAACTTCTGGTCTCCTCCACATGGAGAACATGAGCTTTACCAATTCGTACAAGAACTTCATTGATGTTGATTTGGAAGACCTCTTCCTCAGCAACGTTACAGTCGTTTCACCATCGACTTCTGGAGCTACTTCTGGAAGTGCTATCACCTCTGATGCTGGTCCTGACAGTGATGTTTACATGTACAATGTTGAATTCTCAGGACAAGCATATGCTAGCGCTACTGTTGCTGCAATGGAATCGATTTACATTGATGGCTTGGACTTGATGACGACCTCATTGGATGTTATTCCTGGTGGCAACTCGCAGACTGGAAACGGTCCTTCGAGCACCAGTATGACACTGATGGACATCACCAGCGGGGACCTCACAATGAAGAGAGTCCACCCTGGCGTATTTGATGACATCACAGCCAATGCGGTTTCCCTTACTGGAAACCACATTACTTCTGAAGTATTGACAATGAACGGCTTTGATGCTGACTCCTTTACCGTCACAGGTTGCGGATGGAGCGTTAACATGGTTGCACCAACTCTAGACCGAGTCAAGAGTTCTGCATCGTGTGCTACTTCCAAGAACACAATGACAGTAAGCGATGCGACCTTTACGCACGGCTCCTCAACCGAGCACGTGATCGATGGACGTAACTCTCACATCACTGTGGGTGAATCGAGCATCTCAAGCACAAGTGCGGCCGCTTCAGGACCGTATGTTGCTAAGGCTCGTTCCGGTACCAACATTGTTTTGATTGCGAGTGACCTTAACGGAAACGATTGTTCAGGGTCAAGTGGTGACACAGGAAGCTGTTCGATTGATGTTTCCTCATCAAGTTCCAATCCTTCAATGGTGTACTTTGGTGGCCTTGCTTCCGTTCGTCTATATCGATTGGATTCCTCGAACCAACCAGCATACAAGGCTAATCACGTCGTGACCACATCACTGGTTGATGCCAGTTTGTCTGAAATGTTCCAAGTTGGACTTCACAAGACCAGCTCTGTACAAAGCGACCTTGGTAACGCATCTGTCTGGGTTGTAGTTGGCGACAGTGATTCCAACTCGTTCGAAGACCATATCATCCGTGCATTCGGATCGGCCGGTCAGAATGAGACCTACCCGGATAACTTCCCTGACGCTACGCTTAACAGTTCGTGGTACCCTGCTGCAGGATTCACCCTTGGAACACATATGGATCTCAAATTGGAGCCTGCTCCAATTACGTTCAATGACCCAGCAACCGACTGTAACGCAATGCGAAACAACGTCAACTTGTCTGGTGCATACACCCCCTCAACCGATACGTTTGCTTGGGATGACACTAAGATTACCATCACTGAGAATATCTTGATTGATGGATGTCACCTTCGCATGGATGGTGGTGTTCTCCGTGTACAAAGCACTGCAACGAACGCTCCAGTGATCACCATAACATCCGGTGGCTCATTGACCGTTACAAATGATGGTACAGAGGCAACTCCAGGTACCATTCGTGCAGTGTCTCCGACCTATGGATTGAACTTGGATATCCAAGATGGTTCCCTCGTCCTTGACAACGGCATTCTTCGTGATGTTGCTTGTGATACCACAACAATGGGATGTTTGAACATCAACAATGGAGCTACGCTCATCATGATGGACAGCGGTACAATATACGGTTCCTCTGCTACTTCTGATGAAATGGCTACAGTGAAGGTTGACGGTGGATCGGTCAACATTGATGGTTCCTCAATCATTAACGATGGACAAACAGGAACTGCTCTTTGGGTTCAAAATTCAGGTGGAACGATCACCGACATCACCGTGAAAAACGCTGCTGTGGGTATTCAAGCCTACAACGGAGCTCCTCAAGTTGATGGATTCATCGCTAACGGTAACACCGTCGGTATTAGCGCATACGGTGGTATGTCACTTCCTACCATTTACCGCAGTACTATCCTTTCAGGAATGTCTGCTGGATGGGAAACATATGAAATCGATTTGTCCACTTATCTTGGAACAGGGGAATACCTACAAGTTGGAGCCAATTCCATCTATGCTGGTGGAAACGCTCACCCAACGTACAACTACTTTTCCAGTAAGTACTACTTCATTACGGACCGAATGAACATTCAGTTTACCGATGATAACGGAAACTCCTGGAACGTTACAGATGGAGACCAAAAGGGATACTATCCATACTCCAGCAGTGACCCAGCCATCAACAGCAATGCTGATGTCGGAAGTTACAGCGGTGGTGTTGGTGGTGCTCCTTCATGGCATTGCAACTACTACGGTTACGATTACGGACCTAACTACCAAAGCCAAGACGGTTACTATTACTACATGCATCGTTATTGGCTCAACCAAAACGGCAATTCCTATCAGCAACCTGATGAATTCGGATTCCGCTGGGAAAGCATCGAAGATGTCTCGCCCACTGGCTACTACCAGTCACGATACCCGTACAAGTACTGGGGCTACTATTCCCCTGCTAACTACTTCCAAGGTGCGTTCTCTCCTCCTGAAGGAGCGAACGGACAAAGTGGATGGGTCGGAGCAGGTAGCCCACCTAGCTACGCTCAAGGTGGATACCCTAACAACTACGGAATCTGTCTTGATTATGCTTACACCTACTACATGAACGCTGGTCAAGGTGCCCGAACTACCTTCCCAATCGTTGACATTTCTGGTGCAACAGCCTACGGTGGAAACATCTCCAAGGTTTCGCTTTGGATCGACGTTCTTCACAAGGGAGCAGACAATTACCAGGACCGCTATGACTTCGTAGCACGTTCCGGTAACGACCCTGCTTCACTTGGCGAATATGTCCGTGAATCCGGAACTGCCAAATTTGAGAACGGCCAGATTATTGGATCCGATGTTGGACTTGACATTGGTGGCGCTTACGCTGCTGGTGTTTTCGAGAACATTGAAATCACAGCCCCAACAACTGCGGGTGTTTACGTGACAGGTTCCACTGCAGCTTCATCCTCGAACATTAACGTCACCGGTGGAGACTACGCAGTACTCGCTGGAACAAGTGCTTCAGGCCGTTTCGACCTACAAAATGTGGACTTTGAAAATCAGAATCTTGCTGGAATTTACTACCTCAAGAATTTGAACACAGAGTTCTCGGGAAGCATCACTGGTGGACAAGGTCCAGCATTGAAGTACGGGTTGGACACGGACCGTTCAGTTGAACTGAGTGGATTATCTATCAAAACGAACGCTATTGGAATTGAATCTCTCGGTTCCACTGACTTTGTCCTCAAAGATGTTGAATTGAACAACACACAACACGATGTGGCAATGTCCGGTAGCTCATCGATGGACTTCATTGAAGGCGACCTGAATATCTCAACAGTTGAAGTCACAGGTACTGGTGTCTTCACACGAATGCGTGAAGTTGACATTACAGTGACAGCTGACGTCGTTTCTGGTAGTACAACCACCACCGAAGATGTCGAGGGAACCAACGTTGTTCTCAAAGATCCTGATGGTGTAGTAACTGGAATGGCGGAAACCGACAGCAACGGTGTCGCTTCAGACTTGACCTTCGTCACACAAACTGTTGATGCGGGCTCTTGTTCATCGGTCTGCACGCCTAGTTTGACCGGGTACACAGCCGTAACAGTGGCCACTATCGACTATTTCTGGACAAGCAGCTCAAACAACGCTGACTTCCGATACGCCTTTGAAGAAATGTCATTGAACAATATGCCTGACAATGTAGAAACCATTGACCTGGTGGAAACCTTTGATTCCCGTATCTGTTACCGCTATACAAGTACCTCATACATCCAGCAGAACGCGTGTTCAAGCCTGGGTACCGGAAGTACACGAACATTCAGTAACGGCCTTGTTGAATACGGATACTATTACACGATCAGTGGAAACGATATTGCAGGTGAAACGGTTATGTTTGATGCCCCATTCCTATACCTTGATGGGGGTACTCACAACTGGAACCAAACTGATATCATCTCAACCGCTTCCTACACCTTCGACAACGCAAACCGATTCTACCCTAGTTACAGAGATGAAGTCAACCTTTGGATGCACAACACCAACATCACCGCTACAGCAGTAAGTAGCGAAGGGGAAATGCAAGGGTTCCAACTTGGATACCAATACTACAGCATGAACCTGGACATGGACCGAAGTTCCATCTCTGGACTTGCTAGTATTTGGGGTTCAATTGGATACGGTAGTTACAATGAATATGAATTGGATCACTTCCAGATCACCAACAGCACCTTTACTCACTTCAAGGGATACACCGCACTGAACAGCGCTATCCAAAACACCGACATCTGTGTCCAGATTAACGGTGGAGAAGAAAGTCTGATCTACAACAACACATTCTATGACTGTGGTGCAGGTGTCCAATTGGAGCGCTCTCCGTACTATTACTCCCACTCTGCGAGTGAACTTGGTGCCGACAACGTAACCATTGACAGCAACAGATTCTACGACGGTGGAGAAATCGCAGACGTTTGGGTCTATTCATCGAGCCAAGCCGACGGGACGATCATTACCAACAATGAGTTCAATCCTAACGGTGGAAGAGCGATTTCAGTATATGCTGGAAAGGCAACAGACATGTTGATTCAAGACAACACAATTGTAGGCGGTAAAAACGCCATCAGTTTGAACACTGTTAGCAACTTTACCATCCACAACAATACCATTGGTGGTATCAGTGACCCTGCGTCAACCGGTATCCAGGTGTTCAAGGGAACAGGTGATGTCACGAACAACACTCTAGTGGATGCCGACGGCGGAATTTACCTCTCGGAAATGCGCAGTCCTCCTCAGCCCACGAACTCGTTGTGTTCAATCTCCAGCAGTGGATATCGAACCTCTGACAGTTGTAATTTCAACCTCGCTTCAGGAAAGTCTGCAGACGTCAACCTTGGTACAGACAATTGGGGATACGAAATCAGTATCACCATTGACCTACCTGACGGCACAACCGATTCATGGGGTACATACTCCTTCGGTAGTAACACAGAATACCTGCCTTTGAAGACCTACAGCGATGCAGGAGCCTACACACTTACCGTGCGAGACTCCTTTGGTGACGGTGGCGCTACAATCAACGTCCTTGAATCAACCGGTGGATCTACTGGATACGCCGGACCTGACATCAGTGGAAACACCATTGGGCTCTCTGCTGGGCGAGTATCTCCTAACGCAGTCGGAATCACTGCCGTAGACTGTGATGCAGTCACAATCCTTTCAGGAAGTAACACCGTTACACTCGGTGACAATGCAATTGTCATCGAGGACTGTGATTTCAGTGACGAAGGTTCAACGCTGACCGGAAGTGGAGATGCCTCCACAGCTGGTATCGTCGGCGATGACACAAACACCTTCATCAACCTTGATGGAACCACAATCAGTGGGTATGCAGTCGGACTAACCAAGGAAAACGGCGACCTCTCGATGATCGGTGGAACCGATATCGCTGGCTCTGATTACGGTGTCCAAGTGGAATCCACATCGGTTACTGCAATAAACGCAGCCGTTGATGGTGGAGCTACTGGAACAGGTCTCTATGTTGTAGACAGCAGCGACGTTTGGGTTTACCCAATGGATGCATCCGGTCTCATCGGTGTTCACATCGATAATACCCCGTTCCGCTGGGACGGTGGTATTTCGGATGCTACAACCGCAATCTACGTTGAAGATTCAATCGGTAGCGTGGAGAACCTAACCTGGTCTGCATCAACAACGCAGATTAACGCAGGACCTCGCTCCCACGTAACTTCAATCGGTAACACACTGCTCAGCGGTGCTATCACCATTGACTCGACATCGATTATTGACGAAGCCAACCTCCTGTCGATTGAAACGACTCACCTTGGTGACCTACCACAGGACGAAGTTGCACTTCTCGTTACATCAACTGACGACGAGCGGGCTTCCTACGTGTCGACTTCCTTCCAACCAGAGACCATGTCTGTGGACGGAAGCAATGATGACTGGGTCGGCGGAAACGCACTCAACCCATCAGGCTATGCAATGCCTGGTAACATGAGCGGAGACGGAACCGATGACTTCTATGTGACCTATGTTGAAGGAGACAGCCTGTACTTGGGTATGACCGGATCAGATTTGACATCCTCTGACGTATTGATTTACCTCAGTGTAGATGGTAGCGGGTCCGATGTTGGATACAACGGACTAGGTGGAGCTCACAACCTCCCATTCAGTGCGAACTACGTGCTTTGGGCAGACAGTGACTCCTCATATGACCTCTACAGTTACGGTTTCCTTGGCTGGACTCGTTCCGCATTGAGCACCGCTAACGTGGATGCAGACTTCTCCTCTTCACTTGGTGAAATCTCGATCCCATGGAGCCGTATCGGTGGAATGCCTGACCAAATCGACATCGTCGCAATCGTTCAAGAAGAAACTACTGCAGACATTACTACAGTTCACCCATCCCAAGCATTGGATGGGACCGCAACGCTTCAGAACCTGACCAATTTCATGACCGTGGAATTGAACCATGGCGATTTGATGACAGGAACCCTCAACGATGAAGTTCTCGTGTACCGCTCCTACAAGGGTGTTGCAACCGCTAGCGAAGCAAAGAACTACAACATCATGTTGAAGACACCAGCTGACTGTGCTTACGACTGGGCAACCATCGAAGATGTTTCAATGGCTACCAACGTGGCCTTTGACGACAGTTACACTGCTGGAACCGGTGATACGACAGACGTTCGTGCAACCGTTGACATCTTGCGTGCATGTCCAGTGATCGATACTGAAGCTACTGCTTCTCCATCGGATGGTCTTGCATCGTTCGATAAGGATGAGGACTCTTCGGCATTCACGTTCAGTCTCACAAACCTTGTGGACGATGTTCAGGATGCTGAAATTGACCTTGACTGGGTCGTTACTGAAGGAACCCTAGTGGCCTTTGACAACGTCTTGGTTGATTGGGCTCAGAACGGCCAAGATGTCACCATCACACCGCTCACTGACCAATTCGGAACTGTAGTCTTCTCCTTTGAAGTCACAGACAGCAACGGTTTGACCGACAGCCACAACATCACTTACACAGTGAACAATGTGAACGACAAGCCAGTGATCTGTAACAACGAGCGTGTTCTAACTGACTGTATGCCTATCATCTCTGAAGATGGTTCGTTTAACAACATCCTGCCTGAAGGGTTCGGAATACACACCAAGTTCCTTGGTGACGTATCCAACGCTACTCGCTCCTACATCCGGGACATGGCTAACGAGCAATCGCCAAGCCGTCAAACCTACACATGGGGCGCAAGCATCCCAACAACCTGTGAAGCATTCACAGTCGATGTTGTCAACAACGAGTTGACCATTACTGAGAACACAGCAAACGAAAAGGGTGGCACTTGTATGATGACCCTCTCTCTATCTGATGATGGAGCAGAGAATGTCGATGCAGACACCTTTGATGTTGCCTTCTCCGTATCACCGGTCAACGATGCACCAGTGATTCGAGATTGGGATGCCGCTAACGGTACAACGATTGTGAACAAGGCTAACCTACCGATCAACCAGGCTTGGAAGCTTGTCATGACCGAAGACGATACCAACGAAGACAACCTAACGTTCGACCTCTCTGCTGTCAAGGCTGATGTTGACCACGAAATGGACGACCTTCTTTGGACCGTTGAATCGACTGACCAGTGCACATACACGAACTACTTCACAGCAACCATCATCGGAGACGACCTCGTCTTTGACCTGATTGAAGATGCTGCAACTGACGTGCCTAACGAAGAGCGTGACTACCTCAACAACGCTGGTATCCACCAGATTCCACCGACAGGCAGTTCATACTGTGAGATCACTCTGGTTCTACGTGACACACCAACTGCACCTATCGTTGATGGCGAATACAACACTCACATCCCGAACTACGATACCAGTTTGATGCCTATTGCTGATTACGAGCAAGGTGTTGCAACCAAGACCATCGGTGTGAAGGTTACCAACGTCCCAGAGCAAGTCCCAGACTATGCCTTCGACGCTGTGACCGGATTCAGCTTCAATGGAGTTACTAACGTCATGACCGGAACATACATCCCAGTCACCGTCACCATTGACGGCGCTGGAGACCCTGGACCGTACCGTTACGACCACATGCTCGCTGTGACCTACCATTCGGATGGACACACAGACATTGAACAAACTCGTTACTACGATGTGCCTGACTACAACACTGCGGTGAAACTCACTGAGGACGTTTACGTCACCAGAGATACAACACATGTTTGGGTCGAAATGGATGTACTCACTTGTTTGGATAACCCATGTGACTTGACGAAATCAACCACTGATCGTTTCATCGCTGACAACCCTGAATCACACTACCGTGTGATCAACGGTGTTCAATCCGATGAGCCATGGTCCGCCCCTGGTCGATATGGACAAGATGCAACAGCATCCTCTATCCGTCGTCCATTGCTTGAAGACAGCAACTGGTGTAACAACATCATGACCTCGCTTCCAGCCGCTGACCCATGTAACGCAGCCGACCAAGATACCGCTGACAGTTCGTTCCTCTCGACAAGTCAAGACATCCCAACCGTTGTCGACACTGTTGGAGCAAGCGCAGTTCCTTCCTTTGCCCCAAGCATCATTGCTGTGTCTATGGTTGGTCTCTTCGTGAGCGCCCTAACCTTCTCCAGCCGCCGTGCTGATGACGAAGAAGAAGTGGTCGAACGCATGAAAGACGATGAAACTGCAGTCAGCCCTGTGATCGCTACCATCCTGATGGTTGCTATCACCGTGGTTCTCTCTGGTGTCATCTATGTCTGGGCGTCTTCGCTCGCTGAAACCGACGTCAAAGGCGTACCTCGTATCACCTTCCAAATGGAAGATGTGAACGGTGTTGACGCTGATGAAGGCCACTGGAGAATCTCTGTGATGAACGCACAAACGGCACTTGCAACACAAGCTGTTGAAGTCCGTGTGATCTATCAGAACTCAACAGGCGGTCAGAGTGTGGTTACGGTTAATCTTGCTGAAAGCGCTGGCGTGTACGGATTTAATCCGGCGAACAGTGACTCGTTTGTAACGTTCGTTGATTCTGTCGACAGAGACGGTAATCGGTCAATTTCGACCTTCAACTCTGGCGATACAATCTTTGTTCGCACACACGCACCAGACGGTACACCGCTCACCGGTGTTACGATCACCATCACCTATGCTCCGCCTAACGGCAATGGAGCAGAATTGACGAAGTGGTCGAATCTGGCTTACGACAAGAAGGCTTGAAGTCTCAGTTGAGTTGTTACGACAATACTTCACCTGCAAGCAGGTGTCTGCAGCCGTGAGGCTGTATCCCAGCGGGGAGCCCCTAACAGGGCTCCCTGCCTTGGGCGATCCCCTAGCCAAAAGCGAACCCTTTCAAACTGGAGTTGGCTGGTTGGGTTATGGTTCAAGAGAATGGGAACGTCAAACCAAGAATCGTAGTCTTTGATTGCGATGGTGTGCTTGTCGATGCAGTGAGCTCATGGAGAACACTTCACGATGCATTTGGTACGGACAACGCGTTGAACCTGAACCGGTTTATCCGTGGTGAACTCAGCGATGTTGAGTTCATGCGCTCCGATATCCAGATGTGGAAAGAAGTGCAAGATCCTATTCACCGTGACGAGTTGTTTCGTGCCTATGCTGGTGTGAAACTCATGCCTGGTGCACGTGATGTTGTCGAGAAACTTTTGGCTGAGGGCGTTTTTGTAGCCATTGTCAGCGCCGGTGTTGACATCTTTGTGAGTTCCATTGCTGGTATTCTCAAAGTTGACGATTGGATTGCTAACGGGTTCGTCTTTGACGATGATGGGTTTCTCACCGATGAAGGTGTATGCCGGCTTCACGCAACTGGAAAGAACGATGTCATTCAGCGTTTACTTGACATGAACGGGTTCAAACCCCAACATTGTGTATCGGTTGGGGATTCTGAAATGGATCTCTCGATGCAAGTCGAAGGTAGCGGTTTTATCGGCTTCAACCCAACCCGTGAATCTTCTCATGTTGCCTTTAAGGATGCAGGGGTTCCCGTTGTTAACACCAAGGATCTGAGGGATATTCTACCCTATCTTGGAATGTCTTGATTCCATCAAGCGAAGGGAATTGATATTGATTTGTGACTTTTCAAATTGATGATAGTCAACATACACGGCTTTGGCTGGAATCCGAGCATGCGCTGGTAGGATGTTTGATCCTGCCATGTGCTAGAGCAGACAAGTGTTGTACCCCTGAAGTCCACACATTCGTGACCATGAACGTGACCCGTGACAAAGATGTCTGGGACTTCCCGAATGACCAAGCCATCTTCGGGTTCGGGAGATAACGGTGTTTTTCCACCCCATTGGGGGGCTAAATGACGACGACGCAGCATTTCTCGCATGGCTTCAACGGGGTCAGCATACGTCACTGTTCTAAGGCCCGCTACGAAATCATCGATTGACTTTCCGTGGTATGACAACAACCGCACATCATGGAGGGAAAAGTCACAAGGATTACCAACAAATGTGGTGGTGTTGTAATCCTGCTGAATGTCTTTCTCAAAGGTTGGCTGCGGTTCAGCAGGACGTACTGCATCGTGGTTTCCAGGAAGCATGACGCACTCTACCCAATCGGGGAGTAATTCCAACAAACGAGCGAATTCAGTGTATTGGGCAAAGAGGTCAGGAATGGCGAGTTCCTTGTCTTGCCCAGGATATATTCCGACTCCATCAACACAATCTCCTGACAGGATGAGGTACTTGATCGTCTTTGCAAGAGGGTCAGAATGGAACCAGCGAACCATCTTATGCCACTGCGCTTCAAGGAAGGTCTTCGAACCGACGTGAATGTCTGAGAGGAAGGCCACACTAACACCTTGTTCAGCGCTGACTTTTTGATGCCGGGTTTCCAAGGGGAAATGGAGGTCATCCACATAAAATAAATCACCCGTTTGGCTGAAGGTCCCCGATACGCCAAGCACATCATCAGGCATCAGTCCTGCCTCAAGTATCGCTTCATGGGCTCTGTCCCGGTCCTCTCCTTTTCGCTTTGTCAGAAGGCAGGTCATTTCTCCAGTCTCATCTTCAAGGCCCCATATGAGGTGACCGTTTTTTGTGTATCTCGGTTCATTGACTAGACCAATTGCAGCGGCTTTGTTTTCATGTCCCTGATAGCGGTTGGTTTCAGCGAGTAGACGGGCAATTTCTTGGTGCTTTCGTGGAAGGTTTGAATTTTGAACGATGAGTTTACGGATACTTTTCAAGCGGTCGTTAAAACACGCTGTGATGTCGGACATTTTCCCTTCGGTAACAGAGTTTCCAGTGATGTCAAAGTGGACGGTAATGTCCGAACTCACATCACTGGCGTGTGTTGAAAAGTCGGATTGGTTCCAATCGGGAAGGTTGTTTCTGAATTTGATGTCCAAGGGTTTTGGCTCCTCAATCGGGGCCACGGTTCTTGCGAGGTCCGTTGGTGTTTGAGCTACAATTTGCTCAGGTCTCGATCGTAGAGGGACAGCTGTTGCTGCTGCTGGTGTTGCTTTGGTAGAACTGCCGGAATGGCCCACTGTGCTGCTCACATGTTCGATCATGGCGGTGAGCATGGAATCGTTGAGGACGGATGAAGAATAATTCAATGGTCCTGCCGCAGCAATGACTTCCATCGGGTTGTCAAGAGCCATAAGTTGAGTCTTTATGGAAGTCATGGCCAACAATTTGTGCTGTTTGAGCAGAGCAGCGATTTCGGCCCATCCCTCACCCATGGTTGCCCTTGTGCGACGACGCTTCAAAAGGTGTGTGATGAAGAATGATGAAGTTTGAATGGAAACTCATTCTTCTTCTGACCACTCGACGTCAGAACCCATTTCTTTGTCGGTGGCTGCTTGTTTTTCAGCCCAGGCCTCATCCTGCCACGGTGCTGTTTCCCGAGCAGCGGCGTCTCGGCGTTCGAGTTCGTTAAGACGCTCTTCCTCTTTCTTCACGGCCTCTTCCATTGCAATAATTTCCTTCGCTTCAGCTTCTTTGGCCTGTACCATCGCATCATCCCAGCAATGGATGGCTGTTTGCAAAGCAAATTGAACGAATCCAGATTTATTTTCGGCTCGTGTACCGCCAATCTGCGTGTGCAGAGCATTGGCCCAAGTACGTGATGCAATTCCAACATACACGGTTCCAACAGGCTTGGCTGAACCATCGTTATTTGGTCCTGCAATTCCTGTGATTGCGATTGCTATCGAAGCCTCTGCACGCTCACGAGCACCTTGGGCCATCTGAATGGCTACCCGGGCTGATACTGCGCCTTTGCTGTTGATGACCTCTTCCTCAACTCCGAGTTCTCCGACTTTTGCATCATTGGCGTAAGTGACCCATGATTTCTTGAACCATTCACTTGCACCTGCAATATCGGTCAGAGTACTCGCCAACAAACCACCCGTGCAGGACTCGGCAACGGTGATGGTGTGACCACCTTCTTTGAGTCGTCGAACAAGGCGTGCAGCCGACGCTCGGATATTGTCATCCATTGGTTCACGCTCAGCGCCGAACGGTTTTGAGGTTAACCCATTGAACGGACTCTTGAAAAAGGAAGTCCAACAGGACCGTATGGGTCTGTGGTCTAGTGGCTATGACACCTCCCTTACACGGAGTTGATCGAGGGTTCGAGTCCCTCCAGTCCCACTACCACAAATATTGTTCAATGCCACCTGTATTTTGAGCGATAACCTTCGTAATTCCAGATTGCAGTTGAAGCCCCTCAGCATCGGTTTCCTCATCGACGAGGAGAAGATGTACTGCTCTCATCCAAAGCCCATCTACTGGCGGTAAACCTCTGTGGTCAACGGCCACAAGGACATCTTCCAATTCGCTGAACATCAAGGCACCCGTTGCTTGATGCAATTCTTTGGCGCTCACGATGAGCCACCGTTTTCCTTGCAGTGCATCACGTGGAGATTCTCCAAGGTCTGCAAAATGAATGACTTCCACAATCTCACATCCGATAGCGTAACAGAGCAATTGCTCCACCCATTCCATTCAATTGGCCACCGTCATCGTGATCCGTTGAGCACTGAACCAGTGTCCCACCTAGACTTTTGAGCTGTGAGGTCCACTGCTCCCAACTCTTGCCGTTGATTTGGGCGGTTGCATCACGAAGTAGGTCTGCTGAAATCAGAAGTGTGTCTATGGCTCCCTCGTTCATGGCCTTGATCAGATTATTACTTCCATAGGCCACGGCACCATCGGTTGAGATTCGTTTCCATGCTTCTTCCAAGAGTGTGATTTCTTTCACCATTTGGTGTTCAGATAGCATCGCCCCTGCAAGCCCTTCACGTAAAACCTCATTGGCGGCGCTCCGGCCACCCATGCTGGTGGCGATTGAGACCATGGTTCGCTTGTGTCCAGCCGCTTTGAGGTCAGCCATCACTCGGTCACGATTATGTCCTGGACCACAGATGACCAACGGCAATTCCTCGTTCAATTGTTGGGTCAATCCACTGACGACCGTAGCACGAAACTGTTGATTAATGCCTTCATTTTGGCGTAAATCTCCACGCTTTCCTCCACCCCGCATGGTCCACGTTGCGCTTTCACGCAAACCTCGTCCGGTCACGAAGTACAGAATCATTTCATCCCCCTCGACAACCAGCAACGCCACCTGGCCTCGCTTGGATGCAGATACGGCTTCAGAGAGCAAATCACGGTCCATTGCGCTGAATCCTTTGTTGGAGCGGAGGACGATATCATCTCTAATTTCAACCAAATGGGTGTGGTGGAGTCCAACATCAAGAGGTGCTTGTTCAATGATGCCGTGAACGCGTAGTGTGTCGGAAAAAGTTTGATGCTCAACGGATTGGACGTGGAGTTGGATCCACATTTTTTTGCGCTCCGATTGTTTGGAACGACCTCCTTCCTCGCCTCCTGTGGTTTGATCTCTGCGTTCACCAAGCATGGCGAATGAACATCCAGGGCGAACCAATCGAGCCAAAACCCACATGTCATCAACCGACTCGACACGAAGTTTCCACTCATGCTGGTCCCGCTTGAGAATGTTCATTGCTTCACCCAAATACGCCCAGTAGATTTCCGTTTTCATCCATGTCCATGTCCAATGCAGCCGGCCGCTTTGGTAGGCCAGGCATGGTCATCATGTTACCAAGAACAGCGACAATAAATCCTGCTCCAGCATTGAGTCGGAATTCTCCGATTGGAATGGTAAAGCCTGTTGGTGCACCGAGTAAACCTGCATCATGCGAAAAAGAATATTGTGTTTTTGCCATGCAAACGGGTAAGTGCCCGTACCCCCAAGAGCGAATACGGTCAAGTTCACGCTTTGCTTTAGCCGTCATCGATATTCCATTGGCTTTGTACATCCGGGTTGCGATTGCAGTGGCTTTCTCAACGACATCAACATCGGGTTTGAACAACGGCACGAACGGCCGTCCAGAGGCTATGTGATTTTGTACAGCCTTGACAACGGCTTGAGCCAGGTCTTTGCCTCCCTCTCCACCATGTGCGTGCACTTCTGTAATGCAAACTGAAGTTGCGCCACTTTCATGCGCTGCATCTCGTATTGCATTGATTTCTGCATCGGTGTCGGATGCGAATTTGTTGATCGAAACCACTACTGGAATACCAAATGCAGCCATGTTCCTGATGTGTCGGTCGAGGTTCGTTCTTGCCCCCGAAACAGTCGCCTTCACGTTCTCTGCCTCAAGCGTAGCCTTATCCGGCCGAATTCCACCTCGGTCGCCAAATGCCCCTCCGTGAAGTTTCATTGAACGAACGGTGACGTTCATGACGACACAATCGGGCGCCTTTCCGGATGTTGCTGCTTTGATGTGCATGAATTTCTCTGCTCCCATATCGGAGCCAAAACCAGCCTCAGTTACTACAAAATCAGCACTTGCCAGAGCCATTCGGTCAGCGATGATGCTGGAGTTCCCATGTGCAATATTTGCAAAAGGTCCCCCGTGGATGAATGCAGGATTGCCTTCAAGGGTTTGAGCCAGATTAGGTAGGAATGCTTGTCGAAGCAAGAGAGCCATTGCCCCAGCCCCACCGATTTCGCTTGCCTTGACTGGATTTCCATCCGTGGACGTGCCGACGACGATTTCTCCGAGACGCTTTCTAAGGTCTGCATAGTCGCTTGCCAGCACAAGGATGGCCATGACCTCGCTTGCAGCAGTAATGTCAAAGCGGTCCTCTCGGACCAACCCGTTCGCTGGCCCACCTAGGCCTACGGTGACTTGGCGAAGTGAACGGTCGTTCATATCAATGACACGAGGCCAAGAGATTCGTGACGGGTCAAGTTTGGATTCATTGCCGTGCTTGAGATGATTGTCGATCAGTGCAGATAGGAGGTTATGTGCAGATGTAACGGCGTGCAAGTCTCCAGTAAGGTGGAGGTTGATGTCTTCCATCGGAAGAACCTGAGCGTGACCGCCTCCGGCTGCTCCACCCTTGATGCCGAAAACAGGCCCCATGGACGGTTCTCGAATGACGCATGTGGCCGCTTGGCCAATATGGCAGAGTGCTTGAGTGAGCCCAATGGTCGTGACGGTTTTTCCTTCTCCAAACGGAGTGGGGTTCACTGATGTTACCAGAACCAAATTGCCTTGTGCTTTGTTGAATCGGCTCTTGAGCGCATCCCAGGTGATTTTTGCAACCCCTTGACTCATGGGAAAAATCTCGTGAGAGGAGATGCCTAATTTCCACGCGATGGCTTCAATGGGTTCCATTTTTGCCGCTCGTGCAATCTCAAGGTCACTGGTCATGAACGCCTTTGCGTATCGTTGAGCCTTTGAAGCCGTCGCTTCATCTTGTCATCGGGAGGCGATTTTCGCACCCTGTCAAGCCTGCGGAGGAGGTTCACTCTTCCTTCATGCTGCCCAAGTAATCGGGCAAGTCAACGCCAGCCATCTTAGCAACGTCGTGAACAGGAGGTAGGCTTTGCATCAAAGACGAGACAAAGTTGGAGGTTGAACCGCCGCCTTCTGCGTTGTTGCCTGAATCCCAAACGGTAATCTTGTCAATCTTCAAGTTTGCAATGGCTTCAGTTTGACGTGCAACCAAGCCTTCAATCTTCTCAACCATCAGTAGCGTTGCAGCAGCCTTTGCGTCGCCACCTGCACTCTTGACGAGTTTTGCGTATCCTTCAGCCTTGGCTTCAAGAACAGCTCGCTGTCCTTCAGCCTCTGCGTTGTATGCTGCGAGTGTAGCGTCAGCAAGACCTCTTGCGATTCGGCGTTGGCGTTCTGCTTCTGCCTCTGCAGCAATCTCGATCTGTTGCTTGGAAACTTCTTCACGAGCAATTTCTTCTGCACGAAGGCGTTGGCCTTCAAACTCATACTGAGCCTTTTCAATTTCTACTTGGGCGACACGCTTTGCAACTTCAGAACGTTGGTAAGCGGACGCTTCACGTTCTGCAAGGTCTGCGTTGTATGATGCGATGTCAGCACGAGAAATGTTCTCTCCTTCGACCGCTTGTGCTTCTTGTTGTTGTACGAAAATACGTCGGTCGGATTCAGCGGACTTCTGACCCTTATCAGAGGCAGCTTGGTTCTTAGCGACTTCAATCTCACGCTCTCGGTTTGCGATCGCTTGTCCAACTGCACCTTGGCGAGTGGCGTTAGCACGGTCGACGTCAGCAGATGCGATTGCCTCGGCTGCTGCCTTTGCACCGATGGACTTGATGTAGTCAGCCTCGTCAGTAATGTCGGTGATGTTGACGTTGATGAGGTAAAGTCCAATCTTGTGCAATTCTGTGTCCACGTTGTTAGCAACCAACGAAAGGAACGCTTCACGGTCCTGGTTGATTTCTTCAATGGTCAACGATGCAACCGTAAGACGGAGTTGTCCAAAGATAATCTCCTTGGCCATGTCTTCAATTTGAGGTGGTTGTAGGTTAAGGAGACGTTCTGCTGCGTTTTGCATGATGGACGGCTCGGTCGAGATACCGATGGTAAAGGTTGATGGGACGTTAATACGAATGTTTTGTTGAGAAAGTGCGTGTTCCAAATTGATGTTGATGGTGAGGGGTTTCAAGTCAAGCATGGCATAATTTTGGATAAGCGGCCAAACAATTCGACCACCACCGTGGTAACATGCTGCGGCTCCTGATCCCTTGACGTTACCGTAAACGACCAGGATTTTATCCGAAGGTGCGAGTTTGTATCTGTTTGCTGCGATGTAAACGGTTGCAAGCAACACGAAAACAAAAAGTCCAGTTCCGATAAGTATCAATGATCCAACAATGTCTGCCATAATTATTCCTCTTCTTTTCTTGTGGTGGCTTTTCGGTCAAGGGGTGCTACGATGAGAATTTCTCCAATCGTGTCAACCACCTCAATCAATGAGCCGGTTTCAAGGGTTGCTGCTTCGTCGTCTGAACGAGCAGACATGGTGCGCAGCGCACCCTGGAATTCAACTTGTACTTGCCCGGGTTTGTTCGGGTCAATGCGACGGTAAACGGTCCCTCTGGCGCCAAGAGCTTTGTTATGGACTACGGTTCCGTCGGATTCCAAACTTTGCATGGCCTGGAATACTTTTGCAACGACGTACATTGAGGCTGTTCCAGCAGCGGTACCTGCTAAAACGGCCAGTACCGCATTGGTATTGTTTCCTGATTGGGATACAGCAAGTCCGAAAATTCCGAACATCATAATGAAACTGAGCAGACCCTGTAAAGTGAACATATGGAACACGCCAGCGGCGTCCATTTCAAGGTCAAAGCCAGCGACTTCAAGCATTCCATCTGCGGCTCCCGTAAGCATCACGAGCACGAAGTAGAGTAGGAAAAGGATGGTCCCAATGATGGCGCATGCTGCAAAAAGAACATCTACACCCGTGATGCCTTCAAGACCGAAAAAACCGAGAATTGAGTCTAGCATCGGTTCACCTTATTCAGTCTAGTCGGTTTTACGCTTTGATACTTTGCCCGCTTTTAACGCAGGACGAATGTAGAGGATGTAGTAATGACCGTACACAATAGGTCCAAGGGAGAAGCCAACAGCGAGCCCAATTCCCCATGCCGGTAGGTTCAACGCCCAAGCAACGGCAAGGACGATCAACAACGACAAAAGAATGGATGCTTTTTCGAGGACCATTGCATAGATGTTTGTGCCTTCATTCACTTGGTCTTTCATTAGAAAGACGTCTCCGAGGCCGCTCATTTCATCCCCACAGTACGCTTGCCCAAGTTCGCTCACAAGCCCAGATGATGAATCCGACTGTTACCACCATTCCTAATGCGGATGAACGTTGTTGCTCTTGATTGGTCTCTACTACTTCGTAAGTACCCAAGTTATTCTTGATGATTTGAGTGTATGGGTTGGTAATATAACCACCCTCCAGCTCGTTTTTCTTATCGATTTTGATGATTTGGTAGCCCGCAAGCAAAATGGTTCCTATGATGATGGCTGGTGCGGCTCCGAATATCTCTCCGAGTGCTTCCTCAAATTGTTGATAACTGGCCAAAGAGAGGTACATGCTGAGCAGTCCAAACATCATTTGTCCAAACTTGGATTGTTTATTTGCCTGCGAAATGAGGTTGTCCATGGTAACTTTAAGCGAGGGCTCGTCTTTTAATCTTCTCCTGTATTCGCTGAACAAGAATTCCAATTACCGAATCGAGAAATAGCATGAATGAATTGAAATGAGCGATAGTTATGGGTTATTCATGGGCGAAATCCGGTATGGGATTGCGGGTTCTCCCATCACCCATAGTTTGTCACCGCTGTTGATGGCGCTCGTTTGTGACCATCTCGGCCTCGTGAGCCGAACGCGGTCACTCAGCATTGAATTGGTCGATGCAACTTCCATCTCTGACGCACTGGCGTGGGGGTACGCTGGTTCGGTGCCCCGCCCACAAGAATGGGATTTGACACAGGCAGTATTCGGTAAATTCAGAACGACTGCACTGCTTGAAAAAGCAGTAACCGCGGCACGAGCAGTAAAAATCCCTGCAGCAGCCCTTGCTCCGAAACGAGAGGCCTTTGATGGAGCGGTGGCTTCCAAGCATGCACAAAGCCTCCCGACCCGAATGTTTGAGAATGAAATCTGGATGAATCTCACCTCGCCGCTCAAGCATCAATTGGATTCTGAGGCTGTAATTTGTATCGACACCTCTCGCGACATCAAGAGTATTAATGCACTCAGATGGGATGGCAAGGGTTGGTGGAGTGCCGGTTTTGACGGCCTCGGCATATGTGCCGTCATGACACATCATGGTTTTCATCCTCAACATACCGTTCTCGGTTTGATTGGTGGCGGAGGTGCAGCACGTTCAACTGCTCATGCTTGGTCGCAGAACGGCGGCTTAATTCGTTCATTAGGAGGAGGGCGAGAACTTGGGAGCGGTCCTTGGATGAATTCAATGACGGCCAAAGAGCCAGATGTCGTCGTGAATTTTGAATCAGGAACGCCAAGTTTTGATGTTGACGTCCTTCTTCACGCATCCTACTCCAACATGGATGGGGCACTTGACGAACGAGTGGACCGAATGATTGCTATGCCTCTCGACGGACGATGGTTGCTCGTCGCTCAACATCTTGCTTGTTGGAAACATCTATGGGCTCCGGAACGAGAAGAAGAACTTCCTTCCCTCGAACTGCTCTTGAATCGCTTGATTGTGGCTGAAACTACTCTTGACAAATACGCATGACTACGAAGCCTCTAAGGAGAAGGAATGGAAGGAGAAGGCGTGAACATGGTGAAGAAGAATCCACAACGTTGGCTCGGGGTGTTCCTGGCAATGCTGATGTTCATCACGCCTTGTTCCGCTCTGTTGATGGAAAATCCGAATTTTCAAGAAAGTCATGATGGTGTTGATTTCCCCGTCGGTTGGACTGAATTTCGCCTTGATGGGGTGTTCTCGCCTGAAGTTAGAATGGTATACCCAGCAATGAATGACGGTGAGGATAAGGACATGGCCGGTAACGGGCCGTTTCCTTGGACGGTTTTCATCGGGGATTCAGGTGAAAACCTTGATGCATACACGCTTTTTGTTGAAGAACTTGCCAAGCGTGGTTTCATTGTTGTCGTGACTCAACCCGTGCAAGACGAGACCGATGTCGAAGAAACCCTAAGTTTTCTAACCGACATCGCAGAGATCATGGGTTCGCAAAACCAAACCAATCTCCATGTGATGGGGAGTGCCGGGAATGTTGATGTTGACCATTGGGGAATCGGTGGTCACGGTAAAGGCGCTGCAGCGGCTTATGTTGCGCTTCCTTACTTCAATCAAAGTCAACGTGCCGATACCGTTCAGCCACCTCGTAGTCTGTTTGGACTTGGTTTGGACCTGGACAGGTTTGATTCTGGTGAAGATTGGTTCAATCCCTCGTATTCTCCAGTTTTCCCACGCCCAAACACCGGCCTATTCATCACTGGGACTGTGGATGAAGTGGCTCCATCGACTGCTACGATGGAACGCTTAGAAAATGCAGGAGGGTATGGATGGCACTGGATGCACCTCTTAGGCGCAAACCATTACCAGTTCCAAGATTCGCAGTCGTTCTTTGAAAGCGATGGGGATGCAACCATGAGTCAAAGCGCCCAAATTGAATTGAGTTCTGAGCACGTCATCGCTTACTTGGACGCCGTGTTGCACGGGGACAATGATCGTTTCAGAGATGCACTTAATCGTGCTGAAGGTGCGCAAATCGTGAGCGATACCAATGCCTATGTTGACGAAAACCTTGAGCAAAGTTCCTTCCTTATTCTCAACAATACGACCGTCTCCCCTGACACACAAGATGCTCTTAATGCGACACAGACCTTCGTCATGCAAACCAATTGGACCCTGCGCGACGGAACGGTGTTCGCCGAACTCCCTGCGAATTATGATGTGAACGTGAGTTGCGGGTGGATTGGTGAAGCATGGCCCACTGCAGGTTCAATTTCTTCCGGCGGGACAGCAACGTGTGAATACCCAATGGCTCCAGTAGCTCCTGGTTCCCACAAGGCATGGATGCGTATTTCGGTTGAAGGAGCACCCTCCACAGTTCATTCAATGGTGGCAAGGACCAACACGCCAATGATTCTCGCCTCCCCGCCCCCAACGATTTACTTGCCTCAACATGGGAGTTCAACCTTCACTGTTTCAGACGCAGCCACCGACCCTGATGGAACACTTGTCCGCGCGGTAGAAGCAACCTTGATTGGGCCAAATGCCTCACATTTCGGTGTGATTTTGGGTGGAGACGGACTTACGCTGGAACTTGTTCATGCTGTTGAAGAAGAATGGTTAGGGGAATGTTCACTTGAACTGAAACTCAGAAGTGACGGAGGGGTCATTGACGAACAGAACATCACCCTTCGCGTGTTCCTGTCTCCGGTTGACGACCCCGTGGTGAAGATTGGAACCGTCCCGCAACAGGTGCTGCTGGAAGACGGTCCAACTCTCAATTTTGATTTTAGCGATGTTGTGCTTGACCCTGAAGGTGAATCACTTCTCGTGTCGGTTAACGGTGCAAACTCGGGAACAGATGGCCCTGTCCAGTTCTCTGTTCAAAACGGTATTCTTACTCTGACGCCTCTTCCCAACCAGTATGGCGCAGTTGTCCTTGATGCCTTGGTGGGTGATGGAACAACGCCTGGGCTTGAGATTGAGGTTCCTGTTCTTGTAGAATCCACAGACGACCCCATTACCATCAACCAGTCGGCTTGGGTCAACGTCACCATGGATGAGGATTCGACTCATGTTCTGAACCTGACATTGATGGCCTACGACATCGATGGAGATGTTCTCACATGGTCCTCTTCACATAACCATTCGGAATTGTCTGTTCAAAGGGTATTGAATGAGTTTTTGATCACTCCACAGCAAGATTACAACGGGCAATTTGACAGTGTTTGGGTCAATGTTACGGACGGGACCACTTCCTACAACCATCCGTTCACGATTACAGTACGGCCAGTGGGTGACCTTCCCTTCGCCTCGGTTACCAGCATACAGCGTGTGGATGGCAGCAATACAGCAACCATGCAATGGAGCGTTTCAGATGTTGATGGTGTGCTCAATACGAACGCAACGGTATTCTTAGACGAACAAGAGATTGATGTTAGCCACTCGTGTTTGAACGAAGGGCTTTCTTCAGCACAATGCGTGACGCTCATTCCGGTTTCATCGGATTTGGACACGATCGTCATGGTAAAACTCAAGGTTCACGATGACGAATTGGATCGAGATGTTGTTGCCACCTACGCCCTTGACTTGACAACATCTTCAACCAACACAAATTCTGGGGGTGGGGGTGACTCCACCGGCTCCTCAGTGGGTTCACAAACCACACTGGTCATTGCAGGCCTTGTTCTCATCGTTTTGGGTGGGCTCCTGATGTATGCAGTCCGTTCTCGGAGTGCAGGTGCCCTGGCTCAGAGCGGAATCAAAACCGTAGAGGTAGAGGTCGAAGTTGATGCTGAGGATGAACCAAGTGGACTGCTCGCACGAGCCAATCGACTTCGCTGAATCACAACGGTATGTTTCCATGTTTCTTTGGAGGCGACCATTCACGCTTGGACTTGAGAATGTTCAATGCACGTATGAGTCGCAATCGGCTTTCAGAGGGTTCAATGACGTCATCAAGCCATCCATTTCGAGCAGCAACATAGGGGTCGCCAAACTTTGCCTTGTATTCGTCAACAAGCCGGAGTCGGACGTTTTCCTTTTCCCCATCAGGGACGGCTTGGATTTCTCTTCGGTGGATGATGTTCACGGCTCCTTCGGCTCCCATCACCGCCAGTTCAGCGGTTGGCCATGCAACGTTGTAATCACTTTGCAAATGCTTGCAGGACATAGCAAGGTAAGCTCCTCCGTAAGCCTTGCGTGTGACCAAGGTCAATTTTGGTACGGTAGCCTCGGCGTAGGCGAACAACAATTTGGCCCCGTGGCGGATGATTCCACCCCATTCTTGGACCACTCCGGGGAGGAATCCAGGCACGTCTTCAAAGGTAACAAGCGGGATATTGAAAGCATCACACATGCGAATGAAACGGGCAGCTTTGACAGATGCATCGATATCAAGACATCCAGCAAGAACTTTTGGTTGATTTCCAACGACGCCAATCGGCATTCCATTGAGGCGTGCGAACCCGATAATGATGTTGTCCGCGTAGGCAGAAAAGAGTTCCATGAACATGCCGTCATCCACGACTTCCTCAACAACTGCGACCATGTCATAGGGCTTGTTTGGGTTGTCGGGGACAACATCCTCCAGGGCCTCGTTTGACCGTTCAATAGGGTCGGCAGTTGGGACGAAGGGTGGGTCCGCCATATTGTGGTCGGGGAGATAGGAGAGGAGCATGCATGCTAAATCACACGCATCTTCCTCATCGTCAGCGATCAGCGAAGCGATACCTGAGCGGGAAGCATGGAGGTTCGCACCACCTAAGCCAGCCGCATCGACTTCACCGCTCATCACTTCAGGCGTTTCAAGCGGCGAGGAGAGGAACAATTGTCCGTTTTCTTCCCCCAATATGGTGAAGTCGGAAAGTGATGCAGCAAGTGCAGATGCGCCAACAACGGGCCCCAGTACGATGCTTATGGTAGGAATTCTTCCACTGCATTGGACCAAGCGGTCCAACAATTCGCCGGTTCCTGCAAGTGCATTGACACCGTCTTGGGCGCGTTGCCCACCTCCATCCCACATGGCGATGAGGGGGGCTTTTGCCCGTTCAGCCATCTCAACGATTTTTGCGATTTTAAGGGCATGCATCTCGCCCATGCTACCGCCGTGAACGCTGAAATCTTGGGCGAAACAATAGATTCTTCTTCCATCAATGGTGCCTTGTCCAGCAACAACTCCATCCCCGAGTGTTTTGTGAAGAAACATGTTGTGGTCATCGGTTCGGTGCGTGACGAAAGCATCGATTTCAAGAAATGAGCCTTCATCAAGTAGCATTCCTAGGCGGTCCCTGGCAGTGCCTCTCCCCGATGAGCGAATGGCTTCTTGGCGTTTTAATCCACCACCCAGGCGGGCTGCTTCTTGCTTTGCCTTGAGGTCTTCAAGCCGATGCGCTGAATCCCTCTGCATGTTCCTTCCACTCCTTCTCGGTTTTTGATTGGTGCGCTCATTCAAACAAGTTATCGCGGTGTTCTCCACAGAGATTTTTTGCCAACATCTTCTTCAGTTCCATTCCTTGAGACAAGCACCAGTGTGTTTTGACAGTGATCGCTTCGGGTGTCGAATTGATACCGTGTCCAAGAAGCCCCATGTCAATTTGTTTTCTTCCCTTGGAATAGACGTTCATGTCTACGGGGCCATTGATGCATTGATTGACGACGACAACCGGAAGTTCCCGGTTCATGCAGCGGGTCAAAACGCGCCACAATTGCGTGTTTTCTGGAGCGTCTTTTTGCGGGTCATCAATCGGGAGGTGCCCAAGTCCAGTCCCATGGATGACCACGCCCTGTACCCCGGTAGAGATGACGGCCTCAATGTGTTCAGCATGAAGCCAAGGGCCAGCCAAGAATTGTGCAATGCGCTGACCTGGTTCATACCTCGTAGGGTACTGGGTTTTGGGCCGGCCAGGGTTGTTTTCTTGCATTTGCTGGTACTCCGGACTCAGTTTTGTTTCGAATCCTTCTGAGGTGATGGAGATGTGTGCGAGAGCTTGGCCGTTAACCGCTTGGAATGCATCTCGCCTTGAAGAATGCATTTTGCGAACAGCAAATCCTGAATGAACTGCCATGGTTCCATCGCTTTGGGAATCGTGCATGACGACCGTACATGCATCGCCTGCATCGCCGGTTGGTGCTGGGCCGTATGCGGCCCAATGTACGGCTGCGAGCAAGTTCTCCGATGCGTCAGATGAACCTCGGTCACTTGACCTTTGGGAGCCCACCATCGCTATGGGCCCAGGGGGCGTCTCTCCCTTTCCTGCGAAAGCAAATCCAACAGCTGATGCAGTCATGTGCATGGTGTCTGTTCCGTGGGAGATGACAACGCCTCGGCACCCATCTGCAAAGGCTGCTGCACAGGCTTCTATGATGAGGTTCCAATGTTGTGGGCGGATGTCGTCGCTGAACATGTTTCCTATTTTGATTGCATCAAGTTGTGCGATTGAAGCCAGTTCAGGAACTGCATCAAGGAGTTCTTCGGGCTCAAATCGTGCTTCAACGGCGCCCGTTGCATAATCCACTTTTGAGGCGATCGTACCTCCGGTATGGATGAGGCGCACTCGAGGGAGGTCAGTTGATGCCTCAGGGGCATTGAGGGACGCCGACGGTGTTGATGGTTTAACCGATGCGTGCTCCCAAGAGACGATGTTTTCTTGAGGATAGTTGACGTTGTATCCGTTGTCAAGTTTGATCGAGATGTGACGGGGTGCAGGTGACGGTAAGACCAAACCTTCGTGCGTCACTTCACCGTTCAACGTTGAGACCGTGGCGGTGACGCGTTCACCGGGTGTTGGGAGGCCTTCCATGGCCTGTGGAGGAGAAGACGCCACATGAAGGGTTCGCTTCACTGAGATAGGTCTTTGATTTTCTCGACCAAATCCATACGTCGGAGTCTCCAGACTCCAATCGGAGTCATGGCGATGGCGATGGCGATGACTCCTCCCATGAGTTGGAATGCAACACCCGGTACAATCGTTACCGGGACGAAGAATTGCCAAGATGAAAATGATGCTGCTAATCCAACCGCTCCTCCGTATGCAAACAAAACCCCAACAATACCACCGATGATTCCAATCAGTAGGCTCTCAAACAGAAGCATCGTCCCAAGACTGCGCGTGGATGCACCAAGAACACGTAGTGTAGCCAGTTCGAAATCACGCTCAGCGACGTTCATAATCATTGTATTGAACATGACAACAATCGTAAACAACAGGCCAAGGTACATCATGGTCTGGAAAATTTGGGTCTGTTGGTCAAGCAGACTGTTGATGCCATTGAGGAGTGTTTGTCTCTCCACAATTCCCATCGAGGCCTCTCCTAGAGCAGAATCAACCTCAACACCTTCAGGAAGGTCAAGGTAAATCGAGGTTGCATTGACGCCTAAAATCCCGCTCAAATCTTCCCGTAAGAAATACATTGTTCTCGCTAATTCTGCCGTAGATGTGGCGGTAACCTCGACTTCGGTATCAGCGCCATTGAGGTTGACAGTGTGCTGGTCTCCAACGCTCCAACCTAGGAATGTCATGCTTCCTTCATCCATCATCACCTGAGTTAATCCAGCAGATGAAGTTGGAGCATCTCCGTCTAAAATTGAAACTGAACGCATGCCCTCATCAAACGAATCAAGGCCAACAAGAGTGAACACTCTGTCAATTCCATCGCCGTCAGCCACTGAACCAAGTGGCATTTCAATAATCATCTCATACGAGGCTGAATTGTCGGTTGCCCAATCAACGACGGGGCCTTCGGCCTCCGGCATGATGTAGACTTGTGCATCCCATGTCTGGTCGTCTTCCAGGCCTCCAACCACCGTTTCTTGGAGTCCAGCAGACATCATTTGAATCGAGCCGAAAAGCATCAATGAGATCCCTACAGCCACAAAAGTCATCGTTAGACGAATTGGCTTACGCACGCTTGAGCGAATAGAAAGTCCAAGCGTTGTTGGCATCCAAGAGGTGAGTTTTCGCAGCAGGTTTGACCCCACTCGCATCTCGTTTTGACCGCTTAATACGGCTAGAGGATCCAGACGGCTTGCCTTCCACGCAGGGAAAGCACCCGAGAGGAACACGACGAGCATAGTCGAGCCGATGACAGATACAACAACTGAAGTTGGAATCGAGCGTTCCACAATTGGAACACCAACTAATTCTTGGTAAAAGTCCAACATTCCATTCATGCCGCTTGGCCCTGCTAATGCCCCAAGTGCACACCCGAGCCCACCAATCGCCAATGGAGCAATGAGGTAACCAGTCATGAGCGATGAGCGTTTGACCCCGAGTGTTCGCAGCACTGCGATTTCCTTGGCTTGACTTTGAACCAGGCGTTGAAGACTCAAGACAATCGTGATGGCTGCAATTGAAGCGATCATGACGGTAAACGGGACGGTCGTTCGCTTGGTTCCTTCCAAATCTTGTCGCATGACTTCGACGGGTTCGTTTTGTCCCCGGTCGCGAATACGGGCGTCCAACGCTGCTTCGCCAAGAGCGGTATTGACAAGTTCCTTCACGCCATCGATCTCATCGCCTTCTTCTTCGCTTGTATCGGGTAAATCAAACGCTGGTGTGCCTTCGACATCCAACAGAATCATGTTGCTGGTGCCCAGGACTTCACCGGTGAGACGAGCCATTCCAGCATCGGAAAGGTAACCAACGACGTATTGACCTGGCTCGGAAGGAAACAATTCACCTTCAGGCGCAAAGAGAACGTGAAGGGGGTGGTATCCCATACCCACAATCGTGAAATCGGCAGTTGCATTTCCAGCCCCAATACTCACAGTATCGCCCAGGCTGAGTTCAAGGGCTTCAGTAACGTGAGCATCGATGACAATTTCATCAGCAGCAACCGCAGTTCTGCCTTCTGAATGTCCTTCAGGCATCCATACGCGGTCGGCATTGGCGCCGTCAGGGATGCCATGCCATAGTGAATTGATGATGTGCTGACCGGTATCGTTGGTATGGAACATCGCACCTTGTGTTACGGTTCGACCCTCGCAAGAGTCAAGCGATGGAGAAACGGATGAGGATTCCCACGCCGTATCCAAAGCAGCGCAGAATGAATTGACTTCTTCGGGCGTCCAAAGAGCACTGCGGTTGTCAACCCACAGATCTGCAAGGTTCGCCCCGTTTTCATCGTCGGCTTGCATGGTATCGTACATGCCGCCTAGGTTGTGAGCGTAACCCCCAAAGGTAATACCGGCAAAAACACCGACAAACACCATCAATACCACGGCCAGAAGCCGTAATTTGGTTCGCCATAGGCTTCGAGCCAAGCGCTTGTTCAAGAGAGCAGACATGGCAACACCTCACTCCGAAGAATCGTTGTTCGTTTGTTCGTCTGAGACAATTTTTCCACTGTCGATTCGAATAACTCTAGTTGCATACTTGACTAAGCCCTCGTCGTGTGTAACGAACACTGAGGTGATGTTTTCTTGCTTGCAAGCACTCACCAAGGCTTCCATCACTTTGTTCGAAGTTTCGGTATCGAGGTTGCCGGTGAGTTCATCGCCGAGTAAGAGGGTTGGTCGCTTTGCGATGCTTCGAGCAATGGCTACTCGCTGCTGCTGGCCCCCACTGATTTCACCAGGAAAACGGTCGACTTCAGCTTCTAGACCAACGAGTTTCAACAATTCCTTGGCTCGAGCTGGGTCTTTTTTACCAGCCAATTCTTGGATCAGAAGGATGTTCTCAAGAACGGTGAGGTCTTGCAAGAGATTGAAAAATTGGAACACATAGCCAATATTCTCTCTTCGAAAAGAGGTCATTTTCTCGGAACTGTTCCGGGGGACGTCATCCAAACCACCCGTTTGTTTGGACATGAAGGTGTAGGCTCCGCCGGTTGGACTGTCAAGGGCTGAAAGACAATTCAAAAGCGTGGTTTTTCCGGAGCCCGACGGGCCGAGAAGAATCACACGTTCGCCTTCGTGAATTTCGAAACTTACACCATCTAGGGCTTTAACAACGCCTGCAGGTGTTTCATAATGCCGTTCTAGGTTTTCCATTTGTAATAATTTGCTCATTTGTTTCACCTTTTTGTTTCAAAGAGTTGCTTAAACATCTCGAAGGATTTGTCAGGCACTTGTTGTTCACTCACACGCCCCTCTTGCGTTTCTTGCATCAGCCACACCTCATATTCGGTGTTCATGCGAATGAGTACATTGAGGGGGACATCATCACGGATTGCCCCAATCTCTACCCCGTGTTCGAGAATGGCCATAATGTCACCATACTCACTCAAGCCCTCGCATTCTGCGTTCAACTTACGGAACATCGGGTGATCGGTCCCCAGCGAAACCAATTGACGCATGAGGGACATCAGGACTGGGTGCTGAAAAACATCATTCCATTGCTTTGATGAAATCGTTTTGAATGAATCCCAATATGTTTGCTCGTCACTCCCCGTCGGGAATGAAGCGTTTCCAAAACCGAAACTCCCTGTTCCAAGTGCTTCATCCAGAAAACACGTAACGAACAGGTCTTCTTTGTTTTCAAAGTAATAGTACATCGATCCTTTTGAGATGCCTATTTTTTGAATGATTTTGTTGTACGAAGCGCCATCGAAACCGTGGGCAGAAAATTCACCCTTAGAAACATCAAGAATCCTCATTTTGAGGGATTTGTCAATGGATTCGTAGCGTGCAAGAGGCATTAGACCGGTTGGTCCGACCGGCTGGTCTAACATAAGGTTAGTGGCCGATGAGGCACGACAAGGATTCCAATGAGGCTTACACTGCGCACCGTCTCATGCTAAGGGGTGTACTGGTGCCGGGAGCGGGGCTCGAACCCGCGACCTTCGGATGTCTCAGACACCACAAGGGGCTTGCACGTCATACGATTGCCTTGGAGGCTGCCCTATGAGTCCGACGCGCTACCAACTACGCCACCCCGGCTTACCCAGCGCTGACCCCATCCCTCTTTGAAGAAATCGGAAGTCAATCTTCCTGATTGACCTGAAAACGAGTCCAATTTTGATGCCGTCTTACCGTAGTGTTCTAACACCCCCTCGTCTCCCGACGGGTTATGGTGGACCTCCAAACAGCCATGGCCGCGGCCCAAGCATCCGAACGGAGGTCCAAAGGCGGGCGGGGTGCATCCGATGAGAAAAAGAAGCGCCGCTCTGGTTCAGATATGGGGATCGAACCCTTTGACCCAGTAAAGTATGTGGGCAAAGAAAAGGCAGACACCTCATCCATGTGGTTGGTGATTTTGTTTGCTTTCACCGTAACAGCCCTGATGCGTTATGTTCTCATGCCTTCCACCACAATGGACAAAACCGACATTCTCTACATGCTGCCTTTGGTGATGATTATTCTCATCCCACAAATACATCGCACCGTTATGCCTGAACGCTTCCAGGAACATTATACGAAAGGGACATGGTTCAGAGCGGCTTTTCTTTACACGTTCACGTTCCTTTCGCTGTCCTTCCTTTTGGTCAACCCTCCGTTTGGAGACATTGTTGCTCCTCAGGTATCCAACGATTGGGCCATTGCTGTTGATAATGGCGAAAATTTCACCTTTGCAGACGGGAGCGGAAAAGATGGGCTCATTGAGTGGCAACTGACCGATGGTGAGTACCTTGAAGGAAGTGTTTGGTTGCTGTTTGGTCTCGCCGACAACGTCGGTAATGAAGATGCCAACGTCACGGTGACCCATCGCTTCCAAACTACGGATCTTGACATCGAATCCAATGCGACCTTCTGGCCCGAATATGAAGATGAAATAGGTACATGGAAAACGGTCAAGAATCGTAGCGCTCCAATCTTGCTTCCGCATGGGGAGCAGGACCAAGCTTTTGCTCTCAATATTGGTGACTCGTTGGCGGTTGGTGACCACCGGTTTACGGTTGAAATTGTTGAACAGGGAGACCCATGGGTCAACACTCGCATCTACGAGTGGACCTTTTCCATTCAAGCACCTGTTGCCTCAGCCGAGTAAGTCGCTGTGGGCCAACATAATGTGATTGAGAAGGGAATCAATTCGCATAAAGTCGTACTGTTCTCTCGCCAAAATAGTTTGCTGTCTCCTCCTATGCCATCGGACTAACGGGGCAAGGGCGGTCCAACACAAGGCGTTTCCAATTCGTTCGGTAACGTGGTTCATATCTTGTCCTGATGGGGCCGAGATACCTTATTTCCCTAGGCCCCTTGTGAAAAGTGAAACTGAAGTCAAGGGACCAAGTGTTTCACAATTTGGGCGGTCAACGCATCGAGTTGAATCTGTTCTCCCCCGCCTTCAACCAATCGGTAATCAATTTCAGCCATCCATTCGGTTAATTCGAGCTTGGAGCGCTCCTCGAGGAAGTCAGCACTGTACAGTTCCCGGTGCAATTGATTGACAAAATCTGTGCCTGCTAGGCCGAACTGGTCCAAGAGTTCCCTCAGCCTCCGGCGTGCAACATGAAAGCCATCGTCACGGCACGACATGAGGTAGGCATGCAGGGCTTCTGGTGGCGCTGTTGCTGAGGTTTCATAGACCAAGTCCCTTGTGACCGTTGTATTGAGAGCGGCGGCAACCTGCAAGGCGGTAAGCGCCTTTCGAAGGTCTCCTTGAGAAATTCTTGTCAATGCTTCCAGTGATCCATCCTCCATCGTCAATCCTTCGAGTTGGGCTACATGGGCGACTTGTGAGGATACGTCTGCATCAGCGAGGGGGCGGAATCTGAACACCGCGCAGCGTGACTGAATGGGCTCAATAATCTTGGACGAGTAGTTGCAGGAAAGAATAAACCTACATGTTTCCGCATATTGTTCCATAATACGACGCAATGCTCCTTGGGCATCGTTGGTCAAGGCATCTGCTTCGTCAAGAAAGATGATTTTGAACGCTGCGCCACCATAGGGCTGGGTTCGTGCAAATTGCTTAACCTTTGTACGAATGCTTTCCAATTTTCGTTCATCCGATGCGTTCATCTCAAGAAGATTTTGTCTGTACTCAGGACCAAAAATGTCCTTTGTAAGAGCCATTGCTGCAGTGGTTTTACCGGTTCCAGGTGGGCCGGCGAAGAGGAGGTGTGGGAAATTCTTGGTCCCCGCATAGGTTCCTAATCTCTGAACCACTGCGGCTTGTCCACGGATTTGGTCAACCGATTGTGGACGGTGTTTTTCAACCCAAAGTTCACTCATGCTGTGGCCCCTCTGCGACGAGCCTCCTTCAACATTCGCATCGTATTTGGAATGAAGCCTCACCGAGAATGAGGCGGTTTTAGAGGTGAAATCCATGACCTCCGAGGGAAAAGACCGTATAACGGTGAGTCGTGTAAGGGACGAGTCCCATGAGTCGTATTCCGTCAAACACTCGCAGCAGTACTGCGCTCCTCCTTGTTATGATGTTCCTTCTAGCAGACCTTCTTCTGCCCCAAACTCTTGAAGGATGGACCGAACTCGATGACGAAATTTCACCGCAGCACGTCGTTTCCACACACAGTCCAACGGCTGATACGTACATCAGTATGGCCAGTCCAAGCAGCACTTACAACACCTCAGCCTCGGGCGTTCTCTCCTCGGGCTTGATGGCTGATTCACGACTTCTCTTGCGGTTCCCGATGAATTACACATCGAGCGATACCGTTCACAGTGCGACCATTGATCTGCAATGTACAACCGATGTTCTCGGGCCGACTGCGATGTCGGTGTATGCTGGAGAAATGAAGCGATCATGGAACGGCTCATACGCATCATGGTCGGTTTATGCTGACAACATGATGTGGTCTGAATTGGGTGCGAATGGTGCTTCCGACCGTGGCGTGTGGGAGCCTCCGGTTGAAGTAACTGGAAACGGGACCGTATCGCTCAACGTGACTTCCATTGCACAAACAGCAGCACGAAATAACCTCGGCAACCTTTCCGTCATCGTGTCCTCTTTGGGTGCCGAATACGAATGCCATCTTCTTGAGACGACCTCTACCTCAAACCGCCCCCAACTCATTTTGAATACCACCAGTAGCACTCCCAACGCCCCCCCGACCATCGAAACGGCCCTCCCAATCCCTGACGGTGCGCCGTGGATGGAAAGTGATTTCCTCCTCAAGCCAGTGACGACGCCTTCTCTTTCCTATGACAACAACAGCGGGTCAGATGTTGAGATTCAACTGAGCAACAATGAGGATTGGCGGTCCGAGACCGACCAAGACTGGGTTTTCTCCACCCTTACAACCACGTTTGGAGCCACGGGCACTTCTGGATACTACACGATCCCCTCATCTCTATCGCTCACCAACGGATCCACCATGCACATGAGGGTCCGTTCGGTTGATTCAACCGGTCAGATTGGGAATTGGGACGTCACGAGTTTCAAACTTCCTTCTCTTGATGTCTCCGACAACGGTGACGGTTCGGCGACCATGACGTTTTCACCGTCTTCCGTAGGCCTTGTTGAAGATTTCATCCAAGACTCAACAGTAAGCGAAACCGCAAAGTCAGTGGCTCACGGTGAATTGGTGACCCTGGAGTCAAGCATGACTTCCAGCAAGGAACGATTGATCCATATTCGCACATCGCTCGACCAAATTGGGCTGCATGATAACCTCACCATCGTTTCAGCAAAGATGGACCTCACTCGGTCAAGCTACACCGGTGACCCGGTCGTGTCACTGCACGGCATGGAAGATTCAGGTTTATGGGATGAGGAAGAAATCACATGGAACAAAATGTCAGACACCGGCATCACTTGGTATGACGGCGGCCGTGGAAACGGGACGGCGACAGTTGCACTTGCTGATGGCAATAAATCATCCTCTGCCTTTTCTTTCGAAGCAACTCAGGCCGTTCAGAACTATCTGGACAGTGGAGACGAATTCCCTCTTGACATGATGCTAGCGGTTCGTGGAAAGTACCAAAGTCATACCAACGGCGAAGGAATCCAATTCCATTCAACAGAAGCAGCGAACAGCGCAGACATGCCCTCCTTTACATTGACCTACAAGTGGGGGAATGGAACCGCTCCAGCCCCCGTTCAACTAACTGCACCGGTTGACGGTCTTGCGATCTGGAACAAATCCGGGCACAACTTGTCCGGAAACACACAACCAACCCTCAATTGGACGCAGCCGTCAACAGGCGATGATATCATCTTCGAGATGGCCACAGACCAAGATTTCCGTCTCCGTACATGGCGAGTCGACACAAGGACCGATAACGATTTCTCAGCCAGTGATGGTACGCTAAACATGACCGGGGCCAATACACTTGACCTGGGCAACATGTACTTTTGGCGTATGTCTACCGTCGACAGCGACGGCCATTACGGAGAATGGATCAGTTCCAGTTTCCTCATCTCCAACCTTGAGAGCACTCATTTGGGTAACGACCGATACACGTTCCGACTCAAGCACGGTAACGGTACCAATGACAACCAGTATCCGGAATGTATGGATACTTACATCGATAGTGGTGGGCCAAACGACAATTATAACGGTGACGAGGAAATTATTGTGGATTACAATACCCTGCCGTCCGAGACGACCACCCTGCTCGGATGCAATCTCGTTTCCAATCTTCTTCCCGACGGATACGCTGTAGAATCTGCATATCTCAGTATGATGCTAAGTACGGACCCGTTCAACGCCCCAAACGTTGCACTTTGGGAAAGCAATCAAAACAATTGGTCCGATGATGATGCAACTTGGTCCAGTTTCGATGGGTCCAATTCGTGGGCGACCGCTGGAGCAAAAGGCGCAGAACGAGGCTCACTCCTTGACAGCACAACGGTAGGCACGACCTACAGCGAAGGTGACCGCGTAGAATGGAACGTCACTCTTGCAGTACAAAACGCCATGCGAGAAGACCGCCGAGTTGACTTTGTAGCAGGCATTCTTGGAGCAGGGTCAGGAAGTTCCCGAACGGCTTACTTTTACGCAGCAGAAGCAGACATGAGCGACCGACCAGAACTTTCCTTTGTCTATGTTCCGGGTTCAGATGCAGTCCCCTCAAACCCCTTGCTTTCTTCCCCCCTCAACGGCTCATGGTCGATTGGAACTGGCGTGGACATGACTCCGATTGCTCGACCAACTCTCAACTGGTCTTTTGCAGGGACCATGAACATTGGAGGCTATTTGGTCCAATTGGACCGTCAACCGGATTTCGCTTCAGTTAACGCTCTAACGGTAGCATCTTGGAACAATGTTGGCTTTGATACCACTAACCTCACCTACACGCCTTCTTCTGACCTGGACAATGGAAGTACGTGGTATTGGAGAGTGCGTGCAGTCTCCGCCACGAACCAGATTGGAAACTGGTCCAATGTGTATCATTTCCATGTACCCGACCTCACGACTACCGTTTACAATTCGACGAAGGCATCGGTTGAACTGAGGCACCATGGTGCACTCCCTCACATGAACCTTCCACACTTTGTTGACACCTATGTCATCGAGAACGGCAGTGGTTCTGACTCCACGTATGAAAATGCGACCACCTTAGAGGTCGGTGAGACCAGTTCTGGATATCAATCCGCAGCTCTCATTCGCATTCCACTTAGCCAAGTGCCTCAGCCAACAAATTCACGAGTAACAGGGGCTGAACTCAGCCTCTTTGCAGAATACGATTCAGTCGAAGGTGAGCCTGTTGCAGTACGTCCAGTATTACAGAGTTGGACAACAAGCGCAAACGCTACCACGTACGACGGCGTGAACAATTGGTCTTTGCGAGGCGGACGAGATATCGGCGTGGACATTGGTGGATACGTTGACCTTATTGACAGCGTAAGCGATGACTGGATGGATTTCGATGTGACAGAAGCTGTTCAAGGGGCACTTGCAAACGGACAAACCCATCTCTCATTGATGATTTACAGTTCGTACACTCCTACTTCTGATTTAGTCAAATTCACCTCATCAGAAGGCAGTGCGTCCGAACGCCCTTATCTCACGCTAACATGGGAAAATGGATTGGTTGCCACTCCGACTTCTTTGGGCCAAAACGTAGCCCCAGCCAGCAACAGCATTGCTTGGGACACAACATCCCATGCACTCACTCCAGATTTCCAGCCGACCCTGTCTTGGAATTACTCCGGTCAATCGACAGTTACCGATTGGCGCTTGTTTATCCTCGAAGATGCTGATGACGATATGTCGGGACTCAACTCCTACGATTCGCGAATTGAAACCTCATCCTTTGATCTCACTAACCTCACGTTTACACCACCAAATTCTTTGGACTTCACACAAGAAATCCGATGGATGGTTCAACCTGTTAACAACGGAATGCTTGGTCCCCGTAGCGCTTCAACCAATTTCTACATACCTGAAGAACTTGGCTCAGAAATCAACTCAACGGATGCAACCCTTTCAATCCAAGAAGGAGCATATGTGACAGACCTCGCCTATCCTGCTGTGATGGAAGATACGTATTTGGACAGCGGAAATACGATGGCGAACAAAGGTGGCGACACGATTCTATCAATTGGCCGAAGCCAGTCGTCCTACACAAACGCCGCATTGCGAACAAGTTCATTGATCGATATTGATTTCACAAATCTCCCGATGCCGGGGACATATGAGGTGTTGAATGCAACACTCGAAATGGATGTTCTGAACGCCAACGGAGTCGTCTTCATGACCGTGTCTGAAATGACATCCACTTGGAGCGAATCATCGGTTTGGGCTTATCCTGCAGGAAACACGACCACATGGGCAGGACCCGGAGCTTACCATTCTGCAGATTCTGAAGCACCGTTCAACGGTGGCTTTTGGGTCAACAATACCGGTTCTTTCGCAGCCAATGTCACGGCCCTCGTCCAACACGCACTTGCTGGTGGGCAGAACGGTATCAATGTGATTTTGCAGCCCGAAGAGGTCAATTCAGGAGTCAATGGACGCCTCACTCTTGCAAGCAGTGAGCACCCAAGCGTTGACCTGCGACCTCGTTTGAACATCACCTACCGAATTACGAATCCATTCCTCGTCGTTGCACCAAGCGGCCTTCAGCCCGTTGACGGTGCGACCCTTTGGGACACCACACAACCACGACCATCTGGACAAAATGAAACGGCCTTCTCTTGGAACAGCACCGTCACGAATGAATCTCAAATGGTTGCCTGCTTTGCTTCCAACATGCGGTTTACGAACGATTTGGAATGCTTCTCCACGGTTGAGTTGCTGAGCGGCTCAATTGATAATGCGACTTACGATGCGCAAAACAACACCGTTACAAATTCAGCAATGGACAAGGGTGACGAATGGGTGTACTGGCGTATGCGGTCGGACCAAGGGGACCGTATCGGTGAATGGTCCGCAACTCAGAAGTATCGAAATCCAGATGATTTCGGAACAGGCGATGGGAACGGAAATCATACGCTTTCCTTGCAGAGAGGAAGCATCTTTTCGGAAACAAGTGTTGTGCCCATGGTCCCTGACCTTTCGATCGATTCACAAGCCACGGTGAACAACGGTGGCTCATCAACCCTCATTTTGGGCACCCCGGCCGCTGGTGCGGGTGAAAGCCGTATTCTCATCGAATACGATCTCTCCACCCTCCCATGGCCTTCAGCCATGACCCCAACATCGATGGTCATGCGGTTGTATCAAAACACGTTCAGTGGAAGCGTTTCCACAACTGTATCTGCCCATGCATGCCCTGCGTTCAGCGAATCTTCTACAGTTTGGGCAAACGCACCAACCTGTTCTTCCTCAGAAATCACTCGAACAACCATCCCTGCAATGTCGCCAAGTGGATGGGTGGATTGGGACCTCACCAGTCTCGCTCAGAGCAATATTGCCAACGGGAACACGACCATGACCGTGATGCTAAAGCGTGTGGGTACATCCTCGGCCACGATTGTTTTTGATTCATCTGAAGCATCAACACAATCCCAGCGCCCAACACTGGTGCTGGAATACATCGACAACGTGAACGGTATTGTTCCGCCCAGTCAGCCGGTCCAGATTGCACCGCCTGACGGCACCGTGCTGTACTCGGAATCAGGTGGTTTGCTCTCATCACTCACAAACCCAGTTCTTTCATGGTCTCCTGTCACTGGAGCCACGGGTTACATTCTCACAGTAGCCAATGAATCCGGTGTTTACAAGTACAGGTCTTGGGAAGATTCAGAGATTACCAATACAACCTTCCGTTTCAACAATAATTTGACGGCCGGTTCGGTATTCACATGGTGGGTTCAGGGTGTCAATCAGTCCATCCCTGGCCCTTCATCATCTCGATGGAGTTTTGCCGTTGGTGATCCGAACCATGTTGATAACAATGATTTGACGTTCACATACACCTTCCAAACCGGAAACGAAGTGGCTGCCTATGGACATACCAACATCCAAGATACCGGTTTGTACTCGGAATCCGGAAACGATAATTTTGGTGACGATTCATCCCTCGCAGTAGGAACATTCTGTGGCGTTTTGTGGACGGCCGAATGCCGTGCTACTCTTTCACTGGATACCGGCCAAATCCCGTTCCCTGTCTATCAACAGGTTCACTCCGCATCCCTTGGTTTGTACATCAATGATTGGACTTCTGCTGGTGGAGCAACATCGGTTTCTTTCTCACTTCATGAAGTGCTGAATCCAAATTGGTCCCACACCTCAGCAACGTGGAACGGCTCAACTACCGGCGTCAATTGGGGTTCGCCTGGAATGCAAGCAGGGGTTGATTACGCGACATCGCCAATTTCCACTACTGTTCTCAACGTTGACAGCACAGGATGGGCGTGGTTCGATATTGGAGTTGAAGGAATGTCCGTCAACAGTCAACACACATGGATCATGATTGGAACTCCTAACTCTGGAGATGCTCATGCCTCGTTCTACTCGAGCGATTCTCCGGCCTATGACAATCGACCTAAGATCTTGCTCAACACGACCAATGTGTCCTCCATTGACATCACTCCTTCAGGGTCAGTGAGTACCGATGCAGACACAGCCATCAATTTCAATTCAGTAGCATACGACCACTTGAGTATGGTTCAATCGCCACCGGTGCTTTGGACTTCAACCTCGGGTTCGATCGGTCTAAACGGACTGTTTACTCCAACCATCGCAGGCACGCATCAAGTTCAGTCATGCTTTGGATTGGTGTGTGGTGTTCAAAACATCACAGTGACCCCCGGCGCTCCGATAACCCTCGTTGTTTCTCCACTCACTGCAACAATCTCTGCTGATGACACGCTTGCCATCACAGCTGAGATGGTTGACCAACATGGAAATGCAGTCCCTGGCGAACCAATTCTCTACACCCCAACCAATGGAAGTATGAATGCGGTTACGCCCAATGTCTTCGAACCTTATTCATCGGGGACGCACATCGTTCAGGTTCGTCATGCTGTCACGGGAGGTTCGTTCGTTGATGTGAGCATTACGGTCACAACCGGTGCTCCTTCGTACTTTGAACTGAGCGGTTGTGCAGGAACAGTGCCTGCTGGCGTTTGGTGCGGTATTACCGCAGAAGTATACGACCAATTCGGAAATCAACTCGACATTACAGAAGCGGGTAATTTGACGTGGACGACAACGAATGGAAATTATTCAGAATTGAATGAACAGTACTTCCCTGATCATGTCGGCACTTGGTGGCTCAACTTGACTTCGACCTCTGGTGCTGGTGATGATTTGATGATCACCGTAGGCCACGGAGCGATTCAATTCCTAGAACTCAATACCTCCTCGACTTCGGTTACTGCAGATGACAGAGTATACATCAATACTACACGGGTTGACGTCCGGGGCAATCGCTTAGCAGTGATTCTTCCATCGGATAACTGGACCAAGAAGGCAGACGGGCAGTTAACAGCCGGTGCTCCTGCAATTTGGGACCCTGTTTCACGAGGTTCAAAAACCATTGAAGCACGATATGAATCAACACTTTCTGAAGTGGTGATCACCGTTGTGGAGGGCGAAATCCAGACCTTGATCATCGTTGTTGATGACGAGGAGTCAACTTGGGAAACCTTTGACATTACATCGGATGAGACGCTTGAGGCTAAGATACGAGCCATTGATGCCAAAGGCAACAAATGGGACGTTCAGGCGAATTGGAGCCTGGACCACCCAACAATGGGTGAATCCTCCTCGTTCCTTGAAAAGGTCCTTGGAGATTCCACAGTGTTCACTCCATATTTCGCAAGTGAAGATGCCTACGTGATGACGGCAACATACTTCGATGGAGCAGTTTTACACGCTGTCTCAATCAACGTTACCGTGGGTCATGGTTTCCTCCACACTGTTTCCATGTCCGCAACAGCAACCAACCCTCAACAAACAACGGGTTCAACCTTCGACATGACTGCGGATTACGGCGTTGATTTCATGGCTGAACTTTACGATTTGGACAGCAACCGAATCAATGCAAGTCAATTGACTTGGCTTGTGGATTTGCCGAACGGTGAAACAATAGATGCGACAACAGATTTGTTGCTCAACGACATGAGCTGGATTCCAGAGACGGTCGGCGTTTACACCGTGACCGCATACAGCATCAGTGAGACCGGTTACAACATCTCGGATTCAGTTAGTTTCACCGTTTATCACGGCGTACCAACGACGGTTACGGCCTTGGTGACAAATTCGAATCCGACCGCTGGCGACTTCATCCAATTTTACGTGAATGCTACGGACCAATACGGTAACGTATTCGCTCAGAACGTTCAATGGACTGAAAATGAAGGCGAAGTCGCTGGATTGGTCGCAGATGATGATGCCGATGGTGCGTACACCTACGGTGCAGAAGTTGCCGGAGTTCACACGCTCGTTTATCGAGTGAACACCAATGTTGAATCCGTTCTCCAAGTGAATGTTTCTGCGCAGAGTTTGGTTGACCGACTTGAAGTCAATCTAAGCAAAACTACCTTGGAACAACTTGCATCATTGGAAGTGAGCATAAGGGCCTTCGACGCCTTTGACAATGAAATTCCTGTTCCTCCAAGCATCAAGGTTGATGCATCAGGACGCGCAACGGTCACCATGATCAGTTCAGAACTATGGACCATAACCACATTGGATGACGACACCCAAACCATTAGTGTCAATGTAGGGTCGGTTCGTGTGGATTCGGACATCACAGTGACTGGTACCACTGCCGGTTTCTTTGAAGCAGGCGGAACATTGTATTACGTTGGGGCGGGTCTTCTCGGACTTGTAGCGATTGTGTTGCTGGTCTTATTGGTCATGTTCATGCGGTCAGGTAACGAAGGCTGGGATGAGGATGATTACGATGATGATGACGATGATGATGCTCCAGCACCGGGTCCAAGCGGTCCAGCACCGGGTCCAAGCGGTCCGGCACCGGGTCCAAGCGGTCCGGCACCGGGTCCAAGCGGTCCAGCACCGGGTCCAAGCGGTCCAGCACCAAGTACGGTTGAACCTGAAGCAGAAGAGGAAGTTGAATCCTCAGTTGAGGATGATGACAGTTACCGCGTCGATGAAGATGGAACTGAATGGTGGGAAGATGAGGAAGGGACCTGGTGGTTCCGCCTATCCGGCCAAGAAGAATGGGAAGAATGGACGGAATAAATTGGAGTGGATTTAGATGCAGGCTAAGGACATCTTGATCGTGATGCTGATTGCAGCGACCATGGTCGTGCCTTCGCTTCATTTGGATACGCCTTCTGAACTCGACCATGAAGATGTTCTCGCTCATTCAGGGACTACCGACAGAGTTGTTGTCGACGGTTCCCCTTCTGACATGTCAGCGGATGAGGTGATTCAGTTTGAAGCAATCATTTACGATGCAGTCAATACGGTCATCGTTGGAAACGTGAATTGGTCCGTATCAAACGGTACCATCAGCGATGATGGATGGTTTTACCCTTGGTCCTCAGGAACGGTTGAAATCACTGCTGAATACGAAGGTGTAGAGGGCAGTTTTAACATCACAGTAATGCCTGGTGTTGCAACGTCAATCGAAGTGACGAGCACCCAATTCTTTGCGAAAGAATCGGCTCCACTAACAGCTGATTTGATCGACGGCCGTGGAAATCGTATGGCTGGTGGACCAGGAATGGTGTGGGACATTGATGGCATGTATTTTGGCCAAGGAACACCGACGTTTACTCCAGATAGCACTGCGTCCTTTGAATTGAAAGTCCGCTACAATCAGCTTGAAGATTCGACCGTCGCTACTGTTTCAGCAGGCGCTCCATTCGAATTCGTCTTTAGCCAAAACTTGCAAGTTCGTGCAGGAACACTAACGCTCATCCAACCAACACTGGTTGACCAGAACGGTTACGAGATGTCTCTTTCCTATACCCCCTCAATTGGGTGGTATGCTGAAAACGGTTCATTCAATGCCCAAGGTGAATATTCTGCAACCAATACCGGCCGTTGGGCCATTAGCGCAACCTCGGGGAACATCACTGGAAGCGGATTCATCGATGTCATCCCAGGCGACGCAGTTGCTTCAGAACTCAAGTTCGTTGATGACCCAGAAGTATTTGTCGCTGGAGAACGGTACGAAGTTGTCTTTGATCGAAGGGATGAAAATGGATACATCGGTTTTGTTTCACCCGATATTGACTCAATCGCAACAGATTCGGGGGGCTTGTCAGCCGACGATGGACATGTTTACTGGAGTCCTTCCGAAGTGGGCAGTGCGACGCTCACGGGTACGGATGGAAGCGTTTCCACTCAACTCGTTGTTGAGGTAGTACATGGGCAAGCCATTGAAGTGGTCATGGTGAGTGAGCCCATGGTTGCATTTGCAGGTGACCAAGGAGCCATTTTACTCAATGCTGTTGATGTTAAAGGAAACACTTGGGTGGTGAACGGAACCATCACCATGAACATGGGTAATGCTACGCAAATATCCGACATGGGAACCTATCAACTGGTTCAAGCCACTACGACTCAATCTTGGTATTTTGAAGGGAATTGGTTTGATAATGAAACAGGGTCAATGTTTGTGACGACCTATGATTTTGATGTTCAACCAGGGCCACTGGCTTTCATTATGCTTGCAGGTGACGGTGAACAAGTTCCCGCAGACGGGGAAATTGATCTTTCTCCAGAGTTCTACGATGCTTACGGCAATCAACTCTCTGAAATTGATTTGAATTGGACGCTTGATGATTCAGACATCACTCTTGAGATGATACTCAATTCCAATCGTTGGGTTCCATCTTCTGTGGGTGGCCACGAAATCAGAGTCAATGCAGACGGTGTTTTTGCTACGATTCGACTGACGGTGACAGCAGGAACCGCTCACGGGCTGGTTACTGACATGGATGATGGTCTTCTCGTCAAGGCAGGAGAGCCTACAGACCTCTTCGTTCAAGTGGTTGACGTCCATGGAAATCTTGCAGAAGCTACCGCTGTTACGACCCCGTTAAATTCCAGTCTCGGAGAACTTGATGCATCCCCTACTGGCCTCGGCTTCTGGCAGTTTACCGGAAAAGAAAGCGGAGTATACGAATTGATTCTCCAAGAAGAAAGTGCCCTTCACGTCATTCCGCTTACGGTGGTTGCTGGTGAGCCCATTCGTATCCAAGCCAGTTTGAATCAAGAATCAATGGCTGAAGGTGATGTTGTTCTTCTCGAAGCATTTGGAATCGATGAATTCGGGAACATTGTCGCTATGGAAGGCGAAAATACCTCCGTTGAATGCAATGCAGGAGATACGAACTTCGTTACTGAAGGAACATGGGAACTCAGTTTGACGGATGGTGGGACTGACCGGACATGCACGCTTCGTTGGAACGGATTGCTCGCTCAGACATTCTTTGACGTGGATGACGTACTCCTTGGCGGAGCCGTCGGTTCTACGAATACAGCAATGTCAATGGCTGCATTATTGCTTTGTTTGATTCTTGCCGTCCTGGTCGTTCTTGCTCGCAAGGCATCTTCTGTTGAGGTGGCGGATTGGGTCGACGACGCGTTTGATAGCGATGATGATGATGCCGATTACGAAGACGATGATGATGATGATGGCGATAACGGTGAACAGGAAGCATTCTCTGAATCTTCAGAGGTTCAAGACCACACACCGTCAAACAAACATCACGGGTTATCTCCTGAAGACATTACCAAACTTGCAAAAGAGGCTGGAAATGTTGGCGTTATGCAGGCTACTCCTTCAACGAAACAAGGTCAGACGGGATGGTATGTAGACGTTTCAGAGGAACTGCAATACTGGGAAGTTACACCTGAAGGCGATTGGATCCGTCAAGAGTAGTCTCATCATAATTTCTTGAATAACATGGGTTTATGACTTGGGCCCGCTCACAAGGAAACAGAGATGGCTCACTATACCGCTCTAGGACTGATGTAAATGGATACAAAACAATTGATTGAACAACTCAACGATGCACTCGGATGGGAAATCCGTGCAGTGAACATGTATGCTCACTATGCTGCTAACATCCGTGGAATTCATCGGCTTCAACTCTCTCCAATGTTTACCACCGAATCTACTGAATCTTTGACGCATGCTGACATTGTTCGTCAGGCAATTGTCAAGCTGGGAGGCATTCCTGTCACCGAACGCAATCCTCATGAAATCGTTCACAGCGTAAATTATGAAGAAATGCTTCAGAGAAGTTTGGAAACCGAAACCAAGGCCGCAGAGGTTTACGGTCAAATTATGGAGACCATCGGCGACGCTGGCGACCAAGAAATGTACGATGCCATCGAGCAAATTTATCTCGCTGAACTGCGAAGTCTTGAGTCGCTTCGCTTGCTCTTGTCGTGAAGGCAGCAATGTTCTTCATTCACCGAGATGAACAATGACTTTCATCTCTACCGCAATGGGAGTCGGGAGTGCATCAATCGCTAATGTTGTACGGGTTGGACCAACCTTCCCAAGAGTTTCTGCCCACACCTCATTGTAGCCTGAAAAGTCGCGTTTCATATCGACCAAGAATGTTGTAACATCAACAACTTGCTTCATTGTTCCGCCTGCTTCTTCCACAACTCGTCGAACGTTTTCAACCACAGCATGAGTCTGTGCTTTGATGTCGTAATCCAGTGGTTCTCCGTTTTCATCATGGATCGGGCCGCCAGGAATTGCGTTTGTTCCAGGTTGGCGAGGTCCAACACCTGAGAGATAGAGCATGTTTCCAACCCGTCGTGCATGGGGATAAGCTCCAACAGGTTTGGGGGCACTATCGGTATTCACCGAGCCCTCAATTTTAGTAGGCTCCCACAGTGCTGGTCCGTTGCTTTGAACCGCAGTTGCCGGCTGTTCTTCGATTTCAACGTCTTCAACCGCGTCCAAAACCCCACGCTCGCCGTGGAAATATTCCACGTCTTCCTCATCGTACTCTTTGTCACCCACACCCGATGGCGTTGGGTCAAGATGTACGACGGCTCCTCCAGCTCCATGAATGGCTTCGTAAGCCATAACGTCCCCTGTCAAATCGTTACGGTTTCCGTTCATGGCGGAAAGCCACCACATCGGTTTGAAGGCAACCACTTTCTGTACACGGATTTGCCGCTGAATGGTACGGGAGAGTTGCCCAACATCTTCCAATCGCCCTTGCCTCAAGAATTCAAGGATTTTCTGATTCCATTCATGGTCTTTGAGCGAATGGATCTTGTCTTCAGACGGTTCAATGAAGTCAGTGAACATGCGGTTTGAAAGCGACATTGCAGTGACAGCTACGACCCTTTTTCCTTGTGCCTTGACCACGTCGAGGCATGCCTTTGCCATAACGGTCGTCTCCGAACGGTTGGCGTAAACATTTGACGATACGATGACTGCAGGGATTTTGTTGTCGGGATTGAGTAATGTAAGAGCAACGACGGACCCCACGTCAATAGGGAATCCCTTGTAATTGACACAACGACTTTGCAACCCTCTGGCCTTATTTGCATCATCCCAAGCATGGGCAAACTCTTGGTCGATGTTGAACGAATATGGGATGGAACCAAGGTCGTGAAAATCATGGTCAACCATAACCCATTCTGGATTGGGATCGGACTGGATTTGATGGCCGATGACCGAAGGCCAAGTGGTCGAGTAAACGACGATTAAATCCGCTTCAAGTTCACGAATGGTTTGTGCTGCTTGATCAAATGCTTCCCTCAATTTTTTCCATCCTGGGTTTTGGTCAGGAGCGAGGACGGTGTGGGGGTGGACAGGGACGACAAAAGAAGCGACAATCTTGCCTTCACTCATTCGTCTCCCTCCTCATGAGCATAGCACGGCCATTCGACAATGGCATTCCCAGTTCCGATAATGGTTCCATAGCCGTGAAGAATCGCAGGGTAGTCCGGGACATTCATTGCTGAAAGCAACCACGAAAATGCCCCACCGTCACTTTCAGCGATGGCTTGTTCGGTAAACTCCGGCATTTCATCCAGGATGCGCTGACTCTGTCCTTTGACCATATAATCGATAATACGCATGTCCCACAGGTGCATGGCATGGCTCGTTATGTGCTCTTTGCTCATGTCTTCTGGAACTTCTGATTCGGTTGTGAAATGTCGGTGTGAAAGAGAGTTACTTGCGATGACAACGACCCTCTTTCCACTTTCTTCAATCGCCTTGCGTGTTACCTTTCCAAGTTCAATCATCATGTCCTGCATGACTTCAACAGAATAGTATTGGCTTGAGCGGTTACTGGAAACGACTACCATTGGTTTGTCCCATGATGGATTGAACATGTGTCCTGTGACAATGGTGCCATAATCAACCCTGAAATCTGGGTTCTCCATCAGTTTAACAGACAGTCCCGAAGCTTGTGCTTCATCGTGGATTGCCTTTGTTAGGTCTACGTCAATGTTCATGTCATAGTGGTAGCGAAACAAATTGGGGAATACTGGGTCAACCGACAGACCCTCAAAATGCGGGAGGCCGAGGAAATGGGTTCCAACATAAGTTTGCCAGTGAGGTGAAAGGACGACGATGGCGTCGTACTCTACATCGGCCAATGATGCGCGAAGTCGTTCATATCCCCATCGGAGTTGTTCCCAGCCACCTTCAGCAGTGGGCTCATTTTGAGGTGGATTTTCAGCGTAAACCAAATGCGGTGGATGCGGCGCAAGACATCCTGCGACAATTTTTCCTTTCCCCATGATTCTCCCAGACTGAACTGCCCTAAAGGGGCATCGCATTTGCATTCTGTTTGGCCTCTACAGGCCAAGTCTCAAACACCACGAAGATTTGGAAGATACATGGCAGACGTCAAGGATGGCGACGCTCCTGCAGAAGGAGAGTTTGAAGGTTCTGAAATTCAGATTTCTAGCGACCCCGCCATCCCAACCTCTGCCAGTTGGAACGAGACATGGACCAATGTGGGCATTCCTGCCTTTTTTGGAGCCATCGTAGGTTCGTTATGGCAGTTGCAAATTCAACCCCAGTTGGGTACTGTTTGGCCTAATCCAGTACAAGCAGCCTTGCTCACGATGCTGCTGTTTTCGCCGCTCTTCCACCGTTGGCTAACCCCCCACGATCAATCCAAATGGATGGAATATTCGTTGGGTGTTCTCCTCCCAATTTTGTATCTCGTAGGCATATGGTTCGTACCTGGCTTGACTGGCATGTTCTGTGGGGGTTATCTTGCCTCCATCGTTTGGATCTGGATGTGCACTTCATGGTGGCGTTTCCATTTGCCCCCGTTCCGAAGTGCCTTATGGCATACACTTGGCGTAAACATCGGTGCATTGGGTGGGTCCGTACTGACCTACAACCTCTTCCTGTGATCAGGACGTATACGATTCGTCTTCACTTGGGAACTGGCCCGAGCGAACATCGCTACAGTATGACTTCAGTGCCCCATCGATTTCTTCTGCAAGATTGAGATAACGGCGTAGGAAGCGGGGTGAGAAATCCATGGTGATCCCGAGAACGTCATGCAGAACAAGGACTTGTCCATCGACGTCAGGACCCGCTCCGATTCCAATGGTGGGGATGTCAATGGCTTCTGTAACTCGCTTTGCGAGTTCACGGGGAATCTTTTCTAGCACAATAGCGAAACAACCTGCCTCCTCAAGAATTTTAGCATCTTCAATGAGTTTTTCAGCCTCCTCATCTTCTTTTGCTCGCACGGAATAGGTTCCAAATTTGTAAATCGATTGAGGTGTCAATCCGAGATGGCCCATGACGGGAATGCCGGCGGTGAGAATGCGCTGAACGGATTCTACGATTTCAGCCCCACCCTCGAGTTTCACTGCATGGCCGCTTGATTCTTTCATAATGCGAATGGCGGATTCTAGAGCGTTGCGGGAATTGCCTTGATAGGTTCCAAAAGGCATGTCAACCACGAGAAGTGCTCTATCGACGGCTCGTTCCACACATTGGGCATGGTAAATCATGTGGTCTAGCGTCATGGGCACTGTTGTGGCCTGTCCAGCCATGACATTGGATGCAGAATCTCCGACTAAAATGACATCAACGCCTGCTTGGTCTACGAGGCGAGCCAGGGAGTAATCGTAGGCCGTGAGCATGGTGATTTTTTCTCCAGCACGCATCATTTCTTGGAGCGTGTTGGTCGTCACTTTACGGGCCTTTCCATGAACCGACATGGTTCCTCCAATGCCGCAGTTGATTTGAATGCCTCGCCTCGGGTTTCGGCAGTTGATGCAGGCGGTTTTCGTCTAGGGTTGCATGACACAAACATTGGTCATTTCTGAAAAGAAACTCATGGACCAGTCGCCCCCTTCTCGGCCGACGCCGGATTGTTTGACGCCTCCAAATGGGGTTCTCAAGTCTCGATTTAACCACGTGTTAACCCACACAATTCCCGTTTCCATGCGTTCAGCGAAGGCTCGCCCTCGTTCAATATTAGACGTCCACACCGAGCCTGCAAGTCCATATTCAGTGCAATTGGCCATCTTTACAGCTTCATCTTCGTCGTTGTAAGCGTGCAAGGTGACGACGGGGCCAAAGATTTCCTCCGTAGCGGTTCGTGAAGTATGGGCAAGCCCTCCAATCACGGTGGGACGGAGAAAAGCCCCTTCAGGATGAACTCCTGATACTCCAGCATTTGCTTTTGTGCCGCCGGTGAGCAGGATTCCCCCTTCTTCGACTCCAAGGTGGATGTAAGATTCCACTTTTGCGAGATGGTCAAGCGAAATGACCGCTCCCATTTGGGTGTCATCATCCAGTGGGTCTCCAAGTTTGAGTCGTTCAACGCCCTCAACAAACTTGGCCGAAACTTCGTCGTACATCGATTGAGGTATGAGAACTCTTGAACCGCACAAACAGACTTGTCCAGAATTTGTAAATGAGGCCCGAACGATGTCATCAACGATGTCATCTACGGGTGCATCATCAAGAATAACCGTGGCGTTTTTCCCACCGAGTTCAAGCGAGAGTTTCTTGAACATCGGTGCCGCAGTTGCAGCAACAATCCTGCCGGTAGAAGTGCCTCCGGTAAATGAAATAGCCTTGATGTCGGGATGTTCAACGATGGCTTGCCCGACTTCGGGACCGAGGCCGTGCACGAGATTAAACACGCCAGGGGGAAGGTTGAGTTCATCAAGTGTTTCAGCGAGCAAGTTCGCTGTCAATGGTGTCATTTCAGACGGTTTGGCGACGATGGTATTTCCCATTAACAACGCAGGTGCGACCTTCCAGGTGAGGAGATAGAGCGGTAGATTCCAGGGCGTGATCAATCCTACACATCCGACCGGAGAGCGATGAACGTAATTGATGGCCCCGTTTGCTTCAAAGTTCATTGGCTCTTGTTCTCTTGCATGGTGTGCGAAGAAACGAAAGTTGCTGACAGAACGTGCTGCGTCCACGCGGCGAGATAGGGAGATCGGCTTTCCAGTATCCGTCGTCTCGAGCTGAGCAATCTGCTCAGCCTTTGCTTCAAGGGCATCAGCAATCCGGTCCAGCCACAGAATCCGGTCTTCGAATGGCGTTGCTTTCCAAGAAGCCTCTGCAGCAACCGCAGCGAGGGTGGCTTGGGCAACATCGTTGGAGGTTGACCGAGGTATGGTGGTGATGACCTCATTGGTAGCAGGGTTGATGTTGTCGAGGGTACTTCCCGAATGAGCAGGAACGAATGAACCACCAATGTAGTTGAGCAGAGGCTTCATGTTCACACCTCGGTTTCGTAGTTCCAGCGGTCTTGGTCCGGGTCCCACTCATCCCAAGTTGGGACGGTTTCAAGGATATCGACATAGGCTTCTGGAACAATTCCAGGGACAATGAATGCTTTTTGGCGATGGAGGGGGTACGGATTTCTCAAGTTAATCCCCAACACTCCAAGGAGGGCACGGGCCACATACCATGTTGCTTGAGAATTCCAGCCATGAGCAATTTTCACAACAATGCCCAACCCCTTGGGGTAATCCGGGTGTTCAATGGCCATGCCGAGAAGCCCGTCTGCACCTTCTTTAGCGATGACTTTCCCCTCACCTGCTTTGAGAACGGTTGAATCCAATCGGTTGAATCCTCCCACGAGGTCAGGGTGTCGAATCATTGATTCCCAAATCCAATCGTCATCTTTGTCCCGAACCAAACCAGCATAAATCTGTGCGAGTTCAGATACCGTGTTGGAAACCGTAGGCAGGCCACAACCGTCTTTGGCGATGCGAAGCGGCTTCCAGTCTTCTCCGAGGTAGGTTCGAAGTTGTTCCATGTAAGCCCCAAATACTTCGTGCGATGGCAGCGTGTATCCAGCCCTTGGCCATCCTTTGAGTTTACATCCGCGTAAAATTGCAGCATGTTCGCCCGAGCAGGTGTGAAACCAGCGACGAGGCCGTCGGACTTGCCGTCCAAATTGAATGAGAGGAACATCCAGAGGGGTGAGCATCAAGGGCCATTCCGCTTCGGATAGAAGTGATTGAGCTGCAGCGACGTGTTCGGTATCACCGTTGTGGGAGGCGACTGCGATTGCTTTTTGCTCCCAACTGCAATCGGCAAGTTCTTCGGTGAAAGCTTTGAGCATGAAGGGTTTCATCATTGAGCGCCCATAGCAGAGTACGTTTCCACCAAACGAGTGAATCACTTCGTCCCCATGCGCCCATGCGACTGCTCCATGGATGGTGGTTTCAGAAACGCCGTTTCGCCGGTAATCTACCAGTGGCTCCCAAGCCACTTCGCGTCCTGTTGGAATCCCCTCTACTCGCTCACCCAAGGGAGAAGTGGGATACATTGCTGAGCCGGGTTTACCCGGTTGCACAGCAGAGAATGTGTCGTGATGAATGCCCATGTTCGTTCCTCATTGTTTCAACATTGACTCCACTTGGGGTACGACCTGTTCCATGTAAGCCGTCATGTTACGGCACACGCGGTCCGAGTCATGGTTGAAGAAATCAAACCAGGCCATGATTCGGTCCTCTGGATGGAAACGGTCAACCATTTGATGAGCGATTTCGTCGACGTTTCCAATGAGGGCATTGTTGGTTGCCCGCTCAACCTTTGACGGGTCGATCGTTCCTTCGAGTGCGTTCCAATAAGCGTTAAGAGCAACCTTTGCTTCTTCTTTGGCCGCTTTTGATTGTTCTTTTGGCGTCAAGCCTTCCTCTGCGTTGAGGAATACAAAAGAGGTGCGGGGCATGTCCCTGCGCCGCCAGGAGCCACCATCCGGATGGTACACTTCAGCCATCCGTTGATGGGTTGAATCGATGATTTCAGGTGCGGTGATCGAGAGGTTGAACACCTTGACTGGTAGAATGGAGTTGACGAAGGTTTGTGCTCTTGGGTCGTGACTGCCGATGATGAGCTCGAGGAGTTCTCGGCGGAAGTTTTGGGGGATGATTTTCAGCGACTCAAAGGTATAGCGCGATGGGATTTCGATGGAATCTGGGGACTCATTTAGCCCCTCAAATTCAACCGCTGCTGACCGAACCCGTTCCCAATCCTCATCGCTTCGAAAATTCGTGCGAGTGAGCACGGTGGGATTGATGTCTTGAGTGCTGATCACATCTCCTCGCAACAAGCGAAGGAAGATTTCAGCGGCTTCCATGAACACTTGTCCACGCAGTGCAGGCCAAGCGGCTTCTTCGATAGAGTTGCGGGGGACGACCCCATAGGGGCGCGCCATAAATTCAAACCGGCCAGCAGAAAAACCAACGTGCAGTTTGCGGTGTTCATTCGGGTTCATGCCCAGATACGTGAGGACGTTACCGATTCGTTCGGCTTGAGCAATCGGTCCACCCGACGCTAAAATGGCCATGACCGCGCTTCCGATCTCGATGTTGGTTGTACGACGGAATGACTCCAGAGCAAGTTGAGGGAAGTCAGTACACAGGCCGACTTCTCCCTGCCAGTGTGGGACCACAGGTCGAGAATTTGATTTTTGCTCTTCTGTGGAAAGGTGGGCTTGTGCGAGCCAACCGACGTTGAAACCAAGACGGTCCGCACATTCCAATTGCTCGAAGTAATTCTGAAACATGGTGGCTTCGGAAGGGATATGTCCGTCTTCATCAGGGGTTTGAGAAATTGAAAAGAAGATGTCATGTTCCATTCTGCCACCGTCCCTTCCATATCGCCTTGGCTCATAATTCGTGCGTTCCATTATTGTGGTGCATCGTCCCCTTTTTGGGCAGTTGGCTTGAGTTCTGTAAGAGCCTCAATACGTCGTTTCACTTGTTGTGGTGCCGGAAGGCCTTCGGCCATGTAGACGTGGATTAAATCGGAGAGAACCAGCATTGCCGATTCGTAATCTTCGCCAATTTCAGCAAGGTCGGCAAGCCCCCATCGGGCAACAAGTTGGCCCGTAATACTTCCCAGTTCAACGGCCAGTTCAAGGGAATCGTTGTAAAGTTCCCGCGAGGCTTCAAAATCGCCAATCGTAGCTTTACAGTGGGCGAGTTCTGCGACAGCCTCCATCTGGGCTACATGTTTCTTGAGCTTTTTTACCAATTCCAACCGTTCGGTTCCAAGAGCAATAGCGGTTTCAAAATCGTTTTGTTTCTTCGCGATGGCCATCAATAAGGCTAGGCCATAAGCCATGCCATTGAGGTCTTGGAGTTGCTCTCGTAAGCGAAGGGAACGAGTGGCGATTGCTCGTGCCTCATCCAGCGCACCATCGGACATGTGGAGCAGAGCAACGTGATGGTGAACGGCAGCAGCAAGAGGGTTCCCAAGGTCCATTGATTCGGCACGTTCAGCAAGGGCGAGCATGCTGTCTGCTGATGATTTCATGATTTTCATGCCCTCAAACCGTGCCCAGCCGCGCTCAACATCGTCTTCGGCAATAGTGGATGCATGGTCCAAGAGTCGATTGACGAGTTCATCGTCCTTCAATTCCACTGCAAGGGGTATCAGTCGCAGAGCCAAAGATGTATTGATTCCGTCCATGGCTCCACCGTGCGTGAGCATGTCCAACACTTGCCGTGCGCGTTCTGGAGACAATTCATTGACCATGGTTTCACCTCAAATTGAGCGAAGACGCCCGCCATCCACTGCGAGACTAACGCCACGAATGCCCCCCGATGCAGGGAGGGTCAGAAAGAGGATTGCGCTTGCTGTTTCCAATGGGTCAATCAATCGCTTTATGGGGACTTGGGATAGCCAGGTGCTTTGAACTTCATCAGCAGTTTTCCCAGTCCGCTCTTGGATGGACTGAGCGAGTGAATCCAAACGGGAGGTGTTGGTGAATCCAGGCAGCACGTTGTTGATCGTGATGGAGGGGTGCAATTCATTGGACAAGGATTTCGCCCATGAAGCCATGGCTCCACGAAGGGTGTTGGAGAGTCCAATGTTAGGGATGGGTTCCTTGACAGACGTTGAGATGATTTGGATGATGCGACCAAACCCTTGTTCTTCCATTTGAGGGGCAAGAGCTTGAACGAGTGTGTGAGCGGCGTGAAGATGACGCCTGAAGGGGGCCTCAAAGTCAACAACGCTGTTGTTCATGAGCGGGCCGCCGGGTGGGCCTCCCGCATTGTTGATGAGGATATGAACCGGACCCGATGATTCGACCAGGGAGTTGACGGTAGAGGCAAGGTTTTCAGTGTCTTCAAGGTCCAGTTTGAGGGCGGTGTGGTTCCCGCTTCCAAGGGTGTTCAATTCTTCAACGAGTGTGTTGAGGGCAGATTCATTGCGTGCGCAAACCGTGACATCCGCACCGGCTTTAGCCATCATTTTTGCAGTTGCAGCCCCGATTCCTTTGCTGGCTCCGCAAACCATCGCATGTTTGCCGTGGAGGGCTTCTTGAGCGTATGGGAAGTCCTTTCCAAGCAGGTCCATGCATCGCCCAAGAAGCCGATGGTCATAGCCCTTCGCTACAACCAATCAAGAATTGCGTTGAGCTGAACCAGCCAATCGTCACTTGCTGCATCGATGATGTCGTAGTGGTTTCCCGGAAGCCAGATTTTCTGAACCTCTGCACCCTTGGCCTTCATGATTCGAGCGTAAGTTTCGGATTGGAGAAGGGGTACATCGGTATCTTCCTCACCGTGGAACAACAGTACGCTGGTTTTTGGTGGATGATCTACGGGATTAATCTGTGACCAAATTTCGGGGTTTTCATCAGGAGAACAACCCAACCATTTCCTCACAGCGTCTCCTTCGTCGGACAGGCGAGCGCGGTCTGCGCCGATGAGGTCGGTTAGAGGTGCCTGAGCTATGGCGAGCCATGGCTTCCGGTCTGCTTTCGCAGCGAGAATGAGGGCGAGTTGTCCACCGGCGGAGTGACCCATGACCATTGAACGGGTGATGTCAATTCCAGGAAGCAGTGCGAGTTGGCCCCACGCCCGAAGTACATCGGAAAGCGTGTCCATCCATACGCCTTCATCGCCTTCAGCCCAGCGCTTGAATTCCACATTCCAAACGGCCACTCCTGCTTCTGCTAAGTCCTCAGCGATGGGTTGCATCAAATCCAAGGTGTACTTTTCTTTCCAAAAGCCACCGTGCAAGAGCATGATGCAGGGGACTCCAACATTCCGTTGAAACGGCGACGGGTCGTCCGGCATGTAGAGGTCAGCATACTGCCATTCTTCTGCTCCCCACTGCATACGGTCAACGGGCATACGAGGGACTCATTGTGGCGGCTCTATCACTGTTGCGAAGTGGATGTCGTGGGAAGTCCTTTCTAGTAAAAAGAACTAGCAGGAGCGTGAGATGGCACATTTGGGCACTTCTCTTTATTCTGTTGTCGCCCTCATGGGTGACGGTCGCAGGAACCGGTGGCCGAGCGATGACCACCGATGTTTCGGTCCAAAGGTACGATTGGTTCTCAAACGAAACCGTCATCATTGATTTCTCATTACGAGACGCCCCTTACCAACAATCCCTTACAGCCTCATGGTCCCTATTCGACGAGGACGGTGTCAAGCGAAATCGGACAAGCGATGGGGTCGATTCGTTCGGGGCACTCAACGAGTTCCACCAAGAAGCACTCCTTACGGAGGCATCCAAACCGCTTGCCCCTCCGCCCATGGATACCTTTTCTGCACCGGTGCCGTCCGAACACGAAATTCCCGAACCGATCGAACATGCACCCTACCCATACTTGCCCCCACCAAAGGTGTGACTCCATGCATGATTCATCTCGAAGGAATTCGCTTATCGCTTTGATCTTGGTCGGAATCGCTCCTTCGGTTTCCATTTTTGCATCCTTTGGTTCAGGTAACGGACTTGTTGGGCAACTTGCCTGGTTGACCTCAAAGGCATGGATGCTTGGCCTTCCATTGGTTTGGATGTTGTACGTGGATAAGAAACCGTTCTCTTGGTCACTCCCTCGGCAAGGTGGTCTTGGCGTCGGATTTGGAGTGGGTGTAGTGTTCAGCGCCGTCATGGTGCTCGCTTGGGTGTTCATTGGTCAATCAAGAGTTGACCAAGACACATTCCGAGCAACACTCGAACCTTTTGGCCTCACCGTTCAAAGCACCTACATCGCTGCTGCAGTCTTTTGGACCCTTGGGAATTCTGTCCTCGAAGAATACGTATTCCGTTGGTTCATCGTTGAGAAAGCAGAGGCTCTTCTCGGCGAGGGGTGGGCTACCGTCTCTCTGTCCGCCGGAATATTCGTGCTTCATCACTTCTTTGCGCTCTGGTTCCTGGGTTTCGCCATTGAGGCTAATCTGCTGGCCTGTCTTGGCCTGTTCATCGGCGGCGCTACGTTCAGTTGGCTCTACATGAAGTACCGAAGCATTTGGGTGCCTTACATCACCCACGCTTTGTGTGATGTTGTGGTCTTTGGCGTCGGGTACTTGCTCTTATTCGGTTGAACTCAAGGGCAGAAACGCTTCCGGTCACGTGGGAACAACACGGTCTCTCGCACGTTCTTTGCCCCTGTGAGTTTCATCAAGATACGTTCGACTCCAAGACCCCATCCGGCATGCGGCGGTACACCGTGGCGGAATCCAGCGACATAGAATTCAAATTCCTCAGGGTCCAGTTCCATGCTCTTTAGGTTGTCAATGAGAACATCAATTCGGTGTTCACGTTGCCCGCCAGAAGTCATCTCATCTCTTCCAAAGTTGAGGTCAAATCCACGGGAGAGCTGCTGGTCAGTGCTGCCTTGCTCGCCTTCTACATGATGAATGTAGAAGGGTTTGAGTGACATTGGCCAGCGCGGTAGGAAGTAAAATTGTGGGAGGTCTTCAGCAAGGAGGTCAGAGTTTTCAGCGTCAATATCGTCACCCCATTCGATGGTACCTCCCTTTTCCTTGATGATGCGAATCGCATCGCAGTATTCCATGCGTGGGAAGGGCAATTCGGGAACAATCACTTCAATGGCTTCTTCTTCTTGAGTGGCCCGATAAGCGTTGATGGTTGCGATGAGTCCTTGGGATTCTTCTTCATCGGCTACGGACTTCCAAATGTGGTGGAGCATGCGTTCAAGGACACCCATGACGTCGTCATCGTTCGCCCAACTGCATTCAATATCAAAGGAAATAAATTCGTTCAGGTGGCGGTAAGTGTCGTGTTTTTCAGCGCGGAAGGCGGGTCCGATTTCGAACACTCGTTCCAATCCCCCGCTCATGCACAATTGCTTGAACAACTGCGGTGATTGGTTGAGGTATGCAGGCGTTTCAAAATATTGCATGGGAAACAAGTCAGTTCCTCCTTCAGTAGCAGTAGCAACGATTTTTGGAGTATGCGTCTCAATGAAACCTTCAGTGATGAGGTGTTGGCGGCCAAACTGCAAGACTTTGCCTCGGAGTCGGAACATAGCGTTGACATGGGCTCTGCGCAGGTCGAGGAAGCGATTGTCCAATCGGGTATCAAGTTCAACATTGACAGTGTCCGTGACACCTAACGGCAGCGGGGCTTCAGCTCGTGCAATCACTTCAACAGAGGTTGCGAGAACTTCGTAGGCCGGAGGGGGCGTCGGTTCGCCTTCCTTGACCTTGGGCGGTCGCTTGAGCGAAACAGTGCCGGTAAATTGTAGGGTTGACTCACGGGTCATCCGTTGAACAACATCCAACGGTTCTTCGCCAATGTTGTCTGCCTTTAAGAAAATTTGAGTGGTTCCTGTTCCGTCTCGTAGGTCAACAAAACATATGGCTCCTTTTCCTCGGTTGGCCTCCATAAATCCTGCAACCGTTACGGTTTGGTCGATAAGATCGGCGCCCAGAGTCTGGATTTCGCCAAGGGTGTGCGTTCGGTAAGCGGTTGGAACCCAAGTGGTCATGGGTGGTGGGCTGCGGTGGAGAACATGAAGCATTCGCCCTTGTTTTTTGATTTGAGGAGCCAATGGGCCACGATTAACCGTGCATCTCCCTCAAGGGCTTCGCCCCGAAGACGAAGCCAATGGCCTCCATCACGGCATCCTCCGGTCATTTTGTTCATGTGCCGTTGGACCGTTATTTTCTCGGGCACAGATGGATGATGCCTTGTTTCATGCCCGCGTTGAATCGTGATATTATCGGGCCACGGTTCCCGAAGTCTCATGAAGAGGTCCCTGCTGGTCTTTCTATGTCCAGCCGCCCCACTCGCGCTCTTGGCTTCACCCTCTTGCTGTTGCTGACAGGGCTTTCGCCCCTCGTGATGACTGCATCGGCCGACCCGAGTATTCATCTCTCCGTCGATTCAAGCCACGTCATTCTTGAACCTGGACAGTCAACGAACGTTACCCTTACCATCAACAATAACGGTTCGAGCATTGAGAGCTACAATCTCAGTATTGATGATTCCGGTCTTGCAACATATTGGGACATCGTTGCTGTTGAAGCAACGGTTGACAGCGTCTTTCCGACCTGGTCGGAAAATACGACCATCATCGTTCGCCTTGGCGAAGGTGCGACGACAACCGACAGTGGCTCATTTGACATCACCATCACTGAACCCGATCAAAACCTCAGTTCGTCCATTACCGTATTTCTCAGCGTAGCACCTCATTATCAGCCTTCATTGAATCCTGTTGATTCCTCCCTGGCCACCACCTTAGCGGGGAGTAATTTGACGGTGAACTTCACTGCAGAAAACCTCGGTAGTGTTTCAGATACATTCCTCCTCGACGTGGAGGTCGAACCTGACTTGTCCGGATGGTGGGCCAATCAGACCAATTCATCCAACGGATCGAACTCAACAGGTAACTCATCCAACGGAACCAACACGACCGCATCACTTTCCGTGCTCATGTACGGAAACAGTTACACCTCCGCAAATTCTCTTCACACCTTGGTCGAAGACGTCGTTGATTCGGCTGGAATCAACGGAACAGTTGATGCAAATTCCGGAGGGGGCATGAACCTTGGAGATCACCGGCAAAACATAGCGACCTCAGGCAATCAATGGAATACCTCGTTGCGTGGGTCCGACTGGGATTATGTTGTTCTTCAAGACCAGAGTCAAATCCCTTCTCTGCCGACCAACGATACGAACTGGCAGGCGAGCAAGAGCGGGGCAGTGGACATCAGCACAGAGGTAGAGGCTGAAGGTTCAGAAACCGTTCTGTTCATGACATGGGGGCGCCGAAGTGGAGAGTCAGGTCCCCAATGGCACCAACAAAACATCAGTCAAAACTACACCATCATGCAAAGCCGCTTGACCGATGGCTACCTCCGCTACGCAGAAAACATCAGTGCGGCAGGAAATACGGTTTGGATTGCTCCTGTTGGTCTCGCGTTCAAAACCATTCACGATGGAGTAGAGGCAAGCGGCAACAACGCAAGCCAGAGTGGAAATTTGTTTTATGACCTCTATACTTCAGACGGAAGCCATCCATCTCTCAGGGGCTCATATCTCGCAGCTTGCGTCATGTTTTCAACCATCAGCGGGGAGGTTTGCGCGGCAAGCAACGATTCAACTTCTCTTCCTGCTTCGGTCAAACTTGAACTTCAGCAGGCTGCTGATGACACGGTATTCAACCAAACCACTGGAATGTCCTTTTACCCCTGGGAAGTGAGCGGGACGTCCGCTTTCGGTATGGGGGCTTCTGTACCACCCGGTTGGAACGTTCAGTGGAATGAGGACGAAGTCGCTCATCTCGCTGCAGGAGCCGAACAAACGGTTGCACTTTCAGTTTCCGTGCCTGAGAATGCAGTGCCAGACTATTATGGATTCAGGCTCACCATCGGTTCAACAAACGGGAACGTAACTTCATCGACCCTACTTGTTGTCCAAGTCGAAGCAGAAAACGAACTGAGCATGTCGTTCACTTCTCACGATGACCAGTTCCTTCCAGGCCAAACCACACTGACCGAAGTCAATGTCACCAACATCGGCAACGGAGTTTTGGACATTAATTGGGTTGCTGGCCTCTTTTCAGCGGGGCTGTGTCAAGTCGCTTTACCAGCTCCTCAGAACCTCGGTGTACAACCCGGTGATGTTGTTGCCGTGCCTATGGCGATCACAATACAGGCCAGTGCAAGCGTCGGTAACTCTTGTTCCATCATGCTCGCTATGGAATCCATCACACAGGAGATTGTGCCGGGGAGTCTGCTCGCTTTTGCAATAGATGTTGACGAACTCGTCGACTTCTCGCTCACCGGTCCCTCAACAACCGTTGACTTGGTTCCAGGGCAGGGCGTTAATTACGAAGTTCGCATCAACAATAACGGCAGTGAGGAAGTTACGTATTTCCTCGACCCTGTCCAACATCCCAATCTCACTACTTCACTTGTCTCAGCATCCGGCGTAACCGTGGCTTCGGGCGAAGTCGGGGTTTGGACCGTAAATACAAACGGACCCGCTGGTCTTCTCGGACTTCTTCAACAAGAATTCACCGTGACCTACGGGGGCGAAGTCGCATCATTGAGTGTAGACATCAACGTCCTAGAAGTTCCAGAGCTCGCTGTGACTGGGCCAACAGATAGCCGAATCATCGTTAGGCCAGGTCAGTCTGTCGTGACGCCGATTGAAGTCTTTAATTCAGGTACTTCTAACCTTGAACTGACAGCCAGCCTTCTTGGTCTACCTGCTAACATCAACGCAGAATTAAGCGATGTCACCATCGTTCTTGCTCGTGGCGATTCAACGACCGTCAACCTCACCGTCTCTGCTGCGTTGTCCGCAGTCGCTTCTACGAACCCTTTTACAATTACCTTTGAGGATGGAGCCATTGAAGCTGTGTTGTCGATAGGACTCATCGTCAATGATCGACAAGAAGTCGTCATTAATGGCGTGGAGAACCTCATCTATGCCCACCCCTTGGGTGAAGCTAACCTCACGGTTCAGGTCACCAATTTGGGTACTGCAAGCGATACCTACATCGTTGAATTAACTGCTGTACAAAGCAACAGTTGGTTTACATTCAGTCTTTCACACCTCTCGTTTTCCTTGGATGCAGGTGAGACGAAAACCCTCATCGTGTCGGCTCGTGAAGCAAACCAAGGGGCCTTGGGAGGCGTGGCTTACTCCCTCAACGTGACGTCTACTTCCACCGGTGAAGTAGGAGATACCTTCGCCATCACTGTGCGCTCAGTGGTTGCCGGTGGAGCTATAACATTGCTTGGAGATACTGCAACTGCAAAGCCAGGCTCTTCTGTTTCTGGAAACATCATATTGACCAATACAGGCTCAGGTGAAGACACGTTTACCTTGAGTTCTATCGGAGAGGACTGCGGTCTTTCAACCTCGGTTACCCTTTCCCCTGGCGTGTCATCCGAAGCGCTTCCATGGTCTTGTGCGGTTCCAGAAGGTGCACCTGCTGGACTGAAGAGCATTACGTTCCGGGCCGTGAGTGCAATGCGCAGTAACGTCGTCATCAATCAAGCGGTTGGGTATCAAGTTGAACCATCATGGCCAAGCGATGCTTTGGTGGCGGTTGGTCTGACTGAAAGCAAGGTCTCGCTCGGCATGGACAGTTCAACGAGTACGGTCATCACGCTTCAAAATCTGGGGAACATCGAAGTTACCGGTCAATTGGATGCAATAGGAGCCGATACGGGTCTGCTTCGAATGGAATGGATTCGAATGAGCGACGGCGTCTCCACAAATGAATACACCCTCACGCCAGGGTCGTCCGCAGAATTCAAACTCAACCTCACGTCCAACGTTGCTCGTTCAGCAACTGCAACGCTTACCGTCAAGGCTACGTCCCAGGGTGGCAATGTGTTGACCACGGACGAATCGGTTTCAATGGCCGTTCAAATTGAAGGCCCTGCTCTCCCTCCTAACGGGTTGTCATTGCCGTTGGGTGTGAGCGTAAGTCAACCGGCTACGCTTACTGCAATGGGTCTTGGCTGGCTCATCGCTTTGCTCGCAGTTCAGTTGTTGCGTCGTTCCCGAAGGAATGACTCGGAAGGAACAGAAGATGTGGGCGATGAGGATGAAGAGGATGACGAGGATGACGAGGTGAAGGACCTTCCAGAACTAGGATTCAATGAATGCCGCCTTGATGAGGACAACAAAGTCAACTGTCCGGAGTGTGAGGCTCGCCTTGGTGTCCCTCGAGGCAGTCAACCACCGTTTAGGTTTACATGTCCAAAATGCGACAATAAGATTCGTGTTGTGGAATGATCACAAACGCTGGGCGATCAGCAAGAATGCGGTGTGTCCAAACGGACCGTTAACCGGGCGCATGCCTCCTTTTGATGCTCTCCCCCACTGGCGTTCCATCAACTCTCCAGCCCATTCAACATTCAGTCCTGCTTCTTCACAAGCCTCCCATGCTCGTTCAAGTTGCTGAGTCACTGGACAATAACAGGCTATACGTCCGCCAACAGCCAGCATAGGGGCTACTGCAGCTATTGCGGGGGGGTGGTCCGGAAGGTCCAACACGATGGCTTCAAAGGATTCACAGTGGGACTGAATCGTATCGGTTACAGTTTCAATCGTACCCTCTATGTGATGATGATCGGGAAACTCGGCCCAACTTTCTCGTGCTCTGCGTAAATTTTCAAGGCCAATTTCTGCGTGTTCTGCACGTGGCTCGACCGTGATATGAGTTCCGCTCCCCCCGAGTGCTCTTGCGAGATGAAGGGACAATCCGGCGCTCCCAATTCCTGCTTCAAGAACACGGTCTCCAGAGCCGATGCCCAATCGAGCCGTGAACCAACCAGCATCTTTTGAACTGATGGTTTGAGCCCTGCGTAACATTCCTTTGTTAAGTTCGGGTAGACGGGTGGGCATTCTCGTGAGCAACTTTTGACCGATTCCTACTTGCTCACCGATGGCTACCGGTGAAATGATTTCCAACGGGTCAAAGACGCCGAGTCCTTTGATTTTACGAGAGCCTGAGGTCATCTCAACAACATGGACTTTCCCATCTTCTTCCACAAGTACAGCCCATGCCTCATTGGTCATGTTTTCGCGACCTTCTTCTTGTCCTTAAAGTTACAAGAGATGAATTAAAAATTTATGATATTGTAACATTTCTTGAAAGCCCTTTTTTTGACATTAAAGCGGGTGTTTCATATACTGTCCGGAACTTCGCAACATTATGAAAGGAACCGTTCGCACCATGGCCTTCTCAATCGTCCTGCTGTTTTTCATCAGTACCATGACTGGATTGACAACAGATTTGAACCCTCTTGAACAACAACAATCGCTGGATGAAGAGCCTGTAGTCTACAGCGCTGCAACCTCTCCCGGTCACGTTGTGTTCGCACAATACATCTCGTCAGACAATTGCCCTCACTGCTACAAAGCGGGTGGCGGCTCTGCAGCTCATCACAAACTCAAGGTCGACTTCCCTGACGAGTATGTTTACGTTACATACATGTCAGCCTCCTACGGCTCTACCAACTCCGCACGTGCTGGTAACGTCGCTCCATATTCATGGCAGTGGCCTACGGGCGGTGCTCCGGATGCATATTTCGGGGACCGTACAGACGTCCGTCAGTCTGGTGCATCATCAAACTATGACTCCTATGATGACGAATTCACCGCAGGGGGCGGAATGCACAGCCTCTACCAACGATTATGGTATGACCGCTGCAATATCTGCTAACGGTGGTACATTTGACATTGATATCTCATACAAGTACACCGGCTCGGGCTCGGCCGCATCAAACATGAAACTCTATGCAGCCATCGTTGAAGAAGAATGCACGACCTACACTTACTCGAGCAGCGGTAGTGCACTCCCGCACGGATACAATTGCTGGATGGGTTGGCTCACATCAGGTGATACTTACAAGACAAAGAGTACCGGTTCAGGATCTGCTTTTGCGAGCGTATCTCCTACCTCCAGCCAACAATCACTCTCTTGGACCAGCGTCCCTACCAGCCTGATTGCAGGTGGAACCTCAAACGCAGTTGTTGTTGCCGCCCTCATCAGCGGAAATCAAATCAGCGTTGGCGGCAACAGTCCCCACGTTTATCATGCCATTGATTCGACCATGGGTCCTAAGATGGACATCGGCATCACTGACTTTTCAGTAGCCAATTCCATGGGTGACCCCACTTACATGACCGGAGACATCGTTACCTTGAGTGCTGATGTCAAAAACACCGGTGATTTGGACTACACAGACGGTGGACAGGTTGAATTTTACTACAAAAACGGTGTTTCAACAACCGTTATTGATTCTGCATCTGTCCCATCGTTGAACGTTGCACAGGGGTCGTCGTACCTTTCTGCTACAGCAAACTTTGACACATCATCCCTTCCAAGCAATGCCTGGAAGACTACCTTTGGTAGCCGTTTAGTGAGCCTCACAGGAGACATGGCTGCGAGCAACAACATGCAGGAAACACAACTCGACCATGACCGCCCACCACTCGCCAAGAAGGCACAAGTGATTGACAACAACGTCGTAGAGCGAGGCAGTCACTTGACGGTTCTCGCCAAGGGAAGCGCCGACGACAACATTGACACCATCGATTCCATGACCTTCGAAATAGAAGTTTCGCCGACTGGATTGAGTCAGTGGGATGCCAGCATTGTCACTGGAGGCGACTCGATCGTCTACCGTGACACTCCCAACGAGGGACGCCAATACGTGATTTCTCCAACATTGGACATGCCAGCAGGTGTGTATGATATCCGGTCGCGAACCTTGGATGCACGTGGACAGACGAGCGCCTGGGCAGTCTCAACAGGGTCGGATGGATTCGAACTCGCGAACGGTGAGCCAACCGTTGTTGCGGACCCAGTCCCGACTGTGATGTGCGACATCCCCACAAAGGTAAGCATGATTGGACACATTTCCGACCCGGAAACGCCGCTTTCACAACTGATCGTTACTTCCAGCAGTCCTAATTTCGTAGCATGGCATGCCGCAACCCAAGAAGTGGAAGTCCTTTTCCCCTACGATAACGGATGTCCTCTAGGCCAAAAGGGAATTGAAGTCGTTGTTGATGATGGCGGAGATTACTCCGATACAGGCATCACACCCTACGGTACTCTTTTGTTCAACGTGATTGAAAACGGTCAACCACGATGGTCTGGACTCCCTCTACAACTCATTGATGAAGCCGGAACTGGCTCGTTGATGCTCAATCAATATGTGTCAGACACGGATTCAAACGGCGCCACTGTAAACGCCGCAGGCCTTGACATTCAGGTCATGTCTCACACCAACCCTGATGCATTTGTCATTGAACTTGTTGAAACATCAACCGGTGTAACGCTCAACTTCTTTACGGTTGATGATGATAAGACTGGAGAAACCATTGTGACTCTACGTGCTAGCGACGGAGAACAATTCTCCGACCAAACAATCACCATCCGTATCAACCCGGTCAACGACGCACCACGAATTGACCTTACCGATATTGAAGACTTCCAACTCAAGCGTGGAAAGCAGATGGTCATCAATCTCAAGACACGAATGACTGATATCGACAGTCCTGTAGAACAAGCGTTCATCACAGTGACGCCATCAGAGCCGGGTGCTGCTCGGTACAACATTCTTGACGGAAACATGATTTTGAACTTTGATGAAACAGGTGAACAAACTGTAACGATTGCAGCTACCGATGGATTTGCAACAAACGTTTACACCATGACGGTTGATGTATTCGATGCATATCCATTTACGCTCTCAACTGAAGACGATGGTAGCGGTTTAATGTTCATCAGTTTGGAGGACACCTATGTCGGCCAAACACCAACTGCTACAATGATCCTTACCGATTCCGCACCAGTTTTCACTACAATTGATCTCACATGGAACCTTTGCAGTGACTTAACCGGCACCTGTGAGGGTCTACGTGAAACCTCACTCAATGTTGCAAAGTCGAACGTCGGATGGTCAGAAGAACTTGACATCAAGTCAATCTTTAACGAAAATGATCTGGCTCGCCCAACCGGTTCAAAATATATGGACTATTACAAAATCGAAATCTCTGGCGTTAGCGATAGCGGCGATGAATACCGAAGTTTGGACGGTGGGATGAAGTTCACCATCACGGAAAATCTGCCTGCCCCTGGCGACATGAGTGACAAAATGTTAACCGATTATGTTGCTGAATTGACCTCTAAAATTGAACTCCTAGAGGCGTCCATTGATTCAGAAGATGGCGACGTTGAATCCATGGAAGCAGAACTCGCTGAACTCAACATAGCATTCGAACTCGCATGCGAGGCCAACAAGACGAATTGTCCAACAGATGATGTCAAGAGCGCTAATGATTCTGGAGAGTCCAGTCTTGATACCAATCTCATCATCATGGTCATCGGTGTACTCATCGTCGCATCTCTCCTAGGATTGATGTTCATACGAGGCGGTAGGGATGAAGTCATCGAGACCAAATGGAACGAAGCATCGCTTCCTGCCCACGATGCGATTGCAAATTCGATGTATGGTGGAGCCCAAGAGATCTTCCAACAACCTGTTGCAGCCTATGTGGCTCCAACTGCTGTGGCCCAGCCTGTGGCTCAACCGGTCGTCATTCCCGCTCCAGCGGCAATGGCGGGTCCACCGTTGCCTCCAGGCGGCCTTCCAGCAGGATGGACCATGGAACAATGGACGTACTACGGCCAACAATATCTTGACCAGATGAATCAATATTGATTGCATCTTTTTATCGGGTAAGCATTTCTAGCCTAAAGCATACCCCTAAAGGGAAGCACAACTGAGGTGAGGATATGGCTGACGAAGACACTCTAGAAACAGCGGCGCCCGCCGCTGAAGAGGATGTTGTTGAAACTCCTGATGAAGAGGTCACCATTTGGGCCCCTGAAGCAGGCGGTACAGATGAAGTACTGAACTCATCCATTGGAGATTGGATTTCCACAGTTGATTTCGAATCCACCTCGGACGTGCCCATCCCTGAGCGGCTTGTTGACCAAGTCATCGGGCAAGAAGCAGGTTCTGTCGTCATCAAGAAAGCAGCAGAACAACGCCGTCACATGCTGATGATAGGGGACCCCGGAACAGGGAAGTCCATGCTGGCTCGCTCGATGACGGATTTACTACCACGAGATGCGCTCGAAGATGTCCTCGTCTATCCTAACGAAGAAGATGAAAACGTCCCACGAGTCCGCACGGTTCCGTCAGGCCGTGCAGATCGCATTGTCAAAGTCCAAAAAGAAGCCATCCGCCAACAACGTGAGAAATCACAGAAGATGTTGTTTATTGCTTTTGCAGCAATTGGTTTCTTGATCTTAATTGCAGCCCTTCAGTCCGGAGATTTGTTCACCCTCCTTTTCGGAGGTTTCCTTCTTGTGTTTGGATACATGTTCATTCGTAGCCGACTCGGTTCGGTCGACAACAGCCGTATCCCGAAAGTACTCGTGAAGCACGAGCCAAACGCCCTTCCATCCTTCATTGATGCGACTGCAACGCTTTCTGGCTCTTTACTCGGAGACGTTCGTCACGACCCGTTCCAATCAGGTGGTATGGAAACCCCTGCTCACGACCGAGTTGAACCAGGTGCGATTCACCGAGCACACAAGGGTGTTCTCTACATCGACGAGATCAACCTCCTGCGTCTTGAGGAACAGCAAGCTCTACTCACAGCAATGCAAGAGCGTGCATTCCCTATTTCGGGCCGCTCCGAGCGTTCATCCGGAGCCTTGACCAAAACGGAACCCGTTCCCTGTGACTTTATCCTCATCGCTGCGGGTAACCTTGACGCGATACAAGGAATGCACCCCGCGCTCCGAAGCCGTATTCGTGGCTATGGATACGAAGTCTACGTGAATTCTGAGATGCCCGATACCTCCAGGAATCGTCGCCGCTTGATCCGATTTATCGCTCAAGAAGTTCGTCGCGACTTGGATACCGTCCGAGAAATCCCTCACTTCGACAAAAGTGCAGTCGCCATAATTTTGCGAGAAGCTCAGCGCAGGGCTGGTCGCCGTGGAAAACTGTCCCTTCGTCTTCGCGAACTTGGCGGACTTGTGAGAATCGCTGGCGACCTCGCTGTTGAAGCCGGTGCCCCACTTACTACCGCAGAACATGTTCTGGGAGCGCGTAATATTGCAAAACCCCTTGAGCAACAAGTTGCAGACCGAATGATCGAGCGCCGTCAGGATTACGCAATGCTGGTCAATACCGGCGAGCGAATCGGCCGAGTCAACGGTCTAGCGGTTCTTGGAGCCAATTCTGGACTTTCAGATTTCAGTGGAATTATGCTGCCGGTTGAAGCACTGGTCACTCCATCCCTTGGTGGTGGAGGTAAAATCCACGCTACTGGAGGGCTTTCTGACCTTGCAAAGGAAAGCGTCACGAACGTCAGTGCAGTCATCAAGAAGCTCACTGGGAAGGATATTTCCGATTATGATATCCACATTCAATTCGTTGACACTCACGGTGTCGACGGAGATTCTGCTTCCATCACCATTGCAACTGCTATTATCTCAGCATTGGAAAACATACCGATTCGCCAAAATTTAGCAATGACCGGGTCGCTATCGGTTCGTGGAGAAGTTCTTCCTATTGGTGGAGTCACCGCCAAGATCGAGGCAGCAGCTCGCTCAGGTGTGAAAACCATCGTCGTGCCCCGAGCCAATATGCAAGATGTTCTTCTTGATGAGCGATTCGAAAACATGGTTGAGGTCGTCCCCGTCGATACATTGGATGAAGTCATGAAGTATGCACTGATTAAGCATGAGCAAAAGGCAGGACTCGTGGAACGTTTGGAAGCAGTGATTGACCGTCTTACCCCAGAGGTTCAATCCAAGATTTCGCTCGTTTAATCACCAACCCAAACCAGTCAAGTTGTCCAAATACAGTGGTGGACTACAAAAACAAGACATGTGTGGCTGAGTACGGTGAGTTGATGGAGCAAGAGGAAGTTTCATCAACGGGGAAAGGTGCACTTTTCGTTCTGTTCATGGTCACCATGATCGACATGATCGGTTTTGGAATCATCATTCCGTTTTTGACCTATCTTGTCAAAGACCTCGCAGAGGCTCAAGGAATCGTGCAAATCGGACTTTGGGTCGGTTTGCTGATGACCTCTTATTCGGCTGCTCAGTTCCTCTTTTCTCCTTTTTGGGGAGCGCTTTCAGATCGAATTGGGCGACGGCCTGTTTTGATGATCGGTCTGGTGGGGAACACTGTATTCTTTACCGCCTTTGGATTTTCGAACACCCTTATGTTTGCATTTGGCGCACGTTTCCTCGCTGGCGTATTTAACGGAAACATTGCCGTTGCTCGTGCTTACATTGGAGATGTAAGTACGCCTCAACAATTGGCGACTCGCATGGGTCTAATCGGTGCGGCATTTGGGCTCGGGTTTACGATTGGCCCATTTTTGGGCGGAGAGTTCTCAAGCCCAGCAGACCGGTGGGACTTTTTTATTGGGACGGTATTTGAGACCTATCCATACCTCCTGCCCTGTGTCATTGCCAGCGTCCTTTCAACCGGTTCGTTCATCCTAGCACTTCGATACCTTCCCGAATCACTTGACCTGAGTTCACAATCCAAACATGACCGACGCTCGTGGGGTGATGAAATGGAAGGAATGTTCACCAACTCACTCTCCATGCTCAAAAAAGGCACTGTAGGCGCCATGATTTGGGTGTCGATGCTGTTCACGCTCGGCTTCACAGTCATGCATGCTGTATTCATCCTGTATACGGAGATGGATGTGGCGAACGGTGGTTTAGGGTTTAGCGAAAAAGACAACGGTAGAGTCTTCGCAATGATCGGTCTCTTTGGAATTTTCACTCAAGGTGCCCTTATCGGTCCGCTTACTCGTAAATTTGGAACTCGACGCCTCATTCCCTATGCTGCTATGACAACAGGGCTTGGGCTGGTTTTGGTTCCTTATACCCAAGCCGGTAGTGCTTGGCTAGGTCTGTTGGTGGTTTGTTCTCTCATCGCCATTGGGAACGGTATTTTCCAACCTTCATCCTCGACTTACTTGACTCAAATTGCTCGTCATGAAGGATATGAATTGGGTTTAGTCATGGGTGCACAAGAATCCCTGGGAGCGTTTGCTCGAATCCTTGGCCCCCTAACGGGTGGAATCGTATGGGAATTGACCGTTCGGGGAACCTTTCCTTGGGATTATCACACGGCTTTTCACCTGTGTGGATTCTTGATGATTGTATCCACCCTACTCACCTTGCGTCTTCCACAATTTGAAGGTTCTGAACCTCGCTCATCTGAAGAATGAATGCATGAGATGTCTTGAAGAGGTCAACGGTATTAGCGGGACCATGGAAGAGAAGAGCAACATATGGGACAGCCATAATTTCCGTCACCGCCTCGGTATGTTCTCACATGCAGCCATATTGATGACATTGGTCACCATTTGGCTCATCTACTTGATCGATGTTCTTCAGCCGTTATTCATTGCTTTAGGGATTTATTTTGTCCTCAAACCCGGAGCCAATACCCTGTCAAAACAGGGATTCCCAGTGATGCTATCGTACATCACAATGCTAATGCTTGCCATTCTCGTGGTGCTTAGTGCTGGATTCTTTGCATATGAGCAAGCAGCCAATTTTGCAGAAGATGAAGTGCGAATGGAGGAATATACGGAGTCACTGAATGACCGCTGGTATGACCTAAAAAACTCCTCACTGTTTAGCGATGCCATCATGGATTCGGGTGCAACTGAAACTGGAACCTTTGAGCAGGATATGGCTTCCATGGGCGTTTTCTCAGATGGCTCTGAACTTTCAGACCTTTTCACACGAATGCTCTCAAGTATTGGTTCCCTGTTCATCATGGGAATTACTGTAATTTTCTTCCTTTTGTTCATCATTTTTGAAGCAAGTTTGCTCCCCGGACGCATCGAGCGAGCATGGCCCGGTGGCGCTAGTGAACGTGTTCACATGATACGAGACCAAATCGAAGCCAGCGTTAACACGTATGTTGTGGTCAAAACCGGAGTCGGTTTTGGTACAGCTGTTTGTGCCGGAATTGTCATGTTGTTCTTCGGAATTGACCTGTGGTTCACTTGGGCACTTCTGACGTTTATCCTCAACTATGTTCCTTACATTGGTTCGCTTCTTGCAACGATTCCACCGTTGATCATCGGATTCATTGTCCTTGGTCCAACTTCGGTCATCCTCTTGTCGGTATTGCTTCTTTCAAATCAGCAACTTTGGGGTAACGTGATTGAAACACGATGGGCAGGGCGAGCATTGGACATCTCTCCGGTGTTGCTCCTTGTCGTGACAGCATTCTCGTTTTGGCTGTGGGGTATCATCGGAATGATTCTCTCCATCCCCCTTGTCGTTATTCTCAAGATTGTCCTTGAAAACATTGAGGCTACCCGACCGTTGGCGATTCTGCTCTCAGAGCGAGCACCAACACTGGAAGAGGCTTGGCGAGAGGCCATCAAAGACGGTCGTATCACGGCCTATGAGGAGCGTATGCTCAACGAATTGCAAAACGTGCTCGGTTATACAGACCAACAAGTTGCCATCATGTCTGCCCGAATCGCAGCTGAATACGCTCTTCGCAGGGGACGCCTAAGTCTGGACCAAATCGACCTCATCAACATCGGCATTGGATTGATGCCAGCGCCCAAGAAATGGAAAAATCAATTTGACGAGATTGTCACCGAAGGCAAACTAAGCGTCATGGAACGTGTATTCCTAGGCAAACTTGTGTTTGCTTTGGAAGATGATGAAGAAGAGTGAATCTCAGAGTACGGCAGTGAGAATACGTTCCAGTTCAGTGTTAATCGTAAGGATGAGGGTTCCAAACTCCGGTGGGATGTTTGGGTCTTCGTAGAGTTCTTCAAGCTTCGATTGAGCCATGGCGATGCGCACGTCCAATTTCTTTCCTTTATTGAGCAGCCAATTATCGCATGCTTCTTTCGCTTGTCGGCGGATGTTTCTTGGAACCTTTGGGTCATCGATTTGGTTGATGACGCTGGCGACTTGTTGTAATCGTTCTTCGATATCCATGTTCTCACCAGTTGGGGGTAAAGTTAGGTCGTCGGTGACCGTCTTTAAATTGATGGCCTTCCTCCTCTGCCTATGGAGGTCACTACAGACCATGTTCTGGGATGGACCCGTGTCGGAGTTTTGTTCCTCGGAATGGCCTGGGCTGCATGGATGGATCACAAAGATCGTCGTGTTCCAAATGAGCATTGGATTGTATGGGCAAAGCCCGCCATTTTTCTTTGGGGTCTCGACCTTATGGTACAAGGTGCGGACTGGACCATCTACCTCACTGCTTTCGGCGTTGTAGCTTATGCTGGTGTGTCTGTATTCGGGCGACCAACGCTAAGAGATGCACGTGCTGGTTCCGGAATGGACCGAGTGTTCATTGCTTGGTACCTTGTTTCTGTGATTGGGTTCATTGCAGGTGCAATCCGTTATCAAGCGACCAGCCCAATTGAGGTGATTCTGGGTGATGGTGATGAACTGGGAATGCTCTGGTGGAGGACGGCTTCAGTCTTCTTGGTCATTTTCGTCATTGATGTTGCCTGGCGATTGCGTCTTTTGCACGGGGGTGCTGATGCAAAAGCCCTGATGTGGGTTGCCCTGGTCTTTCCCTCGTGGGCGACCGTTCCAACACCTCTCTCTTCCGTGATGGGGGATACACTGGTTGCTCTTCCGGTCGCAGTGGCTTTGTTGATGTGGGGAGGACTTGCCTTTTTGTTGATACCATTCATCATGCTCATTCTAAACATCAAGAAAGGTTCCCTTCGTTCCTTTGGAGACCTACGACTTGCGTGGCATGCCACTAAAATTCCAATCGATGAGGTCTTACAACGCCACGTTTGGATGTTAACGACGACAATGGTTCGGCCAGACGGCGAGGGTGAGGTCATTCACCGCTCAAGAGCACCTCGGCGTACGCCGAATGAAGAAGAACTCCAACAACAAATCATGAGTTTGAAAGCCCTCGGCGTCGAAGACGTGTGGGTGAGTTTCAAAATGCCTCTGCTGGTCTTTTTGTTCCCAGCAGTTCTGCCATTGGTGCTCTTGGGTGAACCCACAGCATTGGTAATGACTTGGCTGGGTTAAATTTGAAAGGACATCATGCGCCTTTGCGCTCGATGTTCTTGGGACGGAGTCCCTTGTAACTGCACTTGCGGCAGCGGGCGGCACGAACGGCATTGCGTGCGTTACATCGCATGCAAATCTTGCGGTGGAGCAAGCGGGCTTCTGCTTCTGGGAATCGTGCCATGGTGGGGCCACAGATTTCCCCTATTTAATCACAACCTCAGTGGTTCGGAAGCGGTTGCTGGTTGACTTATGCTAACCTGAGGCATCGGGTATGTTGAAGTTCTGCGTCTTCTTCCGTGAACGCATGAAGGTTGTCAGGCTTCCCGCCATCCATCACGATGGGAATGCTGTTATCGTTTCGGGGCGTTTGGGGAGCCTGTTGATCGATGCAGGGACCTCGTGGTATCAGTCCCTTCAAGTTGAACGAATCAGAGGTCAACTCGGAGATAAGCCTCTCGATCGTATCGCTTTAACCACTCGGCGGTATCCTTGTTCTGGAGGTGCCAAACACATTTCAGAATCGTTTGATAACATTCCAATCCACATTCACGGCGTAGGACAAGCCGCTCTCGAAACAGGAGATTTTTTCACAACATGGGCGAACCGGTACGATTCCGACATGCCTCCAACCCAAACAATTCCAGTTGATGACAAAGAAGTATTTGCTCTTGGTGACGGCGATGTTGAAGCCCATTGGCTGCCGGGGCATGCGCCCGAGGGAATGGGATATCTCATTCCACATTTGGCTACACTCATTGTCGGCCCGCTCTTGCCTCGGGCAGACCGACCCACAAGATGGGATTTGCCGGGCGGTTCACTCATTGACCTCATCAAGAGTTTTGAAACCATGAAGCGGCTTCAACCAACATCGATTGTCCCAATGCAGGGTCCAGCTATCAGGGGGAAAGAACACATCCAGAGCGTTCTCGACCGACATCTTGAATTCTTTAACCAGGCCGTTGAAAACGAGGGCAAGCCTCCAAAGTCTTGGCACAGGCCAGCTCCAACTGCTCTTTGGCTAACACCCATTTCTCCTTGGCCTCTCGTGGAAAAAGAATCCGTCTAAGCGGGTTGAACCGAACTGAGGACATAGGAACGATCCAACCTCTTGTGCCCTCCTCGAGAGTAATCTTTTGCCGTATCATCTTCACTGATGTGTGAGCCATCCCAGGCATGCATGTGATGAATCCAACCGCTTCGAACATGGACCATCCCATTTTCCAAGTGAAGGCTTGAAACCGGACCGTTGATGGTAAACAGCACTTTTTGCCGTTCACTTTTACGGTCGTCAAGTGACCACACGCTTCCATTTTGAGTTCCAGCAAGGAGATTTAAACTCCCTTGGTCAATGAGCGATAACGCTCGAATGCATCCTCCTTTCAGTTCATATTTTGAAATCATTTCCAATCGAGGGAGGGTGAAAACAAGAACTTCTCCACGTGCATTGCCTACAATGGCTGTGTCAATGGTGTCCATCGGGCCTCGAACAACCAACAGAACGGTGGGTATGGCTTCCAGGCGTATTCGTTGAGCTCTTCCATTCTTTGGTTTCCATGCAATGAGCCCGTCATCCATGGCTACAAGTGTCCCTTCTGCGGTTGTCAAACTGCGAACAATCATTCGGTTCTTCATAAGTAGGGAATGACTACCTTCGGTCTACTTTCTTTTGGTAGACCCCTCAGAGATAAAGTGAAACTGAACGTCAGTACATATCGTCAGATTTGTTGTCTTTCTTCCACTTTCTGTAACAGGACTTGCATACACGAACTCGGCCTTTTCTTGCTTCGTAACCGCCCGATCCCCAGGTGTCGATGGCGTTGTCAATGGACAGTGACCGCCCACCCATGTCCTTGTCAGCGAATTTGGCGCAATCTTTGATACCGCACGAAATCTCTCCTTCTTTCGATGAAGATTTCTTGGTCGATTCCGAATCTTCGCCGGAGTCAGAGCGGTGTTTGCGTGCTTTGGCCTTAAATCCCATGACCAATGCCTTTCGCGGGTGCTTCATCAAGGTTCGCCTTCATTCCAGCGCTTCACGGGCTTTGATTTTCTCAATCAGTCCATCGATGAGTCTTAGAAGTCCTCGTAGGGTCACTTCAGACACATTAGCTACCGTACAGACTTCGGACTGGGTCCGCGGGCTGCCGATTTGATTCGATGTTTTGTAGATGAGAGCTGCGGCCACACCCATTGGTTTCTTTCCCTGCCATACATCTTCGTGCGGTTGAATGGTGGCCCACAGTTCCTCAAGAGGGGCACGGATGTTGGGCGATAACGCAAGATCTGAAACGAATTTGTCAAAGTACTCGTTTGGTCCGGTAATTTTGTGAAGGTTGAGTCGGCGTGAAACTTGTCGTATTAACCGGGAGAGGTCCTTTTCCGTGATGTCAAAAGCCTTTGAGATGTCAGGTATTTGCCGGGGGAGTTCCTCCTGTCGGGCTACCAGGTAGGTGCACGCTGCGGTGACTCCAGCAATCGAGCGTCCGGTGACGAAACCTGCGGTGGACAACATACGATAGAGTCTCGCTGCTTCTTCCTGCAAGGGTTGAGGTAATCCAGAGCGGTCCCGAATAAACTGATTGGCCTTGACGAGGTTTCGTTCTCGGCTCTTTCGAGTTTTTGAGCGTTCGTCAATCACTCGGCGACGACGCCATTCTCGACGTGCTTGAGAACTCATTCCGTGTCGGGATGCAGTCCCTGTGTTGAGGTCTCGAACGTCGATCGTAGTGTTCAATCCTTTGTCAGCGAGCGTGTAGGTCATGGGTCGGCCAACTCGAGAGCGGTCTTCCCCTTGGTCCCGGTTGGTCCATTCAGCACCCGGGTCCGGTACATTCTCTTCAACGACAAGGCCACATGATCCGCAGGTAATTTCTCCGCGTGTTACATCCATGTCCCACTTGACAGCTCCACATTCCTCGCATGGCCTTGTGTGGCCCTCGACTACCCTTCTTGAGGGCCGTTGTGAGCCAAATCCTTCACGGGTGGGTGTTGACATTGTTCGGGGAGCGTCTTTGCTTTCTCGTTGTTGTTTCATCTTCTAAACTCCTTGTTTAGTAGTGGGGTGCCGTATTATATAAACCAATGGTTGCTCTGATGATACTTGGTACAGAGCAAGGTACGTTTACTAGCGGTTTTAATATCGGTCCTCTACAACCTCTACTTATCGCTGGAGCATATAAAGCGTCGTTCATAATCACGCCCACTGAATGAGCCGATGCTCGGTTGAATCTTCCTTCGCCGGCGTCCACAGGGTTCAAAGACGGCCTTCACCGACGGCGTCATGAGGACAAGGACATGCCTGCTACGGTCATTCTCGGTGCCCAATGGGGCGATGAAGGAAAAGGAAAATTGGTTGATAGACTTGCAGAACAAGCCACCTGGGTGGCTCGTTTTCAAGGCGGGAACAATGCAGGGCATACGGTTGTACTCGGTGAACAAGTTCTGAAATTCCATCTCCTTCCTTCAGGGATCACAAGAAAAGAGTGCCATCTTGTCCTTGGTGACGGAATGGTCGTTGACCCATGGGTCCTTGACAGCGAACTCAACGGATGGATGGAATTGACAGGAGAAGACCCTCGGGGTGAACGTCTGTTTGTCAGTGAACGTGCTCACATCATTCTTCCTTACCATCGGTACATGGACAGTCTGGATACGAAAATCGGTACGACCGGTCGTGGAATCGGACCAACATACGCTGACAAAATCAATCGTGTAGGTTTGCGATTTGGAGATGTTGCAGAAGTCTTGAACGACATGGAATGGGCCAAAACAACCGTCCAGCGCATGAACGCTTCTCTTGAAGCAGCAGGCTCAGAGGACCGTACCTCTGTTGAGGGATTGATGGGCGATATTGAATGGATTCACAATGCTTACCGCACCTCGATTGGTAATACCGGTTTGATGTTGGACAATGCTCTCAAACTCGGAGAACACGTCATTCTTGAAGGAGCCCAAGGCTGTCTCCTTGACATTGATCAAGGGACTTATCCTTTCGTCACCTCATCGGTAACCTCCCGCGGAAATGCATCACATGGCGCAGGGATTCACCCCGGTCACGTAGAGGAAGTCATTGGAATTACCAAGGCCTACATCACCCGTGTTGGTCACGGTTCAATGCCAACAGAGCTCGAGGACGAAGTTGGAAATCACCTCGGGACCGTCGGCCATGAATTTGGAACCACAACAGGCCGCCCCCGTCGGTGTGGATGGTTTGATGCAGTGGTCATGCGGCATGCTCAACGAATCAACGGATTTACGGGCCTTGCGCTAACGAAACTGGACGTCCTTGGCGGGCTTGATGAACTGAAAATATGTGTTGCTTACGAACTAGACGGGAAAGAGATTACTGAACTTCCTTCTACTGCTTCAGCCATCGCTCGTTGCAAACCAATCTACATCTCAATGCCCGGTTTCCCTGAACTTTCATTGTCCGAGTGGCTTGCTATGGCCGTTCACGCCAATGAATCTGGGAAGGGAATTTCAGTACTTCCCACAGCAGCTCAACAGTACATCGCAAAACTCGAAGCGATCGTAGGTGTACCTTGCACCAGCGTCGGCGTAGGCCCTGACCGTGATGCAACGATTGACTGCGTCTGATTCCTCTGCTGTAGAGAGGTGAAGGCTCAAAAGGGAGAGGCTCACCGCCACAACTACGAGGGCGCTTAGCTCAGTTGGAAGAGCGTCTGGTTTGCAACCAGAAGGCCGGGGGTTCAAATCCCCCAGCGTCCACCATCCCTTTTTGGCCTCGCAGTGTGCGGGTTTTGTTTCCAAAATACACGACGCCTCTGCGTCTAAACCCCGTTGGGTGTGGACTTACAAGTCTTCCAGGAGAAAAGGCAGATTGTATGCTTCCAGCGTCTTCCCCCAGAGGATGCTTCGTCCCTGAGGTGGCTTGGATTTTCTTGACTCAATGTTAGAATCATGTTGATTCAACTCAGCAAAGGAAGTGCCTGACCGTAATATACGCCCGTCAATTGTGAGCGGGAAGAAGGCAAGCCTGGCCCATAAGATCCATTCTCTGTCGGTTTCTTCGACCAAATGTTCGTATGCCTCCCTCACGTGTTTTGGATGAATTCCCACATTCGTAGAATTCAGTTTAATCTTCTCGCCCAGTGTTTCAAGGGTTTCTAATTCTTCATCTACCAGATCCTTTTCTGCTTCAGCACGCCTAAAAATCGAATTACGCAGCAACGAATTCCAATCACTTCCGATGGTTGATTGGAAATCCATTCTTTCTCGCAAAGAAAACATGAAGAGGTCCATTTCTTCATTTGTATTGAAAAATTGGGACATGAGATAATTCAAGGCCACGTCGTTGATTGGTTTTGAAATCCCTCTCTTTCGGTCCTTGAAATTCTCAGGGTCGAATTGTTTGGATTGGTGTCCTTTGTTTTTTGTTAAGTATTGATTCAATTCGTCAAAGTGGTCTGGTTGGAACTTGGTCGAATGGATGTCATAAGATGGAATGATCGAGTTTTCCAGAGCCGTCCTCCAATCGGTTATGTGGTATCGGATGAGGACCCTGATTTGGTCGATGATGAGTGCACAACTGCTCAAGTACGGTTCTCGGATGGGGTGTTGAGAAATTGCACGGGCCATCTGTTCCGTTCGGATTGCAAGCAGGCTCAACCTTCCAAGGCTGTACCTCAGGATCATCCTCACGAAGATTGCCTTTGCATCTTCATCTCCAAGCATGTCATCATCCACTTCGGTGAGCCACATAGGACTTTGACTGATCTCCTGTGCTGCATGGATGACGTCATGGATGTGGACGTTCTGTCCATCGATAGAAAATGGCAGAGGAGAGCAAGCGCGTGCAGCATCGTTAAACATGCGCTGGGAACGCTCGCCCCCCAACTCTTTGGAAATTAAATTTTCAATCAAGTTCAGCGATGTGCCAAGATACATCATCGAATCCATTCGATTCACTCGTTTGAGTTGTGACCGAAAACTTGTGCTGTATTTTTTTTCCTTTGATTTGTTGTTATTTTCAGATAATTGTCGATTTATTTTTTTCTTTCCTGGTTTAGAAATATGTCCGAGGGTAAACTGGGGTTTGGGATTTAGATCGGAAAGAACCCACTTGTCGGAAAATCGGATGGATTCGCTGAGTGTTCCAAACATTCCTTGGGTTGTCCGTGATTCATCGTGCCCAACCAATGCTTGCATATAGGCCATCATCATGCAAATCTGTGCTTTGTTGATGTTGCCTTGTGGAAAGTGTTTGATGTGCTTAGAGTTGTGTTGCTTTCCTTTTCCTCCCCAGAGGAATTGCGTGAAGGCAGAGGAATTTAGAGGATTCAGCACACTGGGGTCGCCGATTTGCATTTCCATGCTGCGCAAAGCAGGCTTGGGTGAAGACGTGGCTCTACGTATGAAGTCTTGGAATACGGCTTGCTGTAAACTGTTCGATAGCCTAACGGGACAGTCCCACTGATCATCCCAACCTTGGTTGATGATGTTTATGACTTGTCTTCTCAGGTCTGAGTCGGCGTCGTTCCCGTCCTGTCGGAGGTGTCGTACCTTTGCGATGTTGGAAAATGCCATTCCAGAATTTTGTTTGATTTTGCCATCGATGATTCCCGATGACCATGCCGTTGAATTTTCAAGTTTCGTTGAGATATTTTGATAGATGGAAACCATCATTTCAAGGAATAAATCAATGAGAGGGTATGGCTTTCCTTGATGCTTCACCTCGGCCGAAGAGATGTTGAAGCAATAACTTGCGTTGAGGATAAGTACGCGAAGTGCGCTTTCAATATGGAGGTAGGATGAAATCGCAAATTGTTCCTGATGGAGCATGAATTTGTTAGCGATTTTCAACCAAACTTCGATGAGTCTGTTCGGAGTTTTGTTTGTCCAGTCTTTCAATCCTTCCGAGGCAGCGCCACTTGAGTTTAGGGTAATACTTTGGGACATCGAAGAAAGATACTTCGCTGCCTCTAGGTAAGCCTGAACACCTTTGTTTTCGGTGAACACCTGAGGATTGAACGCCACCATGCCTGCGATGGTTTGTCTAGAAGCCGGCATGAATGCTAGCGTTTCAAACCGTTTGGAGAGGTCAAGTGAATTATTCACCTCCGAGTTTTCGGAAAACCTCCTCTGGCCGTCGATTTTTACTAATCCGGTCTCTGCTGCAACATGCAATGTTTTAGCGTAGGTCAAGGCTAAGGAGACCTTCTTTCTTGACCTCAAGAGCAGCGTTGCCTCATGGAGGACGGCCAATTCATACCATGGTATCGCCGTTCCGGGAATTCCGAGATCCTTCCTTCGGTTGTTGAGTCGATGGAAGGTGTTCTTTGCGCTGTCGAGAATCAAGAGATTGAGCCGAGAACAAATGGTTTCCAGTCGCCTTAGCGTCGTGCTCCTGCTCTTGTTGTCGGAGTCTGTTTCGTGTTCGACCTGAATCGCCAATTCAGGATTGACGGCCAGCAGAGTGCGCCAGAGGATTCGCCGTAGAAAGCAGAGTTCATGCCAGAGATGGTGGGTAATGTAGAAACAAAGCTGGATATCCTCTGACTTCTCTCCTGTAAAATCCGCCAGGATCTCTATTAACTCCATCCGATTTTCAGCACGTCTAAACAAACGACGGAGTAACTCCTCCAGGTGATGGGTGATCCTTTCTTCATCGTGGTGCTTAGGGAGCATCCCGTGAAGGTGGTCGACGAAGAGGCTGGTCAACGCGTCGCCTTCGACCAAGTCCGCCGGGTCAACTTCAAACGGAATCTCTCTGAGTAAAGGTTTCGCAGTACCGTTCTCGTAACCCTCAAGCCATGCGGTGGCGGATGCGATGTAGGACTTGTTCACCGTTTTCCCTCGGGTTGACTCAGTGCCCGAGGGTTTTTATGGGTTGTTCATTATCGGACATCAATTCTAGATTTTTTGAGCACTGCGATGTTTTTTACCTGGGTATTCGACTAATATTTGCACACATAGGCTAATAAAAGGCGGCTCTGTAGGACCCTCCATGACCAGAGGAGAGGTGCCCACGAATGTCTTTTGAAATCCGTTCTGAAATTGTCGCCGTGTTGGCCGAACGGGGAGGGAAATTTGCCGCACCAATGTTGGATGCTGTTGGAGTTTTCGACCCTGTAGAAATGGAAGATGCATGGCCACACGATGGAGTTTGGATTTCCATGTATATGGATATCCGCGATTTCCACTCCGCTATCGTCCGCCGGAGTCCAATCTCATATGTAGTTCCAACTCAAAAGCAGTTTCTCGCTATTCGTAGTGTGGCTGAATTGCTTACAAGTTTGGTTGCTCAGAGCCATTTTGTGGACATTGACCGAAAGCAAGAGGCAGGAGACGAGGCAGTGGTCAAGATGCTGATCAACATGGTCTCCCAACCTGAGTACGATCGAAACACTGTAATTGGTTTTCTCATAGCTTATTCGAAGGTCTTCGGAGAGTCCAATCTGCTGTTGCGGCAACTTGAGCTTGCACAGTGCCGGCGCAACGTTTCGGGGGAAGAGGTCCTCGACATCTTCTGGACTCATTCTTCCGCTCGAATGTCCACAGTTGTGACGTTGGCAAAAGCTTCCGCAGTGGGCGGTGCTTGAGTATGGTAGATTCTCCCCTCCCCTGGCAATACCGTGGCGATTGGTGTACCTGCGGAAGCTCGGAACCCAATCCTGATTGCGTCTGCATGAAAGCCGTGGTTGACAAGATCGGATTCGCGTTTCATCGTGAATACGTTGAGATCAATCGGGGAGGGTCCCTGGAATGATCGCGACCACATTTCAGCCATCCGACTTCACGGTCGACCGCCTCTTGGCCTTGAGTGAAGCGACCTTTGATCGTGTCATCCTCATCACCGGCGTTCCGGCTAGCAAGGACGGTGGACCTGCCTGGTCATCCCTGGATGAGGTGGCCGTGTCCGGGCACCACCATGGATTGTTGGCAGCCATCGACACCATCATCCACGTGCACAAATGGATGTCAATGCTCAATTCAATTCGAAATCAGATACCCCTTGAATCATTGAACCTCCGCTGGTCGACCACCATTGAGGGTGCATTTGACGGCAAACCCTCAACCACAAACCCGTTCGGATGGATTCACCTCGGCCATGGTTGTGAGGTCCATGCTTTTGAATTGGTCGAAGACGACCTGAATCTTTGTAGCGAGGAATACATCGCAACCCCTGGCATCTCGAACGGCAATGAAGACGAGAACTACATCTCCTGCAGCGAAGTCAAACGCCGCATTAAGCAGCAATCTGGGACCATTGGATTCATGGCCCTCCCGCTGTGCTATGCCAACCAGATTGGCAACTTTCTGGCCGAATCTGGCCGAATCCACCTTGCCCATGCTCCCGTAGATTTTCGGGTGAACGACTCCAATCAGTTCTATGACGCCGAGCATGGAGCCACACTTCGTCCTTATCGTTTGAACGGATGGACAGCGTGGGTGGCTACTGCGGAATCAGCATGGAGGGATTGGGCCGTCAACATATACAAAGGTGAACACATGAAAGAACAAAAGCATGAAAACAAAATGAAGCAAAGCACTGAGAACAACCAAAACAAGCCAGACGAGGGAGGGAATTCGCTTGAGTAAAAAACCAATTGAGGGCCCTCAGGGATTGCTTGATGCACTGGGCAGCAAGGATGCACCTCGGATTTTGGATGCACTTCTTGCATTGCACGAATTCGTTGACCTCCATGATGGAGTTGAGCTGGATGAACTGATGTACCAGTGGAACAACGACGCTCAATTTGATTCCAGCAAGCTTGACCCCTTTGTCAATCCGCTCGGCGAGTTGATGCAGTGCGACTTGGATGGTGAACGAGATTTGGTGTACGAAATTCGGATGCACGCGTGCGATATCCTCTCTCTAACCAACAAGGATGCCGTCCCGTACTTGCTGATGGGCGTCGAAGGTCCTCACGCAAGTGTTGATACGCTGAAATCTGCCTTGATCGGTCTTGTCCGTTTCGAAGCCACGCATGCTGTAGATGCGATTTACACGTCAATCTTTGACCAGGATTTTGAATCGTTTTTTGGCGATGACATCTTGGCTGCCGTTGAAGGGGGCTACGATCAGTTGGTCGCCCTGGGCAAACTTGGCGATGACCGGGCGTTTGACCTTCTCGTCAAAGCTCTCGCCCACGAGGATTGGGGCGACATGTCGGCTGAGGTTTTGGCTGAAATTGATACGCCACGCTCGAAGGAGGTGCTTCGATGATCGACGAGGCCTGCCACCATCAGAAATCGAACAACCGACTCGAGGGGGATTGCAACATGCAAGAAATTCAAGCAAGCCCCACACCTGTCCAAACCATTTATACTGTTGATGCATACGAACTATACCACGGTGGTCTTCCTAACGTTGACCTTTCCCGTGAGGATATCAAAATAAGCGGGGTGACGCAATGACGGTTAACATTCTCTGCACCGGTGACACACAAATCGGAAAAGCCTTCGGAACCCTCGGGGCCTCTGCCGGGGATTTTCGAAACCAGCTCTTTGAGACCTTCAAGCGGGTCATGAATGATGCGAAGGAATACGATTTGGTGTTGGTGGCGGGCGATGTGTTTGATCGTGAGGGAACGCCCACGAGCCTCATCGAGGCCGCTGCCGATGTGTTTGCTGCCTGCAAGACCCCCACGGTGGTCTTGGCAGGGAATCACGACTCGCTCAAATCAGGGATTCCTCAAGTTCTCAAAGCGGCGTTGGTACGACGAAAAGCAGACCATGTTTTCGTCCCGCTTCAGCGTGAGCCATTGCCATTTCCTAAGTTGGGTCTGACAGTGTATCCTGTTCCGCTTTTGAACAAGGGGGACATCTCAAACCAATATGCCTGGATTCCCGAGCGGTCTACCGAAGATGGTCTCCGTGTGGCTTTGATGCACGGAGGCTTGGACACCTTGCCAGATGGAACCATTCCTGCCGATGTAGCAAGCAAAAAGGACTTGGATCTGGTGGTTTGCGGCGACCAGCACGGCCCGTCGCAAGGGGGCGAAGATGCCTCGGTGTTGTTCAACGGAGAGACATCAATCAAACGACGTCTCGTCTATTCCATGGCGCCAGAAGCTCAGCACATCAATCAGGGCTTTGTTGGCGCTTACACCAACGTCTCGTTGGCCGAAAACGGAGAAATCGTAGCGTTGACTCGAACCGAGGTCGGTGAACTTCGATTCTTGAATTCAACCGTTACCTTCAACGCTGAGACCGACTTGAATCTTGAATTAGAACAGGCGTTGAGTCCAGTGGCTGACCGCCCTCCAAACCTGACGAGCATCCGTCTTACCTTGGTGGGCGAACTGACCTCCGAGGGCGCTGACCTCCTTGACATCGAGATTGCAAAACTGAAGTCGATATGGCCGTTGTTTGAGGTCTTCAATCAAACCACCGTTGTTCAGAACGGTGATGACAATACGGTGCAGATGGATGACCCTGTGTTGCGAACCTTCCTCGCCAAAGCCCATGATGTCGGTCTGGATGACCACATCTTGAAGCGCGCCATTGAATTTTATCGTATCAACAAAGGACGGTGGGTTTGATGCTTCGTCGTGTTCACAAGTTGGTCGTCCGGGATATTCGAAAGTGGGTCAATGAATCCACCTTTGAATTCGATGACGGCGTAACGCTCGTGAAGGGCTTGAACGGGTCCGGGAAGACCACTCTCGCCATGGCGCTCACCCTCACCATGTGCCACTCTGCGAACTCAGATCGCTTGAAAGAGGCCCTTTCCCCTCATCGGGGAGGTTCACCGATGTCCAGTGTCACCTTCACTGCGGATGCCGGCAGGTTCACCATTACGAAGGTGTGGGGGGATCGGAAGAAAAGCACCTTGAAGGATGAGGAGAGCGGCGAAATCATTTGTCGAGGAATGGAGGCAGAGGACGAAGTAAGTCGGATTGCGTTCGGTATCACCGAACCGTCGGGCAATTTTTCCGCAGCCAATGGCCTCCTTTTCAACCTCAATAAGCGAATCATTGGAAATCTGGCCTCGTTGTTTTTCCACGCTCAGGGGACCCTAAGCGACCTCCTCAACATGGGAGAGGCGCTTCGAAACATTGGGCTTCAAGTGGATGAACAGGAGCTCGCAAGTGCGTTTCGTTTGGTGTCGGAAGGTGCAGAAAAAGAGGCCAAAGGCTACGTAAGTTCATGGAACAACGACAACAGCCCACATGCACGTGCCAGGCAAGACAGCAAACTCGTCAAAGCCATGGCCGAGGTTCAGACGACTCGTGATCGACTTAACACAGCAGAGCAGCATGAAAAGGACTTGATTGAAAATCAATCCAGGCTCCTCAACCTTCGGTCCAATGTGCCGACTGACGAAGACTGGAAACAAATTCGAATCGACATCGAGGACTTACGAGCATCGGCCGAAGCCCACCAAGCCCTCCGGGAGAAAGCCTCTGCGAAATTCATCGCTTTGACCGAGATACTCGCCCCACTCAAAGAGGTACTTGCTGAACGTTTTCGTCTCATGGAACTCGTTGAGACAAACAACGAGGTGCTTACGGAAAAAGTCGGCCAAATGAACACAAAGACGGCGCTCAAAGAACAAGCTGTTCGGGCCCGTACTGAATTGGAGGGGCGCAAGCGACGAGCCTCTGATGAACTTTCAATCGTCGATGAGTGGTTGCTGTTCAACAATCATGAAGCAGCGATTGCGATCGCTTCAAACCAACATGAGGACTTGACTGGGAAGCTTGCCCAACTCAGGGAGACCATAACTCGAAAGAGTGAACGTCAAAATGAGTTCGAACAACTGGGAGCGCCGACGGAAGAACAATGGCAAACAATTCGGGAGTTGCGTACCAAGCGAGAGACCTTGAGCACGCAACAAAACCTCAACATCGAGGTTCTTGGGGCCACGCCAGAAGGCCTTGACCTACTCGCTGACGGGGAGGCCCTCACAGAAAGCGGGGCGGCAGCAGAACATCTCGACATCGTCTGGGAAGGAAACCAAATTGTTCGGATTGCACCAAACCTCGAACTTGAAGAGACCATTGAGGAAATCAATGCTCAATTGAACGTCCTCCTCGCTGAATTGAACGCCGCCGATGTTAAGGAGTTGAGTGAGCGACAACAACGAAAAGCTGAACTTCTCGTTCTCATCAAGCAAGATGAGGCCATTTTGGCTGCCTTGCGACCCTTTGAGCAACTCCAAGAAGAAATTGCCCGTCTCAAAAAGCAGATGGATGGTCAGCCCTCAAAACCCACTGAGGACCCGCCTGAAGGTGACCTGAGCGAGAAAAAGTTGGCTCTTCAAGCGCGAATAGAGGAACTCCAAGGCCAACTTGATTCGGCTGAAGCATCCGTCTCGGTCTCAATCGCGGAAGCCGCAGCGGCTGATGCCGACCACAAGACAGCGCAGGAACATCTTCTCAACGCACAAACCTCACTGGACAGCCACAAACTCGAGCATGGCCCAACAGATGTTCTCGAAGAAAAAGAGCGGAATGCTCGGGAGGCGATGGAATCCGCAAAAACCGAACATCAACGGCTCATGGATGCGAAGCCCTTGGAAGAGGATGCTCCAAAAACGAAGGCGAGCAACCTGTCCAAGCAACTTGGAGCATCTGAACAGCGGCGTACTGAGGTGGCCAAGTTGGAAGAACGAGTGGAACTCATGCGGAACGATGCTTTGTTGAGTGATCTTCCAGAACTCAAAGCCAATCTTCACGCCCTCGAGTCAAACATGCGTATGCTGCAGACGGATTTCCTGGCCTATCGATTCATCATGGATGCAGCCAACGAAGCGCGTGAAGAGGCACAGGCTCAATCTCGCTCTCAAATCACTGACCAACTTGACTCGCTTCTTCGTCACGTTTGGGGGCATGAACCTCAAACGACCATGAAGGACGACGGCACGCCTCACACCATCGGTGGCTTAGATTTTTCAGACGAATCGTATGGAACTCGAGAACAGTACAACATCGTGTTGCGAATGGTCTTGCTCGGTCTTCTTCGGTTTGACGAGGAAACTGGAGAACCTATGCCCCTCATGGCACCAATGATTCTGGATGATGCATTGGTGTTTGCTGATGAAGGTCGTTTGAAGCGTATGAAGGACGCTATTGTGAGCAAGGTGGGCGATGATGGCACTGGTCTGCAAGGGATTATCTTCAGCTGTCGTGGCGATGACTACCTCGACATTGCAAACAAAACCATCGACCTGGACTTGTTGTGAGGTCGAGGGCTTGGCGCGATGGCGAGAAAGCGGAATCGGCTTGATTGAACGTGATTTCATCATCAAGAATTGTCAAGGCCATCTCGTACCGCTGGGCGCGAATGAGGGAGGCTAAAGCGACGAGGATTTCCTGATGTTCTGAAGCAGGGACGACTCCCCAGCGTCCACTTTGCCTCTTTTTGTAGGAGACGTAGCCGCTTTACCACGGGCTTGCCTCGCTGTGCATAGTTCAGCCCGTTGCCCCCAGCGTCCACTTTGCCTCTTATCGCTGAGGATTGATGATTAGGCCGACGTACTTCAATTGCTATTTACACTCGGAACCCCTGCTTTTTATGGGGATAACTATCAGATGCCTCACCAAGACGAAAATTCATGTCGGTGAATATGCAAGAGAGCCGTGCGGCATGATTTGCAACCGTATGTGCTCTCTATTTCGCCCAGGGTGTGCCGTGGTTCTTCGTTGCAACTGCTTTGGTCACCTTCCTTGTTGACAATGGTTCAATGGATGATGACCGTGATGAGGTGGAAGATACTTTGACCAATCATAAACCCAAAAACGAACTCCTTGGTATAAATTTTAACCCGGCATTCTGCAAGATTAATCAGTAAATTACACGCTTTACGAGATTAACATCTTTGAGAATGTTAATCTCGTCGTTGTACGCCTTCTTCACCGATGACATGAAGTTGGGTTGGTAGGGTTGGATAGGCGCCCCAATAGGCTTCACGTGCTGCTTGGTTGAGGTTCATGCAAGCGACGACATCGCCCGCACGGTCGGGCAGAGGTTCACTTCCGTTCAAGTGCTTGATGATGGGTTCAATGTTTGAAAGATTGACCAGGCCCCAGCCCGTCTGAGTACAAGGTGCGACTGGAGATATGGGCATGGTTCCCGAGGTAGGGTCCCAGCCCAGATCAGGATACCAGGCTGAGAGATTGATCGCTTCACGAATTTGGGCGTTGTCAATTGAAACTGCGTTTCCTTCCGCATCGGTTCCGTTGACGAGATTCTTGGACCGTGTATCAGGAGATGCGCCGGAGGAAGCGTCTTGGTATTCATCACGAAGAGATTCCAATACAAAGGAAATGATTCCAGCGGTACGTGGAGTGGCGAAGGATGTTCCTGAAGTTTCATGGTAGCCATCGATATCATCGTGGTTTGGTAGTACTTGGGTCCAATCTGCAGAAATATCGGGATATGAACCAGACATGATCTCCTTCTGGTCGTCACCCTCTTCGGCGTATCCTGCGATTCCGATTGACCATGGTGGGCCCGCAGTTGCGTCCTGTACTGCAGGGGATGGGCTGTTGTCTGCAGCACCGGTATGGATCTTCCCGAATTCAACAACGGCAGATTCCGTAGCTCGTTCAATTCCTGGAACAGGGATTGAACCAATGGCCCCAAATGAGGTCGTGATGACATCGACCAGCGGTTGGTCTGCAGCAGATTGAACGGCCTGTTCTGAAAATCCTTCAACGAAGAAAATTACTGCATTTGGATTGGCATCAAGTACTGCTCCGGTGACTGCAGAACCATGACCGTCAGAAGGGTCATCAAGAATGAGAATGTCACTGTCGCCGTCGGGCGAACTGCCGATGATTTTTGTCCCTGTGAAGTAGACAATATCGCTCGGTGCAAGCGTGTCCCAGCAAGTTTCCTTGTCTGCATCATAGCGCTCTTGCCAACTTCCTTCCATCGTTATGTCACAGACCTTGTTAACTCCAAGACCGTCCAGTAACCCCTGTGGATAGGTTTCATTGGTTCGGAAATGGTCGTGATAAACGTTGATTCCGGTGTCGATTGGAGCCACGACAGAGAAGGCTCGCCAACCGTCCTTTCCAGCAAATGCATCGGATGACTGTTCCTTGTTTGATGCGTCGTTGAAAAACGACATGCCTGCAACAATGGATACAACCAGTAGTGTGGCGAGCGACAACGCAAGAAGTTGCTTCCGCGTCATCCCATGGAGGACCTCCTCAACGACGAGGCTAGCTTCCAATACCTCTCCCATGGTTTTACCTCAACTACAATTCCTCAAGAACCCTGCGCTTTGTTGTAATCTTTGACCTTCTGTTGTTAAATCCAGATGAACCGGATTTAACGAGAGCCGTTAACAAAGATGAAATTGATGACAAATTGGAACATGAGAAACCACACAAAACCGACGATTCCAATCCATAAAAGCGAGGGGTCTTCGCCGCCTGATGTGCTCACTCTAGCAAGTGTTCCAGATTACGCAACGAGAGGAGCGATGCGAGGGGATGGAAAAGAATGGATTGAATTCCCAGCGGGTAGCAGTAATCAGTTTTTCAGAGATCCACTCACGGGGCAATGGACTCGCGGAAAATGATGGACTTCTTCTAAAGTCTGATTGAAACAGTCTTCTGGAATAGAATGAACGATCAGGCCGCTTCGATTCTCGTTGGGTGATTGCTCACCAGTTCATCATTTTTCTAAAGGTTGGAGATGCAAACAGAAGGTCGATTGATTGAGAGGTGAATTGATCCGCTTCAAGACTCCTGCGAACATCTTCTTCACTTGCACCGGTGTTGACGCCGGACATGCCCATGACTCTGTCGTATCCATTGCCGCTTGAACCGCGACTCGTACGACCGTTGCCGAACGAATAACTTGGATTCACACTGAGGTTTCCCTCGCCTTTGAGAATCTTGAGGATGAAATTAAAAATTCCCATTTGAATCAGCTCGTGACTGCGGGACTGTCCGAGTCCCGCAGTCGGTTGGATTCCCCCGATATTATCGGGAAGGTCATCGCCGTTAAGCTCTCTTGGACATTAATCATGTTGAACAGGCGGCATATAAACGTTCACGTTTTTGTAACAATTCGCATCGCTGGCTCCGGTCGGCCTGCGGTTTCACCCTCCGCCTCCACAATAACGCCCAATCGTTTGAGGGCTTCAAGGTGGGTCGCTGACCAAGGAACCTTGCTGTTTGTTTCGTCGCTATCGTCCAATCTACACTTGAACGTAAGTTCGGAGTTTTGTTCTTCATCTTCTGGGTTGTGGTAGCTCATGTCGACCCAATAGTGTCCCAATGAACCGATCTCTGTAGAAAGTCGTTGCAACCCCAGTTGAGGCAGTTGCTTGCGAAGTTGGGGGGTTGGGATTGCACGCGGTATGAGTATGAATTCATGAGGGCCTTGTCGGAACTGAAACACAGGGACCCATTCCTTTTCCTTGACGGTTTTGATGAAATATTCACGCTGCCCTTCCCCCCACCGCTCGGGAATCCACGCCATCAGAGCACTCCTTCCTTTGGTTCCAACTACCTGACTGCTCATTTGCATGCTCAGGGATTTTGGAGGAGTGCCCGCATGGTTTGCTTGAATTAGACTTGGCGCGGTTGTTTTCTTGAACGGTCGTTTGATGGTCGATGAAACAGCGTTCCTGATGTCTTTGAAACCAATCGGCCAATGTCTCATCGGTTGAGCCCGTTGGTGTTTTGGGAGGGTTTCTTTCCATGTTTTGAGGGGCCGCCTTAATTGCTCACGGGAGATTCGGGTGCAGCACCAACCTGTCGTGCCATGGAGCGAACCAGGCAATCGAATGATTCGCCGAGTATCAGCAGTAACGGTCGTATCCACGTCAAAACCTGCGTCAAGGACACGTTGCAACAATTCTTGGCGAGAGGCCCTAACCAGCTCTTCACGGAGGCGAGGTTCGGGTGTTCCAAACAAGGTTCGGTCGTTGTCTCGCAATACAAGGTGGAAACCTTTTCCTCCGCTGTAACTGATGTATTGCAACGTGAGGTCTTCATGCTCATCAAGCCATGTTAACAAGCCGTCTGTGACGCTTCGGGCTTGCTCCAATCTACGATAGCAAAACGGGCGGAAGTCAATGTCAAACACGACCAGATGGTCAAGAAGAATGGGAGCCGGTTCGTCAATATCCTTCAATCGGGGGAGGTCAACCGGATTGAGCCATGCTGAGGTGCCGATGTAAAGGTCACGTGGTGCATATTTCGCAAATTGCTTTCGTAGCGTCTGCTCGTTACTGACCTGACGGGGAAGGGTTGCCCACCGATCGTTTGGAAGGCGCCATCGGAATTGGTGGCGGGACGGCTTTTCAAGCCAATCCAAATCCACCGGCATGGTCGAATACCACGCTTTGAGTTCGTCATTGGAAAACATCGTTATTCCTCACACGATGTCCTCCGTGTCAATCTTTTCCTTAACCAGCGATGGGATTTGATTCCTCTTTGATTTGAACTTTTTGAAGCAGAATATTCGCTGTTGGTTTCATCGGAGCCTTGATGAGGGTAAGGCGTCGCCTTGCAAACGGTTGACAGAATGAAATTGCGGCTTCATCAATTTCTTTCGAAAACCGGATTCTTCTCGTCAAAGCGAGAAGTGAAGGAAGCGATTTGGAACGGGGACATCACCGTCAACGGATCGGTTGTGAAAGAAATCAGTTTCCAGTTCAATCCAAAAACCAAGCCTGTTCTGTACAGAGGCCAGCGTCTTGAACTTTCAAACGAACACACCACCTTTCTCCTTTACAAACCCAGGGGATATCTCTGTTCTCGACTGAGTGAACAAGAACGTTCGCTGAACAAACGCTCGGTCTTTGAATTGTTTAGGGAAGCAGTTGATTCGAGTACCTACGAGCGCCTGGTGACGGTTGGTCGTTTGGATGAAGCAACAACAGGCCTTCTTTTGGTCACGACCGACGGTGATTTGGTTCACGACATCACCTCTCCCGAGAAAGACATTCGTAAGATTTACGAAGCGATTACACGGGATTCCGTCTCATCGTCTCAAATGGAAGCGCTTCAACATGGCGTTGATATTCACATTGAGGATTCAGGCGTAACGACCTCCTATACCTCACGCCCTGCTGAGGTCCACCAAATTGAACCCGACATCATTGAATTGACCATCCAAGAGGGGAAGAAAAGGCAAGTTCGTAGGATGTTTGAAGCCCTTGGGAACGAGGTTGTTCATCTCCATCGCTTGGGGATTGAAGGCCTTCATCTTTCAAATTATGATCTCGAACTCGGAGACTTTTGCCCGATTCAAAAGGGAGAAATTACTCGGCTTATCTTCCAGCACGGGTGAGACAAAAGACCTTGAACAAGGGCCTGTTGGTAGGCATGAGGATTGTTGTGCCCGGTGATATGTCTTGGATGAAATCTCGCTACGATGAATTGAGTGAAAAATCTCTACTTTGGGAGCCGCCAACGCTCGAAGGGCCCAATCAACCCCGTTGTCAAATGGACGGTAAACCAACCATCATGCTTTCAGCGAACAACTATCTCAACTTGACAACCCACCCTAAGGTTGTATCTGCAATGCAGGATGCAACAGCATTTTACGGGGCAGGAAGCGGCTCTGTTCGTGCCATTGCGGGGACCATGGACATTCACCTTGAAGCCGAAAAGAAAGTGGCTGAATTCAAGGGAGTTGAAGCATCGTTGATTTACTCTGCAGGATATACGGTCAATGTTGGATTGATTCCATCGCTTGTCGCAGGCCCTCAAGATGTCATCATTTCCGACTCACTCAATCACGGTTCCATCATCGATGGTGTTCGCTTGACGAAGGCCTCACGAGCCGTTTACGGGCACAACGATATGGGTGAATTGGAAGCTGTTTTGAAAGCCCACGAATCATCAGATCGTAAACTCATCATCACCGACGGTGTGTTTTCGATGGACGGGGATATCGCTCCACTCGACGAAGTTACGGCCCTTGCTGAAGAGTATGGCGCCATGGTCTACGTTGATGACTGCCACGGTGAAGGCGTCTTGGGCGATGGTGGTGCAGGGATTGTCGACCACTTCAAACTTCAAGGAAAAGTCGACTTTGAAACCGGTTCGTTTTCCAAAGCCCTCGGAGTTCAAGGAGGCATTCTTGCCGGGACTGAAATGACCCGAAATCACGCCTTGAACCATTCGCGTTCATGGCTTCTTTCTGGCTCACAGCCACCTGGTGTTGCTGCTGCACAAAAAGCAGCGATTGAGGTTCTTATGGACGAGCCAGAGCATCATGCACGTCTGTGGGAAAATACCGATTACTTCCGCAAGGAACTGCAAAGCCTCGGATTTGACACTGGCGATTCAGTGACGCCAATCATTCCAGTGATGTGCGGTGAATCCAGTGTTGCAAAAGCAATGACACAAGAACTGGGCAAACTGGGTGTCATGGCTGGGGCAATTGTCTTTCCAATGGTCGCTCGAGACAAAGCCCGAATTCGCACTCAAATGTCGGCAGGTCTCTCCCGAGAAGATTTGGATACGGTACTCTCGTGCTTTGAGAAGGTCGGGCCCAAACTCGGGCTGATCTAAGTTACTCTGATTCGAAGTTATCAACGACTTCAAGCAACTCAGTATCGTCTCCGGCAATCTCCTCAGCCTCGGAGTTTTCTTGCTTGACCTCCATTCCAAGGAACGGGTCTTTGCCGTCTTCAACCATGCACAATAAGCGCCATCGTGGGGCCCAAGAAAGGTGAACGTACACTGGCCCAGGAAGAAGAAGAAGGCCCCAAATGAGCAGGCTCGGAACGGTCAAAAGTTCCGTTCTATCAATTGAAAGAAGAGCCAGTCCAATGAAGGGCATTGGGTACAAGATGTACCGAGGCGGCGCCATTGGATGGCGTTTTGAGAAGGCGATGAGCAAAATTGATACAAAGCCTGTAAGTGCACAAGCCACGATCAAAAGGGCAGTGTGGAAGATCCACTCAACAGCCCAGACATCGTTGTTTTTTCCACCGAATGCATAGGGGAGGATAAGTGCAAGAGCGACGAGAAGTCCGTAGAATGCCCCAATGTTTGCAGGATGGCTTAACCACAATGGGAGTTTTGAAAACCTGCGAGAAAGCGAGGTTCCCAGCAACGTGTCTTGCTCATGCGGGGCAAGGTTTTCGACCCGACCCATCCAAGTTTCCGTGGTTGACACGGCCAATGGGTCAAGCAGACGGGTTTTGAAGGTAGAGGGTCGCCGCTCCCGAAAAAGCGCTATTCTTCACGCTTGAAGAAGGATACGAGGGGACTCTCGACTTCAATTTCTTGTTCTTCTTCTAACCATGACCGTTCCAGAAGCCCGCTGTCTTTTGTTTCACGGTCTCTGGCTTCAGCAATCGGATCGGGAATGTTGTTCATTGCATCCCGCAGCGCAATGGCTTGATTGATGAGAGCCATGTGTCTTGTCAACAAAGCCGTACGTTTTTTAGAGGGTGAAAAATGTCCCAACACGGGAAAATCAATGGTGTCGTGAGCGATGTTGAATCCACCAATAAGGTCATCGGAGATGGCCTTAATTCGGTGCTTGCCGGGGTCAATCCAACGGCCGTCCGACAGTTGGACCTCCACTTCTGCTTGCCCAAATGAAGTTCCATCCATGAATGGATGGTTGAGGTTCACTGCAAGGGGCGTAGATGCATGACCAAGGTATCGGTACATCACGAACGATGCATTGGCTGCGAAACTGACGACGGCGAGGCTGAATGCAACGGCATTGGATGTTGTCAGCAGGGCGGAGATCCCACCGAGAACTACCGAGGCTACAAGGGCGCTCACAAAGCCAATGTTTCGAGCTTGGATAAACGGCTGAGCAATCGGCGTGTTGATGAAACGAATCATCCCCGCAGAAGGTTCTCCCATCGATTCACCCATGTCGGGTTGACGGGGCCGATTCACTTGAAGGTCACGCTCGCGGAATTTGATGGGAGGTTGGGTTTTTTGTCCAAGAACCGACATCGTTTGCGAATTCACGGATGACGGAACAGTGCAGTTCAATATCGAGGCCCCATGCAACCGTCCAACCCGCCAATTTTGGTTCAAGTTTGAGCCATTGATTGGTCACGCCTCGTTCCTTCCTGTTTTCGTAATGGAGCAAGAGTGCGGCAGTTTGTATGAGTCCTTGGACCAGGAGAACTTCTTCCGATGGAGCACTCCGACGTTTAAGGGCGTTCCACAAGTCTTCCCATGATTCGTGTGCATGCCAGTATCTTCCCGTATCAAATCGAGCCAACCCCTCCCCGAGGAGAACTTCTTCTTCGGTCGTCAGTTCACCGGCCTCCTGAAGGGTCATGTTGGGGGGAGGGTGTCGTCCTTGAAACAGTATGTGTTTCAGCCGTTTTCTCCGCACTCTTCAAGAGGGGGTTTGGGGGATGTGGTGTACAACGGTGGCTTGCCTCAATGGAAATTCAACACGGCGACCTCATTGAACAACGACGTGGAGGCGTTGATGTTCTTCGTCTGATGGCTCGCGATTTGGCTGCTCATGGCCAATCTGGTGCCGTGTTGATCCGCCCTCATCAGACGCAAACAAACGGCTGGCTTCTGTTTCGTTTAGGGCATCCAGTGATGGCTTTTCATCAAGGAGAAATTCATTCCTTCGGACTTGATGCCTTGATGTCAATTGAAAGCGATGCGTTGGACGTTGCCAATGAAGTGAACCTGTACGAATTGAGCATGTCTGCAATTCGTCAAATGATGGAGGCATCGCCTGAGAGTATCTTGCATCTTGAACTCCAACAGTCCACTGATGATTCATCCTCATGGTGGTCCAGTGTGCGCCTCCCCTCGTCCTCTTGGAGAAGAGCAGACCGGCCAGAGGAAATGGAGGGGTTCGTCATCGAGCCTGAATTTCAACGGCGTCCTTCTTTTGATGTGATGAGCAACTCAAACAAAACCTTGCTTCAACCCGGTGGAGCATATGTCTTTGACTCACCCGACCCGCATCCCATGATTGAATTGGGTGTTGAGTTGGCTGAGCGAGGTCTTTCCCTCTTGGGGCTGTTTGGACTTCCTCATGCCTCGACAGAGATTACGAACCGCTTGCCGGGCCCCACAAGTTACTCCCTGTTCACTCCACGCGGAGGGTTTGAACTTTTGAGTGATGAAGTCGAAATCCTACGCTGTGTTGAAGCATTCTTATGGGCCAATGAACGGGCTGTTGTTCTGGTTGATGGCTTGGACCGTGTCGGCAATGCGCTTGGCGATTCGGGCATGTTGGATTTGATTCGTTCCATCATTGACGGCGTGAGGTTTAACGACCATACGCTCCTCCTTACCACCGATTTAGGGGTGTTTCAACTCCCTGTCCGCCACAGCTTGATGACTGAATTTGTTCCCTTGACAAGCGTTCATCTCCAGGATTGGTTAGCCGATCCGGACGGCCTCTTTGACCACCCTCTTCTTCTTCCAATCGATGAGGATGAAGCCAGATGGGTTGATGCACAACTGCGACATCATGTTGGTGATACAAGCAGTCCTTCCTCGGTTGCCGCAGACTTTTCCATGGAAGGTGGCGGAGTTGAACCTACTGAAGAAGAACGAAAGGCAGCGGTTGAGGCATTGAGCGAAGTGGTTGAATCTTGGCCCGAGTCCACCGGTGATGGTGGTGTGGCCCCGAGCGCTGAGGCAGGGGACCATTCTCAAAGAGACCGAGAATCTTCGTTCATGCAAGGTCGTTTTATCAGTGAAATTCCTCATCGCCAAACGAACGATGAAGCAACGCCCCATCCATCGCCTCGTGCACAGCGTTCAACGCCTGCGAAAGTAGTTCCTACCGCATCTCCTCAAGTACGAACGCCTCAGCGGTTGCCCGCTAGAAAGGTCAAACCCAGCCTCCCTCAAATTGACCCTGGCCTTGCGCATCAACGGAGCTCCGCAGTATCTCGTTCGGAACGCGACTTGCCGAATTGGCCCCAAAAGAAGAGTACGAAAGACCGTTTTATCAAGGAAAACTTGGATGTGTTCCAAGCGAGGCAAGACAGGGCGTCTTTGCGGCATCAGGAAATCAACGTACCAACTCAGACCCGAACTCTGGGGGACACACTTCACCCAAACCCGACGTTAGATTCTGCTCAATTGCCTGAGATGAACACTCCTCAGACCGTCCCCCTCAGAGCAAGTTCAACTTCACATCCGCTGCCTCGCAGCTTCGATCGTTCTTCTCAAGAACCGCCAAAGGCTGCTCGTGAATCCTCCTCCAAGGACCAAAAGGAATCCACCATCGATGAAATGTACGAACGATGGAACCAATGGGAAGATGAGGATTATGCCTCCTCTGCAGCTCTTTACAACGAAAAAGGCGAGTTGCTCAAAAAATTCAAGGAGGATGAATCGTGAGTTCACCCCCAACAAAACTGCGATTAGCGTTGGAAGATGCAAAGGATAAATTGCGTGATTCAATTCACACACACAGCGCCCCTGAATCATTGGCCATTCCCGAAAAATCACCTCAACCAAAGCGACAAGCTCAATCCAAATTGAACACGCTCTTGGGCAAAACTGAGGTAGAAAACGGTCGTCTTTCTTTGTTCCAACGCGTTGGTGTTTCACAACGACCCACGTATGACCTCATTGCCGACCGTGTTCTTGGTCCGTCTGTCGACGAGCATACCTCATTTCTTGATGTAAATTCATCGTACGCAGACCATGTTGCAGAGCGTTTAAAGAAACTTAGAAGAAGCAGTCTAGAGGAAAAGAAGTCTGACGCTCTACCTGATGGTGAAGATGGATTTGTCGGGCTTGAAGGTGACGGGCGACCGGTTTGGTCTCACATCTTGGATGAACATCGAGGTCGACCGTCGGTCGGTCTTGAATCGGACCTTGTTCCAGTTGACCAAAACCATCCGCTTCACGCTCGGAATGTGCTAGAGATTCGTGGGGATTGGCCAAAACGGATGCATTGGTCAGACCGTTTAACATTCCGACAGTGGTTCGTTACGGATGAAAATATGCGAGCCACCAGGGCCTGTGAATCCATTGTGGACTCGCCAGGTGGCCACCTCAACCCCTTGGTCGTCGTTTCGGAAGTCCATGCGGGTTGCTCTCATCTTCTTCACGCCACCGGGCAGGCATTGTTACGACGTCAGGAAGGTGAAGTTTTGGCCCTTAGCGCGGCTGACGCGGTAGGCCTTGATGGGCTTGAACATGAATGGCAGGATGCACTTTCAGGTGCAACAGCGCTTGTGATTGATGATCTCCATGAATTCGGTCAAGATTCAGAGTGGGCTCACCAACTTGGAATTCTCGTTGACCATGCTCTTAATCTCGGTGTTCAAATTCTTGCTGGAGGCCGAATCCATCCTGATGATTTACCCGCTTCACGTTTGAAAGAAGTCCTTCGAAATGCTTCGGCAGTTCTTCTCACCGTTCCTTCCGTCGCTTCGCTTATGGCCTATGGTTCATGGCGTTGTGCTCAGCGTAACCTCCTGTTAAACGACGTTCATTTGGCCCGTTTGGCCCGTCTTGAACCCTCTGGCTGGCGAGCGATGGAGGGCCGGTTGGAGCAGGTCTCCATCGCTTTTGAAGCAGGTGAAGTTTTGCTTGACAACGATGATATCATTGACTTGGTCACTTCCTCAAGACCTGCTCTTCAATCTCAAGGGCAGACGTTGGAGGCTCAACGTGTTGATGATTTGGCCGCTGCATTGGTGAGTGAGGCCATTGACCAAGTCTATTCTAACGTTCAGCCAGGGGGTATTGAACTTCATTCGGAACTCAAACCATGGGGCGAAGATGAATATCAGCCCCCTGAATGGGACGGGGCGGAGTTCATCTCAAAGGGAGACCGTATTGTTGACCAGCGGGTCAATGAAATAATGGAATCGATTACACCAGCACGACCATCGGTTCTTGATGTCAATGAACGAGACCGCCACCTCATCGCTCGTAATGAACGAATCGAGCATGGAGATGCTGGCCGAGCTGCTGATATCTTGGTGGACTTGGACGTCGCCATCGATGAACGGATGAACCGTTCAACTCGAGATACATTGGATTCGTCCTTTGAACTCAATCGGCTGGAAGAACAAATGGTTCATTTGGCTCAACGAGCGGTGGATGCCGATATTGACGCCTTGATCGATATTGCGGATGAACTGCGAACACTTGAAGAACGGTTGGTAGAACTTGACCCAGACCGAGAACCTCTTCCGCCTGTTGAACCCGATGTGGCGGTCAAACAACGGAGGCCCATCGGGCGAAAAGCCTCATCGACGTCCACTCAGATTCAGACCGTCGAGGCGTTGGACGATTATGAGCCCGACGGTGAATGGAACATCGACGGGATTGGAATTACAGCCGAAGACCTACTGGATGACGCCAATGAGCCCAACTACACGCTGGTTCATCTTGGACGACTCCATCCAAAGAAGATCCTCATGGGTGAAGAAGAATGAAGCCTCCATGGTGGATGAGCGGAGTTAACTTTTCTTGTCAGAGTGGCTGCGGTAAATGCTGCGACCAACCCGGTGGAATTGTTTACCTTTCCATTACCGATGCCGAGCGTATCTCCCAACATTCAGGTTTGTCGGTGGAAGATTGGTTGGAGCGTGATGCTCGCAAGACATACGACGGCCGTTTTGTCCTTAAAAGCCGGGATGATGATGGAATTTGCATCCACCTCAATGAAAACCAACAGTGTTCAATCTATCAGGTGAGGCCTCAGCAATGCAAGGCTTTCCCGTGGTGGGGTGAAAATCTGGTGAGCGACCGAGCATGGAGTCAGGTTAAGGAGCAGTGTCCTGGCATTGATGCTGAAGATGCTCTTCTTGTAGAAGGGACCACAATTCGCCTCCACATCTTTTCTGACCGTGAATCGACAAAAGGATTTAGAGAATGGCCGCCGCAAGCCAGACGGAACAAACGGTAGTCTGCGGCGGTGTTGCTGGCTACACCGTTTTCACTGGCTGTCCAAGAGAAGAGCCGCATTTATACGAGGGTCTCTTGTCGGTGTCTTTGAGGGAAGAGAATGTCAAACGATAATGGCTTGTTCAATGTGACTGAAAAACACTTGAACATCGGTCTTCGTGGAATTCCTGTCGGCACCTGCCGTACATCGTTTGTTACGCCCACTGAAGGTGTCCATTATTGCGGATATCCGATCAGCGAACTCGCTGGCCAGTCTCCCGAAGACGTGGTCTATCTTCTGTTCAACAAAGAACTACCAACACCAGCCCAATCTTCAGCATTCCGAGAGAACCTTGCTGGGCGAGGTCATGTTCCTGACAGCGTTGCTGCAGTGTTCCACACGCTTCCAAAAGACGGTCATCCAATGGACTGGTTGAGTGTAGGTATCCAAACTCTTGGAATGCTCGACACGACTGGAGATTGGAAAGAAGATGCCCTCAACCTCATCGCCCGTATGCCTCGGCTTATGGGGCTCTTGTTCCGGATCCGAGAAGGCCGTGGAGCTGACATCCCTGAAGATGACCTTTCAGCCACAATGGTCAAGCGTTTTGCTCGTACCTTGGACTTGGACGGTATCGATCAAGACCAAATGGAACGTATCCTTTCCACTTACCTCGTGTTGCACATGGATCACGGTGGGGGTAACCTTTCCACCTTTGCAGGAAAAGCCATTGCATCGGGTCATGCAACCGTGTATTCCTCAATCTCGGGAGCGATGAACGCTCTATCAGGTCCCCTACATGGGCGTGCAAATCAGTCTTGCTTGGAATTTGTCCTACGCATTGGTACAAGCGACCCGGAAGAAGTTGAAGCCTTCGTGCGCGGTGAACTTGATGCTAAGCGCCCAGTGTTTGGGTTTGGCCATGCAGTGCTACGAGCAGAAGACCCAAGAGCCACCGTTCAATTTGCGTTGGGTGAAGTGATGTGCCCGGATGATGAGAATTTCAAAATCATTCGTACCCTTCGTGAAGTCGCCCCTAGAGTCCTCTCAGAGAATCCCAAGATTTCCAATCCAAATGCGAACGTTGACATCGCAAGTGGAGCCCTTCTCCACTACGTTGGATTCAAGGATCCAACCTACTATACTACATTCTTCGGATGGGCCCGAGTCGCTGGAATCGGTGCGCAAATCATCGATGAACGAACGGTGATGAGGGACGGCAAGGGTATACCGATTTACCGACCAAAGTACATTGCTGAACAACAAACATTGCGTCACATTGAGTGATGTTAGTTCAAGACCGGTCGGGATGTTTTCCCAGACCCTCGATGACCGATAATTCGTGGAGCCGACCAAGGAGGAGTTGTACCTTCAGATCGAGCCATTACCTCGTCAATGGATTCGCTCCAACTCCACTTTTTCTTCCATTCGCCGATGAGCAAACGTCGCCGTGTTGAATCGCATTGTTCCCACGAAGGAGTTGTTTCCAACAGTTCCGAATGAATCTCGCGATGGTTCTCGTATGTTGCTTGTTTCAAAATCGACCACTGGGACTCGTCAAGGGGACGAGTGCCGGGTTGCCTCCATCGCAAATGACCCGATGGTAGCCATAGGAGGTTCGGGTCTGCTTTGTCGGTAAGTGCAGTAAGTCCAGCTCGAATGAGGTCATGCTCAAGCAATGGGCGAGTTGGCCATACATAGGTAGGCATCCCGCTTCGAACCTGAGTCAATCGCTTGAGTCCCTTTCCTTTGAGTGAAACATGCCGTCCGAGCGGCACCGATCGTGTGAGGCCGTCAAAGTATTCAATCGCACAAGGGAGCATGGAACTGCCCTGGCGAAGATGAGTTTTCACCAATCTTCCAAACGAAGTGGTCAAGTAAGTTGGAAAGGCTTTGATTCGCTGAAAGGTTCGGTTTCCATACGGTGGTATGTAGGGTATCAGTGCAGCCCACGGTCGTTTTGTTGCGGATATTTTAGCCGATTGAGGCATGTGTTTGTGAAAGGAATAGAACACCGTGTTTTCACGGGGAACCTCATGTTGGTCAAGAAGCCCTTCAGCCATCGTCATCGCATCCGCAACATGTTGAATGTGGTGATGACGTCCAAAGTAACCGCCCCCTGAGGGAGATTTTGGGTGAGGTCGCTTGATTTCAATACAGCCCATTTTACCCTGTTCAGCCCAATGCTTACGGATTGTAGGGTCCTCCAACAGTTCTTCAAAACCTAAGAATCCAACCTCTGTCAACTCATCCAACGTCCATTGCTCAGCCCATGCTGGGCGCCCCTCAAGGCGTTCCTTTGGAAGGGATACGTTCCGGTCATGATGGATTGCAAGTTGACGGTCCGCTGTGATTCGAATATCAAACTCGATTCCATCAAACATTTTGATGCCGTGCTGAAGACTCAGCAGGGTGTTTTCAGGAGCTGGCTGCCATGGCTTTTCCACCTCCATGCCACGACCACATGCCTGCATCTCAACAATGTTTGCCCTTCGCCATGGTAATTCCCAATCGGGGTTTGTACTGCATGAGAGGCGGGAACTCCTAAAGCAGGTATCATTTCCCCTCAAATATGGAGCCCTACGATATCATGATGGGTATGATACTCGTTCTGACTCCTATCATCTGTTGGTACTTCACCCGCTCTCAGAAGGAATTCCGAATCCCATGGAGGGAATGGGCTCATGAATTTCATGAGAAACGATACTACCTTCACGCTATGGGCTACATCGTCATCATCCGTTGGAAATCGATTACTGACAAACTGAATGAGCCCATGAAAATCAGGACAGGTCACTGGACAGATTGGGTTTATGGAATCGAGGGCGAATTCACGAAATGGATTCAAGAATCGTTCAAAAACGACTTGCTAACTGATGTTCTTAATTTCCATTATCTCTTTGTATATCTTTTCTTGATTTACGTGACAACGGTTTACTTTGCCTTTTCTGGCGATCGTGAAATGACCGATAAGGTCACCTTGAATTATCTGTTCATTTATGCATTGGCCGTACCGTATTACCTGTTTTTCAATGTTGAAGTGACGTCCTCCTGGATTCCTGGAATGGAAGCGCTGCTTTACCATGATGGTTGGTATACGGCGTTTTATGCCCTTCACGACCCTCTTGACAATGCGGTCCCAAGCCTCCATGTAGCCATTCCCTTTGGTATTCTTATGCTCAATTACCTCCATGTCCGGGAACGTGGCGAACGTCTCCGTGACTGGCGTCATTGGAGGTACCACCGGTTTGTTTTGGTCAACACCCTGCTGTTCGGCTTCACCATCCTGTACCTCGGAATCCACTGGCTGGTCGATATCCCGCTCGGCATTCTCATTGGTGGAATTGGTGCATTGTTCATCCACCACCTTCAGCCACGGATGCGAAACGACTACGGCCCAATGTTCAAGGGCGTGACCCAAGAAAAAGTTCGTCGGCACATTTTGGTTGAAGGTATTGTCGGATTGATCTTGTTGACCTTAATCCTCATGGCCGTCAATGTTCAGGAGGAGGGTTTGGATGAGAGAGTCTCCTATCAACTTGGACCCGATGACAGTACCCTTGAAATTATTCAGAAATTTTCCGCAGGTGATTATGTCCTGACCAACATTACCAATCTTAACCAAGCCGGTGACCTTGAGGTGGTGGTGATTATGGTTGAAGAAAGTGCTCCAGCGATGTCTTCAGGATCCATTGATTGGAGTCATCTTTCTGAATTGGGGGAACATCATACAGTCGCACCTCAAACGACTCTTTCGCTCAACATTACCTCTCCTAAAATCTTCCATTATGTCGGACTCCATTACGCCCACGATGAAGGAGATGATGCGATGATGGAAGTCCGCCTCATCAATGATTATGGCGACGATAAACTTGGACAGGCTCTCCTTCTCAGCCTTCCTTCACTTTGGATGACCGGTTTCGTAGTCTATCGCTTGTATCGGTTGAAGAAGGAAGGAAGAAGTTTGATCGATTCCACGCCCTCATATGTGTGGGCCACATCAACAGAGCATGGCGAAGAGGGGTGAGGTGCATGCAGGATGAGTCCATTGCAGTAACGGTGGACCGCTTGATGCAATCTCCCGGCGGAGTCATGGTCGAGGATTTACGTTCCTATATTCAACGCTCGTTCAAATTCTATGTGCTTCTCTTTGCAGTTGGTTTTTCTGCAGCCTTCCCGTTCACAAAACGGGTTATCGCATGGTTGATTGAACCGCAACGTTTGCCCCAGGATGTATCCATCATCGTCGTCACTCCGGTGGAGTTCCTTCTACTTCAGCTGAGAATTGCGGGTGCTGTTGGGCTTGCTTTAATCGTGTTCTTGGCCCTCGTCCATGGTGCATGGAAGGGGAGCAAAAACGAAGCGGTTCGTTCACGTTTGTCTGAACTTGACCTTCGCGTACCAAGGCCGGCCCCTGCTCTCGTGGTCACGGCTCTCAGCAGTTTGGTACTGCTTGGTCTTGGTGTATTCTACGCTTGGGAATGGCTTACTCCAATGCTGCTGGAGTACTTGACAAACGATGCTCAACAAGCAGGCCTCTCGACAGAATGGAGGCTTTCTGGTTATGCCGGCTTCATCATTAATTTGGCCCTAGCATCCGCCATCGGTTTTCAAGCACCTGTCCTAACGACGGTTGCCCTACGGATGGGTTTTGTAGATCGAGCCAGCCTCATCATGTATCGTAGGCACATTTGGTTCAGTGCGTTCGTAATGGGGGCCTTGTTGTCTCCCCCGGACCCACTGTCGTTGTTCTTGGTAGCGATGCCCGTCATTGTTTTCTTTGAGTTGGCACTGCTGTTGGACCGGTTTATGCGTTCTTAATTTGTGCAATGAGAGCCTCGAGCATAACCGGCATGTGTCCTGGGTGTTGTTGATAGCTTGTTCCGTGGAAATCTGAACCAACGGTGATTCCTAAACCCTGAGATGTGGCTTGTTGCATCAGTTCATACCTGTAGGCATCATCATGGCTGCGGTGGACGGCCTCAACGGCATTGATTCCTTGAGTCTTTAGAACGTCAATAAGTTGTTTCACGGGCACTCCGTAATAAATTGGGTGAGCAAGTGAAGTTACTCCACCGGCCGCTTTGACCGCCGTTACAGCCTCTTGAATTGTCGGTTTTTCGTGAGGTACAAATCCTGGGTTTCCATCTCCAATCCACCGCTCAAAAGCCTCTTGTTTGTCCTCTACATATCCGGCGTCAACCATGGCTGCTGCAAGATGTGGGCGTCCTACCGAACCTTCCGCACGCGCCAGTACTCCCTCAACATCAACGGGCATCCCCAATGCCTCCAATCGGGCACACATTGCACGCATGCGTGGTTCTCTTCCGTCCTGCTTTGGTGCTAGCCATTCAAGGAAAGAGGCCACGGTTTCATCGTTTTCACCAGGGACATGGTTTGGGAAGTAAGCCAAAAGATGCCACGAGGCCGATGCACGCTCTCGTTCTCTTCGTGTCAACTCTTCCTCCATCGGAGCATGAGCGGGTGTGCAGGTGATCTCTACGCCCGGAATAAAGGTCATGCCGTTTGCTTTTGCAACATTGGAGGCCTCAGCCCACCCCGATGCGGTATCGTGATCCGTAAGAGCCCAAGTAAGGACGCCGTTGTCTGCCATAAGTTTGGCCACATGCCCCACTGGATGTTCACCATCACTGTGTGTTGAATGCGAATGAAGGTCATAGGTTTCAGCCCACATGTATTGGATGTCGCCGGCGAACCCCTTTCAATCATTCGTCGTTTAAAACAAATCATCGAGGTCCGGAAGGTCTGGCGTATCCGGAACGGATGGGGCCATTGCTGGTGAGGGTTCGGCAAACAAATCATCAAGATTCGGGAGTTCGGGTGAAGATGTCAGTGTGATTTCAGCATCATCCAGGTCAGAGAGGTCCGGCAACGCCGCTTGCATGACCTCAGGGGCCGGCAGGTCTGGAAGTGCAGGAGCCAATGGCTGAGTGGCGGCTTCCATAGGTAATTCTGGAAGTTCAGGAAGATTCGAAGGAGTCGGATCAATATGGATTTCCTCAACAATCGGTTCAACATGCATGACTTCCGTTACGATTTCAGGCAGTACAGGTAGCGGGACATGGTTTACGCCTTCTGTCACGAACACTCGGTCATGTTCAAGCCCAGGAATGGATGTTGGGTCGACGACAGGTGTATTTTCCCGTCCGGGAAGTGGGACGGGTTGAACGACAACTCGCGTCAACGCCGCTCCGGTTTCTGCATTGGTTGGGGCCGAATCACGTCGGTGATTGTCCTCTTGAGCAAATTCTGTAGTCTTTGCTTCTTCTTGGGCCCGCATGCCGAACTCTCCCGTTGAAAGCGTAGATATTGCGGAGCGGACATCCTCTTCGTTGGTCTGTTGCTCCTGTCCTAGAATTGATGAGAGTATGTTGGCTGTCGTTTGATTGGAGGGTGAGGTAGTCCCTTGTTGATATGAAGTGGTCCTCGAGGAAATTGGAGTTCGCACATCGTCAAAATCTTCAAAGACGCTTGTCGCCTTTGTGGTTGATGCATTGAATTCAGGAATTGCATGTTCGGTGTTGGCCCACTTTGCGAGTCCTCCGAGGATAAGAGCTGCAATCAAAAGCCCAATTTCTTCCAGTCCAATCCCTGATTGCCCCACTACGTTCAGTTGGGAATTTGCTGCGGCTGCTGCGATAAGGAACAGGGCCAACAAGATGGACCCTGCGGCAAGTTTCGGTGCGCGAGGGTCGTGGGCCACAATCACAGCAAGCCGTTCGGGGATATATTGATTCGCACGCTCATTGCATTCGCAATTCTGCTGAACGAACGGTGTTTTCCATCAACATAGCGATGGTCATTGGGCCCACTCCACCGGGAACGGGGGAGAGCCACGATGCCACCTCGCTAACATCTGCACAAACATCACCAGCAAGCCTCCAACCGCGCTCACGGGTTGCGTCATCCACACGATTGATACCAACGTCAACAACGACTGCCCCCGGTTTTATCCAATCCGATTGGACCATTTCAGGACGGCCAACAGCAGCAACCACAAGATCAGCATCCATGCATTCTTCTCGGGGGTTTTGAGTCCTGGAATGAACGATTGTCACCGTGGCATCTGCTCCTTTAGCAGCGAGCAAGAGTGCTTGTGTCATGCCCACGTTAAAGGAACGTCCGATGACGACTGCCTTTTTCCCGGAAAGGTCAATATCGGCCCATTTTAGCATGCGCATGACTCCAGCAGGAGTGCACGGTATCATGCCATCAAGTCGGCCCTGTACGATTCGTCCAAGGTTTGATGGATGGAATCCGTCGACATCCTTACTCGGGTCTATCAAATCGGTAAGGGCTTCTTCATTCACATGAGAGGGCAAAGGCGATTGAATCAAGATTCCGTGGAGGTCCTCCCGTGAATTCATTTCTAATATGTGCTCTTTGAGTACCTCTTCAGAAGTTTCTGTTGGTAGTTCGAGGTGGGTTGAGCGGATTCCCAGACGCTTGCATGTTCTGACCTTAGAATTGACATAAACGTGGGATGCAGGGTCGTTACCGACAATAATGACTGCTAAGTGAGGCTCAACACCGTTCAATTGAAGCGATTTGATTCTTCCAAGAAGTTCTTCCTCAACAGCGGTTGCACATGCTTTTCCATCAAGTCGCTGTGCGCTCATGGCCAATTCCACAAGGTAGCGGGTTTTGAGTGTTCGCTTTCAGTAGGCCGTTCACAGCGGGGTGCGTATGCCCATTGCACGGACGACACACCATCCAGCTCTTGCTTCGTAAATTGCAAAGGCACCGCCAAGAGTCAGGCCGGCAACGGTGATCCATCCCGGTCCGAATGTGAGTACCTCTGCGGCCAGTAAGCCAGCGAGGAGAAGTGCTGCTGCAATCGAAACGACCCCACTAACGAAGCGTGCTACTTTCCCTCTGGCGTCAATATTGCATTGTGGCATGAACAGTGATTACGACCTGGAGTATATCAAGAACTGTTTTCAAACATCAAACGATGATGTGGAGCCAACGGAGGGACTCGAACCCCCGACCGTCTGATTACAAATCAGACGCACTACCAGACTGTGCTACGTTGGCTTCATCCGTTGCGTGTGGGCACCCCTTGATGAATGAAGCGGATGGTCATCCAAGAAAAAGTGGGGTCAAGTCAAAGAACAATGGGGCTAACGGTGGGGCATGGATGATTCACCTGGTATGCAATTTTTGTCATCGCATGGCAAATCCAAAAGCGGCAGTGATGTCATCTTTAGCTGGTTTGCTCGCTATCAAAATGCCGCTGGTGCAGGGGCAGATGCTGTCAACGGAACGGTAGGGGCCTTGCTTGAAAACGATGGAAGTCTTGCCATCAACACCGTTGTAGATTCTGCCTTGCGAGAAGCACCTCCCGTAGAATTCGCCGCCTATGCTCCTCTCAAGGGCCTCCCGAACTTTCTTGACCTTGCCCAAACCTTGGCGCTTGGGGAACACCGTAACACGTTGGAGCGTCTCGGTGTGAATGGAATGGCTACGGCCAGCCCGGGGGGCTCAGGGGCCTTGTTCTTAGCCGCTTCTAATTTCGCTGAACCCGGTCATTCAGTCCTCCTTCGTGATCGGCATTGGGGGCCATACTCTGGTTTCTTGAAGGGATGCAATCTTGAGATTGCAACCTATCCACTCCTCCCAAAGAACGACGAGCCCGACCATCCACATTTTGATGCTAACGGGTTTCAGAACGCTCTCGAATCATTGGCTACCACCCAATCAACGGTCATGACATGGCTGAATGACCCAGCTCACAATCCTACAGGACTCTCCCTTTCCAGCGAAAGCAGATACGCCCTTCTCAATTTGTTCATGGAGAGCGCGACTCGACACGAAGACGTGGGTCATACGCTCCTTATCGATGCAGCTTACCACCTTTATGCAGACGAACCTCATGGATGGGCAGAAACCATCCACGAGGCACTGGACAACGGGCTTCCTTGGCCCGAAAACCTCTTGATATGTTTTGCAGTTTCCCTTTCCAAATCGCATACCATCTACGGTCTAAGAACAGGGGCACTGGTTTGCATTCATCCAGATGAAGCCACCTTAGAAAAATTACGAGAAGTCATGGGAGTCACTGGTCGCCAAACATGGTCGGCTGCTCCACGAATTGCCCAGTATGTTCTCAGTGAAATGCACGGGTCGGAAGAAGGTGGAGCGTCCTGGGGGAAGGAACGTGACCGACTCGCCTCTCTTTTGATTGAGCGTAGGGATGCGTTTGTCAAGGCATGTGCTGAATTGGAGGTGCCCGTTAATCCAACCCATGATGGCTTCTTTGCGTGGTATGAATGCTCAGATCCTGTCGCAGTAGCCGAGGCATGCGCCGACATGCATGTCTATTTGGTTCCACTTAACGGGGGTGTTCGGATTGGACTCTGCGCCATTCCACTTGAGCAAATACCCAAAGTCGCTGAAGCCCTCAAAGCAAGTCAACAATGATGTGATTTCATGACTCGTCTGTCCCGTGAGAATTTCCTCATTACCGGTTTTATTTGCATTGTTTTCGGTGCTTTCATGACCGTTGCAGGCCTTGGTTCAATGGCCGTGACGGTGGGTTTGTTTGGAATTGTATTTTTCTTGGTCGGTATGACGATGAGTCGACAGGTCGGCATGTCTCCCGAAGCCGTTGCTGAATGGTCTCCTGGCGGTGAAATGCTTCCGGATGCTGGGCGCGTGATGTACAGAGTTGACGTGACTCTTGATGAGCCGGTTCGTTCCTCAATTTTATGCGGTCCGTGCGGTCATGTTGAATTGGTTGTGGGGGGCAAACCGTCCACGTATACCTGCCCCTCCTGCAAGATGATGCTGTGGGATGAAGAAGAATAACTTCGCAACATTTGAATCATTTTAGACGGTGATTTCAAGTCGGGTGTTCTGCTGGAAGATGCATGGATGCTCCGAATCTGCTGAATCCAGAGCGACGGATGTTGCTCAAGATGCAGCAAAGCGAGCAGACCGTTTGGTCGCTCGAAGAAATTTTGGTGGCGTGTGAATGGTCCGACCAAGCCGTTGCAGTTGGAGCGGGTCACGGCCTTGAAAATCATGGTTTTGTTACAGTTGAAGAACACCTGACCACTGAAATCCGGTTGGATGCAGAAGGCGAGAAAGCCATTGCATCTGGACTTCTTGAACAGCGACTGTGGGATTGGATGACCGCTGTCAATGAACCATCCATGCGAGCATTACAAACCGAATTTGAGCGCCATGAAGCAGGACCTGGTGTCGGATTACTCAAACAACTCGGAGTGAGTATTGACGGTGGTATTCTCGTTGCTCAAGACCCTTCCCATGTTGAATTGGTTCTCAAAAAGCGTCTGGATTTTCTTAATGCTTTGCCGGCTGAAATGGTTGAAATAGATAGCGAAATGCTCCACCACTTTAGACAACGCAAGGGCTTGATCACTTCGCTGGAACAAACGATTCGGTCATGGTCGATCACCGTTGCGGGAAATGCAGTACTTGGTGAACAATTGAAGGAAAGTGTGGTCATTTCGGAACTCACTCCTGAATTGCTTCAAACCGATGATTGGAAGGATGCCGAATTCAGAGCCTTTGATGTAACGCTTGAATCAGCAACACCCCGTCGAGGACGAAGCCATCCAATGCAAGCCTTGATCGAACGAATTCGTTCGGTGTTCTTGGAAATGGGATTCTCGGAACTGGTCGATGATTATGTTCAAACGGCCGGGTGGAACATGGATGCTCTCTTTATTCCCCAAGACCACCCTGCTCGGGAAATGCAAGATACATTCTACCTCAAAGAGCCTGCGAAAATGGAATTGTCAGAGGATTTGATGGGCAAATGGAAGTCCATTCACGAACATGGTGGAGGTACAGGTTCCACTGGATGGGGCGGCTCTTTTTCTTTTGATACTGCCCAACGTCCTCTTCTTCGAACCCACACGACAGTGAACACCATTCAATACCTCGCTCAACATCCAAAAGAAGCATGTCGGGTCTTTTCTGTTGACCGGGTGTTCCGTAAGGAAGCGATTGACCGCACCCACTTGCCCGAATTTCACCAGATTGAAGGCATCATCATGGAGGAAGGAGCCAACCTACAGATGTTGGTGACGACACTCAAGACCTTCTATGCGAAAATGGGATACCCAGAAGTCCGAGTTCGACCTGCTTACTTCCCATACACGGAACCAAGCCTTGAAATCGAGGTCAAATGGCATGGGAAATGGCTTGAACTGGGTGGAGCAGGTATTTTCCGCCCCGAAGTCACTGAGCCTCTAGGCATTGAATCTCCAGTACTGGCTTGGGGGATGGGGCTTGAGCGCCTCGCTATGCTCGTCCTCGGACTTGACGATATTCGCCAACTTTACATTTCTGATTTGGATTGGCTTCGGCAGCAGCCTCTGCTTTGATGGAGTAACCCTAACTTTGATAGAGTAAATCCGTCCTCATTAGTATATGGAACCCCCTCAAACCATCTCTCTGATGCTTTCCAACGTTGAAACAATCCCTGGCCATTCCGTAGTCTCTTCACTCGGATTGGTCACCGGTTCTACCGTACGTGCAAAGCATATCGGGAAAGATATTTTTGCTGGTTTAAAGAACATCGTTGGGGGAGAGCTCAAGGCCTATACAGAATTGCTCAACGAGTCGAGAAACGAAGCCCTTCAACGAATGATGGTTGACGCCAGTTCACGAGGAGCAAATGCAATTGTGAACGTCCGTTTTGCAACATCCAATGTTGCAGCCGGTGCATCTGAACTTTTCTGCTACGGAACAGCAGTTGTCGTCCAGTGAGGGGATGACATGGATTTTGAACTCATTCTATTTATTCTCCTTGGGTTATTCGCACCTCTTGCTTTTCCCTTATTTTCTTGGGCCATCGGCCGTTGGTATCAGGGCACGCTCTTGAATGCGCTTAACGAACAAGAGAAGCAAAAGAATGCTGCATTTGGGGGTCACCTCGTTGGTTCTACGTCAAGCAAGATGACCACTCTTTCCGCACAGAGCTCAGTACTTCTCCATACAAGCATTGTTGTTGGTCCGTCCATAGGGCAGATGTTCTTCATGTGGGGTAAATCCATTTTTGGCGGACGACTTCATTCCTATGATGTCGTCATTCAATACGGGCGAAGAGAGGTTACTCGCCGGTTGCAGGAACAAGCAACTCAACTCGGCTGTTCATCCATCGTCAATCTACGTATCGAAACTTCGACCATCAGTTTTGCAAAAAATCAGAAAAATAAGACATCGTCAATGGAATTCTTAGCCTATGCTACCGGAATTCGTAACTGATTTTTATTCCCACTCTTCTCGAAATCGCTCCCGGCGACCGACAGCTTCGTCTGTTGAATGTTCTCCATCGGGTGTTGCTTCACCTGGGTCAATGAAGAGGGTTTCATCCTCAGATTCATCTTCATCGTTATTGGCGTCCATTTGATGGCGAAGAAATCTCTTGAAGTTCTCTTTGCTGGCTGCTTTGAAATTGAAATCCTCCTCATCACCGTTTGATTCCCGATTACGCCTTCGTTCCATTCGTTCGTCGTTCATTCGCTGACGATGCCGTTGCTGCCAGAACATTTGAAACAACATTCGCTGCATCTTTGGGTCTTCCGTTAACGGATGTTCATCGGGCCATTCAAACTCCATTACCTGTTGAATGAAAGCGTTGTACACAGTGAGGAACTTCTCCATGTCTTCAATGGTGGTATCAGCATCAGATTCCAGTGTGGTTTCATCGTTTTCTTCTGCACTTTTGTCGTTTTCGTCCATGTCATTCGCCGAGGAATAAATTGGCTGAGAGTATATCAACTCCCGAGGTGGATGAGAACGCATGCTCAAAAAGGGGAAATCTGTCGGGGGTACCATGGAACTGGTCGGGATCGTGAGTAGCGGGCTAGGCAGAGCACATGTTTTCATGGCGCAGCCCCACTATCAGGAACAGTTCCGTGAGATTCTAGGTCAGACTGCTTGGCCGGGCACACTCAATGTCCACATCGAGCCGAGCATCTTGAGCCAATACATCGCTCTGCGCCAACGAGCCGGAATTGATACACTTGACGCTCCAAAACAATCCAGGGAAGATGCACAACATCATGACGTCTCCGCCTACGAACTGATACGGGTTCGCGGTTTTCTGCGAGACGGTGTATCGTTTGGAGGAGCCTCAGCGTTTGAAGCCACCATCACAAGCAACGATGTTTCAATGAAATGCGCCCTGCTCATTCCTGACTTAACCCGCCACGTTGATGTTATCGAAGTGATTTCTTCAGCCTTTCTTAGAGAACATTTTGACCTACGCGATGGCGATGAAGTAACGCTTTCACTCCCCTGAGTTGTGATAACTCAACGGTAGGGTTCCAATCGTAGCCCATTCGCTGTAAAGCATGGTTTTGACTTCGTGTTGTGCAGCACGTTGCCATCGAGAGCGCCGGGTCCGCTCAGCCGTTCGTCCCGTTGGCGGTGGGGAAAGTGAGGTTCTATGACTTGACTCGGGTAGCGGGAATTCATCCCATGAGACACCCCACAAAACAAGCCATTCCGGCGGGGCAACGCCAAAATCTACCGGCTTCATCGGTTCTTTTATGGCTTCCACAATTTCTTCGAGGGCCAATTCGCCGATGGCCAAACGGAAGAGGGCGTTTGCTGTCCTCCTCACCTGATTCCACAAAAAGGCCACTCCGGTCAACTCGAAGCCGATCAATCGACCGTCTTCCATCCAAGGTTCAGCCTTGAGGATGGTTCGCATCGGATTCTTTCCTTCTTCCAAGCGAGCAAAGTTGCGTGCATCGTAAGTTCCAACAAAGCATTGAAGCCAGCTTGTGAACTCTTCAACATCGGGAGCCCTCCAAAACTCCATCCCTTCTAAACGATACCTGTAGACTCGAAATGCGGCCATTCGTGGGTTCCAGTCTTCCTCGACTTCTTCTACGGTAAGAAATGCGATGTTTTTGTCCAAACGATCATCAATGGCTCGGATCATTTTTTTCGGGGTAAGGGCGTTCCAAAGTTCCCGTTCAAGTGTCACAATGCCACCGTTTACACGAACGTGAACGCCTGCATCCGTGCGACTTGACAGTACGAGAAGATGATCTTCGTTATCCTTGTCAAGCCATTTAAGCGAACGGAAAACGTTGATGAGTTCGCCTTGGACCGTGCGAACATCGGGTTGAATTTGGCTGCCGTGGAAGGCGTCTCCCAGATAACCGATGCGAAAGAAAAGGCGAACCGTGGAGGTCACCCTTCGCACCTCATTCTTCGGAGCCGAGGGTTTCAATGGCTTCCTCTACCGAGTAGCCAAGAGCCCCAACTGCCCATTGGAGGGCCTGCTTGAGCCAGGGTTGGACCATTGCATTTTTGCGGGACGGGTCCATGACTTCAATGGCGTCTACAAGATTACGGCTGGCGGTGAAAAGGATTTCGTCAACCGGAATGTCTTCCAGTTCAAGGCGCCGTGCATAGCGTTGGAATTCCTTCACAGCAACCGGGATTCGGCGGCATTCAAGGGCAAAGGATGCGAAATCAGCGATGTACTCCATGTTTTCTTCATCGAGTTCCATTGCGGTTTTGTAGGCTTTCATGATTTTTCGGCCAGCGATGACATCGTCTTGGGCTTCAGTATTTTTCATGTTTGCAAACTCTGCCCACATGTGGTGGAGTTCAGGAACGTCTGCATGGTCTTTGATTTTCCCTTCAAGGTCTGCAAGTGCACCGTCAAGGTCACCGTTGCTGAACATTTCAATGGGGCCTTGGAGTAATTCTTCTGACATCGTTACCATCTCGTATCCCTGCGTAGGGCACAGTACTTTTCAAGCCTCGCTTGAAGCATTCAAGCATCTTCTTTTGAGATAGCGGTCTTGAGGTCTTCAAGCAGATTCGACGAGGAATGCTTCTTGTGCATCTCATTAAGCATCAGTTTCACATTTTCCCACTTGCGAATTTTGTAGAAGCAGTGCTTTGGGTCCGGGTCAACACGGCGAGAGGTACGTTGGTAACTGAGGAAGGCGAAAAAGGACTTGAAGAAACCTTTTCGAACCTTGCTTGCGGTTGAATCTCCGGAGTTCTCCGATGACCCACCACCCGATGAGCCTGCGCTGATGCCGACCGACTCATCCACAAGTCCAATTCCGGAATCGGTCATGATGGTCACTGTCGCATATCCAAGCAGGGTTCCCATAGGGGTACGCTCGACCATGACTTCTGAAATGCGGTCAAAGAGAATGCGTCGGTGGGAGCGTGAGAGCATAAACGAGTGTTGGAAGATGACTGCATTTGACGTGACTGCGTAAGAAAAACTGCGTTGGTAAAACCAAGTCGCCCCCCAGAATCCTAATGTGAAGACAATCCCAAACCAAAAGTAACTGTAATCAATAGGGATGAAAGGTTCCATGTTTTCCGCCAGGAATATGTTTGCAATCGTGGCTACAAGTTGGTCAATTTGAACGATAACTGGGGCGAGTGTAATGACGAGAAGAGCCATCGTTGTCCACCGACCAGAGGTTGAGACATTGAGCATTCGGTTGATCCAAGTGATTCCACCCATGACGACGACGAAACCGATTGGAAGGTCTTCACCGGATGAAAGATCGAGGATGGTACTCAAAAGTTTGAGACCAAACGATGCATCACCGCTGGCTTCAGGCGGGTTGGTGAACAGAAGGTGGACCCCGAAAACCAGCAGTCCAATCAAGTACATTCCCAAGAATGCAAGCGTACTTGGTCGCGCTTCACCGTTTTCCAGAACCGATTCGCCAGATATCAATCTGTATTTCTTATTTTGCGCATCAATACGGGCGCTTTCGGAAGATTCGAGGGTCGTTGCTTCGGTCTTTTCGTCTGTTTCGGGTGCCGGTGAATCTGCGGACATGTCAAGGCCTCTATGCTAGGTTAGAATCACTTATGACAAATACCTTACCCCGTTTGACCCTTAAAATTCAGTGAAGGAAGCCCCATGAGTGTTCAGCGTTTCCTCTTGCCCAACCGTAACTTTTCCGAGTGCGCTGGCCGAATTCGTCATGGATTTCCAATTTCTTTAGTTCAAGTGGATATTCATTGTAGGTGAGGTGTGACCAGAGCCCGCCTCGCGTGGGTTGGTCAAAATGCCAGTGTGCTCGGTCAACTGCTTCAACCTTGAATTGGACCGTCGTTCGCCCATTCCACATCCGAACAGAAAATTCGGGTAGAGGGGATCCTGGGCTTTGTCCATGTGGTCCTTCGACACGATGTGAAACGGTTTTGATGACCTCGACCCTCGCAAAACGTTCGGTTCGCTGATGTTGGGCATCATGGAACAATCCACCTTGTGAGAGTCCGATGTGTTGGATGTCTCGGCGTTTCCATGGTCTTGGGTTTCGAGCGGTGATGGTCGGCGCTAAATGGGGCAAAAACCAATCCAGATATGAGCCGTCTTCAAAGTGCAATACACCCCAATACCACGGAGGCGATGGAGCTTGTACGCACACCTTTTGGAAGTATGCGCTTCCTTGGACCTCTTCTCCGGCGATTGTTCCTTTGACCTTTGTCCCATGAACTCGTAAAATGTCATAGCCCATATTGGCGGCGTACGTTGCGGTTGACGGTCGAGCGACCGACATCGCCGGATTCCACGGTGTAAATTGAAGCGACATATCTTTTGGAGCACCGCTGTTGACCGCCTCCTCATCGCCTTTCAATTCCAACCAAAAGTTGGTCATGTCACTGGTAAGGCCCATCGACAAATCCTCTGTTAGCAGCGGTACAACTGCTCCGCCACCGTTTCCGAGCCCCTTCCCTGGCCAAGCAGGATGTGTGTCGTTCATTGCGATCATTCTGCAAATACGTTTGATGTAGGGTTCATGCATTCTGGCTCCATCAAACCACCATGCGCACACCATGCCGTCAATGGCCATCCCCTCATGTTCATCAAATCCAGGCCGTCCTTTCGGCGTCCAGTCTTGCCCGTTGACATCGACCAAGTCATTGTCTTTCGTTGACCACAGTACCATCAGTTGGCGTCCGCTTGGATTTCCATTCGGGTCGTCCAACATTACCAGCCACCACCACCAATCCCATGTGAGGTGCCACAAGGGTTTTCGTTGGCCAAGGGCCCACATCGTTGAGAAATCTCCATCAAAGACTGGGGGTTCAGGCGGCTTTGAATCCATTTCCTCACCTCAATCGATTTCTTTGGATTTGAACAATGCTCCACCGACAAACCAGAACGTTGCGGCTTGGAAAAGCATGACGCATACAGAAACGACAATCGTGACCAAAGGAGTCATTCCCAATCCCGAATCGGAGGCGAATATTTCCAAAGCGAGCGAGCCAGTCAGCGGCTCAGAACTCTCGTAGGAGCCTCCTGTGTTGCCGCCAGCCCAGAGCCCGAGGGCGATCAAGAGGGAGGTGTCCGTCCATGTGAGAGCAGCCCCCGCATCAACAATATTCATCGCCCATCCAATGACTGAAAACCGTAGTATGGCTGCATCTGGTGCCCCCAAGGTCGTGAGAATCATGCCGAGTTCCCATGCAGCAAACGGCAGTGCCAGGATGATGCCGTGCTTCCAGAGAACGCCGAGCAAACAAAACAGCATGGCGTAAACGAGCATGGAGAGAAGCGATGCAAGAAGCACCGCCATCCAGACTCCAAGGTCACTGAATCTGAAAAAGCCCTCACTTGGTCCGAAGAACCCAGTAACCAATGCAGCCAGAACGACCATGCCCGTCATGTAAGGCCAAGCGAGACCAAGGAATCCCATGATTCGGTAGAGGAATACCTCAGACCTTGCAATTGGTTTGGAGAGCATGTAATGCATGGTCCCCGAAGACATCTCGTCCCGAATAAGTCCAGTCGCCATAAACAACGGGACAAAGATTCCAATCAGGAACACAAATCCAAATTTGCCCAGTGCTAAAACAAACGCACGATGGATGGATTCCTTAGCGTATGCATCTTCATCTGGGTCTTCATCTACATCATTGTCGCTGTTGATAATGGCTTCATTGGAGTAGACTTCGGCAGAAATTTGAACGTCACAAGCGATATTGTTGTTGTTCGTATCCTGTTGTGAGGCAGTTTTTTCTTCGGTTCTACAATCTCCATCATCGTCGTAACCATAACTCCCTTCCGCCAGTGAGTCAATATCAAAACCGTCTTCATTGATCCACTTAGAAGGGTCATCGGGGGCCACGGGCGGGTCGAGTAGCCCTGGGTGCGATTCGGAATCGAGGATATCGGTTCCATAGAGGTTCTCTTGCCCGTTGGGATATCCATCCATGTCAAAATCTCTTGAATCACCATCGTTATCGATAGCATCGTATTCCCTGAGCATTGAATCGATGTAAAACATCGTTAGCACGGCCATTGCAATGAATCCGACACCCATGACAACCCACGTTGACAAACGTTTTCGTTGCTGCCGTAGGGTAAACTCCGCAACCGCCATCGCTTTGCGGTCCAAGGCTCGCCAAATGGTCTGCTTCTCGCTCATGCTCCGCCCCCAGTAAGGTGGCCAAGTAACGATTCAAGGTCGTCATCTGGGTTGTCGATGAGCGTCACTTCATGGCCGTTGTTCACAATCAATCCCGGCAGCTCCGAATGGAGTGATCCGAAATGATAGGTCTGGATGAGAAGTTCTGTTTCGCTTGGGAAACTCAATCCAAACACTGCGGGATGTTCAAGAATATCTTTAGCGAGCGAGCGAGCGTCCTTCCCAACGATTCGAATGGTATGTGGGATTTCATCCAATCGCTCCCTAATGGCGTGAAGGTTCCCGAGGGCTACAAGTTTGCCTTGGTGAAGGATGATGATTTGTTCCGTGATTCGCTCAATTTCGTTGAGAATATGACTGCTTACCAAGACCGTGCGGCCCATTTTCCCAAGTTCTCGTATCACGTTCATCACGGTCGTTCGGGCCAGCGGGTCGCACCCTTGGAGTGGTTCATCCAATACGATCAGTTGTGGGTCATTGACCAATGCATGAGCAATTTTTGCACGTTGCCGCATTCCTTTGGAAAACTTTCCAATTTGTTTGTTAGCAACGTCAGACAATCCGACGAAGTCAAGCACTCTGGCCGCTTCAGCGTTCGCCTTTTCTCGCGTCATCCCGTGCAGACGTGCAAAGGTACTCACAAAGTCAAGGGCCGTCATCCAATCATGCATTTTTTCATGCTCGGGAACAAATCCTACTTTTGCGTAGGGTGCGGGGTTTTTCCACGGGTCTGTTCCAAAGAGGCGTATTTCTCCGGCTGAAGGTTTCAATTTCCCCATGAGCAGCTTGAACAGTGTTGATTTGCCAGCCCCGTTCATCCCTAAGATTCCTGTGACGCCTCCGCTGAGTCCAAGAGTGATGTTGCTCAAGGCATGAATCCGGCCGTAGGATTTTGAAACACCTTGGAAGTAAACGACAGGCATGTCGACATCGGGCTTCCAATCTCGGGTCTGTCCCTTCCCTTCTTGTGTTGGGTCGGGCATCATTCACGGGTCACCTCCATTGACGACACCCTTGAAGACAAAATGTACAAGGCGATTGAATTCATTGCAACAAGAGCCACCAAGGAATACGTCCAAGGATACTGGTCGTAGGTTTGTTGTGTACCAATAAGGGCTTGTCCGACATGGGCTACGCAATCGTAGGGGGAGAGGAGGTACAGAATTTCCCGTTCAAACAGGTTCTTCACGATGGATGCGAGGGTTTTGGAGCCGAAGATGATGGCGATGAGCCCAATGCCGGGGAAGAATTTCCCTTGGGATACGCTGGAGAGTGCAAGTCCTATACTCGTGTAGGTGATGATGAGGATGATGCCGGCAATGAAGCCAGAAAGAAACATTGGGAAGACATCAACCATCCACGCCCAACCTCTTCCAAATGCCAGTATTTCCGCCATAAAATACAGCATGTAGGTCAACAGAACGACAAGCGATTGGATCAATGCAACGGAGAGATACTTCATTCCGATGTAATCAAACCTCGAAACAGGTCGAGAGAAATACAAAGCCGAAGTACCGTGTTGTCGGTCTTCGGAGATCACACTCCCTACCAGGAGTGCTGCAACCAGCGGATAGAACAGGACGTTTCTAGGGAAGAATCCCAGTACATGTCCGTACAGATTGTCCCGGCTCACACCGAACAATGAGTGGAACTCTGCACTTCCAACGAGACTGGCGAGGAGTGTAAATGCGGCATCCGTTAAGGAGCCAATGAAGGCGATGAGAATGAAAATTCGTGTAGGCATGGACCACGGCCGGTGCCCTTTCTTGAAGATTCCAAGCAGGTGATGCCTTAGGATGGACCAGTTTCTCATCCATCGCGGGTTCAAGGTTCCGTTCCAGCTGGTGTATTTTTGCTCAAAGATTTCGCCTCCTTGGGCGGTTTGAGCGCCGGTTTGAGTGGCATCAACTTCATCTCCACTGTTTGAACCCCAAGCCACATCCATACGACCCGGGCCGGTGATGGGGGCTTCCGCTTCGGGGGCAGGCTCGTCGTTCATGCCGCTCCACCTCCGAGCGATTCTGGTGCGTCAACCCGACGTCCTTCTATCGGAGAGGACAAAAGGTCGTCACTGGATTTCACATCGTATCCAAGATTTTCCATAATGGCCAGAAAGAGGTCTTCAAGCGAAGCTTCGTACTCATGCATTCTACGAATTTGAGCGCCGACCTCACTCGCTGCTTGCAGGATATGGGTTGTTGTACGCTCTTGAGTGTTCGCAACACGCATGACACGACCTTCTCTTCTCACCCTGAATCCGCGGTCTCTTAGCAGTTCTTCCAGCCGAGTCGCTCCTCCCCACACGTGGATTTCAACTTCCCTATCTATCGCTTTAAGGTCTTCAATTCTCCCTTGTGCAGCCAATTTGCCCTTGTGGAGTAACACGATGTTCTCACAAACACGCTCAACATCTTCCATCAAATGACTTGCCATAAGGACCGAGCGTTGGCCTTCATTGACCATCGTATTCAGGGTTGAAATCATAAATTCCCGTGTTTTTGCATCAAGGCCGTTTGAAGGTTCATCAGCAATAATCAATTCCGGGTCATGGATAATGGCACACGCCAGTTTCGTGGCTTGTTTCATCCCAGTTGAGAAGCTTTTGATTTCACGGTAGCGTTGTTCTCCCATCCCCACAAACTGAAGGGCTTCATGGGCGCGATTAAGGGCGACAACGGGATTCATGCCGAGAAGTTCCCCCGAATATCGTACTTGGTGAATTGCATCCATTTCAGGATTCAATGCATCGTATTCGGGCATGTATCCGATACGGGAGCGGATGGCTTCTCCTTGAGTTTTGATGTCGAGCCCAAGGACGGTTGCTTCTCCTGATGTGGCTTGGATAAGGCCCAAGATCGTTTTCAAAAAAGTGGACTTTCCAGCTCCGTTCGGTCCAAGAAGAGCGGTTGCTCCCCGAGGGACGGAGAGGTTAAGGTCGGCCAGAGCCACATGCGGGCCATAGGATTTGGTAAGGCCCTTACTGTGAATGACAAGGTCATCATCCATAGGAGCCACAAAAATACGAGATAAACGGCGACCCTTGAAGCCTTTGCCTCTATGGGAACAAGTTGCTTTATTCCTCTTCGAGTATCCCGCCTCGAGTCTTTACGGCAATTCCTTTGGTAAATACGCCGAGTTCATTGGCGTTGCATTGAGATATTCCGTGACCCAACAACGCTCCTGATTCATTGAGGATGAGGCATGCTTCTCCAGGAAGGACCCACCGGTCACAAGCGATTACAAATCCATGAAATACATTTCTTCCCTGACGAACGTAGGGTTCAGCATCACTCGCTACCACCACACAAGCGGGGCCGTTTCCTGACGTTCCGTTCCATTCGGAAATTGGTATTGTTTTGGGCAATGGCTCCGTACGCTTACCGAACATATGGAGCGCACCAGCGTTTGCCAGGGAAAGTCCACCGTCTCTCAATCGAGGACTGAGCATGTGTTCGCCAGAGGAATCCAAGACGTTCTTAACACGGCCTTGTCGGTTGATGACAAATGTTGCGCCTTCTGCAATCGCTTCTGAACCGAAACGGTCCATGTTCAACATCACCATCATTTTCTCAATGGCCTGATGTTGATTTAGGACACCATCAATCTCCTTTCTGTCTTCGCTTTTCATCGGAGCATGAAGATGTTCTGATGACAAATTTAATTGATCCAAGGCGCTTTCCATGCGAGCCTTGATTCCATCTCCCTTCGCATCAATGCATGCATAGGGGACATCCCCCATCCCCAATCGTTCGAGTTCTCGTTGAATCCACAAATCATCGGGGCGATGGTCAAGAACCCAATCAGGGGCGTTGACGTGCGCGAATGGATTGACATCTTCAAGAGCCACGGGTATCAGGCCCAGTGGTGTTAGCATGAGGGTTTGTACGTTAGGGAAATGATGTTGAAGCCAAATGAATTGGTCAATAAGTCGGTCTCTGAACGGGCCGCGAATCCCATGAAAAATTACCGCACAATTCGTTTCACCTCGCGATGTCCATCGCGTGTGGATTGCTCTACGCGCTTTCTGAATGTGAGGGCGGACAAAGGTATCATCTCCCGACCATTGGACGCCGCCGGTTCGTGGTGTGTGCTGATTCCAAACGACCCAGTCCCAGGCATCTTCCCACATTCCTCGGTCTGTTTGGAGGTCCTTTGCAGCATCGCGGTCGTTGTAGAACAGGTCGGGGCGTTGGTTGCTGTTGAGCGCCGGCCGGGTTGATAACCAAAGGAAGGCTTCTCGCAGAGCAGGGTGTTGATGGCTACGCTGTTCTGCAAGCTGCCAAATCTTGCCGTCACGCACTGCCTGTTTGCATCGGGCAAGTTCCGCAAGCGTGACCTCAAGGTTATAGTGAGCAAGGCATTGTTCTTTCTTCAACGCAGGCATCGCTCGGACATCTGCTGGACTCAGCATGGCAACACAAGGCATCAGCATGGGCCAATCGACCAGGTCGTCAATGCGTTCGGTCCCCCATGGGGTGAGCAGTCGACCATCTCTTGCAAACAGTGCATAGGCTGCTGAATCAAACAAGTCAGCTCCAAGTGCAATTGACATTGGAAACAGCATGGGATGTCCGCAACCAAACATGTGGATGGGACGGTTCGGGGGCAGATGCGGTAACGTGGCCATCATGATTTTTGCATAATCCTTGTACCGTTGCTGTTCCATCACAGGAACGATGCCACCGATTGGATGGACTGAGAAGTCATGTGGAGCCATCAGTTGTGCGGAAAGTTGGCGCAATTTACGAAAGACGCCACCCTGAATCGGGCCGTTCAGCATGGTGTCACCTGAAGCCTCAACACTTGCTTTGGCCCTTTTCACCGTCTCATGCACCGCTTCTTCTACTTCGGATTCTGTCATGTCAGGGCGTGAAAATACATCGAGCATTGTGGCGATGTCGACGCCAATAGAGCGTTGGAAGGTTACAATCTCTTCAACCCCGACCTCAACATCTCCGTAGATGTAGGATTGAAATGTTCCCGAATCGGTCATGACTACACCCGGGAAATCCAACAGAGCATGGACGCCGTTTTCTTGCGCTTGGGTTTTTAGATTCTCATGCTTCCAAATAATGTAGGAATTAGTGATCAGGGCTCCGATGCCGTATCTGTCCCACATTTCCCGTGGTTCTATGGTTCGAATGTTTGGATTGACAACTGGGAGAAGAGCAGGTGTATCCAGAACGCCATGCACGGTGTGCAGTCGTCCCAGGCGGGCGCGGCCATCCCTTTGGGTGACTTCGAATTTCCCACGGTCTTGTTCACGGCAGGGCTTAGGGTCTTTGCGAGTGCCTTCCTTCCATGCGACCATGTCCGACCCTCGGGGCTTGAATTATCAAAGCCTCGGCTGGGATGGGTGGGGTGGATTCTGATTAAGCGTCAACAAACTCGACTTTGCCATGGGCCAAAATGAATTCCCTTCCGAGCTCATCAAACGTGTCAAGAAGAGCAGACGAGAACAGAATCGAGTGGATTTCATCATCGTTCTCGAGGTCTGTTTTCACGCCCTCAAGCGTACCGGGTGCAGCTCCGCAAGAGAGGCATGCACCGGTAAGGTCCAATACGATGTCAAGGCCGCTTTCCGTACTCGAACAGCGGGTTACTGCAATGCCTCCACCGTGACCGTCTAGGGCCGCTCTGACCGCTCCCAAGCGTGAGAGCAATGCGGGAACGAAATGGTCGGACGTTGTGAGATTTTTGAGGGACATGTTTCGCAGTCGTTCTTCCTCTTCTGGGTTCGTTGTTTCGGCAATTCGGCGTTGTGACTCTGCATCCATTGCCGCTTTTGCCTCAGCAGCATATTTCGCCACCAAGTCGTCTTCCATGGGTGAAGGTGGAAGCGGTTGGCTATCAACTCTCGTCTACAGCACCCATATGCTTCCATGGATTGCGCTTTGATTCAAGTGGGAGAAGTGGTATCTGCTGCGATACTTTAGTTGTTGAAAAGGAACTTTCCCATCTTAATACAGGCTGCTTTTGGAACGGGCAAGGAGGAATGAAGAACATGAGCAAATGCGGGTGTGGACGATCGCCTACTGGGATGTGCAAAGGATGGCACGGACTAAGTGAGGAAGCGTACGAGAAAAAACTGTTAGAGCACAAAGAAGAAACCAAAGAAGAGTCATCATGAACTGGAGTCAAAAACAGATAATGGCCCAAGCCAAATCGGATTCCATCGATCATCTTTATGCAATTGGTTGTGCGAGTTGGGAATCTGACCCACAACATCCCTTCATAAAGGATGGACGGGAGCGTTGTAATGGGTGTGACTGGAGTGGAAGAGATACTGCGTATTGAAAATCTCCATGTGAGTGTCGACCAAACCCCGATCATCAAGGGCTTGAGCCTCACCATTCACCAGGGGGAAATCCACGTGATCATGGGTCGCAATGGCGCTGGTAAATCGACGCTAGCAAGCGTCCTCATGGGCCATCCTGCATACGAAATCACCGAGGGTACAATTCACTACTTGAGTCAGCCCTTGGAAGAACTCAGTGTCTTTGAACGGGCACGGGCTGGTATGTTTTTGTCATTTCAATACCCTGTTGTGATCCCTGGAGTACAGGTCGGGACGTTCTTGAAAAAGTCCGTTCAATCGGTTCGCGATGAACCCATCAAAGGGCGAGCATTCAGAAAAGAACTCAATGAAGCCATGAATACGCTTGACATGAACAAGTCCGTTCTCTCAAGGTACGTCAACGATGGTTTTAGTGGTGGTGAAAAGAAGCGCTTGGAGATTCTCCAAATGCTGATGTTGAATCCGAAACTTGCGCTCTTGGACGAAACAGACTCCGGCTTGGATATTGACGCACTTCGCATCGTGGCCAAAGGAATCAACCAAGTCGCTCCCCAGGCAGGCTGTCTCATTATCACACACTATCAACGACTTTTAGACCATGTCAAACCCACCTATGTCCACGTTATGATCGACGGTCAGATTCTGCTGACAGGCGGTCCTGAACTGGCTGTTGAGTTGGAAGAGAAAGGTTACGATTGGATCGATGACGCACCGGAGGCCTGAACATGAGCGATGAAGCACACGACGCAGTTGGAGATTACCAATTTGGATTCCACGACCCTGAACATTCTACCATCCGATTTGACAAAGGACTGTCGGAACAAGTCGTGAGGGACATTTCCGCTCTCAAAGACGAACCACAGTGGATGACCGACATTCGAGTGAAGGCCTACAGGCACTTTGTAGAACGGCCAATGCCCGATTGGGGCAACTGCCATTCACTCAATCAAATTAATTTTGAAAATGTCACGTACTTTCTGCGCTCATCTGAATCAACTCAGAACGATTGGGATGAGGTCCCTGAAGACATTAAAAATACCTTCAACCGATTGGGGATTCCTGAAGCTGAGCAGAAATGGCTCGGTGGAGTCACTGCTCAGTATGAATCAGAAGCCGTTTACCATTCCATCCGCGAAGACCTCGAAGAACAAGGCGTCCTGTTCCTTGACATGGACAGTGGATTGAAGAAATTCCCTGAAATTATCAAACAATATTTTGGAACCGTAGTACCCCACACGGACAACAAATTTTCCGCTCTGAACACCGCTGTTTGGTCTGGAGGTTCCTTCATCTACGTTCCCAAAGGAATTCATGTTGAAATGCCTGTTCAAGCATATTTTAGAATCAATGCCAAGAATATGGGGCAGTTTGAACGAACCCTAATCATCGCCGATGAGGACAGCAGTATTCACTATGTTGAAGGCTGTACTGCTCCGACGTATTCAACCGATTCATTGCATTCTGCTGTTGTTGAACTCATCGCCATGAAGGGTGCAAAAATTCGCTATTCAACCATCCAGAATTGGTCTGCTAACGTGTTCAATCTTGTTACCAAGCGAGGCGTTGCATACGAGCGAGCAACCATCGAATGGGTTGACGGAAACATCGGTTCTAAATTGACGATGAAGTACCCCTCTGTTCTTTTGAAAGGCGAAGGCGCTCACGCCGAGGTCATATCTGTAGCATATGCTGGCAAGGGTCAACATCAGGATGCTGGGGCCAAGGTCCACCATCTTGCACCCAACACCACTTCGAACATTCTCTCAAAATCCATCTCAAAGAACGGAGGGCGTTCCTCGTACCGAGGCATGCTGCAGGTCACGCCAAAATCTGATGGATGCCGTTCTAAAATCGTGTGCGATGCTCTGATGCTGGACAGTGAATCTCGTTCCGATACCTATCCAACCATGGAAGTTGGCAATCCGACGGCCGACCTTGAGCATGAAGCAAGCGTGTCAAAAGTATCCGGTGACCAACTGTTCTACTTGATGAGTCGGGGATTTACGGAAGAGCAGGCCATGGGACTCATCGTCAATGGATTCTTTGAACCGTTCACACGAGAGCTGCCGATGGAATATGCTGTTGAACTCAACAAACTCCTTGAATTGGAAATGGAGGGTTCGATTGGATGAAGTACTCCAAGATGGAACTTCCCTCAAGGGCTGACCATTTGTGGAGATACACTCCCTGGAAACGGATCCACCCTTCTACCGTTGAAACCATACCTGATGCCGTCCCCTTCCGTTGGACCATTGATGAAGGCGGTTCTCTCATTGATGGCGTGCCTCGGGTCATGACGGACGGAGATATTGCTCGGGTCTTTCTCAGCGAACTTGGCCGGACTGGAGTCTCTCTTTCCCCCGACGGAGCAACCCCAGTAGTCCACCTTCATGCAGTAGCCTCAGGTCATGTCTCCGTGGGCCACCTTCACATTGATTTTAACCATGATGTGACCGTCATCGTCCACCTCTCCGGAGAAGCAGGGTGGGCAGGCCTCCATGTTACGGGAACTGCACAATCGAATGTCCGGGCAGCAATTGGTTTCATCAACGAATTGTCAGCAAATTCTAAACTGCTTCGTTGCGAAGACTGGACCGTTCAACGTGACGCGACGCTTGAGATGGCTTCCCTCTCAATTGGAGGATTCCGCTGTAAGAACGATCTTCGTACTCGTCTCATCGCCGGCGGAGGCAGTTTAACCCAAGCAATATCCGTTCATGGTCACGACCAGCGTCATGTTGACCATCACATCGAGATTCACCACGACGTAGGTCATACCAATTCCGACCTTCACATTCACGCAGCTTGCAACGATGAAAGTCACTCAATTTCAACCGGGCTGTTGACCATTGCTGAAGCAGCCAACCACTCCGACGCAGGTCAGGTATTCAAGAATCTACTTCTTTCTGAACGCTCCCGAGCTGAAGCCATCCCTGAACTGGAAGTTTTAGCGGATGAAGTCTCAGCCAACCATGGGGCTGCGAGTTCTCCTGTTAACGCTGAACAGATGCATTACCTCATGAGCCGTGGAATCGGTGCTGAAGAGGCAACGGCACTCATCATTGAAGGATTCATGCAAGACGGTTTTACAGCGCTCAATTCAAAGGCCCTGGTAGACGAAATGCGCACCCGCCTCACCGTACACTTAGAGTGCGAATTGATGAGGTGAAACCATGCTTCGTGATCAGTTCCCAATTTTGCAACGAAAGGTCAACGGCTACCCGTTGATTTATCTTGACAACGCCGCAACGACACAAAAACCTCAGGTCGTTCTCGATGCAATGAACGATTACTATTCCAAATCCAATGCCAACGTTCACCGTGCAGTTCATACCCTTGCAGGAGAAGCAACCGAAGGGTACGAATCGTGCCGCAGTAAACTCAAACAGCGGTATAACGCAGACCGTGCAATTCTTACAAGCGGGACAACCGAAGCCATCAACCTGGTTGCTCATGCTTGGGGGAGAGCCAAACTGACGTCTGGGGACGTCATTGTACTCACGGAAATGGAGCATCACTCCGATATCGTCCCTTGGCAAATGCTTGCTGAGGAACGAGGGGTTGAGTTACGCTACGTTCCAGTTGCGCAAGATTTCACTTTGGATATGGAAGCCTTCGACCATGCGTTGGACGGGGCTGCATTGGTATGTGTTGTTCATACTTCAAACGTTCTTGGCGTTCGAAATCCACTGGAAGAAATTATTGAGAAATCACAAGCCGTTGGGGCGCGTGTTCTCATTGATGCTGCTCAGGGACTCCCCCATTCCACCGTGGATTTCCAAGCTTTTGGGGCGGACTTCATGGCGTTCTCAGCCCACAAAATGTGCGGACCTACTGGGATTGGTGCACTTTTGGTGACTCAGTCGGCTTTTGATGAAATGGAACCTTTCATGGGAGGCGGTGACATGATTGAAACCGTGACCATTGAAGGCTCAACGTACCAAACCAATGAACACAAATTTGAGGCAGGAACACCCCGTATCGCAGAAGCGGTCGGATGGACAGCTGCGCTTGAATGGATGGAATCGTTTGATTTGGACAAAGAACATTCACGGTTGATTGCAATTGCCTCATGGGTTGCTGAACAATTACGGGGGCTTGGAATGAGTGTTTACGGGCGGCATGGAGAACAAGATGCTGCGGTTGTGTCTTTTCTCCATCCAACCATCAACAGTGAAGATATGGCTCATCTTCTTGATGCACGAGGTTTTGCAGTACGAACCGGTCATCATTGCGCCCAACCCCTTCTTCACCGACTCGGGATCTCAGGGACCGTTCGTGCATCGTTTTATGTGTACAATACACGGGAAGAGGCCGAAGCTTTCGTTAACGAATTACGTAGCATTGTGGAGAAGTTTGCATGACGTATCCTGAAGCGCTTCAAGAACTGGTTGAAGAGTTTCAGGCTATTGAAGATAAACGAGAACGCCTTGAAATGTTGTTTGAACTCGCTGACGAAATTGTGGAACTTCCTCAAGACCAGTGGACTGATGATACTCGAGTTCGGGGCTGCCAATCTGAGGCTCACGTTAGAATCGGTATCGCCGAAGGTCGCATTCAATTTCTCTCTTCTGCCGACGCAAGGATGGTTCAAGGATTGATGGGCATTCTGACCATTGCTTTGGACGGTCTCACACCCGCTCAGGCCGTACTTATTCCACCAAGCTTTGCTGAAGAGATGGGCCTTCTCAATACCCTTACGCCAAGTCGTTCCAATGGGTTTCGAAACATGTATGATAAAGTGATGACTGAATTACGTCAAAACAGAGGGGATTAATGATGGTGACCAAAGAAGAAGTGATTGAGCAACTGGATGAAGTGGAAGACCCCGAATTGGATTTATCCATTGTTGAACTTGGTTTGGTTTACGATGTTCGATTTGAAGAGAAAGAGGAAGGTACTCACGCTGAAGTTGACCTTACGCTAACCTCTCCAGGATGCCCTGCTGCCCCCGAGATCATGGCTGCAGCTCATCGTGCAGCATTGTCCACAAAAGGTCTTGAAACCGTTCACATCAATTTGGTTTGGACACCGCGCTGGGACCCTAAAATACATGCGAGCGAAGATGCCAAAATGGACATGGGCATATGGGACTGACCTCTTCATGATGTTCGGCTGTAATACCTAAGGAACGTTCAGTAGTCCCTGTTCGTCACCGGGTCTTCAAGCCGCTCTACGAGCCGCAGAAGTTCTTGAACGAATGTTCCGCCAAATGCGGGTCATTCTTCAGCATCGTCATTGTTTCGTTTTGCTTGGCGTCCTGCAATCATCCATACGATACCAACGAGGTTGAGAGGCGCAAGGGCAATCCCAACCAGCGGATTGGTTTTCAAAAACGAAGGTGTTCCAATCGATACGCCCTCCCACCATGGTTCACTTGGAAGCGTTTGGTTGAGCAGGAAGGTCTCACCGATCATCGGTGTTGTGATGGTGAGGTTTTGTTCAGCCCCTTTTGATGAGACAAGTCGAAGTGGCTCGTCCCAAGGGTGAAGGGCCAATTCGAATTTAGAATTATGAATCGGCAGTACCGAACGGGCCTTCAAGTCATGAGCAGCTTGGATGACCTCATCCGGAAACATATGCACGTCTTTCCATGCAGGGTCGTACTGGCCCGATTCAATAAACGCAAGGTCGAACGGACCGTATTTCTCGCCAATGACAGAAAATTCATCGGTGTATCCACTGTCACCGCTGAAGTACATGGACTTGTTGTGAAGTTGGAACACCCAAGAACCCCACAACGTCGTGTCCATGTTGAACAAACCTCGGCCGCTAAAGTGCTGCGATGGAGTGAATGCCACTTGGAATTCGTTTGATACGGTAGCCTCATCGTACCAATCCATCTCAATGATGTTGGCCTCTTCAACATTCCATCGCAAGAGGTGAGCTTTGACGCCGAGAGGGACATAGAAGGTGGAATCACGAAGTTCGTGAACAGTGTCCATGTCAAGATGGTCATAATGGTCGTGCGAAATGAACACATAATCAATTTGAGGCAATTGACTGGGACTGTAGGTGTGTTCGTAAGGAAATGGAGTAGGGCCAAAGAAGAGGGGGTCGGTATGTTCATGTCCAAACAACGGGTCAGTGATGATGGTCATGTTGTACGATTGAATCAGAAGCGTTGAGTGGCCCAACCAGGTAATGCTAATCTCTTCGCCCTCGAGTTCTAAGGGCTGGTATTCTCTTGTAGGTAATACCGAATTTGGAGACCGTTGACTGTCACTCACCATGAAATTCCGGAGTGTACCCCAAAATGAGTCGTTGGCCTTTGTTTCTTCCGAATCCATGTTTTGGAAGGTTCCGTCATCAAAATGAGGAGATTCAAACGATTCAGCGGCCCCTCCCGGTTGCGGGGAGAGGCTCAAAAACAGTGCACCTCCAAGCAGAATGAAGATGAGAAATGACCCGATCACTAGACCGCTAAGTTGCCATCCACGCTTTCTAGAACTGGAAGATTTAGACAATGGCTCAACGGCAAATAAGGTTGTTTTAGAGAGAAGCCAAACTCCGATGCGAAACGCGATGAATATGAACAGGAGATAGATGATGGGTTCCAAGTTCCAACGGTAGAGAAGGAGGAAAAATGTTGTTCCAAACAGAATGAAGCCTCGACGAGCCGTCCCTTCATTTGATGCATCATCACCCGGTAATGGTAATCTGGAACCTTCCAGTTCATCATCAGAGGCCATGCTATCTGCAACCATGTCATTAACCCTCATTGACGTATTTGAAATTCTGTGTACCACGCTTCGCAGTTCACTCGTTCGGCTTCCATTGTTTGTGTTTCTTCATGCAAAGAGAGAACTCTTCTGACCCAAGACATTCTGCCAGCCATTGATGAACACGGGGCCAAGGTTGCAGGTCAAACCACTCCCGATTATGATTTGCAAATTGGCGAACAAAGGGGAAGATGGCATCGCTTAGATGGCCTACAGGCAGTTGGTTCTCGAGTGACATGATGTATTCACAAGCCGCAGTCCTGTGCTCGGTTTCATCAACATCATCGTAACGGTTTGGATATTTGTAACGGTCGAGATGAAACTTGAACTCCCCATCATTACGTTCAATCCATTCTTGTTCATTTGGGTTAAGATTCCAGTTCAAGACATGCTGCATGATTTCGAGACTCTCTTCGATGACGGTTCCATCGTTCAATAACAATACTGGGACGGTCCCTTTTGGAGAAACTTCCAGCATGTGAGCGGGTCGGTCTCGAAGAATCACTTCTCGATGTTCGACTTCGTATCCAGTCCGTACGATGGCCATTCGAGCTCGCATGGCATAAGGGCAGCGACGAAAGGAGTACAAGATGGGAAGTTTTCCCTCGGTTCTTTCGTTCAATGGTTCACCTCTTCATCAGGGATTGAAATGTTCAGCGTTTGACGACGATGGTCAACACATCTCCGTCCTTTAGTTGGTGGTCCAGGCCGACCCTCTGGTCGTCGAATTTAGCACTGGGTCCACAAATTCGTGCAAATCGGAATTTCCTCACGAAATCACGGTGAAGTTTGATGCAAATGTTTTGAACCGTTGAATCGTCCTTAACGATGAGAGGTTCTTCCATGTCAGCTTCTTGACCTTGCGGTTTGAGGTACACTCGCATAAATCCTAGATTGTCATAGATAAAATCCTTCATCTCATCCAATCCAATGTCCTTGAACGCTGAAATGTTCATGATTGGCCATTCCTGAGGAAGTGCTGCACGTGCTCTTGCGATATCATGGTCGGTTGCAATGTCAATTTTGTTGATCGCAATAACCGCAGTTTCATAGATACGATTTCCGGCGAGACAGTCTACGATTTGTTCAGCAGTGGAATCTTCACGCAGGGTGACCAGAGCAGAGGTGTAGCCAAACGAACGAATGATGTCTGCCATTTCTTCATTCGTCAGGTGAGTCTGCTCAACAGTGCTACGGATTTCAACACCACCTCGGTCGGTTCGCTTGATGAAGATGGGTGGTTTCTCTTCGTTCAAGCGAAGTCCAGCATTGTGCAATTCTCTGTGAAGAACATCAAAGTGGCCGTCTTGGAACGGGTCAACGATGTAGAGGACCATGTCTGCGCTACGAATCACGTTGAGGATTTCTCGACCACGGCCTTTCCCTTCAGCGGCTCCTTTGATGAGACCGGGCAAGTCCAGAATCTGAATTTTTGCTCCACGGTGTTCCATCACACCTGGAATACACGTGAGGGTTGTAAAAGCGTAGCCACCGATTTCTGAGTGTGCATCTGTGACCTTCGAGATGAGGGTTGATTTACCAACTGAAGGGAAGCCAACGAGGGCAACGGTAGCATCTCCGGATTTACGAATCTCAAACCCTTTGCCTCCACCGCTCGCTTTCGAATGTGCGGCGACCTTCTCTTCCTTGAGTTTGAGTTGAGCGATTTTGGCCTTCAACTTCCCAATGTGAGCGTTGGTGGCCTTGTTTTTCTGGGTCTTATCGATCTCAGCGCGAATCAACTCGATTTGCTCTTTAATCGTCGCCAAGACAAGACCCTCCTGCTTCGGGGTTCAGCACGTCGTTCTTGAAGGCTCTTACAAAAAAGGCACTTCAACGGGCCGATGGACTCAATCCCGACGAGTCATGATAGTCGCCAAGAGAACGACCAGACCGGTTGCAGCAAGGCTGATGGCCGGCACGGCTGGGGTTTCGTCTTCAGCCTCATCAGCGTCACATGCTGTGCCGACGCCGTCGTTGTCTGCGTCGGCCTGGTCAGCGTTTGCAACCAGCGGGCAATTGTCGCTTTCATCCACAATGCCGTCACCATCATCGTCTGCATCTGCATTGTTTCCAATACCGTCTTCGTCAGTGTCTGTGGTTTCATTGGCGTCGTTGTCAAATGCGTCTTCCGTGTCGTTCAAGCCGTCGTTATCATCATCAGCGTCTGCGTTATCACCGGTTCCATCGCCGTCAAAGTCAGATTGTTCGTTGACATCAAATGGGAATGCATCATCAGAATTATCCACCAGGTCGTTGTCAATGTCATCATCGCAAGCGTCTCCCATGGTATCGTTGTCAATGTCTTCTTGGTTTGGATTTGCATCATCGGGACAATTGTCTGCCTCGTTGTTAATACCATCAGAGTCCGAGTCAAAAGATACATCGGATACGACAATTGCTCGCTCAATCACAACATCCACGACAGGCCGGTATTCTCAGTAGATACTTGGCTGATGTCGTCAACTACATGATGTGCCATCCATAACCTTCCCAAACACAGTGTGAACTCCATTTAGATGAGGTGTTCCAGGAGTTCCATCGACACTGCGTCAGGTCAACAATAAAGAATTGAGAGCCACCGGTATTTGGGGCACTGTCTTTGGCCATTGAAAGCACATAAGGAAATGATCAATCCATTGTTTGCTTCATCTGGGAATGGTGTATGACGTCTGCATGAGCAATCATTGGAGAAGCGCTGCTGTCCGTTACAAACCCTTAGAATTTGCAGCATGTCCTCCTGTGCCATCGTAGTTGGTGAAATCGCCACCTTGAATCATGAAATTATCGATGACTCGGTGGAAGTGGTGCTATCATAACAACCCATGATGCTCAAGAGTGCGAAGTTCTCTGCATGGATTGGGGCAGCAGAATAATTCAGTTCAAGTGTGATGTTTCCACATGTTGTGGTTGCACCTTCACGTTCCTTTCATTGGAATTGAATGTATTGGGCGTAGTGGTTGCATTGGTAGTGCAGCCATTCGCGCTATAATTGTGTCCAAAGTCAAACAACGTGTTGGCTGATGTGGATGCTGAGTTGGGCGGCGGAACATCATTCATGGCAGTTACACTTGCAGTGGTTGTAATGGTGCGTACTGAATCAGGGTCAACTCCAGCATCCCATGCGACACTGACATTGAAGGTTACATTTCCGCCCGCAGAGACGTTGAGATAGGCTGGAGCGTCAACTTCAAGCCCGTCGCCAGTAACTCCTATGCTGATGTTTTCAGTGTATGTTGTTGGGTTTGACACCGTACACTCAAAGGATTCGTTTCCTCCGGCGAGTGGGTCCGTGGGCATGTATGACTCTGTGCATTCGAGCGAAACAGCAGCCCCAGTCATTTGCGCATTTGCATTCATGGGGAGGCCGAGCAGCGATAGGCAAAAGAGAATCGTAAGAATCCTGCGCATGCCTTCACTACAATTGAGGCGTACAAAGTACTTTCCCAACCGTTCCTGTTGAGGATTGGTGGAGCGATGGCCTCAAACGAGACCGTGGCTTCCAATGGCGTATGGGGCTTGAGATGATTGGACTTCTTGTCCACGCCCCAACTCTTGAGTTTCTCATGAATCGTTCGTGGGCCGAACTCTCAACCGGAATGGCTTCCGGTGGTTTTCGTGATCGTCGGCCTGAGCAAGACAATGAACTGACCAACAGCTTTGCAATTGATGCAGAGGCCGAATTGTTGGATTGGATGGATGAGCAAAACATTGGCGAAGACCACTTAGTGCGCGATGCGCTTTCATCGTGTCAAGACGGTGAAGAAGGACTTCTTTTACTCATGAAATGGGCCAGTCCCGGGCAATGGGAAGTTTGGGAAGGACGGGCATTTCTCTACCTGGAAGAAGCCCTTCGCTCTGACGTTGCCGATATTCATGAACTCTACACTCAACACGTTTGGGAGAAGGTTCACGTGAATCTCAAAGGCATATCTGCCGATGAATACGCAGAACGGGTTGTCCTCAATTGGATGACGAGAAGGAAAGCTCTTGGTGAATCGATCGATGAAAAAGACGATCCGAAAATTGTCCCAACATTTCAAGCCCACAATCGTGCCTCGAAAGCCCTGGTGTATGCGGTAAACCGTGCGGCGGATGAGAATGATTTGGAATGGGTTCTGGGGCGGGAGCATCTTGAGGCTACCAAATGGGGCTACGGAGCGTGGAATCTCACCTCCTATCTTCATTCATCCTAAGCGTGGGGTTCAAAATCCATGCGCGGAACCGCCAACTGATGTCCGACGAATTGTCTGAAGAATCACCGGTCGACGAAACTGAAGTGGAAGCACAAATTCCACCAGCAGTGGAAGAGGAGATTTCCGAGCCTTTACCAGAAGAAGAACTTGAGATTGAGGTTGAAGAAGAGCGAGACCCTCTTGAAATCGCTCTTGAGCGTGCGGAATTCGCTGAGAAAGAAATAGCATACAAGGATGCAGAAATCCAAAATGTTCGAAAGCGAATGATGGGTGAAAAGGCCGAATTGATTCAATACGGCGGAATGGGCCTTGCCCGTAGAATGTTGACCATTCTTGGAGATGTTGACCGTGCTATGGTCGGTATTGAAGCAGAAGACGATACCCCCATTGCACAGGGATTGCGCTTGCTACGAAACAAAATGTGGCATGAACTGCAGGCGGACGGGGTCGTTCTTATCGACGCAAAGGAAGCCTCTTTTGACCCAGCCAAAATGGAAGCCATTACAACAATACCTTCTTCTGAACACTATCCTACAGGGACGGTTGTTGATGTTTTAGAACAGGGTTATCTGTACAAATCAAAGGTCATACTCGCAGCCCGAGTCGTCGTTGCTTCAGATTGAATTATCCTGCGTGTACGCCGGTATCAAACGTGGAACAACGGAACATGGCATCGTTGTCAATCAACCACTCAATCACCGATGGTGGGACGCTCGTTTTCAAAACTTCACGAGCAGCATCGTCATCAAAAACCGTTGAAAGCATGCGGATGGTTTGACGTACACGCCAGCCTTCAAGCGTTTCTCGTTGCGACAAATCAACCCGTTTAACGGTCCATCCACTCGCCTCGTAAAGGTCAGCCGTTGGCTCATCCGAGGTGACCAGCACTCCTTTTCCGTGCATCTTCGTTGCATGCTCAACCCAATTCGGTGGGTCGTTGATGTCTTCAATGCCCACCACTTCCAAAGCGATGTGTTCTTGTTCAGCCCACGTTCGTATCATCGCTTCACGTTCGCTCACGGTCCATGGGTTTCTTGCTTCCCACTCGGCTTGTGATGAACCGATGGCGACGACCACTTCTCCTTCAGCACCGGCATGCTTGCCTGCGGCTTTGACGAGGGCTGCGTGTCCAAGATGGAACGGTTGAAACCGTCCCAATACGATGCATCGTGTCATGGCGTTCCCTCACTGAAAATAGGATCTCACATCAACTTCTTGAAGTTCTGCTCCGAATTCAGCAAAACATGCGAGCATACGGATGCAGCCCTCAACCATTTCTTCGACCGGAGTTTCTCCCATTGAACCTACCCGGAACATCTTGCCTTTGAGATGGTCTTGAGCTCCTATGACCTGGGTGTGATACTTGTCCTTGAGTGCCGAACGCCAAGAGTCGTCAATGCCTTCGGGATACATGATTGCAGTGACGGTATTGCTACGCTGTCCTTCGTCGGCAAGAAGAACAAAGCCAAGGTCTGAAAATAAATTCCGAACACCGTTCGCCAGGTGTTCACAACGGTTCCAGCGCCCTTCATTGGTTTCTTCTTTGAGAACTCCGAGGGCTGCTGACCAACCCATGGCCAAGTTGATTGCAGGTGTCCAGGGTGTTTGGTCATCGTCACCCTTCTTCAGAGCCGCCATCATGTCGAGATAATACCTAGGATTCGTATCGTTTTGTGCATGAATGGCATTCATGCGTTCAACGCAATGAGGGCTGACGGCAACGGCTGCAATGCCCGATGGTCCTGCTGTGCACTTTTGTGCGCCCATCACTACCGCTTCCGCCTTCCATTCTGCTGGGTGAACGGGCATGCCGCCTACCGAGGTGATTCCGTCCAAAATGAACGCTGTTTCATGACGTGCACACATCTCCGCAATCGCAGCGGCGTCTTGAGTGATTCCAGTGCTGGTTTCGTTGTGACAAATCAAGACTGCTTCGTAGCACTTGCGTTCCAGTTGCTGTTCCAATTCGTACAGGTCAAAGGAACGCCCCCAATCGTATTTGAGGTGCTTCACATTACAGAACTGTTCACAAATCTGAGCAACACGTTCACCGAACTTGCCGTTGGTAGGGACGAGAACCAAGTCGTTTTGACGGAAGCGGTTTGCAATCACCATTTCCATGGCTGCAGTTCCACTTCCGGATACGACGACGACCTTGTATCCGTCTTCACCGGTCCAAGATTGCTGCTTCATTTCAGGTGATGATGGGCTGAGATTAAACGCATAGCGAAGGCCCGAATTCAACCCCGCCATCACCTGTCGGAATTCGGGGCCTCGGGCCGTCATTACCGGCGTGGCCATGGCTTGCAAACAAGCGTCGTTCATTCGCACCGGGCCGGGGACAAGAAAGCAGTCGCCACTGTGGGACATGCTTCAATGGCGTGCTTGACGGTTCTTGAACTGAATTGTGTCTTCCCCTACTCATGACTTGTTTTCTACACGAGGCGTTGGACTGATAGGGAAGAGGCGTTAGGGGTGGACATGCTCAGTGTTGGCTTGGCCATGCTTCAAGGCGCTCGCCATGAACATGCCGAAGCATTACGGGGCGCAGCAGGTGAGTTGGGGCTTGAACTGAACATCGTTGAATGCCGGCGCGCATCGCATGTGAGTTCGGATTTGGATGCATTGATTCTACCCGGGGGCGAATCCACAACCATGCGAATCGCCAGTCAACATGAATCGCTCCTTGAAGCCCTCTTTGACTGGATGAACAACCATCCTAACCGACCGGTAATGGGAACCTGTGCGGGAGCTATTTTGATGGCTTCTCCTGGCGAAGAACGGACACCGTTCTTGCAAGCATCCATACAACGAAATGGATGGGGCCGACAACGCCAATCGTTTGAATCAACGGTTGATGTGATGCTTGAAACTCCTCAGGGTGATGCATGTGATGTCGCTCCTGCAGACCGGGACATGTTTGCTCATCAACCACTGGAAATGAAATCACAGGCTGCTCAAATTGTAAAAGAAGGATTTCCCGGAGTCTTCATTCGAGCACCGAGGTTCGTAGCAGAAGAGCTCTCGTGCACTCCGGTTGCTATGCTCGGAGATGAAATCGTTGGTGTTCTTGACGGCATGCGATTGGGTCTAACCTTCCATCCTGAATTGACATTGGACCGACGGTTTCATCGGTGGTTGCTCTCTCAGGCAGAACATACCAAGGGGGCCGAATGATGCGAAGTCTAACGATGGCCACCGAAATCTTACCCGCTGAGGACGGTGAAGCAGAGGGTTGCATCCAATGTCAACAAGGAAGCAAGTTGGTTCTCTTCGTCACAGGAAAGTGCCATTGGGGTTGCGATTACTGCCCGTTATCGGAAAACCGTCGTGAAACTCCCGACATGTTTGCCAACGAACGTCGATGCACATCTTGGGATGAAGTCATTGAGGAAGGGCAAGCGATGAACGCAACCGGTACCGGAATTACGGGTGGCGACCCGATGCTTGATTTGGAGAAAACACTTGAAGCCGTGCGTCAATTGAAGGCTGCATTTGGTCCTGAGCATCACATCCATGTCTACACGTCAATTCCCTTTGACCCTCTACGTGCAAAGGATTTCGGCGAAGCCGGGTTGGATGAAATCCGCTTTCATTTATTGAGCGGAACGACGGACAAATACCGCGCTACGATGGAGGCTTGCAGCGAACACAACATCACGGTTGGTGTTGAGTTGCCGTGTGAGCCCGATAACGAGGAAGGGCTCTTTGCCCTTCTTGACGAACTTGAAACCGTTCCGGTGGAATTCCTCAATCTGAATGAATTGGAAATCACGGTCGGCAATCAAGAGAACATGGACGTCAGAGGATTCAACCTCAGTGGAGGGATCACTGCAGCGGCTGAAGGTTCGGCAGAACTTGCTCTGCGTCTGAAAGAAGCCGCTCAAGATAAATCCTATCACTTGAAATTCTGTACTGCGAAATACAAAGATGCAGGACAACTCCGAAATCGGTTCAAACGCCGTGGTCAAGCGACCCTGCGTCCTTACGAAGTTCTGAGTGATGATGATACCATTTTGTTTGGGGCCATTCCTGCTGAACTTCAAGATGCCAACGATGACATCAGTGAACTCAAGGAAGAATTGGGAATTGCAGATGGATGGATTCGCTACGATGGAGCAACACAGCGCATCGAATTACCGCTCACCCTCGCAGAGGAACTGGCTGCGGTGCTGGAGGTGCCTGTGATGCTCGTGGAAGTCCATCCAACGCACGAGCGTCTTGAAGTCGGACTGGTCCATCTCAATCAGCACCGATGAGCACAGTATGGCTTAAACCCGTGAGGCGGGTGGGCGATTTACCTAGGGCTCGTGGTCTAGGGGTTATGATGCCGCCTTCACATGGCGAAGATCGAGAGTTCGATTCTCTCCGAGCCCACCATTAGTTGACAAGTCTATCCATTGGCATTGAAAAACTGAGTGGGCTACATTATTGAACGTCCGGCTCCCAGTACGGGTCATGGGGTTCCTTGACCAAGTCGATTTTGGCGTTTTCAAGGAGAAAACGACATGGCAGGCATTTGGAATTGCCCTTATCATGTTTGGAACCATTTCCTTCGCTGCGCTATCCATGTTTGACAGCATGGATGAATTGTTTCAATCGGACGCCGAACCGGCTCCAATTCCAAACATCGTCTTTGAGTCCCTGAATCGCTCTGATATCGATGCGGGCGTGACCAATGAAACGGGTTTCATCAATCTTGATGACCATCGTGGAAGCATCATCATCTTGGACCTCATGGCTCGTGATTGCAGCAATTGTCACGCTGTTCAAAGATATATTGAGGCGAATATGGATGACTGGCAACGCAGTGCCGAAGAGAACAACACTTCCCTCAAAATCTTCGCTTACGGTGCCTGGTACGGTGAAACCCTCGAATACCTTAACGAAAGCAAGAAATCCTACACGGTCCCGTTGTATCCTACCGGCCTTGGTTCAGAAGATGCAGCCCTTCTTGAGGATGGAACAACAACTGACCCCGTCCGTCTTTTCACCACCAAAGGGGCTGGGCAAATCCCTGTTGTCATGATCATTGATGAGGAGGGTTACATCATTGAGCAACAACCGACGGGCACTCCTGCCGACCTCATGGTCCTCTTTTGATGGGACCTTGATGACCGCCATCTCCAGCAATGTGAGTGAAACATTTGATTCCAGGATCGGTTGGGAAGAGCCTGAAACATCGGTTCTTGCTGTCTTTGTACTTGGAATGGTCCTATCCATTCTCGTATATTTCTCACCCTGTGCCTTCCCCGTTCTACCTGGCTTCATCTCTTACTATCTCTCTCTCGGAGCAAGAGAGGATGAATTAATCGAGCAAGGCAAACTGAAAACAGGAATGCCGAGTTCCTTCAATATTGGAATCCTTTCGGGTTTGGGCATGTGGACGTTCTTTGGTTTCATCGGGATTCTTGCGCTGTTAATGGGTGAATTTTTCGCCTCTTCTGGAATCATTCACACCATCGCCATTTTCGTTGCCATCCTACTCATCGTACTCGGCTCGATGATGCTGCTCGGCGTTACTTCACATGTCATGGGATTCGTTCAAAAATGGGTTGACAAATACAGTACGACTGAGATGGATGAAACCTTCACGCCTCGTCGTAATATGTACCTCTATGGTATTGGATACGCAGCCGCATCCATTGATTGCACAGCAGCAGCAGTTCTTCCTTTCGTCATCTTCCTCGGGACTCTGGGTGCCTCAGCGATTGCATTTGGTGTGGCCGGTTTGATGGTTGGCTTGCTTCTGCTCATGGTGGCGGTTACCATGCTCGTTGGAATGGGTCGTCAAGTGATGATCAACTTCCTGCGAAGGGCAACTGGTATGATCAAAATGGTTGGTTCTTGGATGATGATTATGGCCGGAATCGGGCTCACCATCTACCTTACAAGTCCTCAAACGGTCAATGTTCTGTTTGGTTGAGTTTAGGTTGACACAGGTACAACCAAACCAGCATTGCAAACACACATCCAGTTATGGCGTCAAACATGTAATGCTGCTTGATTCCCATGGTCGACAGAACAAGAAGGCTCCAGCCGATGCCCACGAGGATTGAATGAGCCCTGGTCCATTTCCCATCTTGTACCATCCACCGACGAATGACAAGGACGATGAGAAGGCTCTGGAACACGTGGAGTGAGGGCCATGAGTTGAACGGTGGGTCTGCGTCGTAGAGGGATTTTAGAAACGGGTCCAATAATCCATCATCAATGGTGACTTGGTGTCGTAGATTGACTTTAACTGGCGTGACGATGAACAGCAGACAAGCCATCCATGTTGCGAGTGTGAGGTATGCGTGAAAGATGAGTCCCTCGACACGTCGATTCCCATCACCAGAACCGTACCATGCTACGACGGGGAAGTACAGGTAGAACGAGAAGTAAAACACGATGGTCCAAGGCATGTAAGGTATCATGTCATCAATGAAATTCTCTGGATTGAAGAGGGACACATCCCTCCACGCTGCAATCTGGTTCGTGACAAAGTACGGTACAGCTGCTGTAAAAAGATAGATAGAAAGTAAAAACAGAGCCGTTTGAGGGCGTGACCATGAGAGATAATGTGGAAACCAGCGGTCCATAAAAGCCCACGAATTTGTGGGTGCGCCCTCTACCACTGCCTCACCCTTGCTGTTGTCCTGCGCCGCAGTGTGGGCAAACATTCCACTCTGGTTGGACAATTTGTTGACATGATGGGCAAGGATGCGGGACAGCAAGCGGTGCTTTTCCGCCTTGTTGGCGGAGGAACTCTTGCATGACTTCTGGCGTCAATGCGCCGTTTTCAGCAGCAAGTCGCATCATGGACTCTTGGAGGTCGTTGGAGGTTTTCATACGCTCTTTCTTTCGCTCTTGAACTTCATTGAACAACGACATGGCTACAGCGGTTTTGTCTTCCATTTTCTTGGCGTCGAGTTCTGCTCGTGCATGGTCTCGCTTCAATTCAGCTTCCCATACGGCTTCCTGTTTGCGCAATTCATGGAGTTCTTGTTCCACTTCTATCATGACTTGACCTTTTGCCTGCCCTCGTTGAATGTTCATTTCACATTCAATCCGTCGTAGCGTTACCGATTCACGATGTGCAAGGCGTTGGACTTCAGCTTCAGCCTGTGCGCCCTCGGTGTCGGTCGCTGCTCTAAGGCTATGTTGGAGTGCAGACAGACGTTCAAGGTCGGTTTGATGGGTAATGAGCATAGCGCCCAACATGGTCAAGCCCATGGCTTGGAGAAGGGGACGAAGTTCCTTGTCGCTGCGCATTTGGAACCGCTCTTGGAGTTCAAATCCTCTCAGTTCAGGGAGGGAGTCAACCGATGAAAGGCTTGGTGCAATGACGCGGTGGGAGGCCTCTTGTCCAATGATGAGGGAGAGATTGACCCGATCAAGAACCGGTGCTCTATTGGCGAATAGATTGAGAAGTTTGGGGAGGTCTCCCTTTCGAATTTGCAATCGGAATTGAGCGACACCCTTGGCGCTTTGTCCGTCGCCGAGAGGATGAATAAACGGCACACTGATGTCCATTGGTCCGGTCATCGCAAAGAGCATGCGGCGGTCTTTCGCTTTGCGGCCAAGAAAGTCACCCATGAAACGAGCGAATCCTCCGCCGATGTTGCGGACGACTTCTTCGCTCAAAACATCTCCAATTTTCCCGTCTTCAATGAAAGCACATGCTTCGTTGGGGTTGAGCGTGACATCACTTGTTTTCCATGTTTTGATCGTCTCAGTCTTCACCAAGCGTGCTATTGTTTCTGGGCTTTCTCTCCACCTGAATTTCGTCATCATATCCCCCCTAACTGTTGAGACCGTTCAAGAGTGTTGAACGTTCACTGTAAAATCCCCTGCAGCTTGAAATCATCTGCTGGCACCTTTGAATGGTTGCCGCCAATTCTTCACTTCCCTGTTGTTGAGCTCGCTCAGAATCATTGGAAAGATTGACTGCATTGGTTACCATCTCGATCATTTCATGGTCGTGGACGATCAATGCCTTCATGTCCTTGTTAGAAACGGTACGTTGACCGGAAAAGAATGCATGTTGGGTTCCCGATGAGGATTTGTCTACATCTTCAATCAGGGCATCAATTTCCTGCATGCATGAGCGAGCATTACGGACCATTTGCAAGTCGTCGTTGTCTACTGAACGATCGTGAATGTTTTGCATGTGTTGGCGTACACGAATTGTTGTGCGCACGATTTCATCTCGGATTTGCTTGTCGGTTTCTACCCGCTTTCCTGTTTTGTATCCGCTGTATCCATTGAGGAGAATCTGAACAGCCCGTGTGTACTTGAGAATATCAGCCGGCGTTCCTATCATCATTCCTCACTGTCTGTACCTTGTGTTTCCTCCTTCATAGGAGTTGGTATGCTTTGTGATGACGATACAAGATCTTTCCATGAAATGACGCGGTCTGCCATAATCACTGCCTCCTCTTCATCATGGGTGACGTGGATGGTGGTTATGCCTCGTTCTTTCAGACGCTTTCGTGTCTCCCGTGCGAGACGATGCCGTTGCTCCAATCCAAGGGACGCAAAGGGTTCATCGAGCAACATCACATTTGGAGACTGCAACAATGCCCGAGCAAATGCTACCCTTTGGGCTTCGCCTCCAGATAAGGTCGTGATGTTCTTGCCCTCGGTACCAGGCATGTCAACAAAGTTCAAAACTGCAGATATTTGTTTGAGGAGTTCATCCTTTGCTATGCCTTGTTCGCCTCCCAATCCAACGTTTTTTCCGACATTGAGGTGGGGGAACAGAACCGGCTGCTGGAAAAGCATGGCGATGGTCGGTGAAATGGTTCCGTTTTCGATGCGACCTTCAGCGGTCCGACGCTCTCCCGCATCAGCCTCAATCAAGCCACAACAAATGCGTAACAATGTGCTTTTGCCGCAACCACTCGGGCCGAGTATTGAAACGATTTCACCCTTTTCACAACGGAGATTAAGGCCTTCAAACAGGGTTCGTTCACCGTATGCTTTTGTTAATTGGATGAGTTCAATCATTCGCATCACCTTGGGTTCTTCGCAGTTGTTCACTCAGCCACAATACAAGCAACGTTGTCAGCATCAACGATGCCGCCACCGCCATTGCCGTGGGCATGATCAGAGGGTCGAATTTAGGGCGGCCAAGCAATTGGTCCACCATAATGGATAGGGAGTCCCATGAACCCACCCGAATTAACAGATAGGTCGCTCCGAATTCACCAAGGGAAAAGGCCAGGCAGAGCGATGCCGCCATTGTCATTGGGGCCACCATCGAGGCACCCTTGCTGTGCCACCATGACTGAAGAGGGGGGAGATTGAGGAGACGCACTTGTTCACCAAAAGCTGGTTCAATTCTCGAGAATGCAGGGCGAAGCATTCTGACGAGGAAAGGCAAGACCAGCATGACATGCGGTAAGACGGGTAAGTATCGAAACATGAAAAGTCCAGGATACCATCTCAGCAGACCAAGAACAACTCCCAGTCCAATCATTACGGCCGAAGCGGAAAGGGGTATCATGCAGAATGTGTCAAGCAAAGAAGCCAAACGTCCCTTTCCATCCTGTTCAAGTCGGTGAAACATGGATGCGAGCATGTAGCCGATCGGAAGGGCGATTATCAGCGTAAGGCCTGCGTAGACCAGTGAGTTTTGAAGGGCCTCTAAGAGGGTGATTGTTGAGTTGTCGCCGGCCCAGGCGCGCTGCCATCCTTCAAGCGTCCAATGGAATTCAGTTGAGCCACTTTGAGTGGTTGACCGTTTTCTGAACGAAGCAACAATGACTGAAACCAACGGAAGCATACTTGCAAGCAACAACGAATAGACAACGAACCGAGATTTCAACGGAGGAGGTCCACGGATGTTCCGATTTGTATGCTCTTCGTGAAGAGAGATCATCATTGCATGCTTTCGTTCAAGAAGACCTGCGCTGGCGAGAAGTATTAGCATCAAAATAGCCTGTAGTCCCGCAATTGCGAGTACGCCAAGACTGGTATCTATCCTGTAATTGTAGATGCCTGCTGAACCCCCGAGGTCTGCAAGAAGGGATTCAAGGGTGTTGAAATCTGGTGTCAACCACTTGACCAATGCAAACGAGGTGAAGGAGAAAAAGAAGGCGTAAGTTGCAGCAACGGCAACACTTGGGCCAAGAACAGGTAGCCAAAGATGGCGCCAACGACCGGTCGTAGACTGCCCTTGGGGGAGCATCCGGAGTTGCTCCTCCCACGTCGGGTTAAGTTGGGCAATGACTGGCTCAACAAAGCGAATCATCAGTGATAGGTTGAACCATGCATGGGCGAGAACCAGGGCGATCATGTGACCTGGATGCTGCCAGCCAGTGGTATGGGCAAGCCATCCAATCCATCCAGTTTCACCGCGCAGGTCGATTCCAGTCGCATGTAAGATTCCACCCGGAGACGTAAGGGCTAGAAAACCAGCCGCGGCGACAATTGGAGGGGTGACGAATGGAAGATAGAAGAGTGCCCGTTTTGAGCGAATCCTCCTCCATTGGTAACGACCCAAAGCCCATGCAACTGGGAGCCCGAGAATCACGGTGAGCAGTGTCGATAGCAGGGCTTCAATAAGGGTAAACCGCAATGCATCCACTGCGCCGATTTGCTCAGGGAATTGGCGTAGGGCTTCCAGGGGAGATACCTGAGTCACGTTCCAAAGACGAAGGATGGCCAGAAGAAGAGGCGCAGTGCCTAGAACGACGACACAAGCAAGGGCGAACCATTGGGCAGCATGGTATGCATTTGCAGGGGCAGTCTTGCGTTGGTTCAACGCCATATGTTCATCTCACTGAGTTACCAGTTGCCATTGGTTTAGCCATGTATCCATGTTTTGAGCAATGCGTTCCATCGAGACATTTGCATTCATTGTTGGCGTGTCAGTATGCCATTGGTATCCATCGGTCTCTGGAAACGTCGGTTCTTGTAGAACCGAGAGCATGAGGTTGTTTTCCGGCATGTTTCTATTGACATCCTCTGAAAGAAGATAGTTCAGGAAGGCATTGGCCCCGTTAACGTTGGTTGCCCCGTTGGTAAGTCCAGCATACTCGACTTGATGGAACGTGGAGCGCTCCAGAGTTATTGAGGTGGAATGGGTACTGTTACCGCTGTAAAAGGCTTCAACTCCAGGTGAGTGACAGTACGAGACCGTAAGAAGAGAATCGCCAATATGTCCCTCTGTCCATTCACCGTAACCTCCAGAGTAGTGGACTTCGTAAGCTTCGGTCCAACCTGATGTGAACCGTGCATCATTATCGGCCATAGCCTCCCACCAATCGAATGCGTTCGTGGATTGATTCCCATCGTTTTCAAAATAGTCAATGGTCGCAATCATGAACGCCCTGCCTGGCGATGATGTTACTGGGGACGGGAAGGAAGTCTTCCCGTTCCATTCGGGTCCAGTGAGTTCCCACAAATCCTCAGGGAATGTTCGTTCGGTTTCGTTCAAACCGTTTTCATCAACGTTGAGGCAGACATCTCCCTGGTCAAAAGGAAGGGCGTATGTTCCATCGTAGGGTTGGGTGGCCGAGGGGTCTAACGCTGGTGCTGTTATTGAATGAGGCTGAAGGAGGCAGAAATCAAGAGCCGTTTGGAGGTACGTATTGTCAAGACCTACTGCTATGTCCGATTGCGGAGTTCCTTGTGTTTGCAACAACTGTTCTAGAATTCCACCAGCATCGTCTGCTCGAATGAGTTCGATTTCGTAGCCAGTGCTGTTGGTAAATTCATCGAGCATGGATTGCGAAAATGCGGCTATATCATAGGTTAAAATACGAACTGTGGTCGAGTTGGATGTACTGGTTTCAAGAACACTGCAACCGTCCTTCGAATTGGTTACTGGTTCCAAGCATCCACTCAACGGTGTAACCAATATCAAGAACATGAATGCCGATGCACAAAATTTCATGTCCATTCACTCCGTGTTCATGGCGTCAATAATGACATGGCATCGTTCCACGAGTTCTGCCGTCGTACTGCCGAGAATGTACAGAGACGGCTCCCAGCCAAAGGCACCTTCGTCAATAAGGATGTCAAGAGGGCCTTGTTGTTCCTGCAATTCACCTTTTGGTGCAAATCCTAGCTGGAATCCAAGTTCATCTGAAATGTAATCGAGGTCGCCTTGGTCGACCATCCCGTCAACCATGGGCGGGCGTAAATTAAGAATTGCAGTTTTACTTCGGTCAATGTCACGGACGCGCATGAGAAGGCTGGCAAGGTGATTTGATGCTCCAAATACCGGAGTCTCATGCCGTCGCAACAATCCTTCAACCACGGTCATTCGACCGGGATATGCTGCAACCTCATCTGTTGTTGTGGCTTGACTTGTACAAGCGGCCATGTTCATGCCCACAGCCGGCATGTAGGAGGCGAGCCGTTTCAAATCCAATCGGCCTGCGGACCATTCAAGGCGTCTCAATATGGCGAGAGAGGCTTGGTCCGCATCGAGATTCATACCGGTGAGCGTTTTGTCATAGCGAATGTTTTGGTTGCCTGTAAATTGAAACTCAATGATCAAACGTTGGCGGATCACTTCGGATTCCTTACCCATTTGGGTCATCGAATGTGCAAGTTCTTGAGCCCATCCGTCGATGGTGACTTCATCTGCACTTGCTCCAAGTTTCAGTGCTGCCTTGGTAATTTGGCGGGATACAGTGCTCTGGGTTGAACCAGTAGCCTTTGCGATCTCCATTTGTGACCATCCGTTGGAACGGAGTTCTTTCGCAAGTTGTTGGTGGAGGCGGTCCAGCCATTTGTTCCCAATCGTGCCGAGCATGACCTTGCGAGGATCCCTTCTTTATTCAAACTTGCTATAAAATTATGCAAGGTGAATGGGCCAAGGCCTGAAAAAAAGGCCTTCACCCCAATTTTTGCGGCTATTCGAGCCATCCTTTGAAAAGAATGAACGATTATAGCGATCTCAGGGAACTTGTGAATTCAGAACGATTGATTGGAAAAATTACTCCTTGGTTAAGGATTTTTAGAATCATAAAGCATCTTGCAGTGTCGTTTTTATTCAATATGAATTTTAAATTACTCACCAGCGATATGTTCGCATCTGTTCAACCGCTCTTGGACCTTATTTTGGACTGTTGACCGTCGTCAACTGAAACATTTCAACAATATTTCCAACCGGTTTCACAATCAGCCTCATAAGTCTCCGACGATGCCCACAGCATGGAGACCAACATGGATACAGAGGCGTTCATCAACGAAATAGCCAGCCGCCTGGTCCATTACATCGATTCCAAAGACAAAAATGAACGGGTCAACCCTGAGTTGGGAGCAAGTTCTCTCAAGCGGGTGTTGGATGTTAGCGTTCCTCTTGAGGGGATGGGAATCAACACCGTACTTGACGACCTTGATACCTTCATGGCCAACAGCGTAAAGACCCACAGAGCGGAATTCATGAACCCTCTATGGGGGGGGCTCTCATTACCTGCACTTGCAGGTGAAATCATCGCATCAGCTACCAACAACTCAATGTATACGTTTGAATTGTCACCCATCGCCACTCTGATCGAGCAAACGGTGCTCAAGCGAATGTGTGAGATTGTAGGCTTTCCAGATGGATTTGGTACGCTCACCACGGGTGGTTCAAACGGTAACATGATCGGTATGCTTTGCGCTCGTGAGCATGCGCTTCCTGGCTCAACTAAAACTGGATTTGACGGCAGCAAGATGGTTGCGTTTGTTTCCGCCGAATCCCACTATTCTGTTTTGATGGCCGCTAACGTCATTGGAATTGGCCATCAGAATGTGGTCAAGGTACGCTGTGATGAAGACGGTTGCATGCGTCCTGAAAGCCTCCGTGAAGAAATTGAATTCGCTGTCAAAGAGGGCCTCACTCCTTTTTGTGTCGTCGCAACATCAGGGACGACGGTCCGGGGAGCGTTTGACCCTCTCAATGACCTGGCTGAAATCGCTCATGAACATGACCTATGGCTCCATGTTGATGCTGCATGGGGCGGAACCTGCATGTTTTCACCCACGCACCGTAAACTCATGGATGGCATCCAAAAGGCAGACAGCATCTGCTGGGATGCGCACAAAATGATGGGCTTGCCGTTGATTTGCAGTACCTTCCTCATCAAAAAGCCGCAAGTTCTTCGAACCTTGTGTGGCCATGCTAATGTTGCTCACTACCTTTTCCTGGATGATGCCGAATACGATGACTTGGGGCGCTATTCACTGCAATGTGGCCGACGAAACGATGCACTCAAATTATGGCTTGAATGGAGGGTAAGAGGGGACGCCGGTTGGTCAAAGATGGTCGACCAGTACATGGACCATGCTGCCCATCTTGAGTCCTCGGTCAGAGAACACCCTTCGCTGGAACTCATGTCATCTCGAATGTGGACCAACGTTTGCTTTCGCTATGCTCCAGAGGGAACAGAAATGGACCTGAACGAACTGAATGGTGAACTCAGAAACCGTCTTATTCAGGAGGGGATCTTCATGGTAAGCCGCAGCAACATCGGAGACGATGTCATTCTACGCCCCGTCATTTCGAATCAAAATGTCACGGTAGGCAGTATTGACCGTTTTGTTGAGACCGTTCTTCGTCATGGAGATGAAATCCTCCGTGGATTACCATCAATGAATTGATGAATTCTTGAACCGATGTTTATTTGATGTCCCGTTTTCCAACGGCCATGAGCGACCAGCCACCTGTAAGGACCGCCCTCTTCGATGAACACCTCGCTCTTGAGGCAAACATGGTCGATTTCCACGGTTTTGAATTGCCCATTTGGTATTCCAACATCAAAGAAGAACATCTTGAAACCCGTCGTTCCGCAGGTCTCTTTGATGTCTCACACATGGGTTCATTCCGCTTCAGCGGTGACCATGTGCGTGAGTGGCTCGAGGGTTTGGCCACACAACGTGTGACAGCGATTTCCCCCTCTCGGTGCGCTTATACACACTTCCTCGATGATAACGGCCACCTCATTGACGACATGATTTTTGCAGTCGTCAGCGATAAGGAACTTCTCGGAGTTCCAAATGCATCAATGATCGATGTCATGTGGGATTGGTTCTCAAAGCACCTGCCGGAAGACGGCTCAGTAGTTTTGGAGAATTTATCGGATGAGATGTCAATTCTAGCACTCCAAGGTCCCAAAGCCAAGGAAGTGTTCGCTTCTGTGATGGGAGATGACCAACATGTTGCTCGGTTCAAGTGGCGAGAATTAACGGACAACCCACTGGGAATCTCGGGATGGATGCAAGGCACTGGATATACGGGTGAGGCGGGATATGAAATCTTCATTCCAAATGACGATGCACCTGCCCTGTGGCGTGCTTTGATCGCATCAGGGGCAACCCCTGTGGGGCTCGGAGCTCGTGATACCTTGAGATTGGAGAAAGGATTCCTCCTCTCGGGTGTAGATTTTTGTTGGCCACCGCTTAGCGAAGAAGAAGACCCTTCCTTCCTTGCCAGAGATTCATGGGAGACAAACGTGCCGTTCGGCCTCGATATTGAGCATGAGTTCATCGGACGCCAGAGTGTTGTAGGCCACGCAGAAGACGATGCTCGATGGTGGGGGGTTCGGTACGTCGAGAAAGGACCCCTGCCTCGCCCAGGCAAAGAAGTCGTTCTTGATTCCGGCGAACACGTTGGCCGCCTCACTTCTGGTGCACCCGCTCCCAGTCTCAACAACCTTGGAATTGGTATTGGATATTTACAAGGCGTCAAGGAAGGCGATGAAGTCCTCATCGTTGCGAGTCCACGTAAATCGGTTCGAGCCGTTGTCGTCCGCCCGCCATTTTTCTAAAGTTGAGTGAGAACAGGTTCCATAGCAGCCATCCAGCGAACCTGCTCACGCTCTCCACTATGACTTAATTCAACCTTCATGCTCTTGGCTTCCATGAGTGCATTCTTCACAGAAGCAAGGTTGCCCCAGGTTGCAGACTTGCCCATCCGTTCCAAGGTGGCTAACTCTCCCATCAAACAACCGTCGTTAACAACACTCGGTACTCCATGAGCCGCAGCATCAAACATCTTGACAGGAATCGCTCCTTGGAGTATGTTTCCTCGCAGAGGGGAATACATCGCATACATCACGTCAACACTTTGGATGATCTCTCCAAACTCTTTGGATGTAAATGCGCCCGTGACATTGGCTTCGACCTCACCAGCCTCTACTGCTTCCATCATCAACCGTCGGACTTTAGGTGCAGCCGGACCATCGCCTGCAATTCGGATGTTTGGACGTTCCAAAGCAGGAAATTCTTTGACGCTATTAAGGAGCAATTCAAACGATTTCACGTCGCGAATTCGGCCAAGATAACCAACCGTCCATCCTTCGGAAGAACGGGGTAAACGTTCTGGAAAGGGTGGCATGGGCCTGTTTTCAACAACATTTCCCACCAGGCCGTGATGGGCAAGCCATTCCACAAATCCTCGTTGGCTCCCTCCGTCAATGCTTCCACTGGACGTAATAATGCATTCAGCATGCTTTGCACGGGTCAACATCTTCTGTTTGAATCTGCGACTCACGAGGGTTCGCGGTAGAGAATTGGGAGCATCCATGCGAACCCACGTGTGCTGAAGGTCGTGCATATCAAAAACGAAAGGGACTGATTTAGCCCGTTTGAGAGCGATTCCAATGTTGAGCGTGTCTGCATCATGACAGTACACCAATCCTGGCGGGTCGTTAAGGAGCGTCTCCCGGACTTGTCGATTGAATTTTTTGAGCCCCATCAGTGTCTTAATTCGTCCGCCATAGGGTACCTTTCCAACACGATACCGCATGATTCGGACGCCGTTGTTGTTCTCGCTCAAAGGATGGGTCTCGGAACGGTCAAATGCATGGATGGTGACTCGATATCCAGCTTTGGCAAGCCAACTGGCCTGACGTAAAACTCTCGGGTCAGGAGCGCATGAATTGGTCACTACCATCGCCACTCGGACCATGACTTTGCGAGACCGTCCACCGCCATGAGGTGTTCCCTTGATTCATGTGGGGCAAAGCAATGCATTATGAGCGGGACGCGCATGGATTTCATCATACACCCATAGGGTGAGGTGATTCCAATGGTGGACCAACTTCCAAACCTTGGCCGAGAAGATGAGATGTTGAAGGCTATGGGCCTTCAAAATATGGAAGATTTGTTCGCCGACATTCCGGATGATGTCAGATTCAAAGGGCCCCTCCCGCTTCGCCCCCCGCAGTCTGAAGAAGAGATTCTTAGTGATGCACGCCGTCTTCTTGGAGCAAACATTGCAATGGGGAGTCGGACATCATTCTTAGGTGCCGGGTTGTACAGGAATTACATTCCAGCATCGGTCTTTCAACTCGTCACACGGGGCGAATTCTTAACAGCCTACACACCATACCAGCCTGAAGTAAGCCAAGGGATGCTCCAAGCCATGTGGGAGTTTCAATCACTTATCTCTGAGTTGGTCGGACTTCCAATCGCAAACCTCTCGTTGTATGATGGTTCCACAGCGGCTGCTGAAGCCTTGACATGTGCGGTCAGAGTCCACAACAGAAAAGCAAACCAACCAAACACTGTTTATGTCTCATCTTTGACCCCTCCTGACAAAATGTCTGTGATGGAAAACTACTGCCAGGGTGCGGAGATCACCATCAAAACACTGGAGCACAACGCCGACGGAACCCTTAATCTTGATTCCCTGAAGAAGGCCGCTGGTTCATGCGGAGTCTACCTCGAACAACCAAATCCACTTGGCGTCCTCGATGAAGGGCTGACAAAGACAAAAGAAATCATTGGAGAGCATACAGCACTGATTGTTGGAGCCCAGCCAGTCTCGCTCGGCATGGTTGAAGCACCGGGCCATTACGGGGCAGACATCGTCGTCGGGGAAGGGCAACCGCTTGGTAGCCCCGTCACTGCGGGTGGTCCTCTCTACGGGATTTTCGCCTGCAGCAAGCCTTACTTGCGTTTGATGCCCGGACGAATCGTAGGCCGTTCCATCGATGTCGATGGAAAAGAAGCGTACTGCCTCACCCTCTCCACTCGAGAGCAGCACATACGTCGTCATCGTGCAACCTCCAACATCTGCACCAATGAAACGCTGATTGCTTTGATGGGTGCAATGCACATGGCGCTGCTTGGACCCGAAGGCTTGCATGACCTGGCTTATCGTAACGCTGCTGCCTGCCAGAAGGCAAAGGAAACTTTGGCTGATACACCAGGGGTCAGAATCGTACATGACGCATCTCACTTCAACGAATTTGCAATTGAAATTGAAGGCTCAGCCGAAGCCTGTCTTGCCTACCTCGATGAGAATGGAATCATCGGTGGGTTTGACCTTGGGCGCTGGTACCCATCCATCACCAATCAAATTCTCATTACCACGACCGACCAGACCACAGTGCAGGACATTGAAGCCTTGTCTGCTCAATTATCAATGTGGGCAAGCCATCAGGGGGTGAGTGCTTGAGTCATCTGTTCAATCACAACGGTGCTCCTAACACCGGTTACAGTCAACCTCCAAGCATTGAGACAGCGGTGAACCCATCCATTCCCTCAGGACTTGTTCGCCGACAACAGGCACGCTGGCCTCGTCTTTCTGAGCCCGAGATGGTCCGACATTATACTTGGCTCTCAAAGCGTAATTTCGGAATAGATACCGGTTTTTATCCACTCGGTTCCTGTACGATGAAGCACAATCCACGAGTGAACGAAGTCATTGCTCAACTGCCAGGTATTGCCGACATCCATCCTCATCAACCTGAACATCACCTCCAAGGACTTCTTTCGATCTATTATGAGATGCAACACATGCTCGAAGTGTGTGCAGGCATGGACCAAGTGACGCTCCAACCGGTCGCTGGTGCTCAGGGCGAATTCACTGCAGTTCGCTGCATTCAAGAGTACTTTAGACTGAAAGGGGACACAAAAAGAACCAAGGTCATCGTTCCTGATTCAGCCCACGGTACCAACCCAGCGAGTGCAGCAATGGCCGGTTTTGAAATCGTAGAAATCCCAAGCCGTGTTGACGGTCGCATCGACCTTGACGCCCTTCGGGCTGTTGCTGACGAAACCACTGCAGCCATGATGATCACCAATCCAAATACCCTCGGCCTGTTTGAAGCGGATATTTCCGAAGCAAGTCAAATCGTCCACGATGCAGGCGGACAAATGTACTACGATGGAGCTAACTTCAACGCCATTCTTGGAATCACTTCACCGGGACTTATGGGCTTTGATGCGGTTCACTTCAACCTCCACAAGACCTTCTCCCAACCGCACGGCGGCGGAGGGCCTGGGTCTGGGCCGATTGGGGTCAAGGCGCATCTCGCCGAATTCTTACCAGGTCCGCTTGCCGACCGACGTGCACCAACCGCTGCTGAACAATCGACTGCTGTTGACGAGTTCTGGTACCATTGGAGGGAACCAGCCCACAGCATCGGCAAGGTTCAGCAATGGCACGGCAACGCTGGTGCAGTCATACGCTGCTGGGCTTACTACAGGCGTTACGGTTCAGGACTGACAACGATGTCGGAGCACGCTGTATTGAACGCCAACTACCTTCGTCACGCAATCCACAAGGCGGCTCGGGAAGAGGGCGTTGACCACCTGTTTGTGGACGGTGCAGAAACCGATGTAGCAAAGCACGAGTTCACGCTCTCAATGCAACCCGCCAAAGAGCAACTGGGGGTATCTGCTATGGACGTCGCTAAGGGATTGCTGGACCGAGGTTACATGGCGCCTACCGTTTACTTCCCGTTGGTTGTTCCGGAATGCATGATGATCGAACCGACCGAAACCGAGTCTAAGGACACGCTTGATACCTTTGCTCAGCACTTCGCAGAAGTGCTGAAAGTCGATGCTGAAACATTGCATGCAGCACCAACCACAACACCTGTACGTCGTGTTGATGAAGTCTATGCTGCTCGCAACCTGTGCCTTCGCCATCCCTTTGATGAGTGAAGGTCCGAAGCGAAAGTGCTAATGTAAAAAATCTCCAGCAGGACATATGGGCGTAGATAATCACCAGCGGATGGGCTGGAATTCTGTTCCTCCGAAGGGCGACTTTACCGCCACCTTGTTCCTTTTTGCTTGGGCCCTTCTACCCGTTGGTTTCATGGGAATGATGCTTCTCTTTCACAAGTTTGAATCCTTCAGGCTTCCTCTCTTGGCTGTGAGCGAGGCCTTGTTGCTGTTGACGTTTGCCAGTGGGTTCTCTCAAAGGAAGGGCAGCAAATACGATTCAAGGGTACAACTGGCCGGTGTGCTTCTTGGCGTCTCTGTGATGATTCTGGCGGTTCTCTATCTCGGTGAACTGTCACAATGGTGGTGGCTCGGATATGCATTTTGTATCGGTTCGGTTCCCTATCTTTTCATTGCCCTCAACGGTCTTGCAGCCTGCGACCATGAAGTTTATCAACGCCCATGGGAAGCTAAAGATTTGGTTCCAGTTGAGCGTTGTTTGTCAGGCTGGACTGTAATGTCCGCCCGTTGGAAAAGTGGAATAATGGCTTCGAAAACAATTGGGACGCGAACGGTGGTCATGTTCGGCAGTAGAGATGAGGATCTGTTGTTACTGAACATTGAACTTCTTGCTCCAAAAAGCGAAGAACTAGCCGAAGCGGATTGGGGCGTTCAGTGGGACGGTTTCTCCGCTACTTCATCCGATAAAGATGCTGAAGAATGAAGCATTTTCTCCGTCCTCATCAAGAGGCATCTAAATGAACCACCCGCGCCGGCAGGGTAGCATGGATGTAACGATTCTACTCGGCTCCTCTTCGGACCTGCCCATTGCCCAAAAGTGTACTAAAATCTTGGAACTGTTTGATGTCCCATACCAATTGCGTGTGGCCTCCGCTCATCGGTCTCCCAAATTCGTGGAAGAAATCGTGGGGGATGCTTTGGACGACGGTTGTCAAATTTTCGTAGCCATGGCTGGACTTGCTGCGGCACTTCCGGGTGCAGTTGCAGCCCTAACCACCAAGCCTGTCATCGGCGTCCCATGCGGTGGAAAGGTCCCATTCGATTCACTTCTTTCCATCGCTCAATTGCCCCCTGGTGTTCCAGCAGCCACCGTTGGTGTTGACCGTGGAGACAATGCAGGCTATCTTGCCGTTCAGATGCTCGCTCTCATTCACCCCAAATATGCTGCTGCTTTGGAACAAAACAAACTGGACCAAATCGAGCGAGTTAAGGCCCAAGACCGTGATGTCAACGGCGGTGCCTGAAATGTTTGATACCGAGGAATTCATTTCAGAAAGTATTGAATCCCTCAAATCGACTATTGATGACATCGCCATTATCGCCTGCTCGGGTGGAGTAGATTCAACCGTAGCCGCAGTGATCGCAAGCCAAGCAGTCGGGGATTTGCTTCATTGCGTCTACGTTGACACCGGGTTCATGAGAAAAGATGAGACCGAACAAATCGAAGCCCTTCTCGAAGAGCAGGGGATTAACCTGGTTACTGTAAAGGCAGCAGACCGGTATTTTGAGGCGCTGGAAGGCGTCACCGAGCCTGAACAAAAGCGTAAGGTCATCGGTGAATTATTCATTCGTATTTTCGAGGATGAGCAGAAGAAATGCGGAGCTAAATATCTCGTTCAAGGAACCATTGCCCCCGACTGGATTGAATCCGGTGGTGGCGTCCGTGACACCATCAAATCCCACCACAACGTCGGTGGTCTTCCTGAAGACATGACCCTCACTGTTGTTGAGCCACTGCGTGATTTGTACAAAGACGAGGTCCGTGAATTGGCCCGACATCTCGACATTAACGTGGCTGAGCGCCAACCTTTCCCAGGCCCAGGCCTTGCTGTTCGTACACTCGGCGAACTCACACCTGAGCGTGTTGCCGTTGTACGGGAGGCGTGCGCCATCGTTGAAGAGGAATTTGAAGCTGCTGCAGAGCGTGGTGAAATGGAAATTCCATGGCAGTACTTCGCTGCTCTCTTGCCGGTTCGCAGTGTCGGTGTTCACGGAGACGTACGGGCATACGGTGAGACCATCGTCGTACGTGCGGTCCAATCCATGGACGGAATGTCCGCCCGTTATTCGGAGATACCCCACAACATCCTTCAGAAGATCAGCACTCGGATTACAAACACCGTTAAGGGTGCAGTGAATCGTGTTGTTTACGATATTACCCACAAACCTCCGGGTACCATCGAGTGGGAATAATCCCCTCCGCACAGTTTTTGGTTTCCTTTTGGTCCATTCTTTGGAAAACCTTTGTTCTTCAACCTCACAGAAGGTTGCGAAATATAGGACTGAGCCGCCATGCCGAACCATAGCGCTCAATAGAGGGCACGGAAAACCTCACAGCACAGTCACAAAATGCCAGGGGTCGATGATAACCCTTACAACACCCTTGCGTGAGATGCCTGTTGTATCGGTACCCTCTCATGACACGCCTGTACAGTGGGTGTTCAGAGGGTGGAACCGAGTTAATTATAACCAAGCCCCGCATAGTGAGAGTATGAAACCAGGGCAAATTCTCGCAACAGGTTTACTTTTTTTCCTTCTTTTTATGCCATTATTTGCTCTTATTGGAGACATGAGAGTCCAGTGTGAATTTAATGTTGAAAATGATTGTTCTGATTACTCAAATATGCAAGGATTAATTGGTGCAGGATTATTGTTCGGCCTAATGCTTTCAGTTGGTGGCGCATACAAAATGAGGAATCTCTCGAAGGGAACAGGAAGTCCAACATTTGGTAAGTATTCCTTACAAGATCACAACATGAAAGGTAGTATGTGGGATTCAGACTCAAAATCTAATGACGTTTCTTTCGTTGAACAATATGGTATAGATGATTCTGTTCTCGTAGATGTCCTTAAGATTCTTCAAAGCGAGAAGGATAATGCTCTGAACGATTCAAATCAACTGCTTTCTAAAATTGAACTTAACAACGATTCAAGTTCAGAAATTGGTGCCTTAATGCAGAAGCAGATTCACCAGAAAACAAGAGTGGGCGATATCGAACAAGCCATGACAAAAATCAAGGCTGAAATGAAAGGCATCAAAGAATCACAAACCGAATCAAATCTTGACATGAAGGATTCAGTTATTTCTGGAGACGTGATGGTTAATAACCCTCATGAAATTGCTGAGGCTGCAATAAAGGCGTACAAAATGGGTCAACAAAGCAAAGATTAGTTTTTTGATACGCAACAACCGACATATCATTTCCATGAAATCACGAGGGTTCTCTCATACCCCTCAAGACATTATGGAAGAGTACAATGGGTGTTCAGTCCCCCATTACACACGCTACCCTTTGACTCGTATACGAACGCAAGGGGGCCCCTCTAATTCATTATTTTCTCGACTATCTCGGTGATATTATATCACTGCACTTCTTGGTATTTGCATGTCTGTTGGCTTAGGCGATGGAAAACCGAGGGTGACATTAGAAAAAATTTCACAATGGCAAATTGATTTAATGGTCAGTTTTCCTAATGACAATTTATTGGGAAAGACCCATAAATTCCGCATCAAATATGCAAAGTGGGGACTAATAATTGGCAAAATTGGGTTTAAGATTCGATTTAGTGATGTATTCTGGAAAATGCGCATACTGAAGGAGAATCGCGTGCCACCATACCGTTGGTTTCGTGGCGGATTAATTACATTCCCAAAAACTCAATTTGAATCTCCATTTCAAGATTTTACTCTTGAATTTCAATATGATATGCCTGGGGCCTCTATTTTCAGTAACAAGTGGAAGATTTTCACAATTTATTACAAGGATGAAATCATTTTCTCAACTGGTGCATAGGGTGTCAACATAACACCCTCACGCTCATAATTTCTGATGCATGGGTTCACAATGGGTGTTCAGTCCCTCAGTACAGACGCTACCCTTTGTTTGTACGGGTAAGCAGTGAGCCGTATTCTCGTTCGGGACATGGCCGTGGGTGCTGAACAATTGGTGCAAAAAGTGGGTGCCCTTGAAGCATAACTTCCAACTTTTACTCACGGATGGCGTGCTTTCAGTATGACGGTTCTATTCAGGCGCCGATTGTGGGGCTCGAACCCACGACCTTGGGATTAACAGTCCCACGCTCCACCAGCTAAGCTAAATCGGCAAGGTTGGCGACAGGCCTCCCCTTTATCACGGCTTCGCCACCATCAGTCCACGATGGCCATCAGGCGTTCAACCGGTGGCACAAAACCATTCACCGTTTCAATGAGGTTTTGCAGGGTTGAATGCTCTTCATCGGTCAATTTTTGATTGTGATGGAAGGTCAGCAAGGGTTGGTTTTCTTCGATGCTTGTGCCCTTGGAAGCATGGAATACGAAGCCGATTTCAGGAACCACTTCGTCGTCAAGTGCGTATCGTCCAGCCCCATGTTGCTTGGCCAAAAGTGCTGCAGCCATTGAGTCAATGGTTCGTACGTGTCCCTGCTGGCGGGACAAGACTGTGGTTTGATGCTCACTTTTAGGTAAAACCGAATGAGGGTCCTTGACCAGCAAATCAGCAATTTCCTGTGATACTCCTTGTTGAATGCACATGAGCCTAAACTTTTCAAGGGCATCACCACGGTCCAGCGATCGTTCAATTTGTTTGTTTGCTTCTTCAAGGCTCAGGCCATCCTCGGTCATGGCTAGAAGCGCACCACCTTGAAGAATGACGAGGTTTCTAGTGTCAACGGAACCTTTGCCTTGCATTACTTCGATGCTTTCAATGATTTCTAACGCATTTCCGACGTGACTTCCAATCGGTTGTTCCATCGATGTGATGTGTGCAATGGTCTTGATGCCGAGTCCCTCTGCCGTTCGTACCATGGATTTGGCCAATTCCTCAGCTTGTTCATGCGTTTTCATGAAGGCTGCGCTTCCGCATTTCACATCAAGAACAAGGGCTTGCAATCCTTCTGCTGCTTTTTTTGAAATGATGGAGGCGGTGATGAGAGGGACACTATCGACGGTATCCGTGACGTCACGAATCGCATACAGGACACCATCGGCGGGAGCGATAGCATCGTTTTGAACGGCAATGCAGCATCCGATGGCATTGACAGCGTCGTTCATCTCTTCTGGGTTGAGTCTGCAATTAAAACCAGGAATCGATTCCAATTTGTCGATGGTCCCGCCCGTATGGCCAAGCCCTCGTCCAGCAAGCATTGGAACACGACGCCCGCATGCAGCCAGCGCTGGCGCAAGCATCAGTGACATCTTGTCTCCGACCCCTCCTGTGCTGTGTTTGTCCACAACGGGAGGTCCATCTTCCCAAGTGAGTTGGGCTCCTGATGCGATCATTGTTTTTGTGAGTTGGACGGTGTCCTCTACGCTGCAGCCAAAGGTATGCACGGCTTTTAGCCAGGCTGTTGCGTCTTCTACAGCAACTTCTCCATTGGCTACGCCCTTCACAAAGTCGTCAAGAAGTGCGTGGTCTTGACCTTGTTGAGCCACAACAGATTCAATCAGTTGAGCAACGTTCATCTCTCAACCTCAAATCAGACCTATTTCACGCAGGCGTTGTTGGAGATAATCTCCCGCCTTGATGCTCTGATATTTTGCAATACCACCGGTTTTAGCGACAAAATCAGAGTGGGGGGTGAGGTCGATTTCGTTTCTTGGATGGACAAACATCGGCATTGAATATCGGCGAGAAGTGGAATCTTGAGGATTGACCACTCGGTGAGTGACGGAACGAAACAATCCGTTGGTAAGGTTTTGGAGCATGTCTCCTGAGTCAACAATGATTGCCTTTTCATCCCCCTTGACCTGTATCCATGAACCATCGTGGTCCATCACTTCGAGTCCATCAGCCGTAGCGGTTACCAGGAGCGTGATGAAATTGATATCTTCGTGGGCAGCTGAACGAACAGCACCTTCGGGCATCGTTGGGTCAAGAGGCGGATAGTGAATCATTCGCATGATGGTATTCCCTTGGTCAGCCATTTCGGGAAGCCAATCTTCTGGCATGCCAAGGTAAAGAGAACATGCTTCAAGCAATTCTTTTGACAATTCTTCCATGTCGGTGTAGAGGCGGTCAATGACGCTACGAAACGCTGGAGCGTGGTCGTTGGGCCACACGTTTTGAGGGTAGGTTGGTGTTGGTCCGTCAATTGGATAGCCCCTTCCGGTCTGCCAGAATTCTTTGAGGTCAGGTGCTGGATTGTCCTTTGCGTGTTCAACTCCAAAAGCCGTATAGCCGCGCTGGTGAGCGATTTCTGGAAGAAGATACGACCGTTTGGTGTTCTCGTCCAATTCAAAGAAACGGTCGCACTGTGCGTAAGCATCCATGATCAGTTCGGTATCAATTCCGTGATTGACCAAGGCAAAAAACCCGATGTCATGGAGTGCGTCTCCGACCTGTTGGACGAACGCCTTTCGCTCGTCTTCGTTTGAAGATTGAGCGAGTGTGAAATCAACGGTCGGTATCGTTCTTGTCATTGTGGTCTCAGTCCTGCATGAAGGTTCTTAATTTGGAGAGGAGTCTCAATGTTTCAATGTAAATCCAGATGAGTGAAATGAGTATCCCAAACGCAGCATACCATTCCATGTTCTTTGGTGCACCGTTCTTGACTCCCGCTTCAATAAATCCGAAATCGCTGATTAAGGTAAGAGAGGCGACGACAAGAATGAACAGTGTGAGTCCGATTCCAATCGGTCCTGAACTGTGGAGGAAGGGGACATCGTATCCGGAAAACATGCTGAGGACGAAGGAAGTCATGTAGAGGAAACAGATGCTGATGACAAGTCCTCCAATGACCTTGTTGAACATGGGTGTTGGGCGGATGATTCGTGACGCATACATGGCGTACATGGTGCCGGTAATGCAAACGGTTCCAAACGCTGCCTGGAGTACAATGCCCGGATAATATGCCTCCATAACGAGGGACATGCCGCCCACGAGTAAGCCTTCAAAAATAGCATAAAGACTCATCAAGGCTACGGGATTTTGCGGTCGAGTCACGAAGGTGATCATGGCTAGAATAAAACCGAAAACGGCCCCTACGGTCGAGAATAGGCCGGCGTAGAGGAACATGTTTTCGCCAGCAGTCAAACAGACAAGGGCAGTGGCGAATGAACTGATGATGGTCAATGTTAGGAGGAAACCAATCTTGCGGAGGCTGCCCTGCAGGCTCATGGTCTCGACACCGGTAAGTGCCGCCATGAATTTGTTGTTAAGCACGGGATTGCTGCTACGGTATGCGATGGCCATAGCGTTTGGTCCACTCGGTCCCGTTTGAATGTTATTCTGTTTGACCGTGCTGAACGACTTGTTCTTGGTAGTAGTTGGAGAGTTGGTCCATCGTCCATCCTTGGAGGAGATAGTCCTTGACCATGTCTTGACTCCAGCCGGGAACCAGCGCCATCATTTCAGGAGTAACGGTCGGTCCAGATGCATCCAGAACGGGTGCATCCCAGGCGGGTGTTTCTCCTTCCGGCATGACTTGTGCCATAGCAAACGATTCAGCGGTAATGCTGTCTTTGACATCTTCAGAATCGCTACGCTTGTTCTGAAGGATGACGTAGGCTCCTCCCGAGAGTATAAGCGCACCAATCATCAAACCGAGGAACAAATTCTCTCCAGAACTTCCCGATGTATCATCTCCGTTATTGTTGACCAATTCTGCTCGTTGTTGGGATGAACATCCATCCGGGTCGGTTGCGGCTCCTGCTGGTGTGTTCGGACATTTGTCTTGCTCGTTGAGGATGGTATCGTTATCCTCGTCTGCCGAAGGAGTGGTTGTATCGTTGGAGTTGTTATCGGATGGCGGGTTGACCACAATGCCTCCAAGGTCACAACCAAGTGCGTCGGATTCGTTTTCTCCGTCGTTATCGGCGTCAGCCATGGTCAGCGCGTCACGCGGCGAAACATCGGCTACACTGTCGCTAAGAATTGAGGCCTGAGCCCAAGCAACTTCAATACCGTCAAGGATGCAATCTCCATCGGTGTCAGGATTGAGCGGGTCGCCTCCATGCAGCAGTTCAGCTTCGTTGGTGAGTCCATCAGCATCGGCGTCGTACATTCCTTCATCATAGGATTGTCCGATGACCGTTCTTCGGGTTCGGTTCAATCCGAACATATCTTCCCATTCATCGTTGAGTCCGTCTTGGTCGGAGTCCACTTCGGGGTCCAATCGCTGCCAGTCCTCATTCCATGAATCGATGTAAACCGAAGCGACATCATTGCTGCTGATGAGCAGCCCCATCTCTCGGTTTCGAACCAAGGCGGAGTCGCCCCAGTTGATTGAAGATACAAGGACGGCTTCTTTGTCAACGATCGCACCTTTGTTGTGCAATTTGTTAACGCCATCTCCAGCACTCATGACAACAGCATTTGTGTCGTAGCCCAGAGTGGCGTTCCAATCCTCATTCATTTGGTCAACGACCTTTTGGATGTCCTCGTCGAGGTAGGCGCCGTTCAAAATAAGGCGGATTTTAATCCCACGTTGAGCTGCATCTTCCAATGCAGATACAATGGGGTTGTCTCCCCAGCCGTAGGACCAATCCATGTCAAGGTATTGCAGAGAGAGAAGGATTTCATCATCTGCACTGTCCAACATCTGAACCAATTCATTGATGCAATTATCTGGACAAACCAACAGTGTGGCTTCAAAGGCCCCGTCAATCGATGTTGAAAGGTTTCCAACAATTGGGGACGATTGAGGCATAACCCAGCCGGATGGCGCATCCGCCATGGTGACGGGCGTGATGTGAGAGCGTTCAGCGGATTCATCAAAGGCCAAATGCGAGCGTACGAGGGTGGCTAAGGCCGCATCATCAACGATGACACCCCAGTCTCGATTTCCAGCATCACCGGGTGCAGGTTGAGATGAGGACTTCCAGTTTCCTGAACCGATCCAAACGCTTTCATTATCTCGGACAGCGACCTTGCTGTGGATGTAAGCATAGGGTGTTTCCCCCATGTCTCCAAACCAAAACACGTCCACTCCAGCAGCGAGCATGGTCGTTGCCATCCCATGGTTTGCATCCAGGTCGTATTCAGGCCACCAGTTGTCACCGTAATCCATGACGACGGTCACTTCAACACCGCGTTGGTCCGCTTCGATGAGGGCCTCCACGAGATGAACTTCTTGAAGTTGGTACATGTGAACTTGGATGGATTCATCGGCATCACCGATCCAAGCCAAGAGGTCAGTGAGTCCGTATTCAGGAGCGAGGAGTGGGGTGATGTTACCCGAACTGGTCACGGTAGGTTCGAGGCAGAAATTGCTTCCACCAAGGCGGCTCCATCGGTGGTGCCAGTCCGCAACAACATCGTTGTCTGGTGCGTCACCGCAACCGTCTCCACGAAGGTAAATGAGATTGTCCAAATTTGTCAAAGGTTCAACCAAAGCAATTCCGCTCCATCCATCAACATCAACTGGCCCGTTGCCGTAAACAACCGTGTCAACAGCATTGCCTGAGGGGTCAAGCAACTGCACCGCAGCCCCCGAGTTGGCGAGGTAGAAACTTCGGTTAAGCGCCGAATCAAGTTCAACAACCATTCCATCTTCGTAGAGAGTTACTGCTGATGCGTCATTTGCGAGGATTGTTGCACTTTCTGGTTGAATCATGAAATTGGTGAACGAGGTATCGTAAGGAACTCCAGCGCTCGATGTGGTTCGCAGCTTCCAGCCGTCCATGACGGCAAGTTTGTCACCGGAATTGGTGATCTCAAGGAATTCCATGGTGCTCGAAACCGACGACGAAGCATCGGGCATCAATCGTGTGAGACGGAGGTCGTCTGGACTTGCAAGGTTGCCTGCATCAGGCTCTTCTTCGCCCGGTGTTGGCCAAAGCGTATGGGTCCATGGGTCATTGCTCGTGGGACCTGCTTCCAATGTTTGACAATCGGTTTCTATGATCCAACTCGCACTTTGAATGAGGTCGCCGTCTGGGTTCAGCAACTCTGCACTGTCTCCGAGGCCGGAAAGTACGTCCTGATCCATCAAAAAGACGGCGCGTGCTCCAGCAGCAAGGACGGTTGACGAAGTTGCGTTACCGTTGGCCCACATGCTGTCAATGCGCATGAATCTACGATGGTCGTCAGGAGATGCAATTGACCACCTGCTGAGATTGATGTCTTCCATGCCCGTGTTGAAAAGTTCAACCCAGTCTGCATCCGGGTCAATGGTTTCATCATCGCAATAAGGCAAAATTTCAGTCATACTAACATTGCTTGAGCCTGAATATGCAGGCCATACGGGGTTGAGTTCGCCCGGTGTCGCCCATGCAGATTGTTTCCAATCACCGATGTTCATAGCACCGGATGAACCAACTCCAGCGTGCGTGCTGTTGGGTGGGATGAGCGATTCACCTTCAGCCGTTGCTGACCAAGAAATAGTGTCTACTGTGGCTCCAGCCAGGTCCAATAGCCCAATTGAGTCGGCACTGGTATGCTTGAGATAGAAACTGCTTGTTCCGTTAAGGGCAACCAGTACAACCTCTCCAGCAGGAATGATTGTGCTGTTTTGAAGCGGCATGTTGTATTCATGCAAGGTTAAACTTCGGGAAGGGGCTTGGAGTTTCCATCCTGCAACATCAATATCTTCATCTCCATAATTGAGGAGTTCGAGCCATTCCCCTTTTGGCCATGTTTGACTGTCACTTCCAACCGCGTCGGGCAGAACCTCTGTAAATCGGACGTATCCATCGGATAGAACACTGCCCGGTTCAGGATGACCAGGTGTCTTCCAAGCTGCTGGAGTCCACGGGTCTGTCGGGGCTTGGGAACGAATGAGAGCTACGTCTTCGCCATGGTCAGTGACATACATGGCTGTATCTTGGATTTGCCCGGTGAAGTCACGGAGCATAATGTGATTGTAATTGTCCCAAAGTTCAGTGTCTCCAGTGAATTGAACGAGTCTTCGTTGGTCGGGGGAAATGCCCGTTGAGCCCTGAGTTGAATTGAAGACGAGGGTTGCAGGGTCAAGGAACGTGATGTTGCCCATGCCGTCAATCAACGACCAGCCCATGAGGTCAAGTTCTAACGTACCGGTATTGTGGAGTTCAATCCACTCACCGTCGGGGAAGGCAGCACCTTCTGTTGTTGCATTGACGAGGATCTCGGAGATTTGAATATCATTCATCTGGGTCGGCATCATGATGAGTTCCACAGGATTCATTCCTTCTTGTGTTGGATAGGGTGCAGCGCCCCACATGCCGTTGGGTGAACTTGTTGCCATCAAAGAAAACCCTTGCTCGGTTGACGAATAGGACACTTCTTGAGACGGGCTTCCGTTAGGCCATTTGAGGGTGAGCGATTCGGGGCCATTGTTGAGGATTCCGTACGCACTGCTTCCGTTGACTGCTACGATTCTGTGTTGCCCAGGGGAGATGATGTAACTCGAGGGTGATGAGGTAGCATTCACCAAGTGTGATGCATTGACCGGGAGAAGGTTTCCTGCTGCATCCTCAAGGGTCCAGCCGGTCAAATCAATATCCGAGGTTCCCGTGTTGTACAACTCCACCCATTCGCCACCGGGCCACGATTCATTGTCGTAGGACGGCCAAGGATTCGCCATGATTTCACTGATTACAAGGTCCGATGGGACCATCACAGCAGCCGTGCCAGCCGAATTGACTTGTCCTGGGGACGGTGAACCCGTTTTAATCCAATTTGCCGTTGCATTTGTAGGGTCTTGTTCGTAACTCTTACCCGAGGTTGCTGAGGTCCATGTTGCTTCGTGAACGTTGTTGTTGTTTTGGTCGTAAAGGGTCAATGTCATTCCTGTGTTGGTCAGGTAAAAATTGCTGTCCCCGTTTCTTGCTATGACGATGTAGTCGCCTGGGGAAATGGTCCATGACGATGCGTTTCCTGCTTGATAGCCAACGATTGTATTGGCATCGAAATTAAGCGTTTTACTTCCACTGTTGACGGCTTTCCAGCCGCTCAAATCAACGTCAGTTGTACCGTTGTTGAACAGTTCAAACCATTCACCATTTGGCCATGCTGCATCATCGGCGCCGCCGGGATTTGGAATCACTTCGTTCAGGCATACATCTCCCGAACAAGCAGTCGACCGGGCGCTTGTGGGCATGAGTTCAGATTCTTGTTTGAGGTCGGTTTGAGCGAGAGGGCTCGTCAAGGAGACAAGGAAGAGCATTGTTAGGGCAAAAGCAAGGTTTCGGTTATTCATAGTATCACGTTCTTTGGTTCAGATAAATCCGAAGGAATCGAATTTTTGTGCGAAGGTATAGATCATAATAGGAACAAGAATAATTCCCATTCCGTGAGAACGGCGGATGCCGATACGAGGGGGAAGTAAGCCGATGATCGTACCTACGATGAGGACGCCGATTCCGACAAATCCGGTCGAGAGCCAAACAAGAGCAGCAACAAAGATAATGACTCCCATGACCATTTGCTGGAGAGGAATTGCTGCGTGAAGTTTCAGCATTCCCTTGCCCACATAGCGCATCATGGGCATGGCGAGCAATCCAGCGGCCAGTGTGACGGCCAGTAGGCGGATGAAATCCGATGTTGGCTCAAGAGCCGACCATGTTTCAATAGGATACATCATCTTGAGCGCTAGTGTTGCACCGGAACGTGAGCGACTGATGATGTAAAGGAATCCAAGGACCATGACAGTGACGGCGGTGTTGACTGCAGAAAGGATGGCGATGATTTCCAAATCTTGTTTGGTTTGTGGGCCTTCTACACCCTCTGCAGCTTCAGCCTTGGCGACTTCAAGCAATTCGTCGTCGGTCATCTCGGTCAGCCTTCGGGTTTCCCAATCCATTCCATATCCTTGTTTCCCCTGTGCTTTTGCAGCGAGGTTACGTCCACCCATCACGAGAACTGTAGCTTGGGATGCGGTCATCCCAGGCAATACACCCATGCTGGCTCCAGCAACACTGGACCAAAAACAGGGTATCATCAAGGGACGAACAGGAGGAAGTTCCCAGTTCTCCTTTTGTGGAGGTAGGTGGGAGGTGGTGGCGTAAATATCGAGAAGGTTGGCTACACCAAAGAGTCCAGCCAAACTTGGTAAGAGCAGGCTTGCATCAGGCATACCTATGGGTGAACGGGCAGGTAGAGTAAACACACCCCATCCATACAAGCCTGCAAGTAAGAAGAATGCCGATGCTGCGATGAATCCTACAAACCTAGAGTCTCGCCCGAGTCGCCCTCCCGTGAGTCGTTGGATCCACAAAGGCCAGTCGAGTCGTGTGGTTTCGGTGGCGAGAAGAAGGAGAGAGATGGTCAGCAACACAAAGGGAAGGACTGAACGCAGTGAGTCGTACCATCCGAGTTCCGGACCAAAAGCGATTCTTGCGAGGATGATCAAAGGGAGTGAAAGGAAAAGCCCGAGTTGTGAGCCCCGAGCAGACCAGGCCACTCCTCGGGCAGCGTTACCTGAAAGAAGCATGCGGTGGCCCGGAAGTAAGGATAAAGCCGTGTCCCCATCAGGTGCTCCGATGAGTGCCGAGGGAATGTAATTCAGGAACGTGTGTACCGTTCCAGTCGATACGATGATCGCAGCTACTGCTGAAAGGGGAATGCCCAAGTCCAGCAAGGCTGGAGAAAGCGCTAGTAAAATGAGAGCGACGTTGTTAACGTGGAACCCCGGAATGAGTCCGGTTAGCGAACCCATCGCTACACCGAAGAACAAGGCCCCATAGAGCCAAGCCAAATCCAAAAAGTACCCTTCGAGCATGTTTATCCCTCAACTGTTTAGTGACGCTTCATATTCAACTCGGTCCGATACACCATCGTTATTGCTGTCTTCATTGAGTGCCGAGTATCCGTTCAAACCATCTTCTAAGGTGTCGCCGAGGCCGTCCCCGTCCGTATCCAATACGTCAGCACTGTCAAGAGAGTAAATCAAACTCATTCCGTCTGCACTTTGCACTTGACGGAATCGTCCCGTCCATGTCATTGACTGGTCAGCATGCAGTGAGTCGGTTCCGATGCATTGCGATTTTGTGTTGAGCACAATGGATTGATTGGAACCGTCCCTATACAAGAGCCATTCTCCGTCTTCCATCATCGCTTTTCCATTGATCATCACGTTTTGGTCTCTTGAGTAACTCCACTGTGTGGCTCCGTCGTCCCAAAGAAGCGTCCGTGCAGAGGGAACCGTTCCTAGCGTGTAATCATGGATCAGCAAGCGAATACGCATGTCTTCATCGTCCCACGTAACCGATACATTCGCAATGACATTCTGCCCCGTTTCCAACCAAGATGTACGTGGGCTAGGGAAGGTGACCGCAACGGTTGTCCAACCAGGAGAATATGCCGCAGAATCTACGAGGTATCCTTCTTCGTCCTCAACCGACGGTTCGATGGCGTACTTGACGTAGGCAGACAGCGTGTATCTGGCATCAGGGTCATCGACCATGCCGACAGGATTTGCAGATAACATGGCCAAGAGATTCATTGGGGTTTCTGGGTTGACCAGTTGGGGTGAACTTCCCTCAGTGGCATCAATGCACCATCCTGATGTAGCCGTTGACCACAGCAGTCGGCCACGAACGGTTTGGATGGTTCCATCCATTGAAGCCGCTTCTTCGTTGGCTCGGTCCTCGTCGCTGGGAATCAAACATATCTCGCGACTGTTAGGTCCAATCAACCTCCAGGCCTCATCTCCGGTAAGGAGCATGCCCGACATGTCGACGGTCTGCCCCGATTGGTAACTCCATGTTGCCTCCGCACTCCAATCGAGCTGAGGGATGTTGATGGTGTGCGTGCGGTCTTCCAGAATATCAGTTCCTTGAACTTGAAGACTCCAGCGTAGGTCACGTTGTTGGTAGGAGAGAATTCCTTGAATCTCGACCTTGGAGGTGGCTTCAATCCATGTGCCGGTGGACGAACGAATCGTTAGGTGCATCTGGTGTTCCGAATTTCCATAATTGGGGTGGTCGCCAAGATAGGCCGAAGTAAAGGTGGCATCGGGGCTGATCGATTCGCCAATGAATCCGGTCAGTTGGATTACTTCACCGGAATAGGCTGCTGGGTCTTTGGCCACGTCGGCAAGAGCGAGCCTTTGTACCTCCGGATAATCCGATGGTGAGAACTCAAATGCTCCGGCACCAAGAGACTGAAGCCATATTCTGCCGTCGTATTCAATGACGTCTCCCATGACCGTTACGTTGGTTCCAATGGGGGGCATGTCTCCCGGGCGATACCAACGGGCCTCCACCACTCCAGTGCCGTCGTCGATGATGGCATCAATACGGTCGTCACCCGAGGAGTAAGGGTCTTCAACCCATGATATGAGTGTACCCTCAACCTTCACGACTTCGTTTTTGTACTCGAGCAAGGAACCGATTTCAATGGTCTCCGGTTCACGAACATAAGCATACCAATTCAAGGTCGCTACCAAAAACATTGCAAGTGCAAACATCACCCAAAGTTGTTGACCCCGAGTTTCAGGATCTTCATTGGTGATGCGGTCCATGAGTCCCTTTACTGCATCGGCCATGTTCTCTGGAGTTGGACCATGTGTTTATTCATTCTCATCCACAAAGATGGTGGGTTTTACCGATAATGGCTTTAATATGATGCGTTGAGGCCTTCACAATATGACTGCACCTGACCGCGTCATCCGTGACGAGATTCATCGGGACATTTTAGTCCCCGCAAACCATGCACAAATCATCGATACGCCTGAGTTTCAGCGCCTTCGCTCCATTCAACAACTTTCAACATGCGAATACGTGTTTCCCGCTGCGACACACAACAGGTTTGCACACTCACTGGGCGCATACCATCTTGCTGGTCGGTTGATCCATCACCTCGAGACGGCTCACCCTGGAATCATCAGCGACGGAGATGCTGAATTGGTTCAGTTAGCGGCTCTGCTCCATGACATTGGACACCCACCCTATTCCCATCTGTTGGAAACTCCGAAAGTGTACGCAACGTTTGCATCCCATGAAACATGGGGGCGGCGTATGCTTGAATCCAATGAAACCGCAATCGGAATCATCGTTGAGGAAGTGCTCGGGAAACACCGGCTTCAACGTCTTTTTGCCATCATGGACGGCTGCGATGAATATCAAGGCGTTTCCATCCCTAAGTTCCTGAAAGAAATCGTCAGCAGCCAAGTTGACGTTGACCGTATGGATTACATGATTCGAGACCAAGCCAACACAGGGGCTCAAATCGGAGGTTTTGATAGTGCTCGTGTCATGCGTGCTTTACGAGTTGGAGACGACGGAGGATTGTTTGTCAAACAATGGGGTTTGCCGGCTATTGAAGCCTATTTAGTTACTCGATATCACATGTACCAGCAAGTGTATTTCCATAAAGTCAACATGTTGACTCAAAACTACCTGGTCAACATGCTCGGGCGGGCGCGTGTTCTTGCGCAAGAAGGTTCGTTGGCGCTGACCGAAGAACTTGAGCAAATGCTGCTCAATACGGAACTTACTGCTTTGCAGTATGCAGCGCTTAACGATGCTCATGTCAAAGTGGCCCTGCCTCGTTGGGCGCGTCATGACGATGAAGCATTGTCCGGTTATGCCAAGCGGTTATTGTCCCGCAAAGACTTCCATAAATCGTTGCGGATTGACGATTTGACCATTGAGATGAGTGAAGTGATTCTTCCTCGTCTCCGAGAATCCATTGAGGAAGCAGGGTACAACCCTGAATTGGATGTCATTCAAGCCACCATTCGTAAGCGGGGATATTTGCCTTACGTTGAAGGCATCGTCCTTGAAGACGGGAGGGATGCTTCGGAACACTCAGCCTTGATTCGGTCGTTGGCTCAGCCGGACGAACGGTCGATGGTTTTTGTTCCTGAATCCATCCGTGATGAAATGGAGTTAAAGGTTAGGGAATGGATCAAACCAACCCAATCCTCCCTCGCTCATTTTGATTGAGTTTGGACAGAAGGTTCATTTCACCTACCGTTGCCCACCGGAACAGGGCCTGTAGCTTAGTAGGTTAGAGCACCCGGCTCATAACCGGGAGGTCAGGGGTTCAATTCCCTTCGGGCCCATCCCATGTCACCAATTCAATGTATGAAAATCCTTTTTTCGCACAAGTCGCCCATAACGGTTATGAGGTGGTGGGGGTTGGAAGGACTGTTAGGTGAGACAATGTCAGCATACAAACGCGTCATCGCTCTTTTGAGTATTTATCTGTGTTCGCTTCTTCTGGTTGCTGTTCCTGCATCGGCCCAAATCTCAGGTGCCGCAGTTTCAATGACCTGCGCACCCGGTCAAATTCAGGTTGAAGTTAAGCCCGGTGCTACTTTGACTGGCTACACCACATGCACCGTTACTAACCCAACAACCTATGTTGAGAAAGTCAACATTCAGGTGACAAGTGATGGTCTGGCGACTGCAGCCCCTGGTGACCTCTATGTGGGTGCCGGACAAGAAGTCGACTTCCAGGTTGTTGTTCGGGCAAATCCATACATGCAAATGCAATCTCGCCAACTCACAGTTTCTGCCGATGTCCAGGAATTGAACAACCTTCCACCCCCCAATCCTGCATCCTCCAGCGTTAACGCACTGATCAACATCATGCAATTCAGTATCGTCCAAGTTGAAGCAGTTGAACCCTTTGTTCAACTCATGCCGAAGACCGACAAGAACTTCCAGTTCAAGGTTTACAATTTTGGAAACCAAATTGACCGGATGAAAATTGGTGTGACCCAAAACACCCGTGACTCTCTCGAAGAAGCCGGATTTACCGTCAACCTCCCACAGACGGTTGTTACCATTGAGCCAAACACCGCCCCAGAGACTGCTCGAATTATGGTTCGTACGCCCAAGAACCAAGGTTGGTCGGATGCCTACCACGTCCTCGAATTCTATGCTGAGTCGGAGTTTGCATGTCAAAACAGCGGCTGTAACACTGAATCACAAATGATCACGGTCTATGTCCGTGGTGTTTACCTGCCTGGCTTTGAAGTCGTTCCTTCACTCTCCATGATCGCACTCGCTGGTGCAGCCATCGGTCGTCGTCATTTGAACAATGATGAAGATGACTTGGAATGGCGTGATGGTGCTCCTGGCCTTTGAGACTTCGTCTCAGAACTACAACATTGACCGCACGAACAGGGGTTGGTTTCATAATCCCATCACGGCAACGGGATGATATCGGGGATGTACTATGGGTGGATTATTGGACAAAGCGAACGCCGTAAAAGATGCTGAAATTGACACTGAGGAGCCAACTCCTGTCAAATCTGAAGCGAAAACTGTAGATGCTCCAAAACCAGTTGCATCAAAAATAGAATCATCTTCTACTCCATCACTTGGAGGAAATCCAGACACAGCCATGAAACTCAATCTCGGAGGTTGGGTCATCATCCTTATTGGTGCGATTCTATCATTGCAAGGAGGTGCATGGGGATTCCTCGCTGTCAGTGTTGTTCTGGTTCTTGGAATCGGAGCAATCGTGCAAGCAGACCGCATGCGTGGTGGATTGAACAAGCCTAAGTTGTATGCAAGCATTGGTGTTGCCTTACTTATCGCAAGTGGCCCATACGCTGTTGTTATGCTCTTCCCAACCAATGCAAACATTGCTGTTACTGATGTGATAGTCGATGAGGACAATGATGAATTGGATTTTGCAATTAGAGGGAGTTTCAAATCGGTTGAGCTCAATATTCAATCAAATGGAGAAATTCTTTGGGAAGGTTCCGGAGACATGGCTAATGATTTAAAACGATTCAATGTTCCATTTGATGATTTCTTTGACGGTAATACTGAAGATTATGACGGGAGGATCATAAAGACATACACTATTCATGCAACGTCATCAAACGGCAATGAAGTTGATTTAGATATAAATCCCAGACATCTCACTCGCCAAGCCCTTGACGGTGGAGTCCAATTCACGCCTTATGTCTCAACCGACGAAGGCTCAAGCAGCACTGATGCCTCTTCTGAAATCGAGGGTATCCGAGTTCAAGCCTTTGTTGGGCTGTTTGCAGATGGTGAAAAAGAAATGGATGATGGCAAGCACAGTTATGCAGCTACGACTTCTGATGGCGGAAGTAAGTTTAGAGAATTCACAGGTCAGCAAGTTTACACACTCACGATCTCCAAAAGCGGCTCCTCGGGCTACAGTCATCCACAAGTGACCCTCGACGGAGATCTTGCAAAATGGACCTCTGAATATTCTGGAGCAACAACTAGAGATGCATTTGGATTTGTTTATTTATCCGGGACTGCTCTAGATGATGATGGATTTGAATACATTGAATCTGAGGACTTTTATGACGACGACGGATGTTATGATTTCACACTTACTGTCACCAATCAAAATATTGGAGATGACCATTCAACAACTTTTACCGTTGTGAACTCTTGGGAGTTTAATTGGATTGATGGTACTGAACAAACCCGACATACATATCCGACCTGCTGATTTGGACTATCCTTGTAAATGTTATAATTAATATATACACAAAGCATATTTATTATGCTCCGATTGTGGACTGTTGTTGTGTTTGATTCTAATGATCTGGTCTTCGGACGATAATACAAATCAAACCCTCTAGGTTAGTCGTGACCGATTCTTCACAACGAGTAGTTTGGCGAGTTCACGGTTGCTAACCACGATGTCATTAATAATCTCCAACGAGGAAAGTAACTTCCGTCAAAGATGAGCACATTAAGACGTCCTCACGTGACTTTACTCATTCAATGGAGAAGCAAACAAAGAACTCAATCTGTATCTTCCTCGGATTCTTCTGTCTCACTTTCATCGTCGAAATCATAAATTGAATCGTCAGATTCGGGTGATTCATCCTTAGATTCGTTCTCCTGAGCAACTTCGACAGCAGTCTCTTCCTCATCTTCAACGAATTCGTCTTCAGCAAGTTCAGGCAGTTCCTCGTATGATTTTTCCGAGGCTTGTTTCCTCACTGCGAGTGCAACCAACATGAAGGCAATAACAGCGACAATGTAGATGATGTACGGAGTTTCCGCAATTTCTTCGGCAAAAACCCAATTGACTTCATCCGATGAAGTTCCGTTCAGATCTGCCACCATGTCTCCAATTTCAGAGAACGTTACCGGCAGGAATGCTTTACAGTTGAGTGATTGCATTCCCTCATCGTACATGTACCAAACAATCGGAATGTCCTTTGATTCCCCTGCAGCCACGGTTGCAATGAGCGTGGAAGGTTGCGTTTCTGCATCCTTTCCGTTAACATAGCAGCGGAAGTTTGCAGTAGTACCAACATCACCCGTGTTGGTGACGGTGACCATGGCCCCAATGCTTCGATTGACGGTTGCTGTGTTGGCTTCAGGTTCAATGGATGACACTTCAAGATAAGGCAACGGGAGTTCTATGGTGCCGAATGCGGTCATTGGTGCGTCTACTGTTGTGGAGTAAGAGCCCCATGAACTTGAGGAGCCGATGGACAGTGTGATGGTTGCGCTTTCTTGTTGTACGGTACCATCTCCATTCATCCATTCTACAATTCGCTTGTGTTCGGTTGTTGGACCTTCTGCTACGAGAACAATTCTTCCCGTCGAATCGGTGAGGTCGTTCCAATCCGATTTCCCGTATCCCAAATCAGTGATGTCAAGACTACCGTTGGGTATGTTGGTTTGAATCACACGTTCCGAAAGCAGACGAATCCAGCCGTCTGTTGAGCCCCCTGTTCCCTGGGAATTGACGTATGAGATGGATGCATCATCGTGGAGAATGATATCTTCGTCTGAACGTGAACCGGTGATGTTCGTGTCCGACACCGTCACTGCAGCAGTTGTTGATGCTGAGATTGGTGCACTTCCCATCAATGTTGAATCTTCAATGTTGCAAAGCGCATCACAGGTGATGTTTGCTCCGTTGACTTGGCTTGAGATAATGGCGAGGCTTCCGTGTGCAACGATGTCGTATCCCGATTGGAACCAATACATCGGAGCATTGCTGGTGTTCGTGATCTCAGATGCGGTTTGCGTGATGATGGTCCCGCCACCGTAAATGGCCTTGGCCCACAACAAGTAAGTCGGCGTGAAATAGTAGGTGTCAAACGAAATCACTAAGTTTTCGCCAGAAAAGTTTGCATCAAACTCAACGATAGCATTACCGCTGGCTTGCATGGACATGGATGCATTGACCGTTGTTTCTCCTAAGGTGATGTTGAAGAGCGTATCTGCTGGAATTGAATGGTCAAATTTCAACTGTATGATGCCTTCTTGCCCGATGTTCCCGAAATTGAGGGAAACGGTGGCAAGGAAGTCATTCACCCGAATCCCTGAGTTGAGATCGTCGCTCAGCAATGCTCCGTTGGTAACGATCAAATTACCGCCCTCTTCTACCGTGATGGAGGAGTCAATTCCCATGGTGATGTTGGCGCTCACGGTAAGGGTGGACCCGTTTGCAACGGTTACGTGGCCGTTCATGTTCCCGTCTTCTGTCCAACTCTCGTTGGTTGAAATGCTGACATCCTCGCCGGAAGTTGGTGGTGCTGCAGAGGTCAGGGGCACCCCTAAAAGGAGCAGCACAAGAACGATTGCAGTGGGGCGGAATGGAGTTCGCATGGAGTGTTCACAAGTCATGAGTGAATAATACTTCGTCTTTCTTGGGGGGATGCCCAAGGATATGTCTGCCGCGAAGAACTTATGCGTCGGCTTCCAACCAGTAAGAACAATGGATGGAGCAACTGTTGTCGTCGTCGGCAGTGGCGGGCGTGAGCATGCACTTTGCTTAGCGTTGAGTCAATCTGCACAAGTCGCAACAATTCATTGTCTTCCAGGTAATGCAGGGACCTCACTTGTCGCAACAAACCATCAATTGGAAGACGCTTCAACTTCAGGAGTTGTGGCGTACTGCACATCGATTGGTGCATCACTGGTTGTCGTGGGCCCTGAAGCACCCTTGTGCGACGGCCTTGCGGACATGTGCGCAGATGCAGGAATGCCATGTTTCGGTCCCGTTGCTGCTTTGGCCCATCTTGAAGGGTCCAAATTGCATGCGAAAAAGGCCATGGAAGAAGCCGGAGTACCTACGGCGAACTACATTGAACTTAACGGAGAATCTGATGTTGAGGCAGCACTGGACCGATACGGTTCGAACCCATGGGTCATCAAAAGAGATGTATTGGCTGGAGGCAAAGGTGTGGTTGTAACCTCCGATAGAGGCGAAGCTCGTCAGTTCATATTAGCGTCGATTGAGACGGATGGTTTGGTCCTCCTCGAAGCCTTCCTCCCCGGAGAGGAGGCGAGTATGTTGGTCGTAATGGATGGCGTTTCCTTTGTCACACTGCCGGCGAGTCAAGATCACAAAAGAGCATTTGATGGTGATTTAGGTCCAAATACCGGTGGTATGGGTGCATACTGCCCCGCCCCCGTTGTGACATCGAGCGTTTACAATAAGGTCCTTGAGCGAATCGTCAAGCCAATGCATGAGCACTTATCCACCAAATCAACGCCCTATCGCGGTGTGTTGTTCATTGGGCTCATGATCGACGAACACGACGACCCTTATGTCGTCGAATTCAACGTTCGTTTTGGTGACCCTGAATGCCAGGTAACACTGCCGCTTGTATCCAGTGATGTCTTCGATATGCTGTACGGGGCGGCTACCGACACGCTCGATCCATCAATGGTTGCATTTGACTCCTCTTCTGCCCTCACCGTAGTATTGGCTTCTGAAGGATATCCTGCTCGTCCAATAAAAGGAAGAACGATCGAAGGTCTTCAGGAAGCATTGACCCAACAATCCTATCGGCATACTTGGGTGAATGTTGCAGGTGTGATTGAAGGCGATTCAGGAGCATTGATTTCAAGCGGAGGTCGTGTGCTTTCTTGTACTGCAATGGGCCCCTCACTCAAAGATGCACAAGCATCCGCGTACAAATTGTTGAACGGCCTTGAACTAGAAGGCAGTCACTTCCGAACGGACATTGGTTTTCGGGGCATCTCCGGCGAATAAATTCATCACTGCATCAAAGCCATGAAATACGGGTAAAAAGGGTACTGATACGCATAAGGGACTGTATCTAAACCCGTCACCTTCAAGAGGGGTTCACAAGTGGGCAAAATGCATCAGCCTTGAGGCTGAGCCTTGAATAGAGGGATACAAGATGAATGATGAAAAAGATATGAAGGCTGCACAGCCAAATATTGCCTTGGGTTGGCTCTTTGCTCCCTTGGCTGTATTGCTGGCTCTTGCTGCTATGCAAATCGTGGGAATTTCCTACGAAATGGACGTAAATAACCTGATGCCGATGATTGTTGTCGCCATCGCAGGCATGTTGGCCCTTGTGCCTCGTGCTGTTCTTCGTCACCGTGAGATCTCCTCATCACTTCTCTCCCTCGGAGTGTTGGTGGTTTCCATCGTCGGCGCAGAATTACTGTACATGTTCACTGAAGTTGGCGCTTTAGCCGCTTTCATGTTTGCATTCGTCCTTTTGTTTGGAACGAACCTCGACATGCGTGGACGCCATGAATGGAACACCATGCTCATGTTTTCTTCAATCGGTATCTGGCTTGCTTTGGCCGCTTCCGGTGACTACCTTTCCGGACTTGAGACCACGTTCACAAATTCGGATGGACAGTTGCAGTCAACGCTTAGCGTCGGCCGTCAAGCAACAGCATACGTTTTCTTCGCATACTGGACCATGTTCACAGCTCTTGGGTTGCTTGTTGGTTTGCTTGCACGAGGTATTGCTAACCCAGCAGGACGCGAAGGATGGTTTTCCTTTGTCAGTGAAAAAGGTGGATGGAATGCATCTTCTGCTCCGCTCATTTCCGCTCTTGCCGTTTGGGTCCTTGCTTTCGCAGGTTCTCTTTGGCACTTCAACTCGGTTGAACTTATCGACCAGTTTCGACTGACAACCGAAGAAGGCTACCATGGCTATGTTGGCTATTGGGCAGCGTTCCTTACCGGTATTGTCGCTCTAATTGTGGCTGGAATGGTTGCTGAACGATGGTTTACACGAGCAATGCTCACCGGATCGATGTGGACTCTATACCAAGTGTCCTCATGGTACGAAGACAAGATTTGGTACACCGAAAACCTTGCAGGCACTTGGGGTGCATTGCTTTGGCTTGGTATCACGTTCTTTATCTGCGTTGCAATTTACTACATCTCAATTCATGAAAAGTTCGGAGGTTGGGCCAACCGTGGGGAACACGAACCGTCCAACGCTCGGCTCTTCATGAACGCACACGGCGCTGGATTGATGATTGGCCTTGCCTTCATCATCGGGCTCACCATTCGCATCCAATGGTATGCTGTCCCCTCAATGAACGCCTTTGGAACCGGCAACTGGGACATGACCGGAGGTTCTGACCCTTGGTACATGAAGCGAGTTGTGGATTACATCCTCGCCAACAACGCTCACCTCGTTTTCGATGCAGACCGTTTCTACCCGATTGGTGGAATCAATCCTCGTCCACCGCTCTTCACGTGGTCGTTGGCTGTCGGAGCAATGCTCCTCGGACCCTTCCTTGAGAACCCTGAAGATGCTGTTTGGTGGAGCATGCTTGGACTTCCTGCAGTTTACGGAGCTCTAACCATTCTGCCCGTTGCAGCAACAGCAAGGGACCACTTCGGAAAAGGAGCTGCAGTCATCGCAGCATGGCTCATCGCTTTCATGCCGGCTCACGTCACCCACTCAACTTGGGCTCTCGCAGACCACGACTCCTTCGTTATGCTGTTCATCAGCATTGGTTTCATGTATTGGCTACGAGCAGTCAAGTACGCTGGAACGGCTCGAATCACAAAAGAAACATCAGCCCATCCGCTGTCTTTCATCCGTGCCTTCCGAGACGTTTTCACTCACCGACAAGCTGCTGTGTCAAACGCTATCCTCGCAGGTGTCGCTTTCGGTATTGCATCTCTTGGATGGAAAGGATTCGTTGTTGGACCCTCGATTCTCTTCCTTGCCTACGCACTGCAAGTTGCATTGAACATGTTCCGCCGCCGGGACTCAACCGCATTGAGCGTCATGTTCCTGACCATGCTTTCCGTCATCTTCCTGATGGCTATACCGTTCTATGGGCACCCGCATCTTGCACTTGTGTTTAATTCAACTGGACTGCAACCCTTCTTGTTCATCTTCGGGTTCACTCTCGCCATTGCATTCGTCACTACGGGTTACCGTGACAAGCCTTGGTTGCTTGTTCTTGGAACCCTTGTAGGTCTGGCAGCCATCTTCTTTGCATTGCTGTTTGTCCTCAAGACCTTTGAAATTTCAGACGCATGGGATGTTCTCTTCACCGGAAGTGGGTACTTTGCCAAGACCAAGGTTTTCGGAACCATTGCAGAAGCAAACGCACCGAATCGAGCACAACTCTTTGCGTCCTTTGGACCGATTACCTTCCTGCTTGCTCTCGTTATGGGTGGCACATTCCTTTGGCGAGGACTCCGCCACCGACGCTCAACTGACCTTGTCTTCGGTGTTTGGGTCTTTGCGGCGACCTTCATGGCCTGGAACGCAGCACGTTTCATGTTCAACGCCACACCCATCATGGCCATTCTCGGAGCCTGCGGTATCGCAGCACTCGCGAAGTGGGCCAACTGGAGTGGACTGGTCCGCTCTTGGAAGAAGCTTGGAATCCGTACACCTGCAGACCGAATTGCAGGGGCTCGCAAGGCAGTTTGGCGAACACCTCAATTCTCCGCCATCTTCCTCGTGATGTTGATGCTCTTCAGTCAGCAAATGACATACGGGCTTGACTCTGCAATCCCAGGTTCCTCTTCAAGTGCAGAAGGCGACCTTGACGAACGAATTTACGATATCGTCCCCGACATTCTTCGTTTCGACGGCCTCGGTTTCTCCATCCTTGACAGTGCAAGCCACGATGGCCGCTGGTACCTCGGCAACTTTGGTTCCAGTTTCAACGACGACGGATGGAACAGGGGCTATGAATGGCTTGCTGGACAGGATACAAACGTTACCTATTCCGAACGCCCAGCCTTTGTCTCATGGTGGGACTACGGTTTCCAAGCACTCACTACGGGTGGACATCCCTCTGTTTCCGACAACTTCCAATCCGGTATTACTGCAACAGGTAACATGTTGCTCGCCCGGAATCAAGATGACCTGACGGCAATGTTCGTCTGGCAACTTTCGGAAGGAGACCGAACATATGCTTCTACCTCCACCACCGAACCTGGGCCGTTCACAGTTGGATTCCAAAATGTGTTGGAAGATTACCTCACAGAAGAACAAATCGGGGAATTTACAACCATGCAAACTGGTGAGGCTACGATCGACTTCATTCAAGATCGCTCCTTTAGTGTCATCAAGACCAACCGTGGCATCGTTATGGCTGAAGGTTACCATCATGATGGTGGAATCTTTGACACCTCCACTCCAGTGATACGTCTCTACAGTGATGGCGTCCAGATTCCATGCGAATCAACCGTCACGGATGTTTGCATCGGTGATGATTGGGATAAAGAAAATCACATGAGTGCGGCGGAAAGTGAATTCCAAAACAGTATTCGAAGCGGTGAAGACACCGTTGTGGCTTCAACTCACACGATCTTTGGCGATTACTGGTACACAGAGGATTTAATCGATGAATATGAAAGTGTTTCAACCGCTATGCACCGGCAGAATGCCCGTCTCGCAATGTTGACTCAACTTCTAACAGCGGCTTTCGCAGCAAACGATGATGCAACCGTCCATGACATGTATGCTGACCTTATCGACCTTGGTGGAGATGAGGGTTACTACAGTGTACAGGATTACAATGGAGTTCCTGGAGAAACAATCACTCGTGACCACGAGATTCGTTACTTTGCAGTCGACAACCGCCTTTACCCCCGTGCAGGTCGCTACACCGCAGACTACAACTACAACGGCGGTCAACCAATGGGTATTTTCGGAGCACCTACTATTCTTTCAGGACAAGACACTGGAACCTACATGAATGAAGTTTACGAAACCATCCGTGGAGATTTCTCCGACGAAATGACACGTGAGGAAGTCGACCTCGCCATGCAAAAAGATTTCTTGAACCAGCAATCTGGTGCAGTGATTGACCCGTTGCAGATCGAGGATGTGCGAGTTGACCACATGCCTGCTTTCTTTGATACCATGGTTGCACGAACCTACGTCGGTTACGGCGCCTCAACCTTAGGTCTTGATACTGCTTCGTCAAATCCTCAACCGTCTCAACACTTTATGGTTTCAGGAACACCTGGTAGCGTTCTGTCTTCGGCTCTACCGCTCCCCGGTGCAATGATGAATCATTATGTTATTGCGAACTGGTACGACGATGAAACCGAATCTGGAATCACCGATTCCAATACCAAGGTTAAGATTCTCAAATACTATCCTGGAAGCGAAATCACAGGTCAGGTGACCATGAGTGATACGGGCGAAGGAATCCCTGGAATCCGCCTCCTTGTTGAGCGGGACGCTTTCTCTGGCGAAGGCCCTGAGGATTTGGACACCGATACCTATTGGGTGCCGATTGGATTTGTTGATGCAGATGAAAACGGCAACTACGAATATACGCTTCCAGCCGGTCGAATCCGAGTCTCTGCTTTTGCTGGTGAATACGATCCAGTGGCTGCACGTGACTCAATCCGGGACGGTTCTTATGCACAGGTGAACAACAACAACCTGGACATCACCAGTGAAACCAACGGTGAACGTGACGTATACGCTATCACAGCGCTTCTTGGCCAAGTTGCTAACATGACCTGGCTTGGCGATTCAGTGATGAACGTCACTGCGGCAATGGCCAACCGACAAGTTCCTGCCGATGCACCTCTTGATGTTGCAGTCAAGAGCAGCGGTGTTTCTGGAACCGTTACTTGGGCGGGAGACGAAGCATTCAGTGGAGACCCAGTATCCGAAACAACCTTTGTTCTGCGTAACATTTGGTCGATGACTGAAGATTATACCGTCACGACCACAAGTGGCTCGATCATAAGCGAGGAAAGCCGTATTCTCCAAGGAACTGGAGAAGCTACCTTTGCCGAAAATGGAACCTTCCAAAGCACCGGTATCGCTGTTGCTAAGAACTTCATCGGTACCTTTACCCGAGAACTAGGTGATAACCGCATGTTCTTTGCTAACGGTACATGGGATGGAGCTGGTACAATCAAGGCCACATGGATTGAATCTGTGAACTCAACGGACTGCGAATTTGACAACGATTCAATGCCTATCATGCCGGATAATTACACCGTTTGTGCGATTGGTATTGAAGACGGACTTACGAACTACCGTATTGAAGGCGCAGTTAATGCTTCAGGAACCTTCACTTCAGATGGAGTCACAACGCTCACCCGTACCTACGGTGATTACGACTCCGGCAGTGGTGATACCTTCGAAGGTGCTGGATTTTACGAAGGAATCGGTACGTTCAACGGTACTGGATTGTTCATTGGAGCAGGTTCCTTCTCAGGCCCGATGGTTGAACCAGGTTCGTTTTACAGAACTGGACTCTTGCCCGGTACATACAATATGGTAGCACTGCTTGAAAACAACAAATCTGTTCTCTTGCCTGACCCAGTTGTGATTGGAGTTAATCCAACCTATGACTTGGAGATGACCATGCCTGGAGCAATCTTTGAGGGAGTGCTTCAAGACATGACGGGAGAACTTCTACCAAACCAAACCATTGAGTTTGTTGATGTTGATCTTGGTGAAGACTTCATGACTGAAATCAACACCGATGAAAATGCTAGTTTCAGTCATGGCCCAATTCCTAAGGGCGATTACTATTACCGCATTGATGTTGACAACGATGAATGGTATGATTTGAACGAAACAGCAACCGTTGGTGATGATACAACCAACATCACGATTGCATTTGGTGTCCCTGAAACCATTGACGTAACACTTCATCTCGTGTCCCCAATCAACCCAACAACTCAAGAACCACTTTTCAACGTCTCAAACCGCATGATTACATTTGACAATACTGCAGGTATTCTCGACCCGGTTAACGTGACTTCTGACGAAAACGGTCGTGTTTATGCTGAATTGTTGTTTGGAACCTACGACATTCGAGATGATGTGAACAGTGACTACGTGCTCTTTGACCAAGTTGAACTCGAACCCGGTTCCGATGACATTGAACGAAACATCACCTACGCTGAATCCGTTTACATCAACGGGAGCCTGCGCGCTTACCCCGGCTCCGCTGAAGACTTCAGTTTGTGGCTAGAATCGCCTGATGAAGACAAGGTCGAAACAAGTGATGCAGCTTCTGGAGTAACAGTTCTCTTCCAAAGCGGAGTACTTTCGTTCACATCAGTTACCAACACAACTGGACACTATTCAGTTCGCGTGCCTGCCGGATTTGAGTACCACATGACGACAAGTTCCTCTTTCACCAACCTTGGTGGAGGGCAACTCATCAATGTCGCAACGGCCGATAACTTGGATATGGGCATCATGTATCTTGAACCAACAACACAAGTGAGCGGAATCATCTTCCTCTACGATAACGAGACTCGATGGAGCAGCACAATTCCTCGCTGGGTAGCCCCTGAAATTACAGCAACGAATCAAGATGGACTCCAATGGACAACCACCGCTAATGAAGTAGGTGAGTTTGATATCAATCTGTTAGACGGTACATGGACGCTAAGTGTTGAGGAAGAACTTCTGAACATTGAGTCCATCACCGGCCTTGAAATCAACGGAAGCCGCAACGGTTCTCAGATGGGTGAAGAAATGTCACTCATGGAACTTTTCGCACAGCCGGCTGCTGTTGATGTCTCGTTTGAGATCTTCCTCAACTCTGCAGAAGACGGTTCATTCGAGAACGGAACAAAGGTCTCCCCCGAGTTCCGGCTGGTACCTCTTGATGAAACAAGAGATGATCTCTACATCACAGCAGACAACTACACCAGCAACGGTGTAGCAAATGTTTCGTTAACACCAGGAACCTACACGCTCACGTTCAACCGAACAACAGCAGATTCCGAAAACGCCACAGATTACGACCTGATTGGTGAAATTATCTTTGATGAGATTTACATCGGTCTTGACGGTCCTGAAGAGGCCCTTCCGGTTCCGCTGAAGGAAACCTATCGTGTCACAGGTACGCTCTTGAATTCTACCGATGAAGGTATGATGAATGCATTCTTGCTCTACAATGAAGAAGAAGACCGTTGGTTCTCAGATATCGGTTCCGACGAAAATGGAACTTTTTCAGCCTATGTCCCATCCGGTGACTGGTTGATGATCGTCGCACCGTTCATGAACGGAGAATCCACCGAGACCCTGCGTGCTACGCTAAGTGTAGGCGATGACGCATCCACTCGACTCAACCAGACCTACACGACCGTTCCAGCAGTGAACGTTCTGGTCCAACTTAAGGAGCTGTTGACACTGAACAACCTCGCTGACATGAACCTCGTAGCAGTGAGCGAAGATGGGTTGGGTAACGTGACCCTTGAGAAAACTGACATTGATGGAAACACCTCCGAAATGCTCATGCCGGGCAGTTGGAGTTTCTACCTAAACAAGTCTTCTGGCCAGCAAACCTGGTACTTGGACACATCAGCAGATCCATTTGACATGACCGACGCAGTCAACAATTCGTTGACACTCGACCCAATCTTTGCCGAACTGGAAGTTGAGATTGGTGGTAAGGTGTATTGGGACCTTGACAACAACAGCGCCCCCTCCTTTGGAGAAGGCCTTGGTGGATTCAACGTTACCGTAATTGGTACCAACAACACCGATGTTAACACCAACGTTACAACCGACGAAAACGGTGTTTGGACGCTCTTTGTCCCAATTCAGGATGTATACAACGTTACGGTCGAAAAGGAAGGATTTGATACAGTCTACTACATGAACGACAACGAATCAGGCTTCCCAGTTTACAACAGCACACAATCTACCGACATTGAAGTTATTGCTGGTATGGTGGACGTTTCTGGTACGATTACGGATCAAGTTGACTCCAGTCGTTTGCTGGGTGCAACCATAGAACTCCATCCTAAATCTGGCGTTGAGCGAGATTCAGTTCTTGTCTTGGGCACGATTGTTAACGATACACTGGAATGGTCCACCTCGGTTCAACCGGGTGAATGGATTGTCGTCGTCACCGATGCTAACCCTTCGCCAAACGGTGGCGGTGTCACCGTTGGTATCCTTGACGCAAGTGTTTCCAATGGTGGTAATCTCTCGATGGAGATGGCTCTTGGAGGCAACCTTGTGCTTAACAGCGAATGGTATCCTCTCGGCGCAACCTCACCGTTGCATGCTGGTTCGGACAACGCTCAAGCGGAAGTCATGGAATCTGATGCGGAACTCGAAATCACGTTTGACGGAATGTCCTGGATGGTCCCTCTACCAGCAAGCGGTACGCTCAATCTGCTTATGCCGGAAGGTAGCATCGTCTTTGACAGTACCTTCATGACAACACAACATGCGAACAACTTGGAAATGGAATACTTCGGTGGCCAAAGCATGACCGTTGCTTCTGATTCAACCATAACGGCTACTCTTGAGTACAATCGACGTGTGAACTCAAACTTGGACCTCGAATTCAACAGTGTTGAAGGAGCGACTCTTGTGAATGCAATTGATGTTGAAATCGGAGCAGTCGTGTCAACGACGAACAACAGCGCCTATGACCAATTCACCTTCTCGGTTGATGCGGTTTACAACGGAACTGAAACCCTTGATGTATTCACAGTTACAGCTGAAATGGGCTTGGCTCAAGATTCAGACCTATGGACCGTTGAACTTTACAATGAATCGAGCAAAGAATGGGAGGCATCCACCTTGATGACGCTTGGAATTGGAAATGAAACCGGTGCAGACGCAGTTCTCAGCGGTAACATCAGCGTTCGTGTTACGCTACCATCGGTTGAAGATGCCTGGCATCTTGACGACGGACATCGTATCTCACTGCGACTTGAAACCGAATTGGGTGAAGCCAGTCAGATCACTGTTAAAGCAGTCGTTCCAACGGATTATGCGTATGAGATTACTGGGGCAACAGAGGTCATCGGTATTTCCCCATTGGTCTCTCGAGAATTTAGCTTTGACGTGACCAATAACGGTAACGGACGAGACACCTTCACCATGGAGCTCCTCGAAAGCGGAATTCCGGAAGGCTGGTCTGTAACCCCAATGGATTCATCGCTCACACTTGCTAAGGGCGAGACACGGGTTCAGCCATTCACGGTCTTTGCACCAGCAAACTTCAGCGAAGACGATGGCTTTGACCTCAAGGTCTACATCGAAAACCTTGGACAAGAAGCCCAGCAAGTTGATGTCACCATCCAGTATGCACAAATCAAACTCTCCGTGGACCATGGGGATATCCAAACTGAATCCGATGACATCGCTGGTGAAGCAGGTGATGTCGTGATTCCAGTGAAGAACAGCGGTTTGCTAGATGCAACGTCTGTCATCGTTTACTTCTTGCCTAACGGAGAAACTGTAGAGCGGCAACAAACGATCTCAGTCCCTGCTAACACGACTGTGAATGCGGTGTTTGATAACATCACAAACCCACAGGGTGACCATCGGTTCGAAGTACGAATCGAAGTCGTAGGAGAAGAGGCAAACAATGTTGAATCCATCATGCATGATGGAAAGGTCGTTGAAAACGGTGCCTTTGATTTCCAACTTCGTTATGACCCTGCACCTTCATCGGGCTCAGAGTCGATCTGGCTTACACTTGGTGTAGTTGTTCTGGGACTCCTCGTCATCTACGGTGGTGTCAAGACAGCACGTAGCGGTCGCTCCGGTTCCAAGTTCTGATTTTAGAACAATTACGTCCCTTGTCAAACAAGGGTTCATGAAGCAAACGATGTGATAGTCGCCACTATGGAGGGTCTTGACCACGTTGAGTATCTTCCTGAGCCTCATGACCGGAGCATTGTTTCTGCTGTGGATCCTGCAGTTGTAGGTCATCAAGACGGTTGGCGTTCTGAAGTCATGGGATGGGCTCCAATGGTTGCACAGCCAGTGGTTCGAGCGAGAAGGCGGGCATTGACTGCGACGAACATGCTTGGTTTTGCCGTGTTCGTTTCCATTAGCATGCTGTTGTGGCAAAATGACCTCCTCGTTGTTGACATTCCGCTACCGGATTCAGAATGGGCCTTTGAGGCCACAGGCGTCCGAGGCCTCAATGAAGACGGACTGAGTGGCGAAGGAATCCGCCTTTGCATGGTCGATACTGGGATTGACAATCAACATGAGGCCTTTGCTGGAAAAGATATCCGGTTTCACGACCTTATTGGGGATTCATCTGCACCTAGGGAATACGGTGCAGTCGCCCACGGGACCTTGATGGCTGGAATATTGATTTCCGGTAGCCATCAAGCCGGCATTGCTCAAAACGTGACGTTTGCAATGGTTGCAGCACTCCAAGATGACGGTTCGGGACAAAACAGCGGATTGGAGTCTGATGTCGGAGACGCCATTCGGTGGTGTCAATTTCAATTTGAAGCGGACATCATCTCCTTGTCGCTAGGTGGTACTCCAAATATGGACGGCCAGCGTGAAGGAGATTCAGTATCAGCAACACGGCAAGCCACCGATAGCGGAATATTTGTCGTGGCTGCTGCCGGTAATGACGGGGGTTCCGGTGATGACGGAGACGTGGCTGCACCGGGGAACGTCCCCAGAGCCATCTCGGTTGGCGCTACGACTCGACAGGGCCAAGTGTGGGTGAATTCCTCTGTTGGTAGCGATACTGGGGACGAGACCCCACGCCAACACCCCCACATGAAACCCGAAATTGTAGCTCCAGGTCACCGAATTATCAGCACCGGTGAAGATAATCTTTGGTACACGAGCAGCGGTACCTCTGACTCGACTGTTTTTGTCGCCGGCGCCCTTGCGTTGTTGTTGGAAGCCCACCCTCAACTTCGCCCCGACGGTCAAAGCGATGGTTCGTGTGTCGACCTCGTCAAAACGGCTCTGATGAATTCGGCCCAATCCATTGGGCAGGGGGAAGATCATCATCCTTATGCCGGCTACGGTCAAGTTGATGCTAGAGCCTGGATCGACGAAATCAAACCAGGAGCCGCCTGCTAAGAACGTTTTACCCTTCTCAATGTTTGATTTGGAGCGTTGGAATACAATACTGTCTTCGTATTTTATGACCTTTTTCCGGTAGAAAACTTTCTTTATTCGGCGAATTCATTGATATTATTAAGCCTAATTGATACTTTAAGGGCGACAATCATGGAGCAGTATTATATTCGGCCCGTTCATGGGGAGAATAGGTGCATCCCTCATGTCACAAAATTTGAAAGTCAAAAGTTTCTCAATCGTAACACTGTTTTTGCTCTCTTTCTTACTCGGCCTAGTTGCCTTGCCTGAAGTCTCAGCCGTCAATGAAACAACCAAAGGAACCGTAACCGGTGTTGAGACTTGGTCAGGCACCATGACGCTCCAGGGCGATGTTGAAGTTGCAGAGGGTGCAAAACTCATTGTCAATGCGGGTACTACTGTGAATATTCCGTACGGTAATTTCATTGATGTTCGTGGAGCCATATGCATCGGGGATTCGGCTTGTGGCGCCAGTGCGGGCTCTTCCTCCAGTCAGGCTCGTTTCATTTGGACCAAGCCAACAGCACAAGGATACACCGAAACTGGACGTTGCCTGAGCAACCAATCACAATTGCTCAACAATCCCGATGCAGCTTGCGGTTCTGGTGTGATCATCCGTGATACCATCGACCAATCGTTGACCTCCATCAATTATGCACACTTTGAGAACGGGTACGGATATCCTACCTTTGTGGGCGCAGGCACCCAGAGCCAGTCGATAAAATACGGAGTTCTGGTCTTTGACGGTTCGAGCACTACCGCACGAGGATTGTCGTTCAAGGACACCAACACATCCAACGTTTTGGCGGTGGATTTCGCGGCTCCAATGATTTCAGAATCCGAATTTACGAACGGCATTGACGAACAGACGTTCAAGGCCTCCGCCGTGCGAGCCTACGGGGCCGGGGCAGGAATTCTTTCCACGTTCAAACTGGAAAGTTCAGTATTCACCGGTGATGATGCAGATTGCGGTAGCCAAGGCGGTGGCCTATCGGTCCTCGTTGTGGAGGAAAGCTATGTCGATATGGACGACCTCGAAATTAAAGACTCATCTTACGGAGTTCTCATGGAGCGAAGTTCAGGTTCCTTGACCAATTCGGACATCACTGTCAAGTGCAATGCAGTTGATACCACCTCGGTAAAAACAACGGGAACCATCAACCACATACTCACCGTTAACAACAACATACTCACGACCACAGAAGGGGCTGGACTGACCGCCTATGAAGGTGCAAACGTCTACGCAGAAGGAAATACTATTTCTGGTGCAAGTGAAGCATCTGGCGTTGGAATAAGTGCCTCAAAAATTGAACTTCACGGCAACACCATTGGACCAATTGGCGGTTATAATGGACTGTGGATCTATGGAAAAGATTCAGATGTTATCGCTGAAAACAACACCATCAAAGAAACGACCAAGGAAGCCGTTAACATCGGGGAATACCATCACGAAGACTACAGTCAAAGCAAGGACTACGCAGCAAAGCGTCTTTATTTCGCTAACAACATCATCCAAAACAACTCCGGCACGTGCGAGTCGGTCATTTATGGTGGAGAATTTGCTTGCCCTGCAATCCACGTCTTCATGGCTTCTGCTACCATCATTGACAACACGATTTCTGGCAATACGGGTGACATCATTCGAGCAACAGGCAGCATTGTGAACGTCCAAGGAAACACTGGCGACTCAGCCTTTGGCTATGCGGGCAACATCTCGGTTCATGACGACCCAACAACCAATATGAAGTACGGCTCAGTGGCGTACTTTTCGGGCAATACTTGGACCGGTGTTTCTCAAGTTTACAACGTCACAGAATCTCGACTCACCGTTCAAAGCGAGCAGATCCCATCCCCAGGTAACAATGAACTCTACCCGATTTCCATAAGCTGGATGAGCGCTGAATGCCCCTACGTGCAAGTCGAATGTTTGTCGCTATCTGAAGCATCCACCATGCCTCCTGCACAAATGCCTCTCGCGATTGAACTGATCGAAAATGCTACCGTGTTTTCCTTTGCAGACCTCCAGAACTTTGACTCTTCAATGATTCACGTCCAAAACCAAAACTCGGCATGGGGCTCACAAGTTCGTGAAGGTGAACTCGTTCGATACCAAGTTAAGGCTAAGAACAGCAACGTTGCTGGTGCAACGGTCATCATCAAAGACGCAACTGGTTTGCCCTTGTATGAGTTGACGACCGACGCATTCGGATTTACGCAACAAGTTTCACTTCCTTCGGACTTCCTCCTTGACCGCAATTGGAATCACAAAGTTGGTGACAAGAATGCTATCATCCCTGGCTCAGGCAACCCGCCCATCACAATGGATGAAGATTCTTGTGCGGATGGGATTGATAACGATGGCGATACACTCATTGATGACGACGACGCAGACTGCATTAACGGACGTGAAATGCCGTTCTACACGGTTGAAGCGTTCAAGTTCGGAAGCGGTACTAAGGACTTCTCATATGTTCTCTCAGGCCCAATTGATGACGTCATCAACCTTGACAATCTACGCCCGGGCGTTACCGTAACTCAGCAAGACGGTGTTTCGTTCGCAACCAAGGTTGACCTCACCGGACAAGCGTGGGACGGCGTCAAGTGGCCTTATGCAAACGACAACACAGCCAGCACGAAACAGTTTGGTATGATCACCGCTGTTGAAGTCCAACCGCCAGGCACCAATGATTGGTATTCAGCAGTTGACACCTCTGGTGCTAACGGTATGATCACAATGGAAAACCATCCGTTCAAGGATTGGTCGTTTGTTTGGGATATGTCTGCGCATGCTGGTGGAGAGGGAGACGTAACATTCCGTGTTCGCTCCTACGACGGACTTGACTATTCCCCTGTTTCCGTTCGTCAATACAAACTGAATCTTGTACCTCCTACCATCGTTGTTGATGTTCCAAACTCGGGAAGCACTCATACAAATGGAAAAGTGTTGTTCCAAGGAACAGCAGCAGACCCCTACGCAGGGACATACGGTAGCGACGTTCAGAAGATTTGGTTCCATATCACCAGTCCAGAAAACGATTACATTTCCCATTATTACGAAGAAGGCTCAACAAGCTGGTCCCACGAGTGGGACTTTTCTGAACTTCCATCCGGTGAATACACCTTTGAGGTCTGGGCATCGGATAGCGACTTTTGTATCGATGTAGCAGTAGCACCAGAAGACGGTGGAGTTTGTGTCATTGAGACTCGAGTTCTGACCATCGTCAATGAAAACACTCCGCCTCAGTTGCAACTCACCTGGATTGGTTCTGCAGACCAAATGACCGGCGGTATTGATGGAGATACAGTACGAGCATCCGATGATACAACAATTGTTGGTGTTGCTCGTGACATCGGCGGACAGGTAACTCGTGTGGAAATTGAGATCGTAGACCTCGGTACCAGTATCACTCTCAACAATGGACCTCTTCCAGTGACCTCCTTCAATCCCGATGGCTCATGGTCGGCGACCTGGGATACCTCCAAACTTGACCATGATGGTGTATACGAAGTCACCGTACGCGCATACGACGGTGAGGACTATTCTGTGGATACGGTCTGGCGTATGACCATTAACAATCCAATTGACGCCAACAACATTGACCCTGTCTTCAACGATGCCGGTTGGATTGGAAGTGTGACCATCTTCTGTGATTCTCAATCAAATTCGTTTGACCGATGCGGTGGAGGGGCTACGATAGACCTGACTCAATTTTTCAGTGACCCTGATGGTATTGGCGAGGCTAGCGATGCACTTTCCTTCTATGTTTACAACGATGCCGGAACACTTGAAGATGACGACTATTCATCGTACATCCGTATCACTGCAGATGGAAAAGCGATCTATGATCCGATGGATTCGATTGCACAGGTCACCAGTGAAATACCTGAATGGTCACTCAATGGAGTGATGTTTTATGCAGAGGATGACCAAGAATCCAGGGCCTATTCAATCAAGGTAAACTTCCTCGTACGAGCAGTTGCTTTCAGCGTTGAACGTGTTGATAGCGGACCAATCACTCCAGATGATCCAGCATCCTTCCAGGGTGAAGGACTGCCTGGTAGTACGGTCAACATCAGGTTTGCTAATGGAAACGCAAAACTCAACTCGACGAGGGTTCTTTCCGATGGAACATGGACCATGGACTTGACAAACAGCCAACTCAGCATGGAAGGAAATGAAGAAATAATTTTCGAAATGGACGGTCAGGTTTTCAAATTTGCAGGAGAGACTGAAAACGGAGAGTTCAGCATTGTCGTTTCAAGCGGTAATGATGATGATTCTTCACTCTTGAGCATCATCTTGATCGTAGGCGGTATCATTGTTCTCCTCGGTGTTGGAGCCTTCTTCTTCGTTGAATTTGAAGAGATTCCAGATGTCTCAGAAGAGGACGATGAAAACCTCGCTGCTGCAGAAGACCCCTATGCATGGGCCAAAGCCAAGAAGACGGTAGAAATTCCCCAGCAAGAAGTAACGGCTCAAGCGGTAGCAACTCCTGAAGTTGCCGCTGTACCTGCGGAGACATCTCAGCATCCTGGCTGGATCTGGGACGAAGGAACAAACCAGTGGGCTCCTGACCCTGACTACACTCCGGATCAGTGACGGTTGAATCGAGTTGAATCAAATGGCAGCGCAACCTAAGCCAGGTGTACAAGAGAGAATCCTCTTGCACCTCCTTGACTATTCGGATTTCAAAAATAGCATTGAGGTACCTTTTGCTTTGTCCCAAATGGGAATTGCCAACGCCGTTGCAATTGCAAGGTCAAATGTGCCTCGTGCAATTTCGGGATTAAAAGATCAAGGTATATTGGTAGAACGGCAGGCTCACGTCAAGGGAGTTTCTCGGAAGAGGAAAGCGTATTTCCTTACCGACAGCGGCATCATCATGGCCTCGGAAACTTGGACTCGGTTGTCAGAATTTCCTCTTCGCTGTATCTTAGGCGAAGAGCAACCAGTGGACACCACTCTTGGCGGTGTGAAGTCGGTTTTGCCCTTCGAAATGCGCCCCGTCGACGTGATTCGATACATGGACGAGAACGGTTGTCTTGATGCTCGCTCCTTGTCTCAAGATTTGATTGAGCGTGACCTTTCCAAACACGTGGAAAAGCAGTTGGTGACCTCTCTAGCAGATTTGCCTCGGCTTCGACACTTTTACGGAAGAACAACCGAACTGGACAACATGGGTAATTTGATTGAAGCACGGGCAACAACTCTTCTGGTTCCCGGAATTGCAGGTATCGGGAAAACTACCGTGGCCTCAAAATTGATTGAGAGATTTATGCATCGTCGCAACCTTCTCTATCATCGCTGCCAGGATTGGGAAGGTTCTCGTTCGTTTTTTGAATCCATTGCTGATTGGTTGTCCAGTATGGGCAATTCGGAATTTGCGAGTTACCTTGCAGCAACGCCAATTCCGCAACCGGCTGATGCTGCCCGTTTGCTCATTGAAGCGCTTGAAGGTTCACCTTCACTCATTGTCATTGATGATTTCCACAAAGTTTCCGATTTGGTACTGCATCAGACGTTCCAAGCCATGTCCATCGCTTTACTCGGAAGTGAAGAAAAAATTGGCTTGGTTATCTTCTCGCGTTCATTCAAGCCAGTTGTTCCCACGAAAGACGCTGAAGGTAGAATTGCTAGTTTGGTCCTTCCATTGGACGGACTCGACCCTGAGTCGGGCCGAAAGTTGCTCAGCAGTTTTTCAAATCTTGAAGACGAGCAGTGGCTTCACATCCATGGGCTCTCCCGAGGCCACCCTCTGGTGCTCGAACTCATCAACCGTGGGGCATCAGCCGGTGCCTTCCACGAAACCTTGGAGCATTATGTCACCGTAGAGATTTTCTCCAAATTAAGCGCTGAGCAAAAGCGTGTGCTTTCTGCCCTTTCCATTTACCGAGAGCCGATGGTCCTCGAGGCGCTTGCATTGCAGCAGTTGGACACCGACGAACTTGATAATTTAGTGGAATCTGGCCTGGCTCGTCAGGCAGATTCAACCACCTATGACGTCCACGATTTGATTCGTGAGTTTTTATTACGTAGCCTTTCTACATCGCTTAAAGAAGAATTCCACTCAAAATGCATGGAGTGGTATGAAAAACAACCTCAATCCAACGAAGTTACGATTGAACTTATTTACCATTCAATTCAGTCCAATCAATTTGAATCAGCCTCGGAACTCATCATGGACAAAGGACGGCATCTCGTATCCCAAGGACACATGGAATTGCTTGGCCTGTTGGAACGAATTGATACGGCAGATCTGGAGTCAAGCACCGTTGTTCTTCTCGCTCAATTGCAGGGTGATATTCTTGCGCTTCTTGGTAGGTTAGCGCATGCTGAAGAGGTTCTCAACAAGGCGCTTGAAGGGGCGAAAGAAGCCAACAATCCTTCAATTGAAGCAGAAATTCTCTCGTCACTTGCAGACGTAAGTCGGAAGCAAGGGAACAGTGATGTTGCTCTGGCTCGCCACAAACAAGCTCTCAAGCACTACATCAGCCAAGGCAATGCAAAGTGGGCTGCCCGTACATACAACAACATTGGCTACCTTCTTCGAAGAAAAAACGACCGTAATAAGGCCCTAGAGGCATATGGAGAGGTTGAAGCGATTCTTGCTCAGTCAAAAGGTAATGAACTGCTGAGCAGTCAAATCACGCTTGCCCGGGCTCTTCTCGACCTCGGAGAGGTTCAACGTGCACGTGAACATGCAATGGATGCCCATGAAGCAACAGAATCAATGGGTGATGCTGCACTTCATGCACGTGCGCAAGCGGTTCTTGGGCGGTACTATTCGAAGATAGAACAATCAGAACTTGCTATGTTCCATTATACCGCTGCTTTGGAGGCGATGAACGAAGCTGGTGACCTTCAAGCCTTGGTCGAAATTACCATTCTTCTTGGGGAAGTGCTCCATGACGCAGGACGAACTGAAGATGCGATGGAGCATTATCGTGAAGCTCTCGTTATTGCTGAAGCCAATGACCTACGTATGCAAATCGGAGAACTTCTCACCCGCCTCGGCGGTGCGGCACCGGACCGGCAAGGACGCATGGAATACCTTCAGCGCGCCCTTTCGGTGTTCCGTGAACTGGGTGCACGCTCTCGTATGAAGGAAGTGCAGATGATGGTCCACCGTGCGGTTATGGGTCGATGATCACTGAACTGCTTGCGGCCGATCAAGAGTAACTGTAGTGGTGCCGTTTTCATGGACCACCCATATCTGTTGGGCTCCAGCAAGTGGGATTTCACCGCTATGTTCACCACTGCCTGTTCCGGATAAGGCCACGGTCATGTCAAGAGGTCCCCCCTTGTCAATCAGTTTCAACGAAGTATCGCTTAGGCGTAGCCAAAACATCGATTCATCCGCTTCCGATGGTCGCCATGCGACCGACTCAGCATAGCTTACATTCCCAATACGGCTCGCTTCGTCTGCTCGCTCTACAGCAGCGGCAAGGTCGTTCAGATTTGCTTCAACGGCTTCTTCGTTCCATCGAAGTCGAGTATTTGTTTCAATATCCCAGGCCCATACGCTGAAAATCGTCATCAACAGTACGCCAAGGAGGAACGTAAACACGTATCCAAGTTCGGTAGCAGCAGCACGGGTATCCCGTGACAATCGGACCTGTTTCATGTCAGCGCCTCCCGAGTCGTGACGTCCAGTGATGAAAGTTGAAGTGTGAATTCAATGGCTTGGCCGTTGGTGTGCCAGACGGCTTCGGACGTACCATAACTTGGGTCCGGCACCCATCCTACATAATCAGTCAAGAGGTCCAATTGCCCCGGATATACGGTCCAATCTTCACTGGCTTCGAGTCCGATTCCAGCACTGTCGGCAATCGCTGCGCCGTAGGGCTCCGACCAGCCCCGCCTCACTTCGTATGCCGGTGTTGATGCAAGGGAAATACGGTGGACGAGTTCGATGTCGAGTTCCAGTGTGCCGGCTCCAGAGGCACTGTCTGCCGTGGGGTGGAGTGACGGAATGGTTGCTGCAAAGCGGGGGCCTGGTCCACCACGGTCGGATGGGGGGACGACCACATACGGTTGGAATTCCGGGTGGTTGGTCACAACAGCACCTCCGCTGAATGCAACTTCCATTCCAGTAATTGATGATTGGAATTGATAGGCGAGTCGTGAAAGATGGAACGCCCAAACTGTACCGATGGTGGCGTGTGTTGATGTTCCGTCACTCCCCAAGACTTCTATGGCTACACTTGAGGGGTGGCGGCCTTCTCTCCAAGCCTTTTGGATGTCAATCTCTCCACGACCTCCCATTCGTTCCCAAGGAAGTTCTGTCGTAATCCACCCGCTGGCTTGGGTTGCTATTTGGGTGCAACGTTGTTCGCCATCGTGGGGGAGGTGGTAGAGTCCGTTTTCACCGCTGAAGCGTGTGATGCGAACAGGGTGGTCTTTCTCAACCGCAACATCTGTTGTTCCCTCGTTAAGCGTTAGATTGTATCGGTTATTCTCGCCCAAAAATACTCCTGTTTGGTTGGCGACTCCACTCGCATTCCATGTGGACGTGTAGCCTGCAAGAACAATGTTGAGGTGTTCATTGACCGCGTTATCCGTATTGTAATAAGAAAAGGCTGCTCCCGAAATTGAACCGGTATCATCAGCGGGAATCATCGTGATTCCAGAGACTGCGTCAGTAATGTTCGTCGTTCCCGATGCCGCCCATGTGACGAAAAAATCTCCGTCTGCATCGAGGGTTGGAGCCCCAAGAATCTCCTCCGGAGGCCAGGCTACCTGCTCAATGGAATTGGGTTGGACCGATATTCCTCCACCTCTCCAAGTCACCGTTACGATTGCATCACCTGGATTGGTGAAGCGAAGTGTTCCTTCTAGATTAGGAGGTGTGAACGAGTGGCCTAGGTAAGCCCCAGTTGTTGCTGGCCAAGATGTGATGCCCGTTGTATTGGCTGGTTCTGATTGATACATCATTCTTGAAGCAGCACTTGTTGTAATTTGAACAACCTGATCGGAAGTGAGATTGAATTCATGTGTGAATGTGACTGCTGTGCGGGACATGTCACTTGGTTGAGCGTAGAACAATTCTGTTCCATTGGAAGTGGTGACTTGAATTTGATTGGCCTTATCGCTCAACAGGTGAACCTTCGATATTCCTGCTTCCATAGGGATTGCCCATGATTGGCCCCTCTTATCGGATGGCTCTTTGTCCGTCGGCTCAAGATAGGTCGTCCCACCGGTCCCAATTTGGGCGAGGACGACCAACTCATGACTTGATGACACGGTGACGACGCCGAGTGCTGACAGATCAAACGATTCCAACTCATCAACACGAAGGTCCAACGTCGAAATCTCGGTTCCTGATGAGCTGAGCGTGACATCAACTGGACCCAAAGGCATGGCGAGACCAGGCGCCACCGAGACGAGGGCTTGGTCAACTTGGGCGTCAACGGTGTAGAAATAATGACGGTCCGGTCCTTGGCGAAGGTCAGAAATGCACACCGAGGAAATAAATGTCTCTGGATGGCGAATTTCAAGCGAGTCGTCAAAATCAAGGGCTCCTCTCGCTCTTAGACTCATGTCCTCATGCCATGTTGCTGAGTACCACATGCCTCCTCGTAAAGAGTCCCAGACGAGGTTTCCATCAACAGGGACAAGGGTGGAATGTGTGGAATCTCCGGGCATACCTCGCTCGCTGAGTTCTGAGGTTTCATGAGCGAGAAGGGTCATTTGGGCCGACATGTCGTGACGCTCCACAGAGCCTTCTAACTCCTCGATGACCGGCATCAATGATACCATCATCAACCCGATAATTGATAATACGCCTCCGAACAAGAGAACCGTGGCAACTGCAGCGGAAACTGCCTCTTCATCACGCTGCAGGTTGTGCTTCATCTGCCCACCTCTACTCGCTGATAGTCCACTTCAAAGTACAGGGGTGCTCCCTGGGAGGCGATGGTAAATCCATCAGAGCCACTCGCTCTTTGATAGGGTGAAAACCCGATGAAGGAATCAAGGGTTCCTGCAGAGCGTTGAATGGTATAATCAGACAGCCATGTTTCATGGTACTGTGGAGTCACGACATCATGGAGGACATTGGTGACACTAAAACGGACGTTGAATGCCTCTCCAGTGAACAAGGTTAACGGGCCAAGCGATACGAATTCCATCCCGATGTTCGTTCCGCTCCCAATTGAGCCGTTTCCGATGATATCGGTGAGCAGGATTGACAAACGCAGTTCTTCGTTAGCCATCCGGTCAAATTCAACAAGCGGCATGGCTGTGACATCCCATGCGCCATTGGGAAACCGCTCCGCTCGACCGTTGTTCATCATCACGATTTCATGCGTTCCTTGACCAAGTGAGGTGGTGACTTGGATTCCCGATAAGGATGCATATACTGTACGGTGCAAGGCGTCGCCTTGTTCATCGAATACGGTGACGATCATCCAATGAGGGTGCGTTGCATTGTGGTCGATGAAGACTTCCTGAGAAGTCGTAGGCACGGTCCGTTCAACCGTGATTGCAGGCGATTGTATGGTCATGCTCCTTGCAGATTCATTGGCGGCCGTTACAGCGATGACGGTGTCATTGACTTGGCGAATTTCGATACGCTCTTGAGAAGTGAAATCAGCAGAAATGGTCCACTGTTCTATGTTCTGGACGGTGAGGATGGAGGTGGACTGCATGGCTAATGTGTTTCGAAATCCAGTTCCCTCAGGTGCATTTCCCGCTACTTCGACCCTGTCTTCGATTCTGTCCGCAAGACCTGTTGCGGATTTCCAGTTGGTGTTGTCTTCAAAGTCTGAGAGATAGGGGTTGAGGAAAACCCACACCCCGCCCATGATGGTTATGACCATTGCGAGGAGCATGACGACCCCCAATACTTCGCTGACCGCTTGCTCTTCGCGACGTAGGCGAGGGGAGCGTAATGCGGCGGCTTGGCGGTTCACGAATGATGACACGATGAGGTATCATTTAGCCATTGACCTTGTTTTTAGGTTAAACCGTCATTTGGTGACTTGTTTTTTGGCATTCGGCGCATCCTCATGATGCCCTTCTTTCCCAACATAAAGAGAAAAGTCTGGGCCCGTTTGAAGTGAAATGGTGAGGTCTCCATTGAACACTTCATCAATGTAGTAAAGTACCGTTGATTCGGCAATGTGAGGCTGGTTGTTCTTTTCACTCAAATGGGTTAGCGTTATGCTGCGGGTGGAATCGGTGCAAACTTCCGCCAGGAATTGTCCCGTTTGGTCGTTTGACAAGTGGCCGCCACGGCCCGTGATTCGGTCTTTTAATGAGTAGGGGTAAGGCCCCGATACCAAGCGATTATGGTCATAATTGGCTTCGATTGAAATGTGCTCACAGCCACGAACATGAGCGATGAGTTCATCGGTCCATGATCCCAAGTCGGTGATGATTGCAGCACGCTCTCCAGCATGACTGGCGACGAATGCGACGTTATCTGATCCGTCGTGCGGGACCGGTACGGGGAGTACGGCGAGATCGTCTCCGATATGGACGATATCGAGTGAGGAAAAGAACGTGGTTAATTCGGGATTGAGGCCGAGTTCAAGGGCGGTTCGTTCGTTGGCGAGAACCCGCATCTCCCATTTGTTTTGACATACTGCAGCACCACCTCCGTGATCACCGTGATGGTGGGAAATTAACAAACAATCGATATCGGTAGGTTCGAGGTTGAGCCGGGCAAGGCGTTTTGCTAATTGAGTGCCGCTAAAACCCTGGTCGACAAGGACCTTGACCTTTGGAGTCTCAAGAAGCGTGGCATTGCCGCGGCTTCCTGTACCAAGGTGGGTGATGGTCATCGGCATGTGAACGCTGCAACCCCTGCGCGGAAGGAACTTGAATACACCGATAATTCCCGCTGTTAAAACGCTTTTTTCAGAGGTTTACGGAGTGGCGGGAATTTGAATTTGTATGAACATTGTTCCATCATCCTCATAAGCAATCTTTCCAAGGTGCCATTGTAGCGAAGCGTATGCTTTGTAGCGGGTGATTCAATGCGAAGAAGTCAAACAACCCTTCTCACGACCTTAGCAGTGATATCGAGCCTTCTGTTCATGTCTCAATTTCCATCCATTTCTAGCGTTGCCAACGTTCACCCTGATGATACGGATCAGTCCCCACCCCCCAATACCGATACAGACGGTGACATGATTCCAGACGTTCATGAAATACTGTTTGAGGAATGGATGAACTGGACTGCAGTCGATGGGCGGAGTGTCTTCATGCAAGGCATGGACAAAGACAACGCATCGGACGCCTCAATGGATTTTGACCGGGATGGGTTGAACGCTACCGAAGAATTCTGTTGGCCTTATCCAGCAAATTGTACGGAACCCGGGTTTCCAAGAGGGCTTACCGGAATTCTCGATGAGAACAACGAGCGAACCTACCTTGATCCACGCATGTCGGATACAGACGGCGACGGTATGCCTGACGGTTTTGAGGCCTACATGTGCCTCAGAGTCGGTGGTTTTGATGCCGCATCGCTTCGTTATGATTGCGGGTCGTACAATCCACTCAACGGCAGTGACCTCACTCTTGACGGGGATAACGATGGATTCGATGTTGACCGAGATGGTACGCTAAGTCTTGCGGAACGATTCACAGCGCCAGAGGAATATGCCTTTGGAACCACGGCAAGTTTCACGACTGAACTCGACGGATTGTGGTGTCATGCAACACTCCCTGGCGGCTCTCCGCTGAAAAATTGGCCGTTCTTACCCTCGGGGGCGAATGCAACCTTCCACAACATTTTGCCCGCATGCACAACAAATTCCACTGCTCCAATTGGGGAAGACCTTTGGTTGGGTACCGACCCTCTCCTTGACGATTCAGACCGTTATCATTGGGATGGGTTCTCGATTCGTAATCTCTACCCTTCCTTCGGCGACGGAATTCCCGACGGTTGGGAAGCACATTTCGGTTTGAATCCCCTCAATCGAACCAATGCTCTTGACGACCCAGATATGGACGGTTGGGATTTCAATCGAGATGGGGCTGTCACTCCCGACCTTGCCCGTACATTCACAGCCCTGGAACTGGGTGAAGCGTTATCGACACTGGAAGAATACCTCGTTCACTATGACGGTGGAAACACGGTTTACCCTGGATTGAAATCTACGGGAGTCATGACCGGTTCTGATGAATTCATTGTTCATCCTCTCGTTTATGATGCGGAAGAAGACGCAATGTCCGTCAATCACTACGATGTACGTTCCCTCGACCAGAACGGTGACCATCTGTACGTCATGACAAAATACGGAGTGAGTGTCCTCAATCTTGAACAACAGACGAGTTTGCATCAATGGTTGCCCGAAGGTATTGAACTCCACGACGGGACACTGGTTTTCAACGGTGATGAACCGTTTGCATTGGCGCTTTCAACAAGCGCAGGAGTGGCGGTAAGTCCCTTGCTCGCTGACGGCTCACTCGGCCCGCTTTCATCCTGGGATTGGAGCATGATGGGTGAGGTCAGTGCTGTTGCACAACTCTCCGGAATGGATGGTAATCAACAAATCATTGCCCTCGGTCATGCAGGGGAAGGGGCAGTTTTGGAAATTGGCCCAGACGCGTCGATCGTTTCTACCTACGCCCTCGGTGCTGGTCTCCGTGACGCTCTTGAAATCTCGAATGCATCGGTAACGGTAATTCAACACGGAGCTGCTGGAGGTTCGACTTACACGCTCTTTGTCGGTACCGACCGTGGCTTGTTGACGGTTGAGACTGCATCTGCTCGTGATGAAGCCGTTGCTGAATGGCAGTTCTTCTTCACGACCGAAAGCACACCAATTGGAACATCCATCAGCCAGCTTCACGGCCTTCCACTTGGTGTCGTTGACAATCCAGCCGAAGTACGTGATATGGCGCTTGACGGTCCATCCGATGAAAATGCACAAGCCCTCTGGTTTGGGACGCCTTCTGGAGTTCACAAAATGGATTTAGTTAGCGGTTCAATCGACCATGGCGGTCTTTTAGTTCACCCTGGTATTGATGGAACCCTTGCCCAAGAAACCAATGACGTTTATGCCATCCTACCAACGGGTGATGAGATTCTCGTCGGTTCGGATTGGGGTCTCTGGGCAATTGCCGGCGATTACATGGCCGTCTATGGGCAACAAGACCAGACTCGTCTGCCCGGTCAAATTACAACGCTAGCCAGCCTCGATATGAACGGAAATACAACGGTCTTCGGAGGCGCTTCACCCGGCAGATTTGCTAACCTCCAACTGATTGACCCTGGAGCAAACGATTCAGATGCTGACGGCATGCCTGACGGCTGGGAAGTAGTCAATGGATTGGACCCGACTGACCCCTGGGATGCATTCTACGATACCGACGGCGACGGAATTGACTTGGACCAATCTGGAGATTTTTCATTGGACCGTTTGTGGACAAACCTCGATGAATTCCGATACGTCAAGACAACCCCCGATGGTTATAATTCAACAACACCGTCATTAGGGGATACTGACGGTGATGGAGTCAAAGACGGCGCTGAATATTTCGGCTTCTTTTACGAGAACAGCAATTTGTGGTGCCACTACACGGTACAACTGGACTATGTTTGTGACGATGCTGCAGGACAATCAGCAAACGCCACCTACCTCAATGTAGCCAATGTCGATTCAGGGACCGACCCAACAAATCCAGACTCTGATGGTGATGGAATGCCCGATGGTTGGGAAATTCAACACCGACGTTGGGTGGGTATGTCATTCACGGGCGGTAATAACTGGAGTCTCGATCCGCTGCGTGCAGACGACGCAAACTGGGATGCTGATGGCGATGGACTGCCCAATCTCTGTGAATATCAATGGTCACTCGTGAGAAACATGGGCCTTGCAGGTGAATTGATGGAACTTTACGGCGAGTCTCCTGAAAGCGTTGAGCAGTGGGCACTTGCGGACCCTAATGCGATTGACTCCGATGGGGATACTTTGCCCGATGGATGGGAGTCAAAGGGTCTATGCTCATGGGACCCAAGCCGAATTGGTGTTAATCCGCTCAACGGATCTGATGCATTTGAAAACCCTGATGGAGACGGATACGACATCAACCATGACGGCGTCTTGGACCTCAATGAGTCCTTCGTCAATTACCTCGAATATCATCTACGCAGCGACCTCTTTTTGGGCAACCAAACATTGGACGGGCAAACCCTTCCTGGTGGGTTTTCAACCAACCTCTTTGACCATGTCAGCGACTATGGTATTCCTGAAGCGACCTTCGCAGAACGGGCATCTGGGGCGGTAACCTCCGGGCAATCCACCTACAGCATCGGTGCATCTGACCCGTTGAGTTCTGACTCCGATGACGACGGGATGCCCGATGGATGGGAAATTTGGTTTGCAAGGTGGGATTTACTTGATGACGAATGGACGTTGAATCCCTTGGATTCAGCTGACCGTTGGGACGATACCGACGAAGACGGCATGACAAATTGGGAAGAATACAATGTGATTGCACCTGAATTGTCTGAAACCGATAATGAACGCTCGTCCCCGCAATGGTTTGTCACCACCATCGGCCAAGCATATGCCCTCCAACAATGGCCAGGCGTGACCACCGAGGAATCCTTTGGTAGTTTCATCACGCAGGACCAAATCAACCTGACGGGACTCACATCCGACCCAAATAACGTGGACACGGACGGTGACGGAATGCTGGACGGAGTCGAACTCCTATTCACAGCTTGGAATTCAACTGCAGGCACATGGACCCTCAATCCTCTCGTCGCTGGAGACGGGCTCTTCGATGGAGACGAGGACGGTCTTATTGACCTACAAGAATTTAATCTCGCCGAAGCACAACCGGATAACGGCATTGCCCATCCAAGCGACGCACCGTTGATGCACATTGACGGAGATTTCCAACAACCCACCGAAAAGGCTCAACGAGTGTTCAATATCCTCATTACAAAAGATACCCGTGGTAAGCGATTGCTCAATGATTTCAACGCTTGGCAGCAAGGTGAACCTCCAACCGCTTTCATTGACGTTATCTTGGGCATGACCGATCCGACCATTGCCGATACGGACGGCGACGGGATGATTGATGGATTCGAATACTGGTTTACCAATTGGGACTTGGATCAGAACAGGTGGAGCATGAACCCACTGATCGATGGCGACGTTAACCTTGACTCCGACGGCGATAGTTTCGATTGTAACGGTGACGGAACCATCGATGTCAATGAAACCTTTAGCAATCTTCGTGAATGGGAATCTCGGACGTACGGTCATTACCTCAACAGAGGGACCGTTCCAGCAAATTTAGGGCTCGTGGATTTCGGTGAAGATGCTATGGCTGCGTATACCGAAGAACTCGGTTTCACTGCTATTCAGGCCCAACAAGCCCTCTACCAAGATTTCGTCAAGAAAGGTACAGATTCCCAAGACCGGATGGACGAAATCAATACTTATGACGCTGAAAATTTCAATCGGAGTCTACGTGGAGCGGCTGACCCGACCCACCCTGATTCTGACAGTGACGGTATTCCCGACGGTTGGGAGTATTGCTATGCAATATTTGCTATGGATGACCCCACAACCATCAATCACTGGGCAGCTAATCCAATCAATCCATGGGACGTTGACTATGATGGCGACCATGATGGCTGGTACGACCGTACCAGTTTTGACGTTCCTTCAACCCAAGGGGTTTGGGTAGAGCGTGCCCTCGTTCCTTCGGGTCAAGTCATTCAAAACGGAATCGGTTCGTTACCGTTCACGAATATTATGGAGTTCGAGAACGAAACACGCCCCGACAGCAACGACAGCGACGGCGACAGTATTTCCTACATTACCACGGTGGAAAACGGTGCTGTGATTTCTCACGTTCAAGATTTCAATTATTCTGACGGCCGAGAGGTGTTCAAGTACGGTTCCAATCCAAGCGATAATGATTCAGACGGTGACATGATTCCGGATTGGTACGAATACAAGCGGGCTTGGAATGAGTCAAATGACAATTTCAGTTCGTATCTTTCCATCCGTGTTGTTTGGATTGACGTGGCTACCGGTGGAGCCTGCGATACCAGTACCAACTCCTGTTTGCCTCTATCACAGGACGGCTCTGGCGGTACATTGGGCCGACCCGACATCGAATTTACATGGTTCACAATGGATCCAAGTGATCCCAATGATGCGAATCAAGACCCGGACCAAGATGGGAACTGGGACTGCAGTGGGGCTGGATGCACCTACGAACCGTATACGAACTTCCAGGAGTTTTACGCCATTACACTTTCAGAGTATTCGTCCCCGAATGCCGTCAGATTGAGTGGACTCACCTTTGAGGGGAGTCCGGTCACCGAAGGTTGGCAGTTTAGGGCAGCGATTCTTGGATTGGGGCAGCCTGATGAGTTGATTCAAAATTACCTCAAACTGGACCAATATTCTGGAATCGACCGTCAGTTCGGTTACATCGTCAATGATTACGACACAAATTTCCTTACTGTAGATAGCAGCGATGACGTGATTCTTATGGCTGGTAATCTCACAGATGCATGGGAGATCTACTACCAAGGCTCCCCAAATACGCCTCCTGTTCGAAATGTTGGAGAGCACGAATACGGCTGGTACCTCCTTGACTTTGATGACGACCACCTTGCAGAAGGAAGCGACCCCACAAATTGGGATACAGATGGTGATTGGATGAACGATTGGTTCGAAGTTCGAGACGATGAGGAAGACGGTGTCCGAGGAGATTCTTCACCGATTCGATACGATTCAAGAACGACAGAATGATTCATTTGGATTAATTTTGGTGTGACTCCTAACCGCATGGTTAAAAATCTAAGTCGTGTCTCTACGAAGTATGCAGGGTAGCGATACGCATACACTTTTCTCTCGCGGCGCTTTTTGGCTGCTCGTTATTTTGATGGTAACGACACCTCTCAGCCCCCTCACCTCCTTCATTTCGGAGGACTCTAATGCGGCAGCAGGTACTCGTCACGTGTACGAGTTCCATGACGGTTCTACGGAATATGTTGCTCTCTACCAGGGCGCCAATCCAGACAATGGGGCAAAGGTCAACCTCCCGCGCGGCGCCTTGGTTACCGATGTTAGCATGACGTTGTCCGGGGCCTCTGCAACCGGATGGTCACAAGTGGTTTCCGACACACGTGCACAATGGGTTGCCGGACAAGAGACGAACATGGATGACCGCAGTGGCGACTTGACGCTTTCAATGGACAGCATCAGCGAATCCTTCCACCCCCACGGGTTTGATGAAGAAGCCGACCCCAATTCCGATGCCTGGTTGGACAACGGTTCCTATGCTCTGCGTCAACCACACACCTCAAACGCAACAGAAGGGCTCTTCTCTCAACAAATAACCAAAACCTCCTCGAGTTTCATGGCTCAAAGTCAAGGAGCGATTCTCAAGCACCACGATTGGCTGTTCCTGTCAACTTGGTCCTCTTCATCCTTCAACAATGTTGTTCATCGGCTTTACCCCAATAACGCAAGCCGAGAATCCATTATCACACTTGACGAGGCTCAATGCAATCTGCCTCAGAAACATTCTTCCTCATACTATGGATACTATGGATTTAGAGATTGGACGGTCACGGACGATGAACGACTGTTCGGAATTTTATCTGGATACCGATACACCTACGGTTCCAATGCACCTGTGAATTACCACCGTGTTTTGGAAATGGACATTTCCAGGGACAGTGTCTGGACGTGCATCGATTCATACGATATTTCCGCAGGTGCGGGTGATTATACCGGAATTGCTTACGACAGAGATACCGATAAGGTCTGGGTAGTTCACAATCAAGGGGGCAAGATTGTATCTTACGATTTCAGTGGCGATGGTACCTCAACATGGGACCGCGATGAGAAGTACTACACCTTCACATCGTCCTCATCAAGCAGCCGTGAGTGCGGACAATCCAATCAAATGGTTCGTGGATTAGAGGTCAACTCAACGACGTTTTTCATGCGTTGCCAGAAGGATTCATACTACAACGACAAAGATCAACTGGAAGCATGGGACATCTCCGGCTCTGCTCAAGCACTTATTCCACAATCAAACACACGCCAAATCTCACGCCTCGGTTATGGATTGCAGTTTGATGGAGACCGCTTCATCACCGTTGATTCCGGCTATTCAACTTGGTCAGGGGCTTCGTTGTACTACCGTGAATTCGGGACGAGTTGGATGTATGAAACAACCCCTGCACCAGGAACCACCACATGGTACGGTCCAGTGACCGAGTATGCAGACGATGTTTTGTCTGCTAACGTTCAGACCTACTGGTCTGCGGCATCCATTGGAGACCGTGTTGATTACTGGATTTCTGCCGATAATGGGACCCACTGGGAACAGGTGGTCTCCAATTCCACGATTCACTTTGATTATCCTGGAAAGGAATTGGTTTGGAAAGCTCAATTAATCGGCTCAACTGCAGTCTCATGGTGGGTTGATATTGATACAGCAACGGCATATGCTCCCACTGGAGATTGGACCTCACCGTATTACAATACGGGTACGAAGGTCGGTAAAGTGCGGCCAGCATGGGTTGCGGATGTCCCCGCTGGGACGACCCTTCAAGTATCTGTTTCTAACGACAACGGAAGCACTTGGTTGGATGCCGAAAACAATGTTGAAACAAGTTTCTCAACCGATGCTGCAGGGAATACCTTGCGTTATGCAATCTTCATGACCACCAACAACACTGCCGTCACGCCAACCGTTGACAGTTTCATTCTGTGGTATGAAGAAGGATATCCTGACCGGCCAATGATCGATATTGGAGGAGATGGAGTTTACGATTGGGAAGCGATGATTTTCCTCAACGAATCTGCCGTAATAGCTTCAGATGAATCCCAAGTAGGCGTCATTGTGAAGAAAGCTCCATCGTTGATCGATGCCTTTAACGATTACATTCCCGAAAACGGAGAAGGAATGCTTGAGATTCCTATTGCAATCAAAGCAGCTACCTCTGGACGCATCCGTGTGTCCAATATTGACGTGACCTACGCCATGCAAACTCGTGCAATTGATGCCTCCTTTGAAGGGGGGTTGGCTTCACCCGATGGGGCCTATCGAAACCTCATTACTCGAGTTGCTCCGGGAGACGATGTCGACCGTGTCACCGAGGTTACCATTGAACTGAACCACAGCCACGGTGCGAATCCATCGTTCACTTGGCTGCGAGGCGATTCATGCAACACCAACAGTGACGCCGGTGGAATCGTGGTATTTGACACTGGGAACTGTACCTCAACAGTTGATGCCCTCGGCGTTGTTTCAATTTGGATTCCGACGTTGGTCAATTGGAGTTGGGACGATGAAACAGACCTTGAAGCCACAATCACGGTCAAGGACGACCTCGGTGTCGCTGTCGACCGATGGGATACTACGAGCATGAATTTGGTCATTGAAAACGACATTCAACTGGACGGTCTTCAAGTTTGGGAAGAAACAGGTCGACAGTTATACCCCATGGATTGGGTCCGTGGAGGATTCAATCTTAGCTTCGCTGGAGGACTTCACTTCCAAGATTCACAACTCATGCCTCCAGCAGGTAGCTTTAGTTTGCGAGTCATCGGCCAAAACGTCACTTACGACGGAGACCCTATCGGGGCTTCAGTTTTGCTTCATGAAGAGGTTAACCCTGCATTTGGAGAATATAACTTAACCTTTGTTTCCCCGGTCGAATCAGCTCCTGGTGGAATGATATTCTACGTTCAAGCCGTTGATTTAGAAAACGGTTCAACGTATTCGAATCCCGGTTATAATTCAATTCGTTTGATTCTTGACGGTAATTCACCCCTTGTTCTGTCTGCAACTCCTTCGGATGGAGAAGAGCGCCATGCAGGTTCTACCGGCGTTGGGCAAGCCGTTTCATTGGTCGTCCAAGATTCGGTTGACCCGCCACAACAAATCACATTGAATTATTGGGTGGGATGCAGAGCGAGTGACGCCATTGGTTGCAACGATTACAACTTCGATGGGTTGCCCAACGAAGATGAGTACGAACGTAAAACCCTCTCCTCACCTGAAACAAGGGCTGGGGGACTCAACATCTTTGAGGGACTCATTGACGATTCAATGTTGCTTCACGAGCAACGGGTGTCATACTTCATCACCGGAAAAGACCAGCAAGATAACCTCATTGCAATGGGTGGAGGACCCGTCTGTCCAGTTACCAACGTGGTTTGCGGAGACCGACCAGGAGAAGTTCTCCCCGATTGGTCTGCAGACCTTTCCACATACACCATCAGGCAAGAGTTTGAACCCACGGTCGACCTGGGGAATTCGTCAATTCTAGGTCATGATGACTATGAGCCACTTCACCCTGGTATTCCTTACACCGCACGAATTCTTATCAGTGACCAAAACGGTTGGGATGATATCCAATTCATTCAAGTTGCGCTTGGTGGAGATCTGGACGATGACGAGTCCTCATTGTTCATCAGTCTCGCACCGGATGAAAACGGAGACCCCGTTGCTGTAATGGAGACTGGCTCGGATTTCATCGCTGTATCAAACCTTTATTCAACAGTAGAACTTGATGCGACTAACAAGAGTGTGGTTGTCATTCAGGCTCGCTTCCAATTGACTTGGCAGTTCCCTGAATCGTTTGATACCGATGGAGTGAGTCATTTCATACCGAAGGTCTTGGTTGCCGACTTGCCGTGCAATGAAGGAGAAATCGAACCCTGCTTTGAAACACGTTTCGGTATGGGTGATGATTGGTGGAGTTTGGACAATGACTTCCGATTTGATACTGAAGCTGGCCACATTCGTGCAGTGGAACTCCGCAACAGCGAAAACCACTACAATTCAGAGAACATCGAGACCATTATTGGTGCAGGCCAAGCCCTCCGTGTAAACGGTCGTGTGTTGTTCTCAGAAGACGAGACACCCGCTCCCGCTGGTGCCTTTGATGTCGTCTTTGGAGATTTTGAAAACAACTGGCGCACGTCCACTCGAGCCGACGGAGAATTCAGTCTTGATTTGCTCGTCCCTGCAGTTCGTTCAGGTCATCTCGACCTCAGATTGAATATGGATGACCTGCCTGGTCTTGCCTTCGACGAAACACCCGTTCAACCTCGTGTTCGCTTGGCGGTCGACAGTGTTCGGCCGACCATTGAAAGCATCGGTCTCAATACCGTTCTACCAGGGGCACCTCTGTCCATTGGAGATGCATCCAACCTGAAGGTCATGCTCGAGACCAACGACGAAAATGGATTTGATTACAGTGAACCGGCTCTGTTACATTACAGAGTCAAAGCCGGCGAAGCTGAGATTTCTCGAGGCAGTGTTCTCCTTCCGGACATCGCTCCATTTGGATCCCAATTCTTCTGGAGTGGTAATCTTGATCTGACGGATTCGGGGGCGACGACCTTACTGCCCTCCTACACGGTTGACGTATGGGTTTCAGGTTCTGATGAAGCTGGAAATCCATTTGATACCTTGGGCAATTCAATGACAGACCCGTTTGCCTCTTGGCCGCTGGCTCTTCTCGGACCTCGTGTTGACCTTCAACACGAAGCCACTGTTTTACAGTGGGACAATCCAAGCCCAAATGAAGGCGAATTGGTTTCAATGTTGGTTACTGCGGATAACCTCGCAGGCGATGGTAGCGTGACCTTTGCCCTCCAACGGCTTGTCGACGGTGGATTTTGGTCTACAACCTCTGAGGCGAGTTTGGAAGCAACTTCTGGCCGAACCCTTCGGGCCAGTTTGCCGACTGTTGCAGATGTGCCTGCTGGACAATCCGTGCAATACCGAGTTCTTGTTCTCGTTGATGGTGTCGAAATGGACCGCCATACGGTGGATTCACTGATGGTCAAGGAAGAAACAGCACGTGATGGAGATGCTTTATCTCAGCAAGTATCTGATGATATTTTCAGCATTACGCTCTTCCTCATCGCCCTGATCTCAGTTTCATTTGGCTTATGGGCCATGGTGATGCGCCGAAGATTCCTGAATCCTGAGGAAGAGGATGAAGCGGACCAAACCAACGTTGTTGACGAAGAAATGAAACAGAACACTAAACTTGTTCCCGATTTGATGGAAGCACCTGCCCCAACCTCACCTCAGCCCAATATGACTGCTTTGCCCGGACTTGATCGAACCGTTCCACCTCCTGTGCCTCCAACTGGACTACCCAACGGGTGGACGACGGAACAATGGGATTCATATGGATGGCAGTATATTGACGCCCTCACAAAGTGAGATGATTCAATGGAACCCTCTGCTGGAGATGTTGACGGTCTTGTGACCCTACAGGAACGAATGGTGAACCTCATCAATCAGTTGAACATGCCCCTCGTCGAAGTTTCACTTGTTCTTCAAAAGCACATCAAGGGCCTGGGACAATCACTTGATGAGTACTTGGTCTCAACTGGAGGCACCGTTCCCGAACGCGTCTCTCAACCTTGGCCGGTTTCGGAAACCTCAACTGCTCCACCGTCGAACTTTCCTCTGGAAAAGGTTCTCAGCATTGTTGACCATCAACGAATGGACATTCTTGAAACGCTTATCCGTGTGACCCTCATCGAAATTGAAGTATCCCTTATCGATGGAATTCTTGCGTTGCGGGCATGGGAACAATTGGCTAGAACCCAACTTTCTCTCGCATCAGGACCCGGACAATTGTTCTCCCCCCTTGAAATTCCAGAAGACTGGTAGGGATGAGATTCAAAAACAACCGTGCTGAGGGACTGGTATGGGGACTGAACGTGCGAAGGTTACTCTTTTTGTCCTCGCCCTGCTTTCAGCCAGTTTATCAGGCTGTTTCGGAGATAGTCTTGATGTCTTGCCGGAGCGAAAAGGTATTCCTGGAGGGTTAACCCTTGCTTGTCTCCAAGACGATGCGTACACGTCTATGGTGATTGAGATTGACTACGAGGCAGGTTACAAGCCAATGACCAGCAGTACGGATATGCTGGTAGACCGTCTGGAAAGTGTTTGCGACAAACCCGGCGGGATTTCCATCGATTTCACGGAAGTTGACTTTGGCCACACCGGGGATTGGTCTGCAAACGATGTGCGAGAAAAGGCTTGGGAGAACAAAGACAATTCTCCTCGTGAAGGGTCGATCTTGACCTGGCATATCCTCTTCCCTTCAGGGACCTATACTGACAGTTCGGTTCTTGGAGTAGCCGTAGACGCGTCCTCAGTAGCTCTTTTCAGTGATTCAATACAAACCGCAAATGGCCCTTTTAATCGACCTTCTGTTGAAGACGTTGAAAACAGTGTGATCGTTCATGAAGTCGGACATCTTCTCGGATTGGTCAATTTAGTCTACCAGTCGCCAGTTGACCATGAAGATGAGAACAATGAAGGACACTCAAACAATGACGATTCTGTGATGTACTGGGCGATTGAGTCGGCGGACCTTGCGAATTTCATCTTTGGAAGCCTTCCCAATGACTTTGATGATGACGACCTGGCTGACCTCGCTGGAATGGCCGATGGTTCAATCAAAGTGACGGATCAGTTGTGGAGTTAGGGTCAAACGCGAGGGCATCTCGCCACGCATCAAAAATCGACCATAGCCACAGGGCAATCCACAAAACGATGGTCAATGCAAGTGGGATTTGAAGAAGAAACCAGTCAAAACCTCGTCGGTGCTTGCGATTAAAATGCTGGCCAAGAAACAGCCCTGGGACGACGGCGAGAAGGGCTGCGAAGAGGGGGCGAAATGCCCCCCACGTCCCAACACCAAAGGTGATTTCCCGCCAAATCTCTTTGACGAGCCGAAACGGCATGAAACCGGTCCGTTGTTCATGGGCTTCTGGCGAAAATTGGACAACCAATTCTTCCTCCATATGTCCCACTGCCTTTTGGTGGAAACCGTTCCTTGTCAATCTAACCCCTGTTTTGAGCCGGATGGATGAAAAACTGAACCCTCTTGAGAAATACATGGGCACTCAACGAATTCTCGTTACAGGGTACGGGCCCTTTGGAACCCACAACACCAATCCGAGTCAAGAAGTAGCGCTTCGGTTGAAAGGGATGCACCAGGTTTGTGATTCCTCAGGTCGGGTGACTCAGGAGTTTGAAATCACCTCCAGGATCCTTTCAGTAGACCATTCCGGTGCTACTGAAACATCAAAAGCGATTCTTTCTGGTGAGCGATGGGATGCCATTCTTCACATCGGCTTGTGTGGCTCATGTGAGCGCCCACGGCTTGAACAACGGGCCCAGGACTGCCTTGACATGAGTATTGAAGATAACAGTGGTAGGGCAGTAACATCGTCCAAAATAGAGGGACACGGTCATCTTGGTGCTTGGATTGACCTTGGGAAATGGAAGCAATCGTTGCTCCCCACTGCGGTTGACATCTCCCATGATGCGGGTTCATTTGTCTGCAATGAGACGTATTATCACACGCTGTTTGCGCTGCAATCACTTCATGAAGGCAACCTTCCACCGCCATGCCTCTTTCTCCACATCCCTACTGAGGACCGACTCGACGTAGAAACAAGTTCACTCTTAGCGATGCAATGTTTGGAGAACATGCTGGCCGTGCAGGATGGTTCAGTGATTGATGTTGTCGCCGCTCTCATCCATAATGAAGACGGTAGGGTGCTTCTTGCTCAACGCAGTGACGATGAGACGTGGGAATTCCCAGGTGGGAAGTGTGAGCCTGATGAGCGTTGGAACGAGGCGATCGCCAGGGAATTACGGGAGGAATTATCCGTTCAAATTGCAGCCAAGCGGATTATTGGAACTTGGGAGCATCTCAGAAACGATGTTCTTCTTCGCATTCATTTGATTGAATGCAGTATCGAAGGTGGCTATCTTCAAATCGACCCGAAGGTACATGGGGGCGTAAAATGGTACACCCCCTCACATCCACAACCACTGAACTGGACGGGGCGTGATGGGGAGATGATGGAATACATTGCCCTGCATGAATCAAAGCCACGTTGATGCCTCTCCATCGTCAAGCATGGAGCGTTCATCGTTGATTGTTCGTGGAACCTGCGCACGACCGTTGTGCCAGGTTGCTGCCTCGAGCCATTCTTTCAAACCAGAACCTTCGAGTCGGACGGTGATCACTCCACCAACCGGTTCCTTGCCCGGTATCGGGAAGGATACTTTCTCGACAACAGCAGCCTGTCGTGAAATGGTAAATTCTGTGTGCTCCTCTACGATATTACGACTCATGAAATCAAGAGCAGTGTCAAGGATTCGTTGCTCGTGTAAGGCGGCTAGAAAAGTTTGCATGGGGAGGCCCTCAAAAGACCACAATGCATCAACGGCAGACCCGAACGAAGGCTCATCTGGCATTGTCTCAACCTTCGCCTCCGGGAAAAATGAATGAACGGCTTGCATGACTTTTTGCGGAGAGTCAGCCCCAGATAATACGGTCATTACCGTGGTGCTGAGTCCTTCTCCGATACCGGTTAGCCGGAGTCTTGGCCCATCCATGTGCGGGCGAGTGGTTCGGCCTTCAAGAAGATGCTGTGGAGGTCCATTAGAAGGCGAAGTGTGAAAATCTATGCAGAGTTCCAGCGGTTATGGACACATCCGCTGGCCCCGTAATCGCCACGGTAATTCCAGTACTCAACGAAGCATTGCATATTGAGGCGTGTTTAAACGGCCTTCTCGAACAGACGGTTCCTGAAACCTCTCACATGATTTTAGTCATGGATGGTGGCTCAACCGACGGAACCGTTTCGCTCGTGAAAAATCTTATTGAAGAAGCCAAGGGTTCCTCAACACCTCGGATTGAATTGCATCATAATCCGGGGAAAACAGTAGCCCACGGCCGTAATCTTGCACTTTCACACCTTCCCGATTCGGTCGATTTCATCATAGAACTTATTGGACATGCAACCATAGAACCCACTCACATTCAACAGCGACTTGATGCGTGGAATACATGCGAGCAAAAAGCAGGTCCAACCCTAGCCGGTGTCGGTTGTAGGGTTGTTCGTCGCCAAGGAGAAATGCAGGGCGTGGAACAGTGGATTGAGGGTTGCCTTTCCTCCCCTCTTGGTCATAGCGATGGTCAGTTCAGTCAATTTACAGAAAACGGACCAACTCGGATACCAGCCTTCGTTATGCATCGCCGCACCAGCGTTGAAGCAGTCAACGGTTGGGATGAGAGCTTCATCACCAGTCAAGACAGTGAGCTTTCCATGCGCCTTCTCAATGCCGGTTTTTCACTTTACAGGGACACTGAACCAACGGTTAGTATGGTGAAGCGAACATCACTGAAGCAATGGTGGAGGATGGGCCATCGCTATGGTTTTTGGCGGACGAAAGTGCTCTTGAAACATCCAAAGCGGGCGAGTTTAGCAGAGTTTTTGCCCTTCTTTGGGCTGGTCCTTTTGGTTGGATTATTCGCTAGCGAACAGGCGCTGTGGTGGCTTCCAATTCCAGTATACTCCGTCGTGCTTATGATTGAGGGAATTCGGCATAGCGTTCGTGCAGGTTCGTTGACTTCGGTTTTTGGCGTTCCGTTATGTTTGGTGATGTTGCATACAAGTTTCACCCTCGGTCTCGCTGACGGTTTGGTCCGTAAAGGAAGGCCGCCGAAGGACCGTAAATGAGGCGCAACAAGCCCATAGATACTTGAATACAGCAGCCGACAGGAATTTGAATCACATGGGACCTCCACGCAGTTTCACTTCCCGAGGTTTGGCATTGTTGCCCCTCTTGATCATGGGAGCCTGCCATTTTTCCATTCCACCGCTTCGTGCAATGTTTGAACTTGAACCTCGAATTATGTATGGGTGGTACGTTTTTTCCCTCCTTCTCGGCCTTATTGTTTTCAGAAAAACTCGGGTGGTCAAGGATTTTGAATACAACCGTGTTAAGGCAATGAAGAAGATTAAGCACGTCTATGAGGCAGAAGAGCGTGGTGTTTGGAACACTCAAGTCGAACTGGATTCAACAATGGACAATGTCACAAAAGCTGGATTATCTCAGCCCGTTTCGAATCTTTCCAAAGAGGCCCCTGAGATGCAGGTCCCCGAAGACAACCAAATCGAAGTCAGCATGCTCAATGAAGCCAGACATATCGTCAAGGCTAACGCCAGAGTGAGCGGCCAGAATTCATTTGACGATGAGCAAATCACAGGGACGATTGGAGCCGTTCGAAAACCAACTCCGATGGATCGTATCTTTGATTTTATTTCCTCGCTGTTCGGTAGAGATGCACGAGCGGAACGAGAAGAGCAAAGAAGAAATCGGCTTGCAGCGGCAGCCGCTTCATCACCGGTAACAGCTCAACGTCCAGTTGCGCCCCTCCGAATTGAAGGTCCACGGGATGACGTGGAAGTTAACATGACCAGTTACAGTGATTCTGGAGGCGTTAAGACCGTTATCAGTTCGTCAGGTAAGGAACTCAAAAACAGCAGCGAACCGACAACTCAGGCACAAATAAAGAGTCCATCAGAATCGTATGAATCCATGGCCATGCTCGGAACTACGGTTGTTCAATCCCGTCCTGCAACCACTTCAGGTTTGGTCTGCAGAGGTTGCAATTCTTCCGTCACCGCGGGTGAACGGTTTTGCGCAAACTGCGGGTTAGATCTTTGAGACCTGTTCCGTGAGATTCAAAGGTGTCCTGTTCTCGTCATGGGTTGGGGCGAGGCTATGGCTGACAAACGAGACTATTACGATGTCTTGGGCGTTGAACGTTCTGCAAGCGAAAGCGACCTCAAAAACGCATTCAGGCGACTGGCGAGGAAATACCATCCTGACCGCAGTACTGAAGAGGATGCCGAGGACCGTTTCAAAGAACTTCAAGAAGCATACGCTGTACTTTCAGACCAACAGAAACGAGCCCAATACGACCGTTTTGGTCATGACAGTCCACAGGGTAACCCGTTCGGCGGATTTGGTGGCGGAGGGTTCAATATCAATCTCGAAGACTTGCTCGGTGGAGATTTCTTCTCGAACATGTTTGGTGGAGGGGGCAGAGGCAGAAGGCGTGAACGCCGAGGGAGCGACATTCTTATCCGCCATTCGATTGACCTCAAAGACGTTCTCAACCAATCCGAAAAAGAGGTCGTCATCGATTTGCCCGAAGCCTGTGGTTCATGCGATGGGACAGGGGCGATGGACGGAGAAATGAGTTCATGTCAACGCTGCGGTGGACAAGGTCAAGTCCGTGTTCGTCAACAAGTCGGCCCGTTCATTCAACAATCGGTCCAACCATGCGACGAATGTTCGGGACGAGGCAACATCAGCGACAATCCATGTGGGGATTGCAGTGGCTCAGGCCAAGATATGAAGAGCAAGACGCTTCGCTTCAGTGTTCCACTCGGTGCTGAAGATGGCACTCGCCTTCGCATGCGTGGGAACGGTGAACCCGCCCCTCATGGCCAAGGACAGCCTGGAGATCTGTTCATTGAACTTGAGATTGAACAACACCCTTGGTTTGAACGGAGCGGTTCGGATTTGATTATGTCGCTTCCTCTTGGATACACGGACATGGTGTCCGGAACCACGGTTTCTATTGATCATATGGACGGCAAAACATTGGACATCAAAATACCAGCAATGTCCAATTCGGGAGAAACCATCACCGTGAGTAAGCGTGGATTGCCGCGTCAGCGAGGCTCTGGGCGTGGTGACGTGATCGTTCTTCTCAAACTTCACATGCCCAAGAAATTACCCAAGGCTACCAAGAAAGCCCTCGCTGCACTCAAAGAAAGCCTCTCACCAAAGGATGTTACACAAAGCATTCTCGATGATGCAATTGACCGAAGGACTCGGTCTTGATTCATTCCTCTTCATCTCGAGTGAAGGTCGTAGGGATTCGGGATGCAAAGGGTATGGTGTTCATTCGACCGTTGAGTTCAATATCAACTGCGGGCGCATCTCCTTCCAATTCGACCATGAGGAACATACGATGTCCCTGTTTGAGGGTGTCAAGGAAGACTTCTTCTCCCTGGAATAAGAACCTCGGCTCAACGTTACGTATCGTGTAAGCTGCGCCACCGGGGGCATCGAAACGAATCGCCGCAAGGTCCCATTCACCTTCGAGGACGTGAACCCCGAGCACCAGAGGCCAAGTCCCGGGTGTCTTGGCCATTCGCCGATCAATTCTCCAAACTGCGAGATCCAAACCTTCGGTTCGGTGGTGGAGTGATGGCTTACCCCATGTGTTCAATCCATCGTTCCATTCGAGTTGTGCAACAGCATGAAGCGATCGCACCAGGTCTTTCTGGGAAGCGGTAACATTTGCTTCGCCAGAATCCAATCGTGTTCTGTACCATTCAAGTCGTTCTTTCTTGGAAAAGATCTCTCGGCCATAGTTACGGCTCCGCTGGAGATGTGCTAGAAGGTATACAACTGGGATGAGGAACGCAGTTCCCAGAACCCACCGAGCAACTCCACCCCAAAACACAGCATCTTCGCTTGGAGGGAACCAAGGCTCTTCTCCTTCATCAATTAAGGAATAACTGGGCGAGAGCGTGTAGTCAATTGATGGGACCTCGCTCCCCCATGCATGTTGGGTGACATTGCTAGAGTTGATGGCTCGGATTTGAAGATAATGTGTTCCTCTTCCTACTTGCATGCTGATTCGAAGTGAGTCCCCCGATACCACTGAAGGGACCGTATCAAGGACTTCTGATGTCATTTGGTCGACATCCCACAGTTGTGCTTCAATTTCTGAAACATTCCCTGTGATGGTAAATTGAATGAAGTGAACTGAATCTTCCCACCCGTCAACGACGAACCGATAGGTGTCAACGGTGTCATGGACGGCCAACGTCAGTTCTCCCGAACTTGCTTCGGTCAGTTCGATGGCTGGCCATGAGGTATTGTCAAGGTCGAGTGAGGCGGGAAGGTATGAGGGTGCATCAAGCCCGGCATTGTTATCCGAGTATTCATTGGTTTGAAGTTCCAGTGAAAACACTGAAACATCGTTGATGACGATTCGGCCCCCAACGTTTCCGGGGTAGGGGTAGATGGTCCTTGAATCCCCTTTCTCCAACGTATCAGTTTGACCTGTAACCCACGCCCCGTTGAGCAGTTGGTCGACACGTAGAGTCATTTGGCCTAAGCGACTGTGAAGTTCAAGGGCTTGGGTTTCATTCCAATCAAAAGCAGATATTGTGGACCCGTGCCCGAGCAGTTCTGCTCCATAAATAAGGTCTTGACCGATGAGCGGGGTTGTCGGGGTATTGGTATGGATCATGGCGTGGGCAGTCCAAATAGCAGGGAATACTGGACTTGATATCCTCACGATAAATCGCCCGTAATCCGGTGCAGTCCACCATTCCACCGGCAGCGGCAAACCGTTAAGTTCGGTGTGTCCCGATGTACTTGATAGGGTGGATTCAAACATGATTTCACCCGTCATGTTTTGGAAGTAAACGGTTACGGTTGTTTCTTCAGTGGTGTCGAGCCACTGCCATTCCAGAGTGTCCCCGTTGCTCACATCAATCGACATGTATTCATCGGCTGTTGAATTAACAACACCGGATTGCAACACATCGAGGTCGGTGCTGTCATCGACGACCGCAGCTAACGTTCCTCGTAACGTATCCATGCAAGCCACTGCATCGGTACAGACGCCGATTGGATGATGCGGTGAGGCATCAGGCGGGCCCGGTCTAACATGAGGGAAGGAATCCATCACATCGTGGTGGAGGGTGAATTGAACGGTCTCTGTTTCCGTAGTAACAATGTTCAGGGCGATTGAAGTGGTGTTCACAGAGAACAATTCGATTCGTTCGGTTCCTGATGCGTTCATGTTGTCTCCAGTCAAACTCGCTGTGCATGCTCGGCAGATGAGCGTAAGTTGAATGAAACTGTTTTCATCAAGATCAACTGTAGTTTCATATGAGGTGTTTTGGTCCAAAGCGACAACAAAAATTCGCCCTTCAAGGATTGTTGGTTCAGGGTTTGAAGCGTCGACGACTGGGAGGGTGGACGTGGCAAAAAGAACCACAAGGAAGAGGGCCAACGATGGCGTTCTCATTCTTCCCATGGCTTTGGGGCAGCGGCGAAGTCTTTCAAATTCACTGCTAAATGTTGTTCAAACCCTTGAAGAAGCAAAGGCGGCACGCCGTACCATGACGGGCCCTCTTGCACGCACAGTCCTTCACCGGCTTCGATTTGCTCGGATATGGGGCTTAGGTGACCGAAAGGCACCAGCAAGTACCACGCCATGCCTTGTGCTCATGGAGGGCGACCCTTCGCTTGACATCGCATATGCATCGTTTGAAACTCAAAAAACAAACGAACTTCCAGCCCGCCTACAACTCACAGCACGGTGCCCGTTATCGCCACCTGATTTCAGCGCCAATTCACCGGTCTATGATGTGAACATCGGACACGTTCTCCCTCCATCTCTTGAGGAGGCTAATGCTGGAGAAGAACAAGGAACTTCCCCGCTGCTTCCGGTCTCCTGGCAGCGAATGAATCATGATTCATCGCTCATGGATGATGACTTGAATCCAGAAATTGTTGTTCTTACAGATGCGGTTCAACTGGCGGCTCAACCCGGTAAATTGGTTGATGCACTCATGGTTCTCAAACAACAATTCCCTGGTGCATTGATTTGGACACCTGGTTTAGGCGGACCGGACAACGCAGCAGTACTGACATGGATGGGAGTGGATTTGTTTGACATGGGTCGAAGTCACGAAGCATCTTCTTCTGGAGTTCTTCTAACAGTACAAGGGCCACGCTATCCTTTGGGGCATGAAACTGCTGACATGGAGGCCCAAAGCCGACATTGGCTTCAGTCTCTTGACGAGGTTCGTTCAGCCCTTCAAACCGGGACCTTACGTACTCTCGTTGAACGCCAGTCGCTCTCCAGCCCTCGGCTCGTGGAGCACCTCAGGTATCATGACCAAGCTGCGTCAAAGGTCAAAGGGCTTCTTTCTTCACACGTGTCTCGCGATGTGCGTTTCCCATGTTATTCGACGACCATGCTTGAAGAACCGCTTGTGACGGATTGGGAACGTTTTATGACAACACAATACGAAACGCCCTCCGAAGTCCGTGAAGTCATGATTCTGCTTCCGTGTTCAGCACGTAAGCCGTACCGTCTTTCTCGTTCTCACAGCCGATTCATACAGGCCATTCAGTCAACAGCATGTCATGAAGTCATGATGACCTCGCCGTTAGGGTTGGTACCCCGGGACCTCGAGGATGTATGGCCTGCCTCACAATATGACGTTCCAGTCACAGGAGATTGGAATCGTGATGAATTGGCCCGTGTTGAACGAATGCTTCGCAATCTTGTTGATCGGACCGGCTACAAACGGGTCATCAACCACACCGATATGGACCTCTCATTCCTTGAATGCGAAGTGGTTGAAACACGACAAGGTCGTGGAGCCGGTTCCCATGATGCCTTGAACGATTTGAAATTGGCCGTCAAGGATGCCGTCCTAACCTATGAACTACGCAACCAAAAGAATTCGCTTCGGCTTCGTGCAAATTACATGAGCATTGCTCGAAAAAACATGCGCAGTGATGAATGGCTCAAGGGTGTGGCTGTACGAGGTAAGGTCCCTCGCTGGCGTTTGGAACAAGAGGGCGTACAAGTTGCGGTATGGTCCATTGATCGCAATGGGTTTTCATTCTCTAAATCCTCCATCGACCTCCTCTTTGAACATGATGCCTTGCCTAAAATTGAAATCAAGAGCGGCCTCACATGGAAAGGGGATGTATTTTCCCACATGGTTGCTGCATATGATCCGAGTATTCGTCAAGGGGACGACCTCCTTGTCGTCCAGGATGAGAAGGTTCTGGGACTTGCTCGGGCAGTTGCCGCAGGATGGGAATGGAAGGGTACTCCCGGCACACTTGCAAAGTCTCACCAACGCAAAAAATAAGCCTTCATGACAAGGTTCTGCGCCATGGTGTTGCGGAGTGGTTAAGAAGGGGAGATTAGTCGGAAGGCCGCTTGGTGATTGTAAATGGCACGAATGTTCAAGTCCCGTAAAGGCCAAAGTGGCTCCTCCCGACCCCATGTAAACGAAGCTCCTGATTGGTCCAATACGGACAAATCAGCCGTTACATCCCTCATTCTTGACCTTGCCAAGTCCGGTAAGTCCACAGCAGAAATTGGTACAATTCTACGGGACAAGCACGCCGTTCCCGACGTCCGTTTGGTCCTTGGAATGCGCATCGGCCAAGTCCTCAAAGAAAACGACATGACCAGTAGCTACCCCGAGGATATGATGAACCTCATGCGCCAGGCTGTCGCCATCATCAACCACCTTGGTTCTGGAAACCACAAAGACATTCACAACAAGCGAGCCTTGGAGATCACAGAATCCAAGATTCGCCGCTTGGCCAACTACTACAAAGGCGAAAGTCGCCTCCCAAGTGACTGGCGATACAAGCGAGACGAACTCCGCCTCATGGTTGAGTGAAGCAGAATTGGAATCAACTCCTTCAAGGTCAACTTGATGAGGGGTAGCAACCTAAGAGTTACGGGACCACCATGCGAAGCCTCTTAGAAACGTCATTTTTCGTTGAATCGAAAGATCGTCTCATGAAGCAGGTTGCTCGCATTCAAAGCGCTAAGATGATTCACCTTCATGCCCCATCGACGCTCATTGGAATCTTAGCACTCGGCCAATTGGAAGCCGCCTGTCTTGATGCAGGATTCAAATATCGCCGCAGATTCTATCCTGCTGGACATCATCGCCCACGCGATGAACTGCTTTCCATAGAAACTCCCACAACGGGTTTGGGCATTGTCATTCTCCCTGAGGAAGACACATGGCAATTAGAGGACTTGAACGAGGAAGATTTGGTCCGTATTGTGCCGTTAGCAGCCCAAGTACAACTTGGCGCCCAAAACAGAATTCATCATGGAGCCTTGGATTGTGTCATCCAAGCATCAGCCCTCGCCTCATGCTTGGCTCCAAACGGTAGACGAGTACGCCAAATGCGACCCTTTTCATCCCTCGGACTTTGGTTGCGAGGTTCGCTTGATACCACCATCGATCCCATTTACACCGCAGTCAATATGCACCTCAAAGAGGAAGGAAGCGTTCGCATGGTGGCTCTTCCCGAAGTAAAAACCCCACAACCTAACATGATTCCCGGGCTCGCCGAACGTCGCCTCAAAAAATTGCAAGGTGCGTGGTCTGGAATGGATGTGGAACAGAGAACTCAAGCTCTAAGCGAACTTGCACTCCCTTGCTTGGCTGACATGACCCTTTCAACACCTCGCCTTGAGGAATTGTTGTGGCATAGAATGCTGGTTGGTGATGTTGAAGTCGATTTGGCGAGTCAAATCTTTGCAGCGCAGCACACATGGCCAGAGGGGCTCAACGAAGAACGCTTACACGCATCAAAACTGATCGACAAGTGGCTTCAAACGGGCCATTTGGATCTGGAACTTGAAGCGACGGGTTGAAACATCATCCCCCCATGCCCTTACCATGGCCATTGAACGATTGTTGACTGGAAGTATCCAAAATCAGATACAAGAACTGATGTCTACGGAAGACCTTGTTATCGAAGCCTTTCGTGATCTGGTGAAGGATGAACTCAAGACCCACATCCGTGCAAAGGTTGACGAAGACCCCGATTTGAAAGCAGAAATAAAAGAAGCCGTTGCCTATTATTTCCATTCAAAAGCTCGGAGCATTTACGCCGAACTCAAAGCAACTCGTGCTGCAACCCGCCTTGGACTACGGTTGCTACCCGATGAACTGCAGGGCGAAGTTGGAGAAGCCTTGGTCACCTTGTTTGAAAAAGAACTCGGCGCCCTACTTGAGAAGGCGCTTTAAGCATATTTCGGCCCAAATAAGAGTTCAAGTTATGTGCCGGAGAACTTTCGGCGTCATGTCGGTCATATGCGTACAGCATCATTCATCATCTTCATCCTTGTTGCAACAATGGTTCTGCCATTTGTTTCACCAACGGTGCAGGCTGCTGACGAAGAAGACGATGTCATCGTTTGCTGCGAGGCATCTACCGTTGAATTGTATCTTCTTGGTAGCGACAGCAACAAGCAATTAACACCGTTTTTTGCTGAATTAAGCACCGAATCCCAAACGGTATCAATGAGAAACTCGATCCAATCTCAAGAAACCATCGGTAAATGGACGCTTTCCAATTCGTGGGGAGGCGAAGTGCCCAGTTCAACTTGGTCTTTCTCGATGGAGTATGAAGTCTCGGGAGCAGCAGGTGCAACAATTAACGCCACAGCCTCCATCGCAATTGGTTCCAAGAGTTACAGTGCCCAAACGGAACCAAACGGAGCCTTCCTCAATCAGGGGAAAGGTTCTCTTGATTTCTCAATTGACGTAGACGAATCGTTTACTCTAGCTGAATCTTCAACCATCGTCCTCGAACTCAAAGCACAGACGCTTATCTTTTCATTCCCTGAAGGAACCGATGCCGAAATCAAATTCCTATGGGGTGGAGAAGAAGACCCGTCTTCAATTGAGGGAACACTGCCTCTGCTCGATATCATGATGCCTGAACCAGAAGTTGAAGGGTCGGACGTTTACTTAGCCGTAAAATTGGATTCCCCCTGGGGTCTTTCTACACTGGCTCTTGCAGAATCGATATCCCTCAATGTCAACGGGGCGGAAGTCACCGGTGACCCCATTGAAACAGCATCTGGTGACACTGTTCGGGTCACATGGACATGGAGCAAAGCAATTGGAGGGATCGAATCCATTAATGTCGAAGTTTCGTTGAAATTCCAACCTGAACAGCCCGCACTCAAGGGTTCGACGACGTTTGAGATCGAAACCTTTGACACCGATTCTGGAACCGGGACGTATTATCCTCCAGATGAACCCCTACGCACCAACGGCGATGGGAGTTCCCTTGTCGTGGACATCCAAATGGAACTCTCAAAGGATGGTGATACATTGCTCCTCAGGAAAGTCACTACACTGACGATTGGTGATGAAATGGCCTTTTGGATGCGATGGGGCATGGACCACATCGGGGACGAGAACCCTGCGCTATCCTCAACCCTCCGTGCCTTTTCAGAAGGTGCAGTTTCCGAAGAGGACCGTGTGAGCCGGTTAATTGAGGAGACTGAAATTGGAGAGTTTGAGCGACAAATGGTTAGCCTTGGACCCATGTACCTCGCGGGTGGACTTGGGATTCAAGCGAAAGATTTGCTTGGAACATTCCGGGAATTCTCTTCATTGAAAGTGGACTTGGACCTCAACGGTGAGAATGCAGTAGTCAATCATCCCGTCACCCTTCGTTTTTCAACAACCGAAGTCGTTGCAGAGGGGACTCAAGTGGATTTAATCAATCGGTTCATCGTAGTTCAGCCGGCCCCCCTTTGGAGTTCCTTTTCATTATCGCTTACCGCAAAAACATCTTCTTTCACCTCTCTTAGCAACAATGTATTGAGAGAATCAACGGAGTTTCAACTCTCCGTTCTCCGAATGCCTTGGGGCGATGAAATCACCTTAGAGGGCGAAGGAATTTCCCAAGAAGAGGCATTCCGATTGAACTCAGTGCCCACTTCAGCAGTGTCGTTCACGCCGATGCCTCTAACACTTCTTTCTGTGTTTGGTTTACTTGGGGCGTTCATGATGGGGATGCGAATCACTCGCCAGCGAAAAAGAACGGTCATGTACTCTGAACTCGTTCTTGTCCCCGTCGTTGGACTCGTTCTCGTTCTTGGCTACCCGGCAATTTTTGTCGGTGGGGCAGTGATTGCAAGTTCCTTGATATGGTGGGTTACGGCTATTGCGAGTCCTCGCTTGAGTCCTCGTAATGCACGCAAGCCTCAGAACTCCTATCCAGTCATTCCGTGTCCTGCTTGTCAGGTGTCAAACCCGGTCACCTCAACTGAACGTCCGCATCGATTTGCCTGTGCTGGTTGCGAGCGAGTGATCCGACTTGAAGCTTGATTAGAGCTTGAGGTCTTGTAGGTTTGAAACCAAATTAACCGCGTCTTGATAATCACTGGGTGAAAAGTATCCCACAAATTCCTCATTCTCGTCAACAGCGACGACGGCTTGTGGACTGCGAAGTTTAATGTTCTCAAGAACGGCTTTGAGTTGGTCATCGAGGTGGACGAGCATGAAGTCCATTTCCATGTGGGCATGGCAGGACGCCGTGGATGCATCGACCCCCTCACTTAGAGCTTTGATCATTTGGCGTTGACCGATCACACCCTGGACACGGTTATCATCGTCAAGGACGATCAAGATTCCCCCTGAAATGCTGAGAAGCCGTTTTGCACCCTCTTGAAGGGTGTCTTGACCCCCGATTGTAGTGTGTTCATCCTCAAGTTGCAAACTGGAAACTGTCTTGCCCATGTGTGTCCCACGGTGGAAGTCTTCTATCTAACTTGCTTTCACTTCTCTTCAACAGATGCTTCATGGCACAAGATGAACGAACCGTCCTCTTGAATACGGGCATATCCAATTCGTTCGAGTTGAACGATGGTCCCTGTTTTGAGGCTGTGCTTCTCAATTCGCCCTTTTTGCACGTGAATTTCATTGTTAGAAGTCGATACGAGCGTGCCTTCTGTACTGTTTCCTTCTGTAATCCAATGAACGATCGGACGTTTATCACTTCGTTCAAAGGAAGTAATGATGGCTTTGGAGCCGTGGAGGTCAACATCTGCGAATTCCTTCAACCTGAGGGACCCTTTTTCGCAATCTTCCTGTTCAATGTAAACGGCTCCATCCGTCATGTCCCAGGTGCGTAAGCCCATTGATTCATCGTTTGGATTGACGGGGTGGGATACCGACTCTGGTACCTCGGCCCCTTCGAGTGAACACAAAACTGCATCGCGAATGAAGGAGAGCCTCGGTGCCTTCGCATCCACTACTTTCGTGTTGTGTGCATAGAGGGTTGAGAGGGGGACGGATATGTCTTTTTGTGTGATTCCAAGTTCGAGCCAAAACGCCCTCAACGCTGCATCGGAGATTCCCCGTCCCTTCAACCCTTCAAGCGTAGGCAGGCGTGGATCACCCCACCCGGGATATCTGCCTTCTTCAATATCCAATCTCATTTTCGATGTGGAAAATCCACCCCATTCATGGACCTTTACTCGACCCCAGTACATGGTTTCTGGATACTTCCAACCGAAGTGTTCGTAGAGAAGCGTTTGCTTTCGGGTTGAATCCATGAGATCTTTTCCTCTGACGATGTGAGTGACGCCTTGAAGATGGTCTTCAACGGCACTTTGGAAATCGAGCAATGGCCATACGACATACTTTGAGCCCACTTCTTTCCGTGGATGTGGGTGAGCTTGAGTATCTTGTAAGCGCAGTGCAGGCCAATCTCGGAGTGCAGGGTTTTTCAGCGTCATATCCGTTTTTACCCGAACGACTGCGTCGCCTGGGTTGAATTCACGATTGAGCATTTGCTGCCAGAGTTCAATATTTTGATGCGTCGTTTGGTTACGGCAGGGGCATTCAGTCTTTCCAACTCGATGTTCCTTAAACGCCTCAGCAGAACACTGGCAAACATACCCATACCCTTTCTCGAGCATCATGGTTGCATGCTCATAGTACGCATCCATTCTGTCAGATGCAATGACGACGCGGTCTGGTTTACGCCCAGTGAGCCATGCAGTTTCTTCTTGAATGCGCTCGTATGCTTCAAGCATTGGGGGCTTGACCTTGGTATCGGTATCATCGAAGCGAAGGATAAAGACGCCATCGTACATTTCACGATAGATGCTGTTGATGACAAGACCTCGTGCGTGGCCAAATGAAAGAGGGCCGTTGGGGTTTGGGGCAAAGCGGAGAACAACATTGCCTTTCTCGGCGTCTTTGAGTTCGGGAAGCCCTGTCCTGCGTTCCTTCACTTCCCTTTTTTCCAAGAGGTGAGGTGCCTCACTTGTAAGAATCTCTCGAAGCGATTCGAGACCGTCAGTTGCGGCTGAGGCATTTGCCTTGTTGACTTCTTGAGCTACCAAACCCGTGACGATTTTTCCATGTTGGCGGAGGTCGGCACGCATGCCCATGATTCGGCCAATGACAGAACCAATGGCTCCTTTTCCTTCGTATTCGATGGCGTTTTGGATGGCTACATGACGGATTAAGTCCAGTGTGTCTTCATCAGGTGTCCAGTCCATGGCGCTCAAGCCGCCCTGGTCGCATCCCTTCATGAAATGCTTGCATCATCTTCGTCAAACAGGGAGTGTTGAACGGTCCGAGGTGCCCCTCGAACGGGAACGTCGCCTATGCAATTGTTGTTCCAGTAGCGGGTCGCAGTAGCCCACCCCCAACGGACATCCTCATGAATTCCTTCATTGGAAATCAAGAGGTGAAGTGCATTCTTTGTGTTCGGGTCACTGGGGTAGCCAGAGCCCACCGATTGACCAATCATTGCAGCGAGTTCTGCAATGCACCGATCTCGTTCTTCCTTCGCCAGTATACTCGCCATGCTCACTATCGGAAAACGCTCGTCTGCTTTGTGGAAACTTTGCATTTGGGAATCCTTCCAGGGCCAAGTTAGAAGTTGATCGGATATGCGTTGAGTGAAGCGTTGTTCATTGACATCACAAGCGTCGTTGGTGATGTTCACTGACTCTCGTAATTGTAATCCGTTCAATGCTTCCCCAAATGCTCGTACTTCTAACCAATTGAGCCCGTCCGCCATAAGAGCCATGTCGATTCGTTTTGGAGTGCAGTTGATGAGCGATTTCTTCCATCCCCGTTCTTCTGCTTGTTCATTGAACCATGTTTCAATCTCTTTTCGGCGTTTGGAACTGAGATACTTCGAATCCTTGACACCTATGGCCTTTAGAAGCGGTATGTCCTTTGTTGGAATTGCACATGCTGCGACAACGAGGGGGCCAAGAACTGGCCCTCTGCCGGCTTCATCAACTCCAATTTCCCACATGGTGTTCCACCTAAAAGTCCAGGTCGTCGTCAGCCTCTTGGTTCAGGCCTGGTAACGGGACATGAGCCATTTCTGTTGGACTGCTTGGCGGGGCAGGCATGACATTGTGCGGGTCCTGACGAACGGTGAGGGTGGACGAGTGGTTTTGTGGTTCTAATTTCTGGTTGAGTGGATGGGGCTGAGCAGTTCCTTTTGTTTGAATCTCTCCGAGTAGAGAATCTGCTTTTTCCAAACTGGCCTGGGTTGTCCTTGCGTCAAGAACCAATGTGGCGGCATCCCTGAGTCTTTCGTCCACAGGTGGTGCGGAAGGATGCGAAGTTCCAGCTTGTTGTCGGAACACTGCTTCAAAAGCTTCTTTGGGTACTTGAGGGGCATCGTTCATGAGTGTGGGTTCACTTGCGGGGACCGTTGCGGGTTGGAATTTATTCATCCAATCCGATGCATCGGATTCAACGTTCTGGTAAGGCAAAATCGCATCGCTCTGTATTCTACGTTGGCGGTCTGTCAGGGCTTTATAGATGATCAAGCCGGAAAAGATGATGGCGAAAATCACACCCGACCAAGCCTTTGTGTACGCCCATGCGGTGGCTGCAATCTGGTTCCAATTACGCCCTTCATCAACTTCCTTTGAATCCTGCCATGGTGTGCCCAAATAATCAGCTTGAGATGTGTGCAAAAACATTTGTTCCTCGGATGCAAAAATCGAAGTGATGGTGGTGTTGATGAACACCGTTCCGTTGCTTGTTTGGTCGGTTGGTAAGTCAATCCATGCCCGAATGGTTAGGTTCGAGCCCAACGGAACACCGTTGAGTTGGAAGGACCGTGGGTACTCAATATCCTCTTCATAGACTGCTCCTTGGGGCGGGATCAAACCCATGGGGGCTGAATGGCTGGATTGGAGTTGAACAACAAAACCATCGATTGCATTTCCGTCGTTGCGAACATCAAAAGCGATTGATAAGCGATTTTTAGCACTGATATCTTCAACGATTCCACCCAAGGACCAATTTACTACCGGTGCTGCTTTGACAGGAATGCTAACGCTGTCCAGAACTGTGAGCTCATCACCGAGCAGTTCGATTATTACTTCACCTTGAGTGAAGGCCAAAGTACCTTTAGTCACGTTGATGAAGACATCTGAGAATGCCTTTGTCTGACCGGCTTGAGTTAGGATGGACTCTTGGGCGATTGACGCCGTAAATTCATCCGAAACATCATCGATGCGAAGGCTGAACGAATTGTATGAATTCCCTGTGTTTTTGACGGTTAAACTGTTCATGCAGGGTATGTCAGAGATCAGCGCTAAACATCCCTCGTGAGTGTATGAAAGGATTGCACTGGTCGTTCGGTTAATGCTTGCTTTGACTCTTGTCGCCTTGGAGAGTTCTTGAGCACCGTTTGCAAAAACTTGCAACTCAACATTCAATTCGCCACTGAACATGTTCGGGGACTGAATTCCAATTTCAACCGTTCGGGATTCATTGGGTTGGAGTAACAATTCTTCGAGTCCTCCGAAAAGGGCTACTGTCCACCCGGTGTAGTTGAATCGGTCCGATGCAGGGTAGCCTTGCAGTGGTTCTCCTTGTTCGTCCAACCCTTGGAGCGTGAGGTTCAATCGGTTTGGAGTGTTTCCTACGTTTCGCACAGAGACGAGCAAACGACCATCTTCTCCCGGGGCGAGTTCAATGTATTCTTCCACTTCATCGATACTTACGTTACGTTTTTCATTCATATGCAGGTCAAAAGACCACGAAACCATGGCCTTGTCCAGGCCCGATATCGCAGTCAAGGTGAACCTCGGGCCAGTACCAGCTAGAGGCATTCCATTTACAACGGCGGGAACGTCAATCCAAAAATAGACGTAGGCAAGACTGTTTGGATTGAGGTCAAGGTAGGCATTTCCATCGGGATTTGATTCAATGCTCCAACCCCAATTCCAACCAGAGGGGCTGTACAGATCAAACGTGACGTTATCTGGAAGCGAAGCATTGTTGGTGATGTTGACAGCCACTCCTGTTCGAACCAGTTCATCCACCGTAAGTTTCGTTGTATTGTCTGAGCCGAAATTAAGATCGGAATAAGGGGCGATGGTGACGTTCATCCACACGGATTCAGAATAGGTCATGTCATAATCAGTTGTCACACTAAATTCGACTTGATGGGTTGCAAAGACTGCGTTCATGTCGGCTGATATTCCAAAGACCATTTGTCTCAAATGGTTTGGTACAAGCACTTCAGAGAGGGGTAGGTTTCCAGCATTCAGCATTGAAGGCATGGATTCGACAGAAATCGTAAACTCTTGATTGACGGTAACAAGATTGTGCAGCGTAATGTAAGTGTTGACGGTTTCGCCCGGGTGGACAATCACTTCACTGGGCGCCGTGATGCCTGCGATATCTCCTTCTCTTGCATTCGGTTCGGGTTCAGCATGAGCTAGAGGGGCTAGGGTATGCAACATGACAAGAAGCGCCAACCCCATCCATCGCATGGTTCTCCGAAAGGACATTCCCTTTCAATGACTTGCTTATTTTGTTCAATGCTCGTTCGTAGGTTTCTTGAACAGGATGAGGCTCGGAACACCATGGCTCCGATATGGCCCTTCAAGAAAAAGCAAGAGGTCCTCGAATTGGATGAAGCACCGCCTCCTTCAATTACTTACAAAAAAGGAGAAGACCCGAATGCTCGGGCACCTTCCACTACGGTTGATGCATCTGCATACAAGGATGCACTCGCATTGTTTGGTGATGGTTCTTCTGCGGTTGAGGCAGCCACTGACCAATCGGTCAATTATGATGGTGTTACAGACCAATCAAGCGAAGCAGTTCAAACACAAGCTGAAGAATCCAGCAAAGAGCCTTCATTCACTTGGGTTCATCATACCGATGGCTATCATTACAAAAAGAAGGCTGATGGAAGTTTCGAACCCACTCCGCACAGCAAAGACAGCGACGGTACATACGTGCCCTACTCCTGAATGAACAACCTCGGGATGGGCTCTGACAATTCCGGGCCCTCGTTGGTAGTGTTGTTGACGCGTCGTGAAACAGGGTGTCGGTCAACTCGCCCTTCTGGTGTTGGAGTCAACGTCAGTGAACCCTCAAGCCATGATTGCAACTCATGCGTCTCAATCAGGACGGGCATCCGCCGATGAACCTCTTTGCAATCTTGATTGGCTTCCGTTGTCAAAATCGCAAAGGATTCCAATGAAGAACCTTCATGGTTCCATGTTTCCCATAAAACCGCCATGTAGCATGTTGATTCGTCCATGTGAAAATGGTACCACGGTGCTTTCCCCTGTGGCGTACTCATCCACTCGTACCAACCGTCAGCAGGTATGACCCCTCGGCGTTGTTTCCATGCATTGCGAAACATCGGCTTCTCATGAGCTGTTTCACATCGAGCGTTGATGGGTTCTCTTGGGGACGTTTTCGCCCATGAAGGGCGCAAGCCCCACCGCATCAAACGCATGTGGCGAGGGACATTCTTTTCGCTGTGAACACCGGTTTGGGTGATGACTGGTACCCATTGTTGGGGAGATACATTCCATGAAGGTGCAAAGGGGGTCAAATCCGATAGCGGTTCACTGCGAACCTCTCTTGCGATTTCTTCGATTGGCCGTCCTAATGCAAATCGCCCGCACACGACGATTCCTCAGACGGGATCTTCAAGAAGATTAACGAGGGCAGTGACATCAATTTCAGCACCGTTAATCGGGACCCGTAATTCATACTTCATCGCCACAGATGGGTCAATTTCACCAAAACAACCAACCCATGAATCGTTGATGATGAGTTTTGATCCACGTCCAGCAAGCCACGGTCCATCTCCTTCTTCCAAAGGTTCAGCACGCCAGTTTGACACGCCCAAGTCGGTGCATAGGGCTTGTATCCTCCCTCTTACCGCCGCAAAGCCTCCACTGCGCTCAGCCATCAAGAAGGCCATTCGGTCCGAATTCGCATGGTTTCTTACGACGGTCCCAAGCTCATAGACGCCTTGCGGTAGGTCGTGGTGGCGATTGGTTGCGAGTAAACGAAGCAATCCAGGCAATAAAAATTGGCGTAACATGGTGTGGTCGACGGTAATGGGGTTCGTGATGACGGTAGCAGCGTGGTCTTGATTCCAGCGCATGTTGGTGAATTGGTCCGTCTCGTTCGAAAGTGTGAGGGATTGAATTTGCATCAACCCAAGCCCTTGCATGGATTCACGTAGACGTCGCCTCATGTTGTGGTCGGGGCGTGGCTGAGCCGTGAGTTGTGCGACCGGTTGATCTACGCCAAGGTCTTCATACCCGTGCCCAATGGCGATATCCTCGACCAAATCTACGGGATGGAGGATGTCAAAGCGCCAACGAGGCATGGTGAATTCAAGCAAACGATTCCCCTCAGATACCTCGGACATTTTTGTTGCATGTTTTGGTGAACCGGGAGGTGCATCCTTCTTGCCGACAAAACACCCACCCATACGGTTGATTGCATGGTTGAGTTCATCGTCTGAAAAGTGTCGGCCAAGTAAGCCCGTCACCAATTCTTCAGGTACGAGGTGGGATTTTCCAGTGCCGTTTGGTGTTGTTATGACCTCACGGTCGCAGGTCGTAACTTCAACGGTCTCGATCTTCCCACCACGCTCTTGAAGTTGCAAGCAAATCAACATGAGAGACGCTTCACAAGCACGTTGGTCCCATCCGGTTACATCAATGAAAAAGTCTCGAGTAGTTGTCGTCACCGTCGTGTGGTTGCCGTTGATAATTGGAGGGAATGAGAGTACGTCCTCATTCGAGTCAAGAATAAGCGGATAAGCGTTCATGCCATCCAGCAAGTGAGCATAATCAACTCCTTTTGGGTGTTGTGTGAGAATGGTGGTCATGTCCATTGGAACCTCTTCTCCCAGCGGTATGAACGAGTGACTTCCAGGGGCAGCAATGACGTTAAACGGGGGTTTGATTGAATTAAGGTCGTGAACACCGATTGAGGCCCGTTTCCGGCCACGACCAAGTGCAAAGTGTAACTTTTCTTGGTGGTCCATGAGTGCTTTGATGAACGCTTCTTGTTCTTCAGCATCGTCGGTTAAGACGACCCCCTTCACAACCGCCCCCATCACGATGGGTCGGATGGTGGCCAAACTTGGTTCAACGTGCATTGTGATGCCGCTTGGCTTGGTTTCAATCTCCGGTATTGCCGGAGCGCCATGGAGGAACGGACGAATTGCATACGCCAATGTTTCTCCACTGAGCAGGTCAGGGCGGTCGGGGAATATTTCTATGTCGAGCGTCGCTTCGTTGCAGGTGTCAATATCGGTGCCCATCAACGGAAGTTGGTCTCCCATCGTTTCTACATCATGGACGATTCCATGATTGCTGAGGAGCGTTCTTAGCAAGGATTGAGGGACGGATATAGTCGGCATGATCAATCACCTAACGTGCAAACCAATGCGGAAGGGGTCGGTCATAACCTGAAAGTCGTAGTCCGCTCACAGCCGCTGTTTCGTGGTCAAGCGCACGGAGGTAAGAACGATCCAACAGGTCGATGCTATCAACGCCTATGCGTCGAAGATGCTGAGCAAGTTCTTCTTGTGTTCCTTGCAGCCAGTATGCAATGTCCATGCCATCAGCCATCGGTGCTTCGCAGGAGATGATGTTGGCTCCCGATGCGACCAATACAGCCAAATCGTGTCCGTTTGCTGCAAAGCCGAGTAGGAATCCAGTTTGAACTGTTGGCGTAGTAATGTGGGCCTTCTTTGAACGTCCGGTCATCGGAAGTGCGGCTGCTTCTGAAAGTCCTGAGCCATCTTCAATTCTAACCATAGCAACATCGACCGAATGATATTCAGCCCGTTGATGGAGGGACTGAATTCGACTGATGCCTTGAACAAAGATCACGGGAGCATGTTCTTTTGCAAGGGAGCGAAGAGCAACAAGCAAACCGTCAACCTCTTCTGCGTTCATATTGGGAAGGTTATCAAAGTCAATGCCAAATCCACCAGCTGTTGGAAGTTCAGAGCCCAAGTCTAAGAGATTTGAATCGCTGACCAAGAGGACATCTACAGGCCGTGGTTGTTGCGAGGTCATGACCGGATGACGGTTGAGAACTTCTGTAGCTGACTCATCTCCAGTAGCATCATGTTCCATGTTTGATGCTGTTTCCACATAGGGAAGCATCGGTAGGGGGAGTGCCAGCGATTGGACTTCTTCCGAAACCCCGATCAATGCGACGGTGTCAACCGTGGCATAGCGTGGGAGTGGTGGATTTTTGGACCCCATCAATCCTACTTGTGATAGGTCTCCAGCTGAAACAGTATGGCCAAAGGATTCCACTTTGAGTCCATCTTGGGGCGTGAGACAAACAGCGTCACCGGGCACGTGAAGGGTTTCATCGTCCAACAAGGTGTTGATCTCCTTCACTTCCTTGGCACTAAGAGGTCGAAGAACAACACCAGGGGGTGGAGTAGGACATCGTCCGTTGATGACGATGTGGCCACCTTCCATTCCTGCGCCGGGGTCGGGGCCAACGTCACCATGAACTACGATGAGGCCGTCTTTCATGCCTCCGCCAATACGTTGTCCAGAGGCACCTCTTACGACCAAAACTCCTCCTTCCATACATGCCCCAGTGTCGTTTCCACAGCCGTCAAGAACGGTAATGATTCCACTGCGCATCCGGTATCCCGTAAAATTCGCAGCCATGCGTTCACAAACGATGGTTGTGCCGTCATTTCCTGCTCCGAGGAAGGAACCTGCGTCACCTTGGATGGTGAATGAACCACCGGTTCCGAAGGCCGAAACCCAAGAGCCTAACACACCGAGTGCACGGATGCGTGAACCGTTTGGAAGGCCGGGGCAGAGTCCAAGTTCCCCGTTTTTCGGGACAGCATCTCCTGCATTTGTCCATCCGATTCTGAGAATTGCATTTTGTTCTGCGGCGGCTTGCAAGCGAGGACCCAACTTTTCGTTGATGCTCATCGACCGCTGAACCACATCAGACACATCCGCCATGTTCCTATGCTCGTGGTTCCTGCTCAAATATCCTCCCGTCTTTGCCCATCAAAATAACCGTTCTCTTGATGAGGGTTTGTCATGGATTTGGACCCTATCAGTGAAGAAGTGTTTATTGAGGGCCTCAATGAGCAAGGCATGGAGAGGGTCATGAGCATCAAGGTAGCCATCAACGGATACGGAACCATCGGAAAGCGTGTAGCAGATGCGGTTGACGCCCAAGACGACATGGAGATCATCGGCGTGACCAAGACCCGTCCGTCCTTTGGTTGCGACCTCGCCGTAAGGAAGGGATACCCCTTGTATTGTACCTATGATGACGAGGCTAAGATCGCCGCTTTTGCTGCTGGTGGTTACCAGTGCGATGGTGGACTTTCGGACCTCCTTGCAATAGCTGATGTCGTTGTCGATTGCTCACCGGGCAAGGTTGGTGCATCGAACAAAGAGAAGTACCTCGCAGCGGGTGTAAAGTATATCTTCCAGGGCGGAGAAAAGCACGCCATGACCGGAATGTCGTACACTTCCTCGGCCAACCACATGGAGAACATGAACGTCCAAGGGACTCGTGTTGTATCATGCAACACCACCGGCCTTTCCAGGACATTGGTTCCATTGTATGAGCACTGCGGTTCGCTGTCGGTTGAATGTACCATGATACGTCGTGCTGCGGATCCAGGGGATTCGGCAAAAGGTCCGATCAATGCCATAAAGCCGGTATTGAAGGTTCCATCTCACCACGGTCCTGACGTCATGACAGTCAAGCCAGAAATTTCCATCAACTCGATGGCCGTTGCGGTGCCTACCACACTCATGCACTGCCATTCCATCGTTGCCACCTTGCCTGAAGGTCACGGTATGACGACCCAGTCGGTACTGGATTTGTGGAAGAGTAACCCTCGAATCATCATTATGAACGGCAGTGAGACCAACATCACAACCACTGCAGAAGTCATGGAGTATGCACGGGACATCGGCCGCAAGTGGGGCGACCTGCACGAAATTTTTGTTTGGGAAGACGGTGTTAAACTCGATGGAAACACGCTTTATTACTTCCAAGCGATTCACCAAGAATCAGATGTCATTCCGGAAAATGTCGATGCAATTCGTGCCCTCATGGGTACGGAAGATGATTGGAGAGTTTCAGTGGCCAGAACCGATGCGGCAATCGCAATTTACAACGGAATTTAATCTCAAAATATTTGTGTTTGTTCACGCACAGAAGAGCATCCTTCAAAAGTGGAGTGCTGTTGGTTAAAGCATGCGCTCCAATATCGGCTTTGGTTTTGTCTTAGCGCTCATGGTATTGACGCCGCTTTCTACCATGGTTGACCAACCAAACGAAAAGGAGATTGACTTTGATCAAAATCCGACCTTCACGGCCAGTGAAATGTCGGAAGGAGAGCGGCTGGAACTTGCTAAGGAAATGTGGAGTTCCATGCCCGAAGCGTCGCTCGTATCGGTTGAATTGACGCCCGCAAGTGGAATCATCCATATGGCTGCGGGCAGTTTTGATCCGTTGCTTTCTAACGGACCTGATGTTCTTTCATCGTTTTCACGGAACCACGATGCAGCACTTACTGGAATGGCTATGGTCCAACTTCATGACGGAAATCGCGATGCCTTCGATGCGTTGACCGCGGAATACGACCTCACTGTGCTTGATTTTTTCCATGACGAGGGATGGTTGGTTCGCCTCCCCTCACCGCCCATGGACACCTTCACACTCCTCGAAAACGACGACCGAATTCGTTGGATTGGACATCAACAACCGCAATGGAGGATTGCACCCGATTTAATTCAAGACGGTATCACTTCCCCCTCGCTCACTTTCATCCCTGCATCTGACTTAGGCTTCGGGGGATATCCCGCCCTTGCAACAGACCTCGTGCGCTATGGAGCCGATGAAGCATGGTGCGATGCCTGGTTGTGTCGAGCCGTTGTTTCAGACGGGGAAGGCCTAACGCTTCTGAGAAACATCGCTCATGATGGCCGAGTCATCTGGACTGAACCCTCTGCAGAACTGCGTGTTCACAACGCTCTGGCTTGGTCCATTGCTGGTGTTCAAGACGTCAACAACAACGCCACATTCACCCTCGATGGTTCCGGTGAAATGATTGCAGTAACCGACACAGGACTGGATAAAAATCATCCTGATTTGACTGGAAGAGTTGCTGCCACCTACACTCAGTTCGGACTTGACCCCTCTCCTGACGATACCAATTCAGGTCACGGAACTCACATCGCTGTAACCGTTGTCGGAAACGGCACGGGTGACTCATCTGCACGGGGCGTTGCTCCTGGTGCAAACATGGTCATGTACGCTCTTGAACACGACCCAACCGGAGTGTTCGGGCGCATCGGTTCAATCTACGACATTCTCAGCAATGCAGAACAAATGACGGCAAGAATCGCCGTAAATGCTTGGGGCCTTAATGGAAATTACGGGCAATACACAGCCGACGCACGCTCGGTAGATATGTATGTCAACGACCGTTCGGACTTGACTCCAATCTTTTCAATCGGCGACCGAGGTGGCCTGGGCGCCTCCCAAATCACCTCTCCAGCAACGGCAAAAAACACCATTGCAATCGGAGCCTCTACAACGGGCGTTGACGGAAGCGTAGCTGCTGGCGCAGTCGCTAATTTTTCATCCGATGGCCCAGCACTCGACGGTCGTATCAAGCCTGACCTTGTTGCCCCCGGAGTCGGTGTTTGTTCGGGTTTGGCTGAAGAGGCGAAATTCCCTGCGGGTCCTTCATGCCTTACAGGGTCGCATTCTACCGGGAATTCATATTACATGCAACTGTCGGGAACCTCACAAGCCACTGCGGTGGCCTCAGGCGTTGCGGCATTAACTCGTGAGTTCATCCGAGAGCAAGCAGGAGTGAGTTCTCCAACAAGTTCTCTCGTTAAAGCTGCAATGATTAACGGAGCCCAAGATTTGGGAACTCCAGACATTCCAAATGCGAATGAAGGGTGGGGTCAAGTTGACCTCTCAAGAACGGTTCTACCCATGGACGGAACGACTCCATTGAACACATTCTTTGACGATAACAAACCCCTCTCTCCTGGATTTGGTCTGCTCTATTCTTTCTCACTTGACCCATCTCACGGCATTGATATAACTCTGGCATGGACCGACGAAGCAGGCAGTGCGAATGCACCACAAAATCAACCTCGGTTGGTTAACAACATGGACTTGGTTCTGGTCGACCCTAACGGTGCTGAGTGGATTGGGAATCACTTCTCGGCTGGAGTCACCACATCCGGTGGGACGGCTGACGATGTCAACAACGTCGAGCGTATTCGTATTCCCCCAGGTGCCCTGTCCGCTGGCCAGGGTCAATGGATCGTGAAGGTTCTGCACCGTGGTGGGACGACCCAAGATTTTGGTCTTGTCTTGTCAGCCCTTGCTACTCCAACACCTCAAGCAGACCTCGTTGTCTTTGACGGTAGTATCGTTCCCTCATCGGTCAACCCACTGCGCAATGATTTGATCGCCATCAGTATAGCATGGATGAATCAAGGCACGAGCCCGTCTGGCGGTTTCGATGTTCTCTTTGAGGATTTGACGACTCAGCAAACGCTGACGACCGCTTCACGAAACGGCCTGCAAGCCGGGCAACTTGACGCCATCACCATCTACCATCAATTTGCAACAACGGGAATTCACAGTCTTCGCATCTCCATTGACACGACCGATCAAGTGGTTGAAATGAACGATGCAAATGCAGGAACGGACAACAACATGTTCACACTTGATGTGGAAGTCATGGCCTTGGGCGTACGGGTTGTTGTTCCAAACAGCGACGGGACCCTCCCTGAAACTACGGAAGAACGGGAGTCAAATGCCAACATGGTTCTCGACGTTCGCAACGATTCTGGAATTGACATACCGTTAGTCGTTCTCCATGAAGGTACGGGGAATCAATCCGTAGTCATCTCTTCTTCAATGGTACAGGTTCCCTCCCCAGACCGAGCGGACTTCTTCTTGCCGAGTCAAGACCAGTGGAGTCGTACATTTGATGAAACAACGAATTTCATTCTCACTGCCCAAGGCTCACCAGATGCAAATAATACCATCAATCTACGCCTCGAGGACATTGATGCAGACCTCATGACAGACCCCGACAGCCCACGCTACGTCCGTGCAGGCACCTATGTTGTAGACATCACAGCGCGCTATGAATTCCAACCCACAGTTGCCCACAGTCAACGTATTTACATTGAAGTCGAACAGTTGGATCAAGTGAGCGTTGTCGCCGCTGGAACCAACGGATTAGAGGCTGAACCGGGGGCATCCAGCTTCTTCTCGATCTCCGTGAAAAACACGGGCAATGCTCCAGCACAATACAGTGTGGAATGTTTTTCAGAGCACCGATGGCAGGTCATGCTTGGGGGTTCAAACTCTTCCCAACTGGACTTTGAGCCACTCAATATTCAGGAATATCTTCCCATGGCAGTTCGAATCATCGTGCCCTTGGTTGCAGGTGGTATTCCTGCTGCCGGTGACACCGATACGGTGACATGCTACGTCACCTCTTTTACTGATTTGACCATGAACTTCACGGAAACGGTATCCATTGAAGTGCTGCCTCAAGAGTCCTTTGATGTTCATCTCTCCAACGATAATGGGCGGGTTGGGCCTTCACATTTGGCCAGCGACAATGCAGTTGACAGCGGCCAGAAATTGTACATGAATCTCACTGTTGAAAACACGGGTAACTTGGCTGTGGCTTTGGATGTCCGTGTTCAGCCGTCCAACCCGCTATGGGCCATACGAGTCAGCCATGATGGCCAAAATGATACCCGAACACTTGGTTTCAGCATTTTACCGGGTCAATCCACCGTTGTTATGCTCGTGTTCACGGTACCAATAACCGCTGCAGAAGGTGACTCAAACAGCTTCAGCATCCGCACGGAGCGTTCGTCCTCCAATTTCCGCCTCAATACAACCGAGCTGGTCGTTCGCGATGAATTGGCTCTCAGATTGATAGGCCCCGAAAGCGGTCAGTTTGACGTGGTTATCAGCGACCTGTTTACATATTGCGAGTTCTCTATCAAAAACACAGGAAATACAGAACTCGGATTGGAATGGACACACGGTTTGACACCCGATGGATGGTCAATAGGTTTTGCAAATCCAATTCTTTACCTGGAACCAAGGGAAGAGAAAGTGGTTCGCCTTGGTCTCACACCACCGGTTCAAACCAACGCTTCTGCGAACTCCTTTGAGATCCTTGTGTCCGTAACCGGAACCAATGCAGGTCGAATTGTTGAGGCTTCCGAAATGCTGACGGTCGGTGTGTTGGAGTCTACCTACGCTAATCTTACGGTTGAAGATGAGACGATTAGGCCCCTTGAAGGGATTTCAAGGGATGGGTCCGCAAGCCAAAAATTCGTTCTCCTCAACGATGGTAACGTTCCTCTCACAGGCTCTCTCGGAGCAATGATGTTGGATAAAAATGGTGGGCAAAGGGGCGACTGGACCATTGCTGTCACACCAGACTCAATAACCGACCTTGCGGTTGGGGATTCCGTGACCGTCACCGTGAAACTATCTCCGAAAGAAAATGTCTCAAGGGCCATCGGTTCGTTAACCATTACGGTCTATTCGGGAGATGAACAGCTTACAACCTATGCTATCGAAGCGAGTGTACAGGCAGCAGTTGGTAATCAAGGTCTTCTCAGCGGGCTATCCACCGGGGTGACGGTGTCCATTCTTGGCGTTGTCATCCTTGCCCTGGCTGTTGTTGCCCGTCGCGTAAAACGGTCAGGTGAACTCCAAGACGATGGTTTAGAACTCGTTGCTCCCGATTCTCATACAAACCCAGATACGATGGGGGCGAGAAGGGATGAAGTTTTGGACATCAGTAGTGCAGTCCACGATTTAACAAGTGGAGAAGTCAGTCAGGATGAGATTGCAAAAGCTCTCATGCAATCGATGGATCTACCCTCTGCTCCCGCCGCAGTCCCCGCTGGTCTTCCACCAGGTATGCCACGTGCTGGATTGCCTCCTGCTGGAATGCCTCCTGCGGGCATGCCTCCATTGGGCGTCCCACTCGCAGGTCTACCTGTGGCTGGAAAGGCCTTGCCGCCTCTCCCACTTCCGTCCCAACCGGTTCAGCCCATCGTCCCGGTTCAGCCTGATGTTCCAATTGCCCAAGGCCCACCCTTGCCCCCATCAGGACTCCCCCCCGGATGGACGATGGAACAATGGACACATTACGGCCATCAGTGGCTTCAGCGTCAAGGTTAATTCCGTGTCAATCTTGAAAGGGATGAAGGCGTAGGCCGGCCATGGGCAGCATTGTACTCTTTGGACCCCCTGGTGCTGGAAAAGGCACTCAAGCGCAGCGAATCATGGAACATACGGGGCTCCCTCAAGTCTCCACCGGTGACATGCTAAGGGCTGCGTTGAAGGAAGGCAGTCCGATTGGGTTAGAGGCGAAATCGTTCATGGACCGAGGGGCGCTCGTTCCAGATGGCATTATTTTAGGTTTAATTGAAGAACGAATCAAACACAAGGATGCCGTTAACGGTGTTATGTTCGATGGGTTTCCACGTACCATTCCTCAGGCAGAAGCCCTTCAAAATTTAACAGAGATCACTCACGTTTTGGCCATTGAAGTCCCTGATGAGCGAATTGTTGAACGAATTTGTGGGCGCTCAACATGCGGAACCTGCGGGACCGTTTACCACGATACGTTCAACCCGGTACCCGATGATGGCTGTTCATGCGGTTCCTATGTCGAAAAGCGTAGGGTTGATGACAATGCAGAGACCGTTCAAACTCGGCTTGGGGCTTACCATGAGCAAACTTCACCGTTGGCTGATTGGTACGATAACCTCGGTCTTTTTTTCCCAGTAGACGGTGATAGAGATATTGCTGACATCACCAAAGATTTGCTAGAAATATTGGACTGAGGCTTTAGAGAATGGCCCGAAATCGTCGTCGAAATCAGCGCCAACAACGTGGTGCAGCGGCTGAAGTTGCCCAAACTCATTTGATTGAAATTCTATCAAATCCGCAGGATTACACCATCGATGTCGTTGATTCTGCTGCCGTCCATCTCATGAAAGTATCACGGCGGCATCGACTTTCATTGCCTCAACATTCCCGACACCTTGTTTGCAGAAAATGCTGGGCAGCGCATTCGCTACCCGGTCGTCTCAGGGTCCGTATTCGCCTAGGGCAACGGACTACTACCTGTCTTAAGTGTGGGACGATTCGGAGGTTTGGTGGCGGTCCGAAACACCATCGACTTCAACGAGGTGAAAAGTAATGTCTTCTGTTCCTGACCGTGTACTCAAACAAGCAAAATCACGTGAATTCCACCCAAGCGTTCGTATTGGGAAATCCGGATTAACGGATACGGTGATTGAAGAGGTCGTCAATCAATTAAAGTCCCGAGAACTCGTAAAGGTCAAGATGAACAAGGGATTGTTCGAGAGAGAACAGCGCTCTGAGGTCTGGGCTTACATTGCAAATGAGACGAAATCTACCCTTGTTTTGCAGCGTGGAAATATTGGTGTTTTGTGGCGCTCCTAAGCAGTCCATAGGCAAACGGTCAAAGGGAGAACCCCTTTGGCTAGGAATAATAGGTGCATTCCAGTGAACTCCAATCTCCTTTCCAATAAAAGTCGCAGCATTTCCTTCGGCTTACTGATTTTTGTCGGTTCCATGATCTTCGTCGGTTCATCTCGAGCTGGAGGCGGTGGTGGTATTGACCTCAATTTGCACATCAGAGAAGGTCTTGAAACCCAGGCCGTGTGGGTTGGTCTCGCCATTCTCCTTGGAGTTTATGCTCTGATCATCACCGAAGTGATTCATCGTACTTTGGCCGCTGCAGTTGGTGGTTTGGTGGCCATGCTTGCTCTCAACTACTACACTGAGGAGGCTGCTCTTTCGTTGGCTCAGGTCACGACCATGATCGATTGGGAAACCATTGGGCTGCTTCTCGGTATGATGGTGATGGTTGGAATCCTTTCACATACGGGAGTATTCGAGTACTTTGCCGTTCTCGCTTACAAGAAAAGTGGAGGGTCAATCTGGACCCTTGTTGTCATCCTTTGTTCGGTAACCGCCGTTCTTTCAGCCTTCCTTGACAACGTCACAACCATGTTGCTCCTCACGCCTGTGACCATTCAACTTGCTAAGGTACTGGACTTGAAGCCCATTCCGATTTTGATTTCCGAGGTTCTCTTTTCGAACATTGGTGGCGCAGCCACAATGATCGGTGACCCACCCAACATTATGATTGGCTCCGGACTTTCCGAGTCTGCCATTCGAAACGCAAAGTCTCCTAATGGTGGAGGTTTTAGCGAAGAAATGATCGCTCAAGGTGTGACCTTTAACGACTTCATCATAGAAATGGCACCGGGGATCCTTATGACCGTTGTTCCCTCATTTATGTTCATCAAATGGTTCTACAGAGAGGAATTTTCCGGTACTCGAGTTCGAGATGTAGCTGAATTGGAAGCGAAGTACGGAATTAAGGACCCAGCCATGCTCAAAGTAAGCGGTTCCATTCTCATCCTCGTGATCATCAATTTCTTCCTTCACCCGATCACCCACATCGCAGTTTCATGGATTGCACTCGTTGGTGCGGTATTGATGCTTCTCGCAACCGATCGTCATGAACTTGAAAAACCGCTGGAAAAGGTCGAATGGGCCACACTCCTCTTTTTTGCAGGATTGTTCGTATTGGTTCATTCTCTACAGGAACTGCAAGTCATAGCCTTCATTGGGGAGTACGTTGAGAAAGCCATTGCGTACTTTGGTGACGATACGCCCGAAGGCCAAACGGTACGACTTGCAGCAGCCATTCTCATCGTATTGTGGGTTTCTGCCGTTGCATCAGCATTTATTGACAACATCCCCTACACTGCAACCATGATTCCAATTGTCCTCCAAATTTCCGATAATTTGGGCTCTTACCTTCTTAGCCCACTGATTTGGGCGTTGGCCTTTGGGGCCTGCTTGGGAGGCAATGGAACCCTCATTGGGGCATCTGCAAACGTTGTCACGGCAGGGATGGCGGAAGAGGCAGGTTACCCAATCTCGTTCAATGAATTTTTCAAGGCAGGATTCCCTGTAATGATTATCAGTACCTTCATCGTATCGTTCTACATGCTCCTCGTTTACGTGGTCGGTAGGGATGGCAGTGAATCCATGATCAAGCTCGCTTTGATCTTTGTAACAACGGTGAGTATCGTTCTCCAGGTCATGCGTGGCCGCAAGAAGGGAAAGAGTCTAGCCGATGCACTGGTTGATGACGACTTGGATGCAATTGTAACTCTCGTCAACGACGTTAAATCGATCCCAGGAGAGATTGTGGGTCGACTACGCCAAGAAGAATGAAACAAGGTCAACAGAGCGTTGCTTTCAAGGCAGACGGCGAGTCCCGAGGTTTGAGGCAGGCCGTATGTTTGAGTGTGAAGTCTGTGGATTGCTCTCGCTAGGAGGGTCCGCATGTCCTGCATGTGGGAGTCAATTACGAATTGATTTATCACAAACATTGCTGGCTGAGGAAGGCCTTCCATCAGAAGTTCCCGGACTTGATGATGCCGCTGAATCGTGGTATGAACTCGAAGGTATTGAGCCACCTGCTCCGGAATCGGACGGCGCTCCACAAGGGCTCCCTGGTACAGAAAGTCTGCCTTTTGGTTTTCAAGGGGAATCCAATGTCGTAAGTTCCCGATTACCGTTCGGAATTGGAAGCTTCGCTGAAGGTATACCGTTTGAGTCCGACGGGGACGGCCTACCAGAAGAAACAATCGAGCCTGCTCCTGCTCCTGCTCCTGCTCCTGCTCCTGCTCCTGCTCCTGCTCCTGCTCCTGCTCCTGCTCCTGCTCCTGCTCCTGCTCCTGCTCCTGCTCCTCTGCTCCTGCTCCTGCTCCTGCTCCTGCTCCTGCTCCTGAAGCACCCCCGGCTGAGGCGGTAACACAAGTCCCAGAGCCGATGGTAGAACTTCCATTGATTCCGGACCCACCACTGCTCGAAGCAGTTCCAGAGCCTGTTCCGGCTGTTGCAATCGCACAGCCTTCCACACCAGAGCCCGTTCGTCTTGATTCTGCTCGATTGGTGAAATCATTGGAACCGGAAGCATTGGATGTGCCGGATTATTGGAAAATTGATGCTCCTATTCCTAACTATGAAGAAATTTACGATCAAGGGGACCAAGTTATTGAGGTCACTTATGATTCTCTTGACGATGATGTCCTCGTCTACGACCACGAAAGCGACTCGCCTGCTGCCGTCTTCTATTCTCCGCTGGAGGCTGCGCCAACCGGGGAAACTAAGCAAACGATCCGCCTCAAATTGCATCCGATTATGGCCATGGGTGTAGACATCACAGGCCATCCGGAACTCAATGAATTCCTCCAGGCTGGCTTTGATGCTCTTGTCAACCGGCAATGGGTCCAAGCAGCCCGCTCATTCCAGAAAATCGCATCAAAAAAGCCGACTGACCCTTATGTGTTCAACAACTACGGCATCGCTCTTCTTCAACGAGCTTTGGACATGAAAGACGGTGATGATGAACGGCAGCGTGAGATGGCCGATGCACAATTTGAATCTTCAATTCTCGCTCTCAGGGAGGCGGCCAAGAATGCACCTGCAGAAGGCGAGATTCTCCTTAATCTCGCCCATGCCCTCATCGAAAGCGGGCGTTCGGAAAAGGCGCTTGGGATCATGAACGTCCACAACCAACGCACTCCAGATTCAACCAGCGGACTGAACTCAGCGGGCGTTGCAATGTTCCATCTCGGTCAACTTTCCCAGGCCATGGAAACTTTCCGGAAAGCAGGCAACGACCCCATCGCTCAAGAGAACCTTTCTCAGTTTACCAAGGCCAATTGAGGCCTATAAGCCTAAAATCGCAATTTCGTAACCTAAATCAGCGACCTGTACCACAGTTTCAGTACAAGTGCGAACCGATTTCTTCATATACGGGCGGTAGGTCGGGGGGTTGCTTAGCACCCTGTTATGCACGTCATGGCGGGGGTAGGGCTGAGGAGAATCACCCCGAGGAGGTGGTTTTCTGAGGAGGCCGAATAGGCATGATATAGATACCGAAGGGTTACTCATATGGTGTGGTAACATACACATGTGATGCTACAACCCAACTGGGGGATCGCTCGGCTCGAGTGCCGATGAAGGTCGTGACAAGCTGCGATAAGCTGCGGGTAGGCGCATGTATGCCTAAGATCCGCAGATGGCTGAATAGGACTTCCTGTTTCTTCGGAAACGGTCGCATTAGCGATAGGGAACCCACCGAATTGAAGCATCTTAGTAGGTGGAGGAAATGAAATCAATAGAGATTCCGTTAGTAGTGGCGAATGAACACGGATCAGGACAAACCGAATCCCAAATCGAAAGAGAGGGAGATGTGGTTGGCAGTCTTTTGTCTAAGTTATGGAAGGTGAACTCGCCTGGAATGGCGGATCCATAGAGGGTGAAAGTCCCGTAACCGTACATAATATGACCACGTGACTGTCACAGAGTAGCATGCGTTGGAAATCGCGTGTGAATATGGGAGGCAAATACTTCCAATCCTAAATACAACTCGAGACCGATAGTTTACAAGTAACGTGAGTGAAAGCTGAAAAGTATCCTTAGCGGGATGTGAAAAGAACGTGAAACCAGTTGGGTACAGGCTGATTGGGCGTGAAAGCGAAGATATGAGCAGCGTCCAGTCGTGCGTTTAGAAAAATGCCCCAGGGAGTCTTGATCATTGGCGAGGTTAAGTGGTTGATCCACGAAGCCGAAGGGAAACCGACAAGTCCGCAGCAGTTTACTGTGAGGGACGAAGTGTGCTCGCTTGGAGTCAATGGTGGAGGACCTGAAGCCCGACGATCTATGCCTGGCCAGATTGAAGCCCGTTGAAAGATGGGTGGAGGATCGAACCGTTGCTGATCTGCAAATCGCTCGGACGAGCTGGGTATAGGGGTGAAAGTCCAATCGAGTTGGGCAATAGCAGGTTCCGCGTGAAACTACTCGTAGGTAGACGTTAGTGGAGATTGATTACGCTGTAGAGCACTGATTGTGCGTTTAGGGGGAGCGATCCCTCGGCGTGCTGCCAAACTCCGAAGGTGTAATCGTTGTAGATACTAGCAGTGAGTGATGGTGGGTAAGCTACCATTACGCAAGGTGAACAAACCAGCCTGAAGTTAAGGTCCCTAAATATCAGTTAAGTGTCACAGACAAACCGTGTCCGTGGTCGAAAACAACCAGAAGGTGGGCTTAGAAGCAGCCATCCTTGAAAGAGTTCGTAACAGATCACTGGTCTAGCTTGCGGGCCGGGAAAAGGGACGGGGCTCAAACTGATTACCGATACTTCAGACCATCGAAAGATGATGTGGTAACGCGGCGTAGTGCATGGGTGGAAGGTAGGCTTTGAGGTCTACTGGACCGTGTACTAATGAGAGTCTTGGGAAGAGTAGCAGCACAGTGTGGTGAGAATCCGCACCGCCTTATAAACCAGGGTTCCTCGGCACTGTTTATCAGCCGAGGGTTAGCCGGTCCTAAGGTCATTCTTAACCGAAATGATCGAAAGGGAAATGCGTTAATATTCGTATGCCCCTTACACAATATATGGTGACGGCTTGGGCAAAGTCAATGGATCATATGCCAGGTCCATCGATAACTAATTTCTGGAGAACTGTCACAGTGAGAAGGAAAGAAAGTCCCAGGTCCCATGAAAAGCCGTGTAAGGTGACCGTACCGAGAACTGAAACAGGTGTTTTTGGGTGAGTAGCCTAAGGCGTATCGGATACAAATATCGCGAGGGAACTCGGCAAAATAGCTCCGTAACTTCGGGAGAAGGAGTGCCAGATTGGGAACAATCTGGTCGCAGTGACTAGGGAGCTCCGACTGTTTAATAAAAACATAGGGGACTGCCAGATCGAAAGGTTGTGTATAGTCCCTGAATCCTGCTCAGTGCTGGTATCTTAAATCGGGTTTCAACCTGACGAAGGACCAGTAAACAGCGGGGGTAACTATGACCCTCTTAAGGTAGCGTAATACCTTGTCGCTTAATTGGCGACTTGCATGAATGGTCCAACGAGGGCTCCACTGTCCCCGCGATATGTCCGGCGAAATTGACTTTACTGGCGCACAGTCCAGTACATTCTACCCGCAAGCGAAGACCCCGTAGAGCTTTACTGCAGCCTGTCGTTGCATTGTCGCTTTCCATGTACTGTGTAGGTGGGAGATGTTGATCCCTGGGACGCCAGTCCTGGGGGGAGTCGAAAGAAGAGACACCACCCTTGGAAGGTAACAATGCTAACTCTTAATGAGAACACCGATTGGTGGGCAGTTTGGGTGGGGCGCCACGCGCTCGAAAACCTAACAAGCGTGCCCAAAGGTCAGCTTAGGTGGTTCAGCACTCCACCGTTAACTGTAAGGGGAAAAGCTGGCTTGACGTGGATCCGCACAATAAGGATCGACGATGCGAAAGCAGGGCCTAACGAACCTACCAGGCTTATATTTGAGGCCGGTAGATAACAGAAAAGTTACCTCGGGGATAATTGAGTTGTCACCAGCAAGAGCTCACATCGACCTGGTGGCTTGCTACTTCGATGTCGTCTCTTCCTATCCTGGGTCTGCAGCAGGACCCAAGGGTGGGGTTGTTCGCCCATTAAAAGGGATCGTGAGATGGGTTTAGACCGTCGTGAGACAGGTTTGTTGCTTGGTGGTAGAATCGCGTAAGGTGTCTGATGGAAGGGGTCCTTTAGTACGAGAGGAACGAGGGCTCGGGGCCACTAGTTTACCAGTTGTCTGGCAAGGCAATGCTGGGTAGCCACGCCCTGAAGGATAAGAGCTGAAAGCATCTAAGCTCGAAGCCACCCCAAAGACGAGACACCTCAGAACGCTCGTAAAAGACGAGATGATAGACTGCGGATGTAAGTACGAAGCTTCGGCGACGTATTCAGTCCAGCAGCACTAATGTTCGAGCATCTTTTTCCGTGTATGTAACCGCACCATGAGTGCCCTTCGTCTAAAATATCATGCCTATTCATTAGCGACGCTATGTCGCACCTCAGATCCGATTCGAAAAGAGATGGGTGCACGGTCACAGCGAAGGTGTTTACCTGGTCCCATTCCGAACCCAGAAGTCAAGCCCTTCTGCGTCTCTCCCATTACTGTGGTACGAGAGTCCACGGGAAAGGAAGTCACTGTGCCCCTCTCTTTTCACCCCGGATCTATCCTCGACCCGTCAGGGCGCTTAAGGCCGGTTCTCCTCCATGGAGACCGGCCTTTTTTGCGTTCTGTCAACCATCACCATGTTTTTGAACCAACACACACAGAAGGAAGTAATCCCATGCCGATCGACACCGTAGACATTTTTGGAAGCGACCAAGTTGGCATCCATTTGGCCAGTGTCGGACGTGTGGTGTTCCATCCTCCTGAAATGCCTACTCCAATCCTTGAAAAAATTGAACAGGCTCTTGAGCTTGAACTTCACCCAATATCCATTGGTGGTTCCAATTTAATTGGGGCCCTTATTTGTGGCAATCAACGCGGAATCGCCGTTGCCGACATCGCTACTGAAGGTGATATTGACCAGTTGACAGCATTCGGGGACGTGGTGGTCATGGAAGGCGGTGTGAACACTGCTGGAAACCTTCTCGTTGTCAACGAGAACGGTGCAGTGGCCTCGCCCAGTATTCCTCACGATGGACTTGAGATTCTTGCTGAAGTTCTTGGTGTTGACATCGTTCCTACAACAGTTGCCGGCCATGATGTTGTCGGAAGCCTTGCCGTTGCTAACGACCAGGGCGTTCTTCTTCATCCCGACGTCACTCCTGATGAAGCGATGCTCATCGAAGGAATTCTCGGCGTACCGCCAATGGTGGGAACCGTCTCCTTCGGTTCTCCATACGTTGGCGCTGGTGTCTGTGCCTCGAATACTGGTGCTGTTTCTGGGACAAAAACCACTGGACCTGAACTGAATCGTATTGAAGATGCCCTCGGATTTTTGTGACGAACTACCGTTCAGACCATGTGAAAGGTTCAAAGGCCGTTTTCCCAACCAAAACACATGGGAGAAATGCTCTACCAAGGAAAAGTGAAGCAAGTATGGTCAACCGATGATCCAAGCATGTTGGAATTTCGGTTTACAAATCAGATTTCTGTGTTTGACCAAATCATACCCTCTCTCATTCCTCGGAAGGGAGAATCATTGAACCGGACCACTGCGCACTGGTTTAATTTGGTCGAAGCTGCTGGGATTTGCAAAACTCATTTGATTGAAGTTAACGGTGCGGATCGATGTCTTGTTCGTAAGGTTGAGATCATCAAAGAACCTGGAGCCATTCCTCGGGATATGGAATGGGTGTTTGTCCCCCTCGAAGTTATCGTTCGGCATTACCTTTCTGGATCCGCTTGGAGAAGGTATGAACGAGGAGAATTAACTGCTGAGCAACTCGGCGTTTCCCCGAATTGTGAATACGGTGTTAAACTGAATGAACCATTCGTTGAAGTGACTACAAAGTTCGAGAAATTTGATCGAAATATCGGTCGCGAAGAAGCCTTGGCGATCTCTAACATTACTGAAGAAGAATACGAGGCCATCGTCAAAGCAGCACTTGCAGTCGATGAGATCATTGAAGAAGAAGCGGCGAAAAATGGACTTATTCACGTTGATGGTAAGAAAGAGTTTGCACTGGGTGATAATCGTGAAGTAGTTCTTGTTGATACCTTTGGGACACTCGATGAGGACCGATGGTGGGACTCGGAAGCCTATGCTAACGGTGAATGCATTGAACTCTCCAAAGAATTCGTTCGTTCTCATTACATTGGGACCGGTCACCAAACCGAACTCAAAATTGCCCGTGACCAAGGTGGAGAAGAGCCTCCGATTCCAGCACTTCCGCAATCGGTTATTGACGAAACGGCTGCTCTGTATGCATCAATGTACGAGCGGCTCACTTCTCAATCGTTCTGAACCTAAGCATGGGTGCGAAACATCACACCTACATCTCTGCGTTCTGCAGACTTAAGCAAGGTCATGAAGTGTTTAGCAGCATCAGCAACACCACCATCCAGGGGTTCATCATACGAAGCAGTCCAGGTTCGACTGGATAGGTTTCTACGCAGAAGTTTGACTTCATCTGTCGTGATGAATCCTTTGATGTTCATGCCACCAAAACCATCTTCATAATTTCTGTGTCCGCGATGCTGCTCGGTACAATACGATGTTAATTTAGTCAATAGAGAGACAATGCTGTCATAGATATCTTGTCCATCGTTTTCCGTTATCGCACGGTTTGGTCTGATGTAGGCGAGGAGATAACCGAGGAGTGAACCGTCATCCCACGGAAACCTTCCAAATCGCTCTCGTGTCAATATTTCCCCAAGGGGTACTGGTCGTCCATCCTTAGAAAGTTCAATGGTCGTAGTGAACAAGAGTGTGGCTTGATCCCAATCAATTGATGCGAGTTCATGTGGACGTTGAATTCCTTGTGAATTGAGACGGGTAAGGAGTGCCCCTTCCTCGGTAACAAGCTTCTCCCAATCTGCTGCTGAATCGCCGTTAACGCCCTCAAGTGCATCGATGATTTTCTCAGCCAGTGAACCATTACATGCATCAAGCGTGTAAAACGGTGATGTGGAGGCGAGCGGGAGGTCTTCCATGGTTTCTGCCCCCTGCCGAACCGTCATAAGGGCTTGGTTCAACTTTCTTCAGTTGCCAAAGAAGCGGTTCATTCTGTCTTCAAGGGGTTCACTGGGTTCCGCCTCTTCACCTTCGCCAAGTTCTGAACGTAGGGATGCGAGCCGTCCGCTTGGGGATGCATCGACGGGTTCTGGGGCATCAAACACCTCAATTGTACTGGGCAACACCTGATCCTCAATGGAACTTTCTTCAATTGCAATGGCCTGAATTTCTTCAACGCTGATGTCTTCCTCTTGCTCAACAACTTCGATATCATCGGATGAGGGTTGAGGGGTTGCTGCTGATGTTGACGTTGCTTGCTGTGTGCTGCTGGTCGGCCCATCAACCCGCTTCTCCTGCGGTCGTATCATCCCACCAAACCAAGCCAAGGCAAGAACCACTGAGGCAATCCCAACAATCCACCCAGCATCACTTGATGACACGCTTAGGATGTTTTCCGGTTGGTAATAAATTGATTTTGAATCGTCATCAGGATTGTCATCAATGTGATAAGGCGTACCACAGGCAATGGTGGCGGTTAGTTTGTCATCCTTACTCAAAACTCCAGGGTCTTCGATGAAAAAGATAGGAGCGAAATCAGAATTTGCAACATCAACTACGTATTCAATTGACCATCCACTCTCTGCTTCAACAGTAAGACGACATACCGATTGGTCAAGCAATTCGTATCCAACTCTGTTGATTCCTACAGTGATTGAACCCTCGCTGCTGAACGAACTGATTCCAACATTCCAACCGCTTTCTCGGGCGGTTACTGGTTGTTCATTTTGGCTTAGTGTCCGGCCGTATTGGTCCAGAATGACAATGGAAATCACAAATTCTCCTGGAGCAGGGTCCCAATTGTCCAAAGTCATGTCAATGGTACGATTGCCCCCTGCAGGGACGAACCAAGAAGTATCTTCGAGAGGTATTCGTTCTCCATCCGATGTGATGGCTGTGATGACCGCTCGCAAATCTTCATCCTCCCCTGCGATAAGTTCACAGGTGCCGATCAGTCCATCCAATGGCTCAGTCCCTAAGTCCGTCAGGGCCTGAAGGTCCAATTCACATGCTGCTGAAGAATCTGGATAGGTTCGTGCCACAATATAGAGGGAAAGCGTTCCTTCTGTGGTTCCGTTGGAATATTCAACGTTAATCTCTCCTGAAGTTGTCGGTTGCGTAAAGAGGAGACTGCCTTGTGCCTCTTGAACATCCAAACTTGAGGTGTAGGCCCAATTGCTCAGGCTGTGTCCATTGAGAGAAACTGAACGGTTCACGCCGATGTATGCGTCAATTACAGGGGATTGCGAGAAGGATACGACCGAGCGTTCAATTTCTATGTCATGGATTGTTGTTCCAAGAAGTGGGTGGTCTACATGAAGGGCTACCAAGAAGCGCTGCCCGTCCCATTCTGCTGCTGGTTGCAAGTTAAGAGGAACTCCTTTGATCTCGTTTGGGGCCAATACAAGTTGGTGACCTTGTTGTGTAGTCCATCCTTCTGGGAGTCCACTTACGCTAAAAGAGAGCAAGGCGATGTCGTTTCCATTGTTTTCAACCCACGCCGTTGGGTAACCACCCTCATCTGAAACCATCCACGAACTTCTATGGTCCACGGTCATGTTTGGTGCAGCACCAATTCGAACTGGAACTTCCTCGACTACCAGCCCTGATAGGTCCTCATTAGAGATTCGAATGGAAATCATTCCGACTTCCCCCGCTACTGCGTCCGCAGGTGGTTGGACATGTACGACCAAGGTATCGGTGGCGAACGGGGAGATTTCGGAGTGGTCATTTGGTAGGGTGATGTTCCACCCCGCTGCGGCTTTGCTGAAGAACGGAACTTCATACCCGTTGCCCAGGTGTTCCAATTTGAGTGTCATGTTCTGGCCTGCTGGGTCGATTTCAAGTTGGGCGTCAGTAAGGTTGAGTTTCCAACCAAATGTTTGTCCAACCGTCAAGGAGACGTTCGTATGTCCAAGGACAAATCCGTTCGATTTGTGTTGAATCATAACCGTTGTTTCGGTCCCCTGCCATGCTTCATCAGGAATAAGAATCGTCACCGTTCCGTTTGTGGATTGATTGATGTCCACGATTTCGCTCGTGGACGGTAGAGCAGACCATAGGGTGGTGTCAGAACCCATGTGCTCAACCGACAAGATGGGGTCAAGGGTGAGGGTGTCTGGTGCGTTTCCTAGGTTCACTCCAGTCAGGTTGATGGTGACTTCATCTCCAGGGTATACCGTGAGGTTTTGTGAATCAGCGTTCGCAACACTCCATTCCCTGCTCGGTGCGGCTTGAATCAATACGGAGGTCGTATGAACAATCTCCACGCCTCCAAGAGACGTCCATGTGAATTCCAACACGAAGGGCACCTGTGCAGGAATTTCTTGAGATAGGGATACGTCAACTCGCCCCACGCCGGTCGACCTTGCGCCAAGCGTTGCTTCGTAGTGGTTGTTATCATCACCAAAATAAGTGAAATTGACATCAGGTGTGACCGAGACTTGATGCGTTCGGGCTTCGGCAGTGAGCAGGAACGTGTCTTCACCGTTACCTGGGTTTTCGAGATAAACCAGGAACATGTGCTCCTCAGTTACGTTGAGAGAGAGGACACCCCCTTCTTCCGCAGGGAGGGGTTCAAGAATTGAAACATTTGACCGGAAAATCTGGAGTACCTGCAAGGATATGTTGAGTTCAAGGAGGTTGTCTAGATCATCCAATTCAATGAAGGAATGCCGTTGAGGTTCAGCATCCGGAGGGAGGAACAGCGTGAGTGAGCCACCAATCGCCTGTCCACCGGTTCCAGATGCTTCGAGGAATGTCCCGTTAATGCTCCAGTCCCCACTTGTGGACCACTGCCATTCACTATGGAGCATCTGAGCTTGAGCCATATTCCACTGAATCATTCCCGTACCGGGCAGGTTCCCTTCAAGTTGCCACGACAACGTAGCATTTGGAAGTGAACGATGGTGTGAGGGCATGGCGGATATTTTGACGGCGGTAAAGGCAACTTCAAGGGATTCACAGAGGGAGTTTTCGCCGCTGCCGAGACAAAGGGTCAGGGTCGTTTCGGTTTGGGAGCCCCAAGATGCGCTACTCGGTGTGTTCAGATGGGCAAACAACTCCCTGGATTCTCCGGGTAGAAGTGTGATTGAGAACAACTCATTTCCATTGGTATCATGGAGCGAGGGCGACCCACCCCATGAGGGAGCGGTCCACGTTAGCGATGTAGTGGTTTCCTGAGCATTCCCTAAATTCTCGACCATGAACCATGCTTTAGCAACGGTATTGGGTCTTCCCTGACCCATTGTTTCGTTCACACCAGATGGCCCAGCCAAATCCAGGCCGCGGGTTCGAAATACTTCAACAGGAAGTCTGTAGGTTGCATTGATTGTTGAGTCGCTATCAAGTTGGAGCGTGAGGTCAACGTATCCTGACTCGTCCCCTAGAGCAGACGAGGGCAGCGAGGCGTCAAAGATCACAGATAACGGTTGTTCGGGGGTCAGTTCAGGATTGAGGTTTTGTGCACCACTCGGGCCAAACGACCAACCGTCGGGAAGCGAAGAAATATCATATGTGAGGGTCCAAGAAGCAGTCTGTGAGCCAATGGATGTTAATTCGATCTCGATGCTTTGAGATGACCCCGGGTTAATTCGGGGCGTAGCCAGTGGTCCGTCAATTCGTGCAACATAGGGTTCAACAACCGTATACGTCATGGTTTCTATGTTGTTGTCTTCCCTGTGTTCGCTGATGTTGCTGTTAAGGTCAAGTACGAGTTCAAATTCATGAACGCCTAATTCAGCAACGAATTGTGCTGTGAAGGTGAGGGGACCGCCTTCACCCGACGGTGATACCGGCTCGCTTGTTGTGAAACGAACCCTCTTCATCTCAACCCCGTTTTGATACAGAGCAGCGTCCAGGTCATCTTCTGCTTCTCCTGTTCCAATGTTTGAGAACTGGCCAGTGACGGTGACGGTGTCTCCAGGGTCGGCTTGTGCAGGATTGAAGGAAATTCCTCGGTTGTCCGCAGATGGAGCAAAGTCTGGTGCACGATGCGATACGAGGGTGTCTCCGTATAGGAGGTCAATATGGCCGTCTCCATCGACATCTCCTGCTGCAGGTGCAGCCCAAGTTCGGTGAGGCATGGTCAGGGATGTTGACCATTCCTCGTTGATGTCTGCGGAGGCTCCAGTGTCTCCATCAAAAGCCCATAGCCTACGGCCAAAAGCAACAACGATTTCATCCGTACCTTCACCGTCAATGTTCATACTAATTGGGGGTGAGACGCCGATTTCGTCGTTATCATTTCCGCTTCCACGTTGCAGATCCCTGGTCCATTCTACGACCGGATTCTCGTCACTGATGTCTGTACATCCAACCATTCCCTTGCGGTTGAAACTAATCGTTGATTCTGAATACCAAGTGACCCAGCACAAACGGTCTGCAATCTCATCTGCGTCCGTGTCAAGGGGGAGTGGTTGCGCGTCAGCATAACCGTTCTGAGCTCGGAAATTGAACACTTCTTCGGTTGATGTGATTTCCATGCCGATAAAACGGGCTCCGTTTCCTGAACTACGACCGTTTGCGTCCGTTGGAACCGTGAGAATCATCTCGGGGGCATCATCGGCATCAAGTTGCGTAATAACCGGCCCAGGCAAGCGCAAACGTGGCGCATCTGAGTCGGAGTCTGTACCTTGGACAGCCACACGTTCCCAGTCAAGTGAGCCAGTCCCACCGTCAATTTGCCAAATCCACATGTTGCCGGATGTGTCGTCAATGGTCGTCAACAATACGGAGGTGGTTGAATCATCAAGTTGAGCCCAAACCGGGTCAGAGGGATGTGTTCCTCTGTCGAGGGTGACGCTCCAAACTGCTTCGGAGGGTTGCGTTGAAGTGAGGGAAAAGGATTGTACCTTTACGACAGGATTGTTTTCTGGGTCGTCCACGACAGACAAAACCAATTCAGGTGTGCCATCGAGTTGCAAATCAGCAAGGAGCGGCTGTGTGACGGCCTTATGGTTGCTGTTTGATGTTGCAAAATGTGGCGATGGTGAGCCAATCCTCAGGTCAGAATCACTGTAGGACCACATAAGTTCGTTTGAATGCCCTGATGTCTGCCAGTTGGATTCCGTACAGGTTAAACGGGGTGACCACACATCAATATTCAGAGCACCACTTGTGTCGTATACGACGATGATCTCTTGAAAACCATCCCCATCAATATCATTGATGATTGGCGTGGATCGAATGGCTTCGGTGGATCCTAAGCTTGCTTTCCAAGCAATTTTGGCGTCATTACCACTGATGATGTTAAGGAAACTTTCTCGAACACCTCCGCTAACGGTGCTTGACACCAAAACTGGGGATAGCGTTCCAATACCACATCGTTCCAGGGCTGCTTCAGTTGCGGTGATGCTCTGAGTAAAGTCACCAAGGACAGAGCCATAGGCGTCACTTCCGTCTTCTTCGCCGGAAAACACCTGCCAGTTTACTACCGGGTCAACGACACTTGCGAGTTCGGTAACGTCGCTAACATTACCCTCTCCGGGGCCACCGTCGGGGCTGTGGTTAGGCATTGTGAAGTTGTGCGTTGGAGTGTGGCCATATTGGCTCCATGGTTGCCCGTAGTAATCCCATGATTCGCCTGATGAGGTCGGCTGGACCGCTTCGTTTTCTCGTAGCGGTTGATGGGTCATTACAGGCGAGATGACGACAGTGAGCATCAACAAGGCCATGAGCAAACTTGCCCGTGCAGGGGCGTTTGACGGGCCACGGCTTGCTGACATCATATATGACCGCCTTCGGGGGGTTGTTATGGGTTATGGCTACTTGAACTACTAAAACCCCATTTACCCAATGTTTCGAAGAAGCCACCTTATCCCCGTTTGATTCCATGAGTGGGACGAAGTTCCTGCCGCTTGAATTAAATAGGGGTCGTCGGTGGACAGAATGACTTCGGTCGCTTTCTCTCCTGAGGTAACCCCGGTGAAGGACGGATTAGTCTTCATGGCTTCCGTCTTTTTCCGCACCTCAGTAGAGTCTCAAATGAGGTGAAAAATATGTACAAGGTAGTAACCAAGGAAGACACCATCCGTATTCCTGCGGAATACATGCGAAAGGGCCAATCATTGGACCAGCACATCGACCGCCTCTCAATGAGTGCTTTTGAAGGTAGATTTGACGAACAGAACCGCTTTATTCTCGTCACAAACAATCACAAAACCATTGGACGAGGACGAATTATCCACGGAGATGGAGCAATCTATCAACGGGTTCAATTCGACGCTGTTCTCTTCTGCATGGACGACTATGAAGTCGTTGAAGGGGCAGTTTCCGAAATCAATGAGTTTGGAGCATTCGTCCGGATTGGTCCAATGGAAGCCCTTCTTCACAAGTCGCAAATTATGGAAGACACCGTAGAAGCCAACATCGGTAAGGGAATGATAGAAGGACGAAAAACCGGAAAGCAAATCGGCGTCGGTTCATTCGTCCGAGCCAGAATTGTATCCTTGTCTCCAGATACTTCTGACCCTCGACGCTCCAAGATTGGACTCACCAGCAAGCAACCTGGCTTGGGATGCCCTGAGTGGAAAGTAATCGATAAGAACAACGAAGGAAGTGATTGATGTGGCTAAGAATCCATTTGCATGTGGCGAATGTCATCTCGTCCTCGCAGAGCCGATCGACCAGTGCCCACGTCATCCTTCTGCCCCTGTGTCCTCCGATTGGACAGGCTACGTCATCATCATGCAACCAGGTCGCTCGGAAATAGCCAAGCGCTTGAAAGTAGAACTACCGGGCCGATATGCTCTCAAAGTCAACATTCGATGAGGTGAATACCATGAACATTAACGAAAGAATAGAAAATAAACTCCTAAACCGCATCGAAATCTCCTTCAGTTGGAAACACGAAGGAAAAACAACACCTTCTCGAAAGGATATCATGAATTTGGTTCGCACACTCGAGCCAGGTTCAAACCCAGAGTGGATTGTCGTCAAGGACTGCGAAACTCGATACGGGCAACCGTTGACCACAGGGACTGCATACATCTACAGCTCAGAAGAAGCAATGGCTGTAGAACCAAGTTACATCAACAAGCGCCATGAACAATTCCGCTCGGGCTCTTCAAAATCCGATGATTCCTCCAACGGAGGTGACCAGTGATGGGTGACGGTCCTAAGGCCTCTGCAAAGTGGTCAAAATACAAAGTCGAAGACGGCAAACTCGTCCGTGCTGAACACTGCCCAGAATGTGGTCCAGGTGTTTTTCTTGCCCACCATAACGACCGGAAGTCTTGCGGTCGCTGCGGCTACACAAGCATGAACGAGTGAGCGATTCACTCCTCTTCGTCAACAACCGGTGATGTCCCTTCAAAGGGGCTGTTGCGCCATGTACCATTGTTGAACAGAACCAATGCTCCGCCTTTTACGGGTTCGATGTGGACTGGAATCTCGTCCCATTGTTGGCGTTCAATACGAGTTGCTGTAATGAGAAACTCTTCGCGCCACCCTGCAATTCTCCATCCCTCTAACGTAGAATCCCACGATGCAAACTGAATGGGGCCGTTGAGTTTGAGTGTACGCAATAGGTTTCCCTCATGGATCCATGTCAGTTCACCCGTTGTGGAACAAATGATTTCATGCAAGTCATGTTTGAAATGATGTTCAAGCGGTGCTTCGGGACCGACAGCGATGAATTCCTCAAGCAAAGCCCCAGTTAACAAGGAGCGACGTTGTATTCGACCTCCTCGTGAGGTCAATGTGAATGAATCATCGTTAAGATGAAGGGCGATGGTCTCAGAATCCCTTGGTCGTTTTTTCGGATAGTTCCATGTTGGTTCAGCCATTCTCCATAATTCATCAGCCTCTGGAGTGAGTCCGTAAAGACCCTTCCTCCACAAAACAAAAACCAGACTGTTACCGTTTGCAGCGAGGGCTAAAGGTTCAGAGTTGAGGACATGGGACCAGATGTTTCCCTCGGGATGCTTCGCTTGTTCGACTGTACTTGTTGTTCTCAGGTCTGCACGTGGTGGTCCGCTTTTTGGAGCAGAATCCAGCGGTATGCACCCCATTCGAGCCATCATAAGTTCGCCGTCAATCCAAGTAGCGTAGAGTCTGTCATTCAATACGATCGAATTGCTGATGGTCATCGGAAATGGCTTTGCATGAGGATAACGAGGTTTCAATTCCTCGCCCAAGAGAAGTACTTCTCCATCCATTCCCAGCACCAACAATCCCCCGTCGTATTGGTGGACCCGTGAGGGGAGGAAAGGAATTGCTGGAGGCAGGCCTTCGTCCATGGACATAAGTTGGGCCTTTCATATGTGAAACCTTGTCCTCGGTGGGGTCAAATGTAGGGAGTGGGTGGGAGAGCCATGGGGGCCAATACGATCGCTCTCATCGTGGTCAACTGTTCAGATGTTGCGAGTTTGAATCAAGGTGAAGCCTTGAGGGGAATGCGTTCTTGGGATGAAGGTTCCCATGTAGAAGGGCACCGTTCATTCGCATCAGAAAACGTACGAATGTGGTACCTCCCCGAACATGTTCTTAGCGAGAATTATCTTGACCGCCGTTGGTTTGAGGCGACGGGAGAACGTGTGACGGAGGTAATTTTCCCTTCACGACACTCAGCTGCGAGTGGTCAAGCCTCCTTAACACTGCATCCGATTGGAATTCCACACATGCCGGCTGGGGAATTGGGAACTTACGGCGGCATCGGAGGCAGAGCCCCTCCGCCAAACAGCCGTCTTGCACCCTGGTGGAGGATGCTAAAGCAACGATGGGCCGATCAACCTGAACTTTCAAACTTTGACCTTTCCCTAGAGGTCACTCATCATGGACCTTACTTGGATGCCCCCTCGTTGTTCATTGAGGTTGGGTCTACTGAAGCCACATGGGGGCATATTGGAGCCGCTCACCTTCTTGCGACCATCATCCATGATGGGTTGTTTGAACCATCCATGGGGCCCTCTTGGAATGAATCCGAACATAGAGATTCCTTGGTCCTCGTTACTCTTGGAGGTGGCCATTATGCTCCTCGTGCGAATGTCCTCGCAAGTTATGATGGAGTTTGGCTCGGCCATATGCTTGCAACTTATGCTCTGCCTTTTGTGAAACAGGACGGCCCTCCGGGAGGAACTTGGGCACAAGCCATTGAAGAAGCAGTCCGTTCAACTCAGCAGGCTTTTCCAGGGGGAACCGTTGTTGTTTACATGGATAAGAAATCGTTCAAGGGCTGGCAGCGCCAGGCCATTCGGGACTATTTGACGGCTCACGATCTCCCATTAATGACTTCAAAAACGTTTTTGGTAGCGCTTGGATTAATAGAGAATTAAACACAAAGGGTCAAAGAGCGCCGTTAGGGAGAGAGAAGCATGGTGGGCTGGGTATCTCGCACAATTGTAGGGGCAACCGTACGCATGCCCAAATGGTTTGTCCGTTGGGTCAGCAGGCGATATGTCGCTGGACCCGACCTCTCAGACGCTGTCGCCATCATGAAACGACTTTCTGGAGAAGGGACGTGTTTCACCATCGACGTGTTGGGCGAAGAAATCACTTCAATGGATGAGGCGCAATTTTTCTACGACGAATATGTTCGGGTTATCGAAGCCATCCATGCGGGGCAATTTGATGCAAACCTCAGCATCAAACCTACTGCTTTCGGTCTCCTCATCGACAGACAAAAGGGTATGGATAATATTCGTAAACTTGTGGAATTGGCTTCAAAGAACGATATGTTTGTCCGTCTTGACATGGAGGACCATCGGGTCACAACGGATACCATTCAGGTGGTCAAAGACCTTCATTCTGAAGGGCTGACCAACGTGGGGACGGTGATTCAAGGGCGTCTCTTCCGTTCGCTTGGGGATATTTCACATTTAGAACAAGAACTTGGGCCATTGGCCGACTATCGTATCTGTAAGGGCATCTATTTGGAACCAGACGATATCTCCTTCACTCAATACAAAGACATCGTTGATGCTACAAACAGTTGCATCGACCGAATGCTCGACGCTGGTGCGTATGTCGCAATCGCCAGCCATGACGTTCCAGTGATTGAATATTCTAAATCTGCTCTTGAATCGTTTGGGATGGGTCCTGGAAAAGAAGACCCACGTCCTAATGCCAACAAAAGTCGTCGGCATAAAGGACCAGGATATGAATTTCAAATGCTTCTTGGTGTGCGTGGGCCGATGCGAAGGAAACTTGCGAGTCAAGGCCACCGCACACGCATTTACATCCCGTATGGCCAAAAGTGGTACGAGTACAGTATACGCCGACTCAAAGAAAATCCAACGATTGGTACACAAGTCGCTAAGGCATTTTTGATGCCTTGGACGAACCGTCCATAATCACCTGCGTGGCTGTTTCCTTCGTTTGAATGAAGGTGCGACTCCACTTTTGATCTCATCCTTAGGACGGATAGGATTAGGGTTGTGGCCCAATTTACCTTCCTTCCATGCTTGCCGCCGTTCTCGAGGTGTTCGCGGAGCAAAGTACTCCGGTCGTGGAGGTTCATGGAGATACATTCGCTTGATATCAGGGGCGTGGACGGTTCCTCGTAGAGTGCGACCGGTTCCTGTGTGGATGGCTCGAATACGCCATGTTTCTCCCTCATGTTCCATGAGTTTGGACGCTGTAAAAGTCGTTTCTTGAGGGACGATGATGACTTCGGAGTATGAGTCTTCTCCTCTCGTCAACGTCATTTTTACACGAACTTTGTCCGTGCGAATGGCCGTAATTCGCTCAATGTCGGTAGCGAGAGCATGTTCTGGTTGTTTTCCATCGGTCGTTTCAATCTGATGAACTCTCCAAAGTTTTTCATCCTCATCAAAGACATCGTTGAGTACGAATTCTTCATCAGCGTCAATGACCAATACAATACGATGGGAGCTTGGGCCATCGGTGAGAATGAATGGAATGTTCTTGGCGGGTGGTGGGCGGAATTCGACGGTATGGACGTGTGAACATACTTGGCACCGGACCAGGAAATCAGCACCATCGCCGATTTTCTTCTCTTTGAGAATGTCATGCCCTTCGAGTTCATCACATGTTGGGCAATGTGTTGCATTGTCGAGAATCTCTTCCTCTTCTTCCCATTCATCGCCATCTTCCACGGTAAGGCCCCAATTGGTCCGCGTTGGACCCACCGTTTGAACCCATCGTAGGAGGCCGTCAAGCGAGGCTTGAAATTAAACGGACGAAAGGAGGGGGGCATGGGGGAGCAACATCCATCACCTGAGCGTGACGAAATACTCACTCATCTGCTTGCCCAAGACACGAACCAGCCTAGAGATGAACCCGAAGTGGCGGCGAATATCGGTGAACAACTGAAGCATATGGGTCTGTCAACTTGGTCCATTTCCATCCACCGGAGATTGCGAGATGCTTTAGGAGCATTATCTCCAGAACGAATCCTGGAAATTGGAGGAGGGATTGGACATCGAACGGCTTGGTTATACGACCTTTTTGAACGTCAAGAAGGATCCCCCACACGTTTCACTGTAGTTGAACAGGGAGCGAAATTCGGAGTGATTATTCACAGACTCATGACGCGTTACGGGGCTGAGGATTGGACCAATATTGTCGTTGGCGACCCCATCCAACTTGCAGCAGAGCACGCCGCATGGTCGTTGGCTACCACAACAACCGCTGAGATTTCAGAAACACCCTTCGTTTCCAATTACCAAGCCATTGTTGTTGATGGGCCATCGCCTCAACGAGCCAGCCTCGTCAAAACCTACATGCCGTTCTTGGATCAACAAGGAGTTCTGTTTACGGTTGAGCCGGATATGCCCACGGGGGATGTCGACCCAGAAGACGAACAAGGAATGGCATTGGTCGATGGATTCAATTCTTGGATGGAGCTGATTCAAGAAACACAATCAACCCATCATGTCGCATTTATGCCCTTATTTGGAGGCACGTTGGTGGCTTGGCTCCCCCGACTACTGTGAGTTCGCTTGGTCCAACAAGGCCTCGATTTGGAGAAGGCCGTATCCGAACCTGTCGTCATGGCCACTTTGGTCCTCCTGTGGAACTGCCGAGTCCATTAACCAATTTTTGACAAGATTGATGTTATCAGCGCTTCCCTGGGAACCGTTTGCTTTGAGTGAAGGATTTTCCTCGAGGAGGAGAGCTAACGCACCAGTGACATACACGGTAGCAGCACTTGTGCCGTCGGCTAAGCCCCAGCCGCCATCCATTGTGAGTACGGGGACACGTTCGCCGGGCGCAACGATCTCGGGTTTCTTGTGCGGGTCGTTGCGTGGAAGAAGAACAGGGAGTGGCAGGAAACGACCGTTGTTGTCACCTTCCGAAGACCCTGACCAGGACGTCCCTTTCAGGGTGGACCCACCGACTGAGATGACGGCAGTTTCGCTTGAAGGATGTGCAACGTCGCCGTCATCGTCCTCTCCACCGTCGTTTCCTGCGGCAGCGACAACGTAGACGCCTGCATCGATCGCTTCGTTAGCAGCATCACCCGAACTCCGGCCGGAGCCAGGTAAAAAAGGCAGGGCGCCGGGAGCCCCTCCAAGAGAAAGTGAAATGATGTGAGCGCCTCCGGCGACGCACCAATCGATTGCATCAGCAACCACCGAATCTTCCCCTGAGCCACTCGCTCCAAGTGCTTTTGCTATCAACAAATCCACATCGTTTGCGACACCCTTTAGCCAACCGTTCGCCGATATGATTCCGGCCATTGAAGTCCCGTGTCCGTTATCGTCGTAAGGCGTTGACCGCCCATTGACAAAATCTTTCCAATCCTTCAGCTCCATATCGTTAAAATCGCTGTGGTCAAGGTTGATACCTGAATCAACGATGCAAACCGCAACACCACTACCATCGAGAGACCCGCTAAGATGAATCAAATCGTTGTAATCTGCATGACGCTCAAGAGCTACCTCACTCGGACGGAGTAAGATGGCCCCATCGCTAAGAATAACAGCAACGAGGTATCCTGTAGCCAGGAGAAGAGTCATTCCAAGGGTAATGCTCACAATCGCTTTGATCATACCCAAATCATCGGTGGCTGATTCTGCGATGAGTGGAGGTGATTCAACGTGTTGATCCCCAAGTTCGCCATTGGCTCCATCCCAAAAAAGGACAGATCCATTGGGTTGAATTTCATCCATAATCTCAGCCTAGGGTGTGGACTATTTCAGTTAATGTATCAACGAACCGTTTGACTTCTTCTTCCGTGTTGTAAAAGTAGGCTGAGGCACGAAGTGAGCCTTGATTGTGCCCGTGGTGCTCAAACCAAGAGTGGACGCAATGTTGACCACTACGGACCATGACGCCAGCGGCTTCATCGAGGAGAATGGCGACATCATGTGGAGGCAGAGAATCCATGAGAATCGAACAGATACCGCCTCGCTTTGATGGGTCATTGGGTCCAATAATGCTTAGCCCAGGAAGGTCCTTCACTCCGTTTGTCATGATGCGATTCAATTTGATTTCGTGTGCTTGGATTTCATCCATGTCAATTTTCGAGAGATAATTGATGGCTGCTCCTGAAGCCATCATTCCTGAAAAATTACCTAGACCTCCTTCGAAGCGAGCCGGTGGTTTGGCCCATGTTGCATTTTCATAGGTTGAGGAAGTAACCGTTTGACCTCCGGCCTGTATGGTACGTAAACCGTCAAGATGTTCGTATTTACCCCATAGCCCACCCATGCCGGATGGGCCACACATTTTGTGAATTGAAAAAGAAAGAAAATCGACATCCAAATGTTGAACATCAACGCTCATATGAGGCATTGATTGAGCACCATCAACTGATACCAATGCGCCGTGGTCATGAGCAATTTTTGCCACTTCTCTCATTGGAATGGTAACACCGTCAAGGTTACCAACGTGACTCATTGAAACCAATCGTAACTTTGATCCAGCTTCAGCACAGGCGTGTTCAAACGACTCCAAATTGAACGAATTGTCTTCATTGCTGGCTACTACCCGGTGGTCAATACCTTGCTCTTTTTCAAGTTGGAGCCAGGGGACCAAGTTTGAATTATGCTCACGGTCAGATGTGAGTACCACATCTCCTTTGTTCCAAGTTAGGCCGTGCGCTACTTGATTGAGGGAATGGGTTGCATTTCTCGTGAATACCACTTCGTTTGAATCGTTGGCGTTTATGAACTCCCCTAACGCAACCCTTGCATCTCGGACAGACTTGGAAACCGCAGTCCCATAGCGATGAACAGAGCGGCCTCCACATCCAGGGACTTCAGTGTAATAGTGGTGAATGGCATCAATGACAGGCTGGGGCTTAAGCGTGACACATGCGTTATCCAGATACGCCGGGGCTTTATCTTCACAAAGAGTGGGGAAATCTTTTCTTAAACCTTTGAAATCCATCACCATGCCTCCTGGTCTGGGAAATAATCAAGCGCTGGAGCATTCACCCCGCAAGAAGAACACTGAAGGCGACTGGACATCTTTGTTTTGCAAGAGGGACATGATTCTCCAATGACGACCTGTGCAGTACAACCACTGGACAAACATGGGTGAGCCACCGAGCCGTTATCGAGACGATGAAGCGGAGATTTAGACCCGCATTCGGGACATTTTGAATCGGTTTGCATTGCATGAGTGCTGGGGCCTTCCAATTCTAAAGAAGCATCCAGTGCCGCCTTCGTTCTGACGTTGGCATCATCTCCAAGCATCCGTTGGGGGTACCAAAGGACGATGAATAAAAGGGGCAATGAAGCAATCCCCGTGATGAGATGGAGGACAAGGAACATCGTCTGGGAATCTCCCAGAGTTGCAATGTGATGAACACCTGCCCATGATGATATCAATACCAGCGCAATCCATGAAGCAAAGAGTGCAGTCCATCCTGCGAGCGAATGTTCAGCCATCTCCGCCTCCATCACTCGGACATCTTCATGCAAGTGATGGATTTCAACATGAAGGTCTCGGGTTTCGATGACCGCCTTCCAGAAAAAGAAAACGAAGAAAAGAACGACAAGAACAATCAGCGTCCCTTCCATCATGTTCGAAAGTTGGGCTCCGATGGGGAATGAACCGTTGTTGCTGTGGAAGAACACTTGAGCAAACACTAAGCCGTTCCACATAGCAAGCAGAGAGATGGCATGGACTCTCATAACGGGAAATAAATTCCATGCCTGGAATGCAAACCATGTCCAAAACAAAACGGAGATGAGGATTTGGAAAAACTGGAATCCGTTGATTGCTAATACTCCGTTCACTCCTGTGACGGTTGCATCTCCACCATCGAACAATTCTGTAGATACGGATCCGAGAATGAAGGCGATGAACCCAAACACAAGTGTGGTGTAATGGGATTTATTCCACTCTGCTGTCAAGAGTTTGAATTGGAACATCCACTCAATGAGCAGTTTGTTCATGACGTCGGCTCCAGGGACGGAGTCCGGAACAGGTCGGTTCAGCGTTACATCGCCCATTCGAAACGGCAAGGACATGTGCTCTCGCTCGGTTGATTCAACCGGGCTGATACCCTCGCTCATGGGTCTCGGTGTATGTCTTACTTTTGAGTCCTTTCGCCGATTCGTTCTCTTTAGAGACCGTCACTCTCAAGGGTGACGGTTAAACGAGGAAGGCGGTTCGCCCGAAGTAGAGCCGAGATCGCATAGCCTGGTAGTGCGCGCGACTGGAAATCGCGTGGGCCTGTCCCTCGGGAGTTCAAATCTCTCTCTCGGCGCCACTCCCACGAACGAGTGTTCAACCCGTTCGTCAAGGGAAAGTATGTTATCCGCTGTTTTTGTCGGAGGTCTGTGAACCTTCATTTTCTTCAAGAACGGCGCTGGTGGTTCGGGTTCTTGGTTGTGGGGCTTTGTCTCAATGGACTGGCGGCACTCAACAGCGACCTTGGGCTTGATGTCCATGTCAGACTCAACGTTGCAAACGACGAATCGAACCATGGCGACGATTATCCTTGGGGACCAACCCGTTGGTCCGAAGGAGATGTTCAACAGCCCATTCCATCGGGTGAATACGATGGTTACATCGGTCCATGGTACTCATCCCAACTTGCAGTGGGAGTTGTTTCCCTCTTGGGAATCATTGGCCTATCGCTGCTTGCTGGCTACGTTCCATTTTGGAGAAGAGGCTTGTCTGGCGCGGCTTTTGATCCGATGTGGAGCGCTCTAGTGGCATGGAGTCCATGCTTGATGTTCGCAACCGGAAGAGGCTATGATGAAGCCATTCTTGCCCTCATCCTCGGAGGTTCAACCTCCTGGTTATGGTTTGTCGATGGGAGTAAAATCCGTCAACTACGGTTTGGTATTTTACTGATGGCTACTTCGGTATTGTGTGTTTTAGGGTGGAAGGGCTTTGACCCGCTATCCTCACTGTTGGCTTGGGTGCTGGTTTTGGGCACTGGGATGCTTTGGTTAACGCTAGATGGGTACCTATCGCGCTCAAATGATGTGCCCGTGACCCAACGACCTTGGCTGATGAGTTCTGTAAGTTTTGCCTTGACCTTGTTGGGCATTACGTTCATTGGTTCGCTTGGTTATGGAGGGACATTTTCAATCATTCAGGGGAATATTGGAACGTTTCTCATGAGCATTGTCTTCGCCTTTCTCGATGGAATCGTCCTTTTCCTACTGATTGGCTTTTGCCTCTGGCCGTTTATCACGTCAAACCCTTCGCTCCGATATGTTCGTGGAAGAGTCGTGACGATGGTCGCAGTGTTTTGTGCAGTCCTTGCTGCAGGCATTGTGGCCTACATTGGAGCATTGTGGACTCTTGAATCCAATCTATGGGGGATTTCTCTGCTTCAATGCATGATGCTACTTGGTAATAACGGCAGGTACGCCACCGTTCTTGTCCTACCGATGTTGATGCTTCTGCATTTATGCCATCGTACCGAAGGGACAACATCTCCATCAGTCCTTCCAATTCAACGGGTCCCAGCAAAGCCGCTCCTTCTGACCATTCTCCTCCTCTTACCTTTGGTGATGTTCACCGGCTTCAACGGTCAGCAACTCTGGCAGGAAGATGCCGGAGAAGCCTTGGCTGACGCATTGGAGGTTGAAAATTCCACTTTTCTTCTTGTAGCCGACAATTCACTAGCGATGCATTCGCTCTATGTCTTAAAATCAGAAACTGACCTTTCCGGAGAACTCAATCTCAGCGGATACTGGCGAACACCAAACGATGCCCACATATTTCTTAATTCAACATCGGTAGATGCCATTGTTCTTGCTCCGGGAGTGGACTTTGCCATGGATGGTGGGTTGTGGACTCGACAAAAGGCTCAAGCTTCACCTTTCACGCTGTCATCTTGGTCCTCCTCGGACGAGTGGGTACTTTACCTGCCTTCATAGAATCCTACCGAATGTCGCGAAGCGATTATATCCATTTGGCCGGTCGCTCGGTTCACTGCCACCGTGGCTAAGGGGTATAGCACCTCATTGGTAATGAGGAGGTCGCGAGTTCAAATCTCGCCGGTGGCTCCAATCTTCTTCAGTTCCCTGCGACATGCACGGTCTGAAAAGTACCATTTTTTCTTTTGTTCCACCTCAATGTATAAGAGGTGATTTTTGAAACCTCGGCATGAGAAGGCAACTTCTCATATGGGATGCACATGGAGCGTACGCAGGAGACAGCCAAAGAAATGAACCAAAGAGTTCGTGACTTACAAGATCAAGTCGATGAATTGAAAGAACTCGTAAACACACTACTCAGCGTTATCGTTGAGGAACCCGATGGGGTTCATACCGGTGATGCACCGACGCTCCCTGGGCAAGGTATGGCTCAGGTCTGTATGTGATCATCCCTTGATGACCGCTAACGGATTCAACCGAACCACAGGCCGAGCAAGGCCTGCTTCGCTCGTAAGTCGAATGACTTCATCAACATCTTTGTAGGCTCCAGGGGCCTCTTCTGAAAGAACATTTGGTGTTGAGGCATGGACTCGGATTCCTCTAGATTCAAGCTCTTTTTTCAAGGCCTTACCGTCGATTGATTTTTTGGCTGCTGCACGGGACAGCGCTCTTCCTGCACCGTGGCATGAAGAGCCGAAGGCCTGATTTTGCCCCTTCATTGGCCCAGCCAACATCCAAGAACCTGTGCCCATGTCACCTGGGACGATTACGGGTTGACCGGTCTTGGCGAATCGAGTACTTACATCGTCATGAGATGCAGAGAACGCTCGGGTTGCCCCTTTCCTGTGGACACAACATGAGCATGAAGTGCCGTGGATTTCGTGAGTTTCCATCTTGGCAATGTTATGCGCAACATCATACAGCGTTCTTGCTTCTCCAAAATCACCCATCTCCAATTCAAGAACCGTTCGCAATCGAGAAGCCAAGACCGCACGATTTGCAAACGCAAAATTTGCTGCTGCATTCATCGAATCAAGGTATGATTGTCCTTCGGCAGAGTGGATGGGTGCAGAAGCAAGTTGTCGGTCGGGGAGGGAAAAGTCCCACTCTTCATTGGTCCACATGCCTTCAGTCAATTTGTATTTACTTTCCAATAGACGAACATGATCGGTGCAAACCTGGTGGCCGAGTCCTCGACTCCCTGAATGAATCATGGCGACAATTTGGTCATCATACAGGCCCCATTCCTTTGCAGTCTGCTCATCGACAACGGAACCAACGGTTTGCAGTTCAAGGAAATGATTTCCACTACCGAGCGTCCCAAGTGATTTCATTCCACGTTCAAGAGCCCGTTGAGACACTTCGGCATTGACGGTTTCTAATACCCCCCCGGATTCCAGAGAAGCCAAGTCATCATCATGGCCGTATCCCAAGTCCAATGCGGCTTCTGCACCTCCTTGAAGCAACTCTTTGAGTTGACTTTTTGTGATGTCGACGCCTCCTTTTCCAGAACCTCCCGCAGGTATTCGTCCGGCCAACCGTCCGGCTAATTTTTTGAGGTTAGGAATATCGCTTGCCGTGGCATCAAGAGCGAGAAAGCGGACGCCACAATTAATGTCAAATCCCACGCCGCCGGGAGATATTGCTCCGCCCAACTCGCCAGCGTTTTCATCCGTGGCAACAACACCGCCGATTGGGAATCCGTAGCCGTAATGCCAGTCTGCCATGGCCCAAGCCTCACCGACAATTCCGGGCATTGATGCGATGTTCACCAACTGTTCAGGGCCTCGGTCATCTTGATGGGTCTTCATATGGTTGGCGTCAGCAACGATGCGCGCATCGGTGAGCATCGATCCATGTGCTTTGATTCGCATGGTGCCCTGGCCCTCATCGACCAAGTGCTCTCGCCATGACTCACCCATAGGACGAACCTCACGCCCGTTGGTTTTGAGGCTTTTCACAAATGGGGGTCTCACCCAAATGGGTAGCATAGCCTTGAAGGGGGAAGTCGTTTTGGAGGAAGCGTTCACACTTGGACGGTGATTCCCACATGGCGCTTCCCCCAATTGATTTGGCTGTTTTTCACGAAAATGGCTACGTCCGTAGACAGTGTCGTGTGACCTCGTTGTGGTTTTGGACTACCGACCCGAACCGAGATACCTGTGGGGATACCTCCGAAGATGAGTATTCCTTCATTGGAGCGCCTCTCATCGATGGATTTGAGCAACGTGGTAAAGCTCTCAAAGACGCTATGAGAGAAGCCTTTTTGTCGTTCTTTGAGTCTTCTTCCCATACTCGAATTAAGCCTTATCCGGTACTTGCTCGCTGGCGTGATGACATTCATCTGACCATTGCGTCAATTGCAGACTTCCAACCCCACGTGACATCGGGCGATGTCCGGCCTCCGGCGAATCCCCTGACCATTTCACAACCGTGTATCCGATTGACAGATGTTGATGCTGTGGGGAGGTCTGGACGCCATTTGACCACCTTTGAAATGATGGCTCATCACGTATTCAATCGAGCAGATGAAGGCGAATTCTTGTACTGGATGGAGGAATGTGTGCAGTATTGTCATGATATGCTCACGGTAACCTTCGGGATTGATTCGGGAGAAATCACCTATGTCGAGAACCCTTGGTGTGGGGGAGGGAACGCAGGAGCTGCCGTTGAAGTGATCGTTGGTGGTCTTGAACTCGCTACACTCGTCTTCATGGATATGGAAGAACATCCGGATGGGGACGTGGAACTCAAAGGTGACCGTTACAGAACAATGCCCCTCCAAATTATTGACACCGGATATGGGCTTGAGCGGTTTTGTTGGGCTGCAGCAGGAACTCCAACGATTTACGAGGCCATTTATCCAGAAACTGTTGCATGGTTGAAGGAACTCGCCGGGTTTGATGATGTCGCACAACAGTGGCCTTCGCTTGACCTTGACCGCTTGCTCGGAGAAATGAGTCGCCTGAACGGGATCATGAACATTGAAGCAGGAGTTGATGGTGACGAACTTGTTCAGATCTTCCTCTCAAGACTGTTAGAACGAGGTGTTGAGGTCACTGCGGAACAATTCTCAGCCGTGACTGAGCCTCTCGCCAACATCTATGCAATTCCCGATCATCTGCATGCTCTTTGCAATATGTTGGGTGATGGGCTCGTCCCATCCAATGCTAAGGCAGGATACCTTGCTCGTATGTTGGCTCGCCGAGTCTTGCGTATGCGGGATGAGTTGTCCGTTGATGTCTCGCTATCAGACCTCGCTGAGCATCACCTTGAGGTTAATCTTGGAAACCATCTCAACAAGCAAACTCGACAGGGATTATTGACCATTCTAGGACTTGAAGAGGAACGGTACGAAGAGATGTTGAGAAAGGGTAAGAATGTCATCCTAACTCAACTCAAAGGTGTCAAAAAGGATGCTGCTTCGATACCCGATGAGTCGTTGTTTACCATGAACGATTCACATGGGCTCGCTCCCGATATGGCCATTGCCCTTGCCCGGGATGCTGGCTGGACTGAAGTGCAATTGCGAACGGGTTTTTCAGCTGAAATGGCTGAACGCCATGCCAAATTGGCGAAAGAAGCAGCAAAAACGGATGATGAACAAGGTTCGATGTTTCCCGTAAGTGAATACACGGCGACACAGCCATTGTATTACGGCGATGTTTCAATGAAGTCATTTGAATCCGAAGTCGTTGGAGCATTACCGCTTACAAAAGATCAAGGTCCAAAGAATGCCTCACACGCTGTGATTCTAGCTTCATCAGCTTTCTATCCAGAAGGTGGCGGTCAAGAGGGGGATTACGGACACCTCGTTCAAGGCGACACTACAGTTCATGTTCTCGACACTCAGAAAGTCGGCAACGTAATTCTACACATGTGCAGCGGTGCCCTTGAGGTCGGGGAATCCGCCACGGGGCATCTGGATTGGAAAAGGAGGAAACAACTCATGGATCATCACACAGCAGTCCATATCGTTGGTGGAGCCGCTCGACGAATTTTAGGACCGCACATCTATCAAGCGGGGGCTAACAAGTCTGTAGAGAGTGGACGGCTCGACATCACTCACTTCAACCGACTTACTCGGAAGGATTTGGACGCCATTGAAGCCCTAGCGAATTCTGTCCTCGGCGATGTGTCCAGGACTGAAAAGACTGAACTCAATCGCAAAGACGCTGATGAACTTCATGGCTTTGACCTCTATCAAGGGGGAGCTCCAAAAGGGAATTCCATTCGAGTACTCAAAATTGCAGAACACGACATCCAAGCCTGTGGAGGAACCCACCATGATGAGCCCGGGCAAATCGGTTCCATCCGGGTAGTTCGGTCGAATGCTGTTCAAGATGGTGTAGAGCGACTTCACATTGTTGCTGGAGAGGCTGCGCTTCATTATGCTCGGGAGCAAGATGAACTCCTTCGTGCTTCAAGTGAAATCTTTGGCGTGCCTTCCAGTGACCTTCCCAAGGCAGCAGAACGGTTTTTCTCTGAATGGAAGGAGCAACGTAAAACCATTGAACAATTGGAAGCAGAGATTGTTCGTCTTCGCACCTCCGGCGGTGGAAGTGATTCTACTGAAGTTGATGGGGTTCGAATCGTCATTATGGAAGTTGATGGTGACTTGAAAACCATGACAAAGATGCTCAAGGAATTGACCTTGGACAAGAACTTACCAACGCTCGCGGTCTTGGGGTCACCTGATGGAGGTGGCAAATTGATGATTGCCGTTACAGATGATACCGTGGCGAGTGAACGTTACAATGCGGTTACCTTGCTCCGTTCTATCTCGCACCATATCAAGGGAGGCGGTGGCGGTCGTCCAACCCTCGCTCAAGGTGGAGGCTCATATCCGGAAGGCCTGGGCGATGCCCTGGCAGCGGCTAAATCCGAGATCGGCCTTTGAAATCATTCGTTCAGGAGACTACGAAGCGCTTGTTTGTCAAAATATGACACGGCTTGTGCGTAGGCTTCTCGTGGGGAAAACCACTTTGCCTCAGAAATTTCTTCGGTTTGTAATTTCAAATCAGATAGTTCTCCGTCCCACGTCGATTTATAGGTGAATGAAACAAAAGAAATTCCTTCATCGTTGAATATATTTTGCGTCACGACAGGTTCGGTTGGTTCGAGTATTATTTCGAGTCCAAGTTCCTCCAGTGTTTCACGAACGCATCCGATGGCTGGATGTTCGTCATGGTCCATGTATCCCCCAGGTAATGTCCAAAATCCATGAAAGTGTCCTCGCTCCACCTTACCCATCAATACATCACCATTTGAGTTCTGAACCATCACTTTGGAAACAAGTCGATGCAGTGAACGATATATTGCCTCTCTCGCTACAGGGTGGACGCAATTATCTGCAATGCAATTGTCTTTCCATGCCCAATTCCTGGGCCATTCAATGTTGGGATAGCACTTGAGCACCTCGTATGAATGGTCCTCAAAACGTAGTACTGTGGTTCTTTTTTGCTGGATGGGAATACCCAATGATTCCACCTCAGCGAGGGTTGGAAAGCGAAGGAGTTGACCTTCTCCAATACGACCTTGAACGGGCTTTAACGGTCCATTACCATCCAGGTCAACAAGAAGCACCTTGCCGTCATGCTCGAGATGAACGACTTGATTCGGGTGCATGAGTATCCGAGTCCTTCGCTGGTCATCAATGCTCGTATGCGGCGATGTTCACTCTTCATCCGATTCCAATACAATCGGCAACCGAAGGTCTTCGGTGATGGTTTTCGGTTCGATCAGGGTTTTCGTTTGGTTCACGTTGATGTCCAATTCCTCCAATTTTTTCCCTTGCGGGAGGACATTTCTATCCCATGAACCCACTGCCTTGTTGTAGAATTCTGTGGCTTTTTCAAGACGCTTACCGACCTCAGAAAAGTGCTGACTCCATGTAGCCATTCGCTTGTAAAATTCTTGGGAAACTCCAACGACTTGAGCTGCTTCTTCTGCAAACCGAACTTGCTGCCAGTACAGGGCTGCGGTTTTGAGTAGGGCAATCATTGAGGCGGGTCCAGAGATGATGACTCCTCGGTCCATTGCATCAGAATGCAGGGACGGGTCGACTTCAAATGCTGATGAAATCAATGCCTCAGAAGGAACAAACATCACCACAAATTCTGCCCGTCCGCTGACGCCGGAGAGGTAATCCTTCCGAGTCAGTTCAGTCACGCGGCCTCGCATGGATTTAGCGTGAAGTGCAATTTTAGCAGTCCTAGCGTCTGGGTCATCCTCATCCAAGGATTCGAGGTAGTGTTTTGCCGTTGTTTTTGCATCAATCGGTATTGCTCCGTTACCGGGTAGATTCACTACAAAGTCCGGTCGCTTCCCTTGTTCGTCTCCCTTCTGTTCAAAGAAATCCGTATTTTTTGTCATTCCAGCCATCTCCAAGAGGTTGCGAAGAGCAACTTCGCCCCAATCGCCACGTACACTGGAACTCTTTCTGAGAGCGGTTGACAAAGCATTGGCTTCTTTGCCAAGTCGATTGGTATTTTCTTCAAGAAGTTGCATGTGCCTCTTCATTCCCTGATATGCTGCAGCCCGCTCTTTTTCTAAGTCTTGGGACATCTTGTCGAGGTTTGAGAGGGATTCAGTCATGGGTTTAATCAGGTCAATCATTTCTTTCTTACGGGCTTCATGGTCCTTCTCAGCAGATGTACTTACCTTGCCCAGGCGCTCCTCGGCCAATTGCAAAAACACCTCGGAATTTCGCTGTGATACACGATTGGCTACGTTTTCCATTTGTGCCTCGAGGAGTTTGGACTTTTCTTCAAATGCAGTCTCACTCGCCGAAAGTTGCGCCTCAAGCAATTTCGACTTTTCCTGGAACGCCTGTTCTCTCGCCTCCGATTGTGCCTCTGCCCGTACGGCATCTGAACCAAATTTGTTCTTAGCCAAAAGCCAACCAAGTGCGATTCCGATCGAACATCCTACTACCAGAAAGCCATATTCTGCAATACCCGCCATGTTTCCTCATGCTTGTCAACGGTATTTGAAGGAAATGTTTGTCTCAAAGTTCAAATCCTTCCTCCGCTTCAAGGTGACCATGCTCTTTGAACAGTTGAATCAAAACGGTTGGGCAATGACCTATCTTGTTGTCGATGAACAATCCAATGAGGCAGCTTTGATCGACCCGGTCTATGATTTTCTCAACGCATATTTAGAACGCCTCAAAGCCGATGGGTTGACACTCAAATATGCGATTGCTACCCACATGCATGCAGACCACATCACTGCATGCTTTTCATTGCGGGAACGGATGGGATGTCAATATGTCATGTGGAACTCAACAGCGAGCCTGGGCGTGGATCGTTATGTCGATGACGAAGAAAAAGTGATGCTTGGGAGTATACCGATTCAGTTTCACCACTGTCCCGGCCACACATCGGATTCAATGATCGTACATGTTCCAGGTCGTATGATGACGGGTGATTTTTTGTTCAACGGTAAAGGTGGAGTCGGAAGGGACGACCTTCCAGGGGGGCGGTTGGAACTGCATTGGGATTCTCTTTCCGTTTTGGACCGATTTTCTGGTGATACCCTCGTTTGTTCGGGCCATGAACCCCCTGGGACGCAGATGATGTCTTTGGACTGGAACCGTGAGCATAATCCCATATTGAACATGGCCGATTTTGAAGCATTCAAACAATGGCAAGACGCTACTGCTGAGCGACTTGGAACCGTTTCTAAGATTAAAATAGCCGTTCCTGCGAACCTCTTTGCTGAAGTGCCCGACGTTATTCCGTGGATGAACTGATGTTTACTTCAACGGATTTGAAGGAGCTTTGACGTTCTTTGGTTTCGAAGGCAAGTTTTGTAAGTCTTCAAATGACATTTGTTCGGTACTTGTCTCTTCAATCGCATTGAGTCGTTCCTCCATGCCCATTCTAACGTTGAAGTCAATTCGACCTTTGTTCCGTGTCAAATCGTACGATAAAGGGTTGAGTGTATCAATGACTTGTTCTTGAAATTCTTTACGAACTCGCTTTCCTCGCCAGGAAGAATATCCCCACCGGTACGAGATGCCGACGATTGCAGCACCGTACATCAATGAAAGAACAACCGCAGCAAACAATACCGCATTCCCACCAACATCTCTTGATTCCTCCAAAAGGTTCCGTCCAAGTAAAAACACCAATCCTATTCCCACGATGGGATTGAGAACACCCTCGAGCCACTGGTCAACAGGAACGAGCCTCCCTCTGGCGGGGTCAACGAACACCAGGTCGGCTTCAAAAGCAGTATTCAGGACGGAAAGAATGGAGAGCAAAACCATGTACAAGAGCGATGAAACAATCAGTTCAATCGTCCATGAATCAAGATTTAACACCCAATGGACTATCAGCCAGGCAAACAATCCAAGAAATGCTGCCTGTGGAACGTAATTAAAATGCTCAATATGTTGAGAAAATTCAGTGATCGACGTTTCGTTTTCCTTCGTCCCACGGTGCGGCTTTGGTATGTGGATGACCTGCCAGTGCATCACACGCTCAATGTAACGAAGTCCAGAGATCAAAAATTTCCGTCGGATAAGGACGAACTCGATAAACAGCATGAAAGGAAACCCAATGAGGACGACAGGCAAGGCCATGATGGCAGTTAGAGGTAAAATGAGCAGGGCGGGTAGAAGCAGGAAGTGAGAAAGCGTGAGAGGGTGAAGCATCTCTGCCTCGATCAGTCGTTGTTTTGCAGGACTGATTCGAAGATTCCGTGCTATGTCATCAAGAGTCTGCGAGAATGAAGAAACTTGATTGCCTGAATCAACAATCTGACGTACGATCGTTCGATATTCCGATACCTCATGCCCAATTCCAACCCAAATCTGCCAGGCAAGACGCATTGGGAGAGCCATAAAGAGGGGGAGGGCAAGGATTCCTGCACCCCATAGCAAGGCTTGAACGTCGGTCGCCATACCTCTCCCTCGTACCGTCCAAGCGCTTGGGGTTGTTGAAAGCCATGGTTCGTTTTTGTACGAAGCGAAGGTTCATCCACTTCACGCAAAACCCGGTGTTATGGGGAGAATTGCGATTACCGACGGGATGGACAAAAAAGCGGTTGCTATTCTTGAGAAAGCTGGTCATGAACCGATCGTCAAATCCATCTCTGCTGAAGATTTATTGAATGGAGCACTGCAGGATTTCGATGCTATTGTCGTTCGCAGTGCTACGAAATTAACCGGTCCTGTTCTTTCTGCATCGGGGGGTCGACTCAAAGTCATCGGTCGAGCGGGTGTTGGAGTTGACAACATTGACCTCAAGGCTGCCGGTGAAGCAGGCATTGTCGTTGTGAACGCTCCCCGTGCGAGCACACAGTCGGTGGTTGAACTCACTCTGGGGCATCTTCTGTCATCCATCCGTCACATACCAAGAGCTGACCGAGGACTTCGCGCCGGCCTCTGGGAAAAGAAGGCGCTCAAAGGTTCCGAACTTTCCGGCAAGGCGCTTGGCCTGATTGGTTTTGGCCGCATTGCCCAATCGGTTGGAAACGTGGCCCAAGCCCTTGGCATGGAAGTTCACGCCTACGACCCGTATTTACCACCTAAAATCGCAAAGTCACAAAACACGCGGCTTCACAAAACCGTTGACGCGTTGTTTTCCAATTGCACCCACGTTTCAATCCATTGCAATCTGACGGATGAGACCCATCATTTGGTCAATCTTGAGCGCATCGCATTGATGCCTAAGATTGGTAAAGATGGTGCTGAGTGCGGCAACCACATCATCAACTGTGCCCGAGGAGGTATTGTGGACGAAGACGCTGTACTCCAAGCATTGGAATCGGGAGATTTGTCCACTGCTGCACTTGATGTGTTTGAGAACGAACCGGTGCCTGCAGAACATCCGTTGCTTCAGGTCACCTCATTCCATGGAACGCCCCATATTGGCGCTGCAACCATTGAGGCACAAGCACGTGTCGGGGCGGATATTGTGGCGAATGTGATGACTGTTTTAGACGGAAATGATTCCGATTGTACCGTTAATCGTCAATTTCTTTGACATCTCTACGACGCTCATGCACAAGTTCAAACACGGTTGACATGAACCGTCGGATGTGAACAAAAGGGTTGAGGAAGCAATGCCAAACGATCGTATACTGATTCATTGTGACCTGGACGCCTTTTTCGCAGCGGTTGAAGTATTGCATCATGGATTTGATGATGAAACTCCACTCATCATTGGTTCGGACCCTAAACAAGGAAGAGGAAGAGGCATTGTTTCTACATGCAATTATGCTGCTCGTGTGTTTGGAATACGGTCGGCTATGCCAATCTCTGAAGCATGGCGGCGTTGTCCAGGGCATCCCTACGGCTCTGCTCGGTATATTTCTGGAACCCGTGGACTTTACTCAAGAGCGAGCCGAAAAGTTATGGCGATACTAGGGGAGGCATGCTCAATTTTTGAACAGGCAAGCATCGATGAGGCCTATCTTGATGTGACCGATGAAGTGGAAGGCGACTGGGATCGTGCCCTTGCACTGGCTCGGGAACTTCAGCGCTCCATACAAGAACAACTTGAACTATCGGCCTCATTTGGTATTGGACCTACTCGAATTTTAGCTAAAATGGGAAGTGAGGAACGAAAGCCGAAGGGTATCTTTAGAATTATGCCGGATGAAATCCAGGATTTCTTCAGTGGGCGCTCAATGCGAGAAGTTCCCGGTATTGGTCCCAAGCGGGCCACTCAACTGGCGGAATGGGGATTGACCACGGTTGATGAAGCGAGTAACTTGGGTGAATTGGCTTTAGCTCGTATTTCCGGTGAGCGTTTTGCCTCGTGGTTGCAAAGGGTTGCCGATGGTGAAAGCAGCAGCGAAATTAGTCCGATTAGGAGTCGGAAATCCATTGGTAAAGAGCACACCTTTGATACGGACCAATCCGACCATGAATCTGTACTTCAGCAACTTGAAATATTGGTGAATTTGGTGATGAACCGTGCTCAAGATTTGGGCGTTTCGGGGCGACTTGGTGAAGTGAAGATTCGTTACACTGGATTTGAAACTCACACCTCTGGAAGAAGCATTCCGGTGGCGATGGACGATGAAGGTGTATTCCTTCGACTGGCGAGGCAACTCTTTGCTACGAATGTGGATTCAAGTGCATCAGTTCGGCTCGTTGGGTTCCGACTGGGTCAGTTGGAGATACCTCAAACAAAACAAACCATGTTGTTTGATGAGGATGAATGAGGTCACTCCAACTTGTGCATTCTTGTGAGGGTGCCGTTGAACTCAGCGAGTGATTCGGGGACTTCTATGCCTTGAATCGGTTGATTGAGGGAGGTGCCAGCTTCTTTCTTTGCACCCCATACATGTCCATTGAATTCTTGAAGTTCTGTGGATAATTTACAAAGTCGTTCACCTTCTTGAGTACCTGCTGCGACCTCTGCAAATGCTTGCGGAGGGAACGCATCAACATCCACTGAAGAGTTGCCGTAGACCGTTTGTGAGATGTGGTGCGTGAAGAATGGACAAACCGGACTAAAGGCCGCCATGAAATCTCGCACAACTCGGTGCAGAGTCCATGCGGCAGCGGTATCGTCGTCGTAGAGCCTTGACTTGACCATCTCGAGGTAATGACTTGGAAGCAAGCCGGTTCCGAATGTCTTGAGTGCTTGAGTTGCCGTGTAGATGTCCAAGTCGGCCCATGCTTGTTCAACTGTATTCATGGTGCGTTGGAATTCGGCGAGTACCCATCGGTCTTCAGGTTCAAGATGTTCTGGTTCTTCATCGAGATTTCCTGGAACATCAAATTGAGACGCAAAGCGAGCAACATTGAACAGTTTGGTGAGGACTCCAAAGTACTTCTTTTCAATCTCTTCAGGATTGATATGGAAATCATCACCAACTTGTGCATCGCAGGCTTTCCAGAGGCGGAAACATTCACTTCCAATTTTATTTGCCCGAAGACTGACCGTCTTATCGGGCCCTTTGACCTTCCATGAACCTGTTCGCCCACCAGCTCCACATTCAAGGACAGAATCGGCATCAATCCCGTTCCCTAATGATTTGCTCATTTTTCGGCCCCATGGGTCCATTCCGAGCCCATCGATCCAAACATGTTTGAAACCCGGTTGATCAAGGACCAATGTGGACTTCAAGAGGGTGTAGTACAACCATGTTCTGACGATTTCTTTGCCTTGTGGCCTAAATGCAGTAGGGAATGCTTTCTCAAACACCTCTGGATGATTCAAGTAACCACTCACAAACAGGTTTGAGTTGGATGAATCCATCCATGTGTCAAACACTTTCTCTTCTCCAGTTACCTGACCAAGTGACCCCTCAAGGTCCTGATAAGAACCGAGGTCTTCACGGCTCATACGGTCGAGAACTCGACTTCCAGTAGGGGGTGCTTCCCTCCAAGGCTGGACATAAGTTCCTGACGGAGGTACGATGACTTTTGACTCATCCTCGCTGTACCAAATGGGGATCTCAGTATGGTACCAACGCCGACGGCTAATCGGCCAATCAATACTGATGTTGTCCATCCAGTCCAAGAGGAATTGTCGGTTGCGAGGTGGGTGGAATTCGATTTCATCAACATGCTCCTTCATTTTGTCTTGGATGTGAGTCTGCCGAACATACCACTCTTTCAAAAGGATAATTTCTACAGGGTTTTTTCCACGTTCAGATACCGGGATATCTTGGTTTCGTTCCACGGCTTGAACGAGGTCTCCTTGGGCTTCAAGTGCTTCAATAGCTGCATGACGAGCATCGATGACTTTCATACCGGAAAGAGGTCCCGAAACATCGGTCATTTTCCCTTCCAAATCAATGGCCTGGAATGGAGTGAGGCCGAGTTCACGGAACACTGCAACGTCGTTTTGGTCACCAAATGAACACACCATGAGGATTCCAGTTCCAAAATCGGACTTCACCGAGGGGTGGGTCATGATATTGACGGTCTTTTCCCTGCCGTTTGTTTCCAAGGGGAGGGTGACCTTCTGTCCGATTAGATGGGCATATCGTTCATCGTCAGGGTGGACTACCACGACACCGCAAGCACAGATCATCTCCGGTCGAGTTGTTGAGATCACCAATTCTGTACCGTCTTCGCATATCCAACGAACGTCAACAAGTTTGGTCTTTCGAGGGAGTCGCTCAACTTCAGCGTCTGCAATTGTTGTGCCTTCAACAGGGTCGTAAATGTTCGGGCGGAGGTCTTCTACAACGTCACCTTTCTTGAACAGTTCAACGAAAATGGATTGAGTGACGCTTCTGTAGTCAGGCGCATCAGTGAGGTATTCACGTTCATAATCGCATGAAAGACCAACCCTCTTTCCAGTGTGACGCATGGCTTCTGTGAATTCCTCGATGGTCGTTTTGCACAGTTCCAAAAATTCAGCACGGTCGTATGTTTTCATTTTTCGCTTGGTATTCTTTTCCACAACAAATTCTATGTTGATACCATTTCGGTCAACGCCCCATGGGAAATAGACTTCCTTGCCGAGGAGGCGTTGACTCCGGGCGATGACATCGATCATCGAATATTGTGCTACCGCTCCAATGTGCCAGGTGCCTGAGGGGTAAGGTGGAGGCGTGTCGATTACGAAGAGTTCCTTCCCTGAATCGGGGTTGAATGCATAACGTTTCGCGTACAGCGCGTTGTCTGCATAATGGGCCTCTTGAATGCTTTTTTCTAGGTCAATTGACCATCGTTTTTCTGGTAATGCTGGAGATGGCATGTGCCTCACCTGGCCCCGTCTCGGTGAATAAGGGGGTCCAATCTGCGCTGTGGCGGTCCTCATTTGAACCCCTCGCATCATTTTGAAAGAACGCATATAGGTTTCCGTATCATCATTTGGTGGTTAAGGCTTTCAATGAAGGGCGCCTCGGCTAAGCGAGGGGTGAATCAGATGGGAAAGAAAGACGATTCCACACCTGCCTCAGATGGACGAACATCCAGCAGTGAAAAAATGCGAAATTTACGCAATCAAGTCGTTGGGCAACTCAAAACGATGGATTCCAAACGGGGAATGGACGCTGTTCTTGATGCACCGAAGCGGATGAAACGAGAGTGGCAGAAATCAGGGGCTACCGGCGCAATAACTCGATTCCCAATCCCAACCGTTCTCGTATTTTTATTGCTCACCGTCTATTTTGTCACTCAATCTGGATTCCTTGATGATACGCGTTTTGATCAGGACCCGAACAACCCGGCTCTCAACGTCAATGGAGATATGGAAGTTTACCTTCCTGACGGAAGTCAAGTTGCCGAATTGTTGGCCAAGGTCGAAGAAGATTGGTCCACTAACGTCATGGTAGTTTACATTGAATCTGACAATCAAAACATAACCGATCAACGAATTTTACAAGAAATCAGTTATGTTGAGAATATTTTAAATCCATACCTTTCCGATGATTCAGATGACGTCATTTACATTCTATCGCTTTCAACGGTCCTCAAAGAGGTCAACTCGAGTGCACCCCGAATTCGTGAGGCATTGGTTACCGAGGCTGGAAACCTTGGCTGTGCAACTGGCCAAGAAAACTGTGCTACTGCAGGTCTTGCCGAACAACTCAACGACGCCCTCGAACTCACCGATGAACAATTTGGCGGCTCGTATGAGATTCCGAGTCAAACCACCATTGACCTTGTCGTTGAAGAGATGTACGAGGAAGACGGTTCTCCCAGTTCGGGATTAAACAAGCTCGCTCGGGACATCGCTGGTGGAGAAAACGGAACGCCTGATGGTTTGCTGGACAGAGCGATCATGGCGATTGCAGTCACTGAGGAACGGCCAGCAAAGGACATTATCGCTGACACTCAATTTATTCTTGACAACATATCATCAAAGGACCGTCCTTGTTTGTTTTCAGATGATGGAACTCCCGCTGATAACAGTCTGTGCAATTGGGATGACCTCGGCCTCTCAATGGTTTTGACCGGTCCTGTTCCTATCACCAACGCCGTTACGGAATTTTCGTTCCGTTTGTTCTGGGAAATCTTCCCCATGGCCGTCGTATTGGTTGCTATCGGATTGTTCCTCTTCCACTCTGACTTATTGCAAGCAGGTTTGACAGGTATGCGTCCAATTCAAGGTTTGAAAGTACTCATCATCGCTGGGTTGCCTACGTTATGCGCCGTCTTTTGGACGTTAGGTCTAATCGGTGCTACGAATTATGAAGTCACGATGACGGTGATTATTGTAGGGCCCATTTTACTCGCGTTGGGGGTCTCTTACGGTCTCCACATCACCAACCGGTATGCAGAAGAAGAAGGAACGCGTTCAGAAAAGATGAGAGCGTCCATGAGTTCAACTGGGAAAGCTGTGTTCTTATCGGCCGTAACCACGGTTATCGGATTCATATCTCTTGTATTCACTCCGATGGCTCCAATCCAAACCGTGGGTATCGCCCTCTCTGCAGGAATTGTCATTGTGTACATTTTGACCATGTTTATGGTACCGAACTTAACCCTTATTCTCGACCTCAAGAAGCCTAAACATCCTCCCCTGCGAGCCTTTGACATTCTGGTTGAGGTTCCTGTGAAATACAATAAGGGTGTCATCGGCGTCTTCCTGCTTCTTATTCTTCTTTCAGCCAGCGTTGGCCGAGCCAATGTTGAAGAAAACATTGACCTCCTTGGAATGGCCCCTGAAGGTGAGTCCTCCGTTGTTAAAATGAAGCAATACAGCGAGGAATTTGAGGCGGGTCAAGTCGGTATGGTCCTCATCAACGCCAACGTGAGTGGTGATATCAGAGACGGTGACCCATCCAACGATGACCCAGCTGCTATGCTGAAGAAAATTGATAATCTTGAATCTAAACTCAACGGTATCGAAAATACCACCGCCGTATCTGTTGTGTTTTTGATGAAATCCTCTGGTGTGAAAGCAAGTGTTTCAGGCGAACAAGCTAATGCTTTCATTCAAGAAACACCGTGTATTGTTGCGCAAGAGCAATGCGATGATTTCAAGGATTTGTCCGAAGTCCTTCTCGGCAACAATTTGGCCATCAATACCTCGTTTTGGGACCTCTTAACCGACCCGAGTGAATTCGGCCTCCCGGGTTCTCGCCAATCTCAAATTTTCCTCCTTGATGTATTCTATGCATCTCTTACAAAAGAAACTCGTGAGATTTTCGTTAGCGATGATTTCAGCCGTTCCCTCATCTATGTAGATATGCCGTTCATTCCTGTAGCAGATACGGCTCGCAGTGTTGAGGTTGTTAACCAGAATACAGATTCATTCAGAGGTGACTTTGGAGAAACAGCAGAAGACCTTACTGGAGTGGCTGCAACAGCCATTGAAGTGAATCGGCTGATTGTTGGGTCCCAGTGGACCTCTCTCGGCTTCGCCATCATTCTTACACTGATTACCCTCGCCATCGTTTTCCGTGATGTGAGGTATTCAATTTGGACGACGTCACCCGTTATCGCCACAGTTGCCTTGCAGTGGCTTGTGATGTGGCGCATGGACGTTCCGTTATCGCTTGTAACGGTGATGATCGGTTCCATCCTTGTCGGCGTAGGCGTTGACTTTTCCATTCACATATCAAACCGCATTCGAGAATTAGGAGGAGGAATCCAAGCCATACGTAGTGCGGCTGTCGGTACAGGGATGTCATTGTTTGAAGCGGCTGTCGTGACGTCACTGGGCATGTTTGCAGCTTACGATATTCCCATTCCAGAAATACGACCGTTCATCACCGTCATCTTGATCCTTCTATGGGTGGCTGCAGCAAGTGCGCTGATTCTTTTGCCTGCAATCTTCGTGACGCTAGAGAAAATGGGTATTGGTGCGGTTGGTGGAGCCAACGGTATGGCGAGGCGACTTGGATTGGTTCAAGACGGATCATACGTACTGGATGATGTCATGGATGCCTCGCTTGTTGATGATGTCGTCGATGTTTGGTGAGCGAGCATTCCATAGACCTCCTGTTCCACGGAACGTCATGAACTACTGGTTGATGAAGTCTGAACCTCATGTCTACCCTTACAAGCAACTTGTTGAAGACGGTCAGACGCATTGGGATGGAGTTCGAAACTATCAGGCTCGAAACATGATGAGAGATTCCATGAAGGTCGATGATTTGGTCCTGTTTTATCACTCAAACACCAAACCTCCTCATGTCGCTGGAGTCGCCAAGGTCGTGAATGAAGGATATCCTGACTTCACATCATGGGATGCGGATGGGCATTATTTTGACCCGAAGTCAACGCCCGAAAACCCACGCTGGTTTATGATCGATATTGCACCTGTTCTTGGATTTGAAACCATCGTCAGTCTTCCGGATATGAAAGCGAATCCGAGGCTTGAGGGTATGCCACTTCTCCGAAAAGGTCAGCGACTGTCCGTCCAGCCGGTTGATGAAGTGTACTTTGAAGAAGTTCTTGGGATGGCGGGGCTTTCTCGGGCCACCATCAGCGAATAAGCACTGAAAGTTGAAGAAACGTCATCGTTTAGGAATGTTGAGCCCCATGTCCAACCAAGTGCCTGTGTCAAAGCGAGCGGCTAACATTGAGTATGCCATTCGTGATGTTGTGGTCCCTGCAACCAAACTTGAGGAGGAAGGTCATCGTATCCTTAAACTCAATATTGGGGATCCGATTGCATACCCTGGGCTTCCAACACCTCAGCATATGGTGGATGCATATGCTCAAGCACTTCAAGATGGAAGAAACGGATATTCTCCCTCATATGGCCTCCCAGAATTGCGTGAGGCAATTGCCAGGGATGAACAGCACAAAGGGTGGGATGCTCGTGCAGAGGACATTTATGTCTGCCATGGGGTGACCGAAGCATTGCAAATAATTTTTGCAGCCATCTTGGAAGAGGGTACAAAGGTACTCGCGCCAGGCCCTCATTATCCACCATACATGGCATATCCTCAGATGTACGGGGCAACGACCGTTGAATACAAACTTCAGCATCAAAACGGTTGGAACTTGGATTTTGATGATATTGAGTCTAAAATGGACGATGATGTTCGACTCTTGGTCCTCATTAATCCAAACAATCCTTGCGGTACTGTTTCCGGGGCTGAGGACATTGACCGTTTGATGTCAATTGCAGCAAACTATCCAAACTGCGTGATCGTTGCTGATGAGATTTACGATGGATTGGACTTTACCGGCCGTCATGTCTCGGTTGCGAGCAGAAACAGCGAACTCCCCGTTATTGTTCTCAACGGTGTGTCCAAAGTATACTATGCACCAGGCTGGCGTATTGGATACATGGCTCTCCACGACCCGAAAGGACGAATGAACGACCTTCGTGATGGCATAGAGCGACTCCTCCGTTCCAGGTTATGTGCGTCAACGCCTGCACAAATAGGATTTTTAGCGGGTTTGACAGGTGACAAATCATGGATGGTGGAGTACCGTTCAAAAGTAGAAGCACAAAGGGATTATTGCATCCAGCGAATTAACTCAATTTCTGGTATTGAAGTTGAATCCCCTGGCGGTGCGTTTTACATGTTCGTGCGACTTACCGATGAGAAATGGTCGGATTCCGACAAAGATTTCGTCCTTGAATTGCTCCATGAAGAACATGTTCTTCTTGTTCATGGAAGTGGCTTTTCTCCACAACTCGGGAAAGGACACTTTAGATTGGTGTACCTTCCTGCTGTTGATGTCCTTAAAGAGGCGTTTGACCGAATTGAGAGATTTTTAGAGAGAACACGAATTTGAGGAACCCGTAGCGGAAGAGTTGATGAATCAACTCAATGCCCCCAAGGTATGGGAGCGCGTAGGATTGCGATGATTGGGGTCGTTTCGGCCTTGTTCGCATTTTTGTTCATTCCCACAGCTTCTGCAGTATCAGTCACGCAAACTGAAGGATTTTCAATGGGACTTCTTTGGCCCCTTCTGACTTCGATTTTTGTAGCAGTTCTTGTTCGGCGATGGTTCATACCACAACAACTTAAAAGCCTCCAAGTGGCTTTCGAAATTGATGATGACTTGTACGAGGTACATCGTATCACACGCACTTTGAAGGATTCCCGCCGCCTTCTCAAAGAAGGGCTTGTTGGCTATGGCGTGCTTCTCTACATGATGGGGTTGACCGGTGTCCTGCTTCTCATCGCAGAATTAATGTTTGACCCATCGAACTTCTACAAGGTCAACCTCTACGTCATTGGTGTACTGATTCTCGTTCCGGTAATTATTTCGCCATGGGAGACGCTGAACGGACAACTCCTCGGAAGGAGAACAAGGGAAGTGAAGGCATCCAAAACGAATGATTTCATCCGAAGAGTAATCACAATGGCACTCCTGATCATCGTAACCCTCATTGTAGTGGTCTACGGCTACAGTATCAACGGCTCCATTACTCCAACATGGCTTGCTTTTGCAATGCTTACCTTCATGGCCCCCACCATCTTAGCCTATGGCCGAATTATGGGGGCCTCTTGGAACATGCTCCTCATCAGCAAATGGAGGACATTTAGGGGGAGGCCCAACCCAATTGACCCGATTATCCCATCTTTTGTTGGACGTACGTTTTCATTCATCCTCGTTTTATTCCTTCTCACCATGCCCATCACTGCACTAAATGGCATCGTGACGGTGCTGCATGTCATGCTTAACAAACCAACAAACGCTGAAGAGGTGTTGAATTATGGAGGAATCATTGGACATTCAATTTTCGTTCGTATCGATTTGATTTCAGAACTTTTATTCCACTGGGAATTTATTAAAGCACTCCCCCAATTCCTCTCGCTTTACCTTACAATGAACATCGCAATTGTTGGTCTTGCCTTCATTTTTGAACTCACACGTAACCTGATTCTCGGAGGGCAAACCTTCGGTGGACTGTTTGGAGTTACCTTGGATACACCTCGGGAGATTCGGACGGAAAAGTCTGCTCAGGCTCGTCAATTGATTTTTGCTTTCGCCGGTTTTTCGGGCTATACTGTACTCTTGCTCGTCCTCGTGTGTTACAAAGAATTTGGTTCGTTAATGCCCATGACCGCTTGGCTTGAAGGAAGAGGATTTGATGAAGAAATGCGCCTGCTCACTGTTTGGCTGTTTATCGGAGTCGGTCAAGCTGTTTTTATGTTAACATGGATCTTGTCGATTGTTCGTTTCGGCTCTCTCCGAAAACTTCGCTTTGACCTCAACCCTGATGAGCGACGAGAAGGTGCGGTGAAGGTTGAGGGTGGAGATCGCCTTCAACAGATGGTTGAAACAGCGGCTTACAATGAAGACATTGATTTGTTGATCCGGGTCCAAACGCATGACTTCCCCGGTGACCAAGCATTGATTCGGCAGGAACAATCCCGCGCTTCAATGTGGGAAAAGGCACTCCGTGGACTTTGGCCGCAAGCGATTGAAGAGAGTCGTAAACTTCTCGCACAAGCAGGTGGGGACGATGATGAAGCCAGGATGATCATCGCCACAGGCTACATGGCTTTGAGACGACTTGATGCCGCCCGTGAAGCCCTTCACGGCCTTCAACAGCCCGAGGGGTACGATGAACCTGAACTTCTTTCGTTCGTCTGCGAATGGCTGGATCCATGGAATGGAACCGTAACAGAAGATGACCTTTGGGATTGGGAAAACAATTCTGTTATTGACCACTTGCAAATGCTCCAAAACATGATGCGTTATTGGAACCCTCAGCCAAAGGAACTGAGCATGCATAAGGATCGAGTTTCTCTGATCGGCCAACTGTCCATGGTGGCGTTGTTGAGGGCCCAAAGGAAATACGATGAGGCCTTGGAATTGGCTCTTACCCTCGTCCGTCAAGACCCGATTGGGGTACGCCCCCGTATTGCAGTTTCTCTTTGCCTCTTGGATACAGGTGAGTGGCATGATGCTAAATCAGTCTTGGATGAACTCATCAAGAGCGACGCCAAAGACCCCCGTGTCATGGCCTTGGCGGTTATATTTGGATACGGTAAGAAAGGTAAAGAACATCTTGAGGTTTCACTCCTCCTTAGCGATCAAAAGGAGAAAAGGCGATGGGTTGATGCTGCCCCAGTTAACGCTTTTGCAGGTTTGGCCGTCAAGGGTGGTTTGGATGAAGCCATCACTGCAAACGTAATGATTGCAGCACACGAAGCAACCCGACATGTGATGCCGCCTCGTTATTCGGCAAGTCCACTCTCAATCATTTTCACGTTCTTTGTAATGGTCCCGCTTTGGTTTGTTATCAGTATACTCACCTACCAAGAGGTGGGTAAGAACGAAGGTGCTGCCTTACTCCTAATCTTGCTCTTTTTGCACTTCAGTTACCGTAGATTTATGATGCAGCAAGAGCATTTAATCAAACATCGTGATCAGCGTGGTATGATGAAATATGTTCGTAGAATGAAGCGATTTAAGGCGACTCCCAATGAAAGCAATATCCCGATAGGAAACCACCTTCTCTTGTCCGGTATACTGGTTTCTGTTAACGGAGTGGTATTGGACATTGGTATGCCGGCTTGGTTGCAGGACCGACTGCCTAAAGAGTCTGAAAAGAAGGTCAAGGGTCGACTCAAGCGCAGAGCAGTTTCAATGGCTAAAGGTCGCCCTCCTCGGGTTCAACCGTTGGGCAAAGCTTGGTGGTTAAAGCGTCCAAAAGAGCACGACGAACCGGGGCCCATGTTGGAACGTTTCATCGGTCCAGTCGCCTATCGAGGTCGTGCAAATTACATTAAGAAAAAGAGTAGAAATTATTTGAATGCAACCGCCCAAGGAAAGGAACAGGATACCATGAGTGATCGCATCATTCCACGAAACACCATTCGGAGCGAAAACCGCCCAGGTGGGCCTCCTAACAGGCGACCCGGTCGAATGTGAATGATATTTTTCCTAAAGTTCTCATTGCAATCAATTCAAAGACCGTAGATGATGTGTGTTCGTTATGGGCAACTCTCAGGGTGCATGGACACCATCCAAAGAAAATTGGGCCAACGGGAAAACCGTCTTGGACGCTGTAACATCAAGTGGGCGCCTTTATCGTGATGGCTTAGGCATGATCGCTTCGGAAAACATTGTGTCACCAATGGTCCAGGACATTGTTTCCAGCGACCTCCATGGCCGGTACGCCGAAGGCCTCCCCGGAAAGCGGTACTATCAAGGGTGCGACGATTTTGACACCATCGAGTCTTTGGGTATTCGCCTCGCAAAGTCAGTCTTTAATGCTCCATTTGCCAACATTCAATCGGTCTCAGGCACGGTGAGCAATATTGGCGCACTCAAGGCACTGGCTAAGCCGGGAGATGCAATTACCGCAGTTTCTACCGCTGATGGTGGACACATTTCTCATGCTCGTATGGGAGCAGTTGGATTGAGGGACCTGAATTTGACAACTTATCCCTGGGACGAGGACCGCATGGAACCTGATGTTGAGGCGGCATGCAAAGTCATTCGAGAAGTAGAACCTAAAATCGCTTTATTTGGACAATCAGTATTTTTGTTTCCAACACCACTGAGGGAAATGGCGGATGCTGCGAAAGAAGTAGGAGCCAAAGTGATGTACGACGGTGCCCACGTATTGGGCCTCATTGCCGGAGGAGAATTTCAAGATCCGCTCCGAGAAGGTGCAGATGTCATGACCGGTTCAAGCCACAAGACATTTCCAGGTCCACAAGGAGGATTCCTCCTCTCCTCCTCAGAGGATGAAGCGTTTCAAAAGAAATTAAACACCGCTATATTCCCTGGGGTTTGTTCGTCTTATCATCTTCATCACGTTGCTGGTAAGGTCATGGCCCTATCAGAATTCCAAGAATACGGAGCAGCCTATGCAAGAGATACGGTTCGTAATGCGAAAGCATTTGCTCAAGCACTCGCAGCTGAAGGATTTGATGTGTTGGCGGAAAGTCGTGGTTACACTGCATCACACCAAGTCCTAACTCGTCATGGAGATGCAGATTCTGGAGCAGGTACTAAGGCCGCTCAGTTGCTAGAAGACGGTGGAATCGTAACCAACATGAACATGTTACCCGGGGATACCAAGGCGTTGACGCCCTCAGGTTTACGCCTGGGCGTTCAAGAATTAACCCGAGTTGGCTTCACCCCTGATGAGATGCAAGATGTTGCCCGTTTTTATGCTCGAATCTTGATTCATGGTGAAGACCCATCAAAGGTGCGTGTTGATGTTAAAGATTTGAAGTCCCAATTCCAAACCATTCGTTATTGTTTCAATGAAGACGGAAGAAGTGGATATCCTCTTTGAGGTGCGATTGAATGGCCGGTGAATCGTTTCCACTTCATTCGGAATTTCTTCTCACGGATTCAGGAACGATCATTGATTCTCATGGGTCAACTGTGGTGTTGTTCGGTGTTCACGAATTCAATGAATGGTGGAGTTGTTTTGAATCCTATTTCCAGGCACCTATTGGTCGAAAATTAATCTATGCAGCCAGCGATGATGAGGAACATCATTTGGGAATGAATTCGCTGTATACGATTCCAAAATGGTTCGGCAGAGCAGCGGTTCTTGAACGAATGGAACGACGTTGGATTGAGATGGGTTGGGGTGTGCACATGCCCCTCGAATCACGAATTCAGTCACCCTGTCATGACGCCTTGAGTGCAGGTTTTGCTTTGGCTCACCATGAACATAAAAACGCTAAGAGGTACCAGATGGAGTGGAGACAACTTCATTCCGAATCCATTCAACTTGAATACAATGAAAAGTTAGATGATATACCTCTTGCGCCAAAAGCCATGACTCCACCATGGGTCCCAAAAGAAACACTTCCAGTTCTTACGACCCTCCCTCTTGACCATGACCTTGAACCCCGTTCCTTTGGTTTTTTTATGGGCCAAGAGCGTGCTATTTTTGTACCAAATTCAGTCTTTTACCGACTCTATAACGGTGTTCTTGGACGACCGTTTCACCCGGACCAGAAGTGGCCTAAATCGTTGCATGTCTCAGGGATAGATGAAACGCCATCTTCCATGACAAAGGCTCTCGCTGCATCATCATCTTCAATGTTCAAAGCTTCCAATTACATCATCTTTGTACAAACTCAACTTGATTGGGAATCTCACATCAATACGCGGATTACTTCCCGCGGGCTAGGCATCGTCAACATAGAAACATTCGAAATGGGCTCCACTCCCTCGGTCCGCATGAACCTTCATTCCCCACTCCCAGGGTTCACTCTCGGTCTGCTGATTGCAATGTGGGAGAGGGCTCATGGAGCACCTTGCAGTGCAGAAGTCGTTTTCAGGGAGCAATCTGCGTTAATTTCATTGCATCCACGCAAGGTAGAATATTCCTAAGAAACCTAACGCAGAGTCCATTTCAAGTCGTTCAAATTGCCCATCTGTGGTCAAGTACTATAACCGATACGACGACTCGGAAGAGTTGCACAGATGTGCGGGGTATGTCAAATGAGCTTAACACACAATCAAATGGCCTATGTTGCAATTGTATCAACATTGATTTTCGGTTCCCTTTTCGTTGGCGTTTCCGGTTTCTTTCAAACCAGTGAGGACATCGGTGGTTTTGAATCAGCAGTTGAAGACGATTTGCGTGGGGATACCGATGCAATCGCCGATTCAAAGGACACGGACGAAGATGGTCTTTCAGACCGGCTTGAAGAGACTCAATACGGTACCGATCCCAATGATAAGGATACGGATAATGACGGGATGGAAGACGGTTGGGAAGTTCAACACGGCCTGAATCCCCTCGATAATGGAGACTCCGAAGACCTTGAAGTAGATCCAACTCAAACCGACGAAACTGAAGATGCTTCCATTGAAAATGAAAGTGATTCATGGCCAGACCCCAACCAGGGACCAAATGGAGATCCTGACCAAGACGGTCTAACGAATCAAGCAGAACAAGAATTGGGAACAGACCCACAACGTGCCGACACTGACAATGATGGACTGAACGACCGTTGGGAATCTCAATACACGATGGTTCGCCAAACCCCTGGCGGTGATGTGACATTTTTTAACCCGCTTGATGGTAACTGGGATTGCATTCTCCTCGACGGAGCCATGGAAGATGCCTTAGAGAGCCGATTTAACGGAGAGAATGGCATGCCAGAGTGGGATGACCTCGCTTCAAATGATCGTCATTCCTGTGACATGGTCCTTGACAGCGATAACGATGGACTCGCAAACTTTGAGGAAGAATCGTATGGGACGAATCCAACAGAAAAAGATTCTGATATGGATCTTATCGACGACATTGTGGAAGTTGCAAATGCTACATTATTGATGTTCACCGATCTCGGTGAGAACTGCAATGTTGGCCTCGAAGTTGCTAACGAACACGTTGGTCCATTCTACGGAAAGGAACGCAGTTGGTTCCTTCTTGACATGGATGGTGACGGTTTACTAAACGGACCATCTGACTGGGATACGGATGGAGACGGAATGCCTGACGGATTTGAATTCTGTTATTCAGACCCTTTGATGGGTGCTCCAAATCCTGCCTATGTATTGGACCCTGCTAATGCTTCCGACGGTTACAACGACTGGGACGAAGACGGTATGAACAACGTGGAGGAATACCAAGTTGCACAAATTTTTGGACCAACAAACTTCACATCTCCATGGAGACTTGATACCGACCTTGACGATATGCCCGATGGCTGGGAAGCCAGTAACGGGCTCAATCCTAGAGACGGTAACAACCGAGATGATGACCCAGATCGTGATGGATGGGATGTTGACCAAGACGGTAACGTTGTCTATGCAACACTCGAAAACACAGCGGTCGTTCATGGAATTGATGTTGCTCTGAACGAATTTGTGGAGGAAAATGAAACCGTGGTCCGTGCTCGAATCACACTCGGTGGAGGAAATCAACAAATTGTTGCATTAACCGCCCCAGTTTCTGGATATGTTTATTCAATCAATGTTGAAGTTGGCCAATCCATCGATTCAAGAATTTTCACTTGGGCATCCATCGTTGAAGAAGAAGAACGGTTCACCAATGTTATGGAATACGAAGCCAACGACCGTGACGGCGACGGCGTGATTGACGGACGAAGTACAGACCCTCTCAATGCCGATACCGATGCAGACGGTCTTATCGACGGAATCGAAGTAATGGGATGGGAGATTCTTGTTGTCAACCGGGGAGTTCAACCCACATGGGTTACATCTGACCCTGGATTGTACGACACCGATGCCGATGGACTGAGTGACTTTGCAGAATTTTCATCCGCATGCAACGGTGGAGGCTCCAATGCATCCAACCCAGATACAGATTCAGACGGTCTCAGTGACTTGCAGGAATCTGGAGACAATTTCATGTGGGAAGGGGAAGCCTATTCCACGAGCCCTTGTATGTTTGACACAGACAACGACGGACTCGAAGACGGTGAAGAAGTCATTGCTGGTGAAGATAACTTCCTCACCCATGCTAACAACTCAGATACCGATAACGACGGGCTCGTAGACGGCCATGAAGTTCTCTTCGTACCGCGTCCCTTCCAGAACCCTACAAATCCCCTTCTCAATGATACAGATTCCGATGGAATGCTGGACGGATGGGAGATGCAAGTGAAATCTGCTGAAGACAATACCAATTCTCACAGTCTTTGGGTCGCTACCTCCCCGTGGGAGCGGCCTGGTTGCGATGCCTCTCAGAGCAACTCTTGCACCATGCAACCCGGAGGATATGTCTGGCAGAATTGGCTCGGAGGATTTGCGCTTGAACCCAAATTCCAAGTCAATGAGATGAACATCACAGGCTTCCAAATGCCGAGCAACTCACTGTGTGATGGATGCAATGGTCGGTGGGCCCTTGACCCTTCACTTGATTCACTAAAGGATGATACCTTTGACATTGACAACGATACGTTGGCCAACGCTCAAGAAGCTCCAGACCGATGGAACACCAACCCGGTTGATGATGATTCAGACGGCGACCTTCTACCAGATGGGTGGGAAGTTTACTACTCGCAGCAAGCACTGGAACTCGGACTTGTTGACAATGAAACGATCGGTGCATACGGTGCCCGTGGTGTCATGGACCCGTCCATGCCAGACAGCGACCTTGACGGTATTGATGACGGAAATGAAGACCCTGACATGGACGGACTCAATCGTTCAGGCCTCATCAAGCGATATTGCCCAGGATACAACGATACAACCAACTCCGAATGCAACATCGATCCGGATTCGCCGGACGGTCAACGTTTCTACGATAATCTAGAGAACTACACAAATTTTGAAGAAATGCAGAACGGTACAAATCCAATTACCAACGATACCGATGGTGATGATTGGAACGACGGCCCAGAAGTCTACTATCAAGACCATGATGACGATGGAATGGCTACCGGTTGGGAGTACCACTTCCAATTTGATCCGTTCGATGGTAATGACCGAATGGTTGACACCGATGGTGATGGACACGTTAACTTCTGTGAGTACAAATGGGACACCAACCCAAGAAACCCTGTATCCTATCCTGGCCAGGGTGAATTGTGCGACCCCTTCTCGGATTGATGGCTTCAGGGAGAATGCATGAATCGAACACGCAAAAGTGCCTTTCAAGCACAATGCTGTTTGCTGATTGCACTGATGTTCTGTGTGTCATTAACACCCATCTCATCAGCGAGCCATGGACCAAGTCATGGGAGCAATAACGGTCTTCCCGTTGTGTTCACTTTTGACCAAGAGCAGGGTCTCAAGGTGACGGATACGTTGGAAATATCGGGTGAATCCCGTTTTCAATTAAAAAATACTGAATGGAACCTCTACAATCTACTGGACGGACTAGAACTACTGTCGCACGGTGAATTCCTAACGGCTGTTTTTCCAACAGCCGAAGGGTATTCTTGGAACTTATCGGTCAACGTTTCCGGTTATGATTGCACGTGTGTTATGGAAATTTCAGTTCCCGATCCCGATGGAGGAACACACGTCCATCCATTGTTCGTTTACATCGGTTCAGTCAACCACGAACCGGTCCTATTGCCGGCAAACTATCAACATCAATTCCGTTCGGTGATGAATGTATCTTTGCTGGATTCCAGCCAAGGGGAAATGTCTTCTCAGGTAGACGCTCAGTCAAGTTTACCCTTCAATCTTCTTCAAGACCGAAATCTTGAGTTCAGTCTCATTACGCCAAGCGGTAATTTGAATGGGACCACACTCAAAGCCAATGTTTGCCAGGCACCGTATGGAGTATGCTTGGATGAAGGGAATACCATGACCCTTCCTTCGGAATTTCAAGACGATACAGTATCTGTTCAACTCAATTCCTCATTGGTCAACAATGAGGAAGGTATCTGGAAGTTTTCATTTTTTGCCCAGGATAACCTGTTACGTACCTCTCCTGAGCAAACTATGTTCTTTATCCATGATGCAACACCTCCATCTCTGAAAATCAATATGGATTCCTCGGCAGACGAGTCTGAACAATTATCTGTATTTTCAGAAACGATTGACGGATATACAGGTGCGGCCATTCAAGAAACATGGACCATTACGCTACCAAACGGGTCAATTCGAGCTCCGTTCACGGATGAACTCATTGATTCCAGCCATCTTATCCTTAACTTCAGTCAATCCGGTGAATATACGTTGGAATTAACCGGGAGGGATAAAGCAGGGAACATGAATTCAACAAAGATTCAATTCAGCATCATCAATCAACCACCCGTTGCAGTCATTTCGATTGATGGTCTAACGGCTACAAATAATCAGATGGTTCAGATGACCGAGCGTGGAAATTGGACCATCCATGGAACGGAAAGTTACGACAATGAAGCCATTGATTACTTGTGGATTATTGACTCTTCGACCTCAATTCGTGGTGTGGAGTCGCTCTCATTTGAAGATTTTAAATCACCAGGCACGTATTCGATTGAACTCATCGTTTTCGATGATGACGGGTCGACGAACTCCACCCAAATTCTGTTGGAAATTCAATCTGAGGATCCTGTGGCTTCTTCGGGACCGGACATGGCTGTAATCGCTCTTGTAGGTCTGGTATTATTTGGAGCAATTTGCTTAACTACATACCTCATATTCCGAAGAGATGAAACGGTATCATTACCAAAATGGTCTGCTTCCAACCCGGTTGAATCATCCCCGTCAGAAGTGGTGGATGAAGGTTTGAATGATGCAACGATTGAAGAAGCCTCGGCTCTTGGGTGAGTCATGTTCGCTGATGCAATGGACCGGTTGCCTCCTCAGCCCGCACCAACACCGTTAGCAGAATACAAGCAACGGCAGGACCGACTAACTTCGCAGTTTAAGAAGGACGACTTGTTCATTCTTGCTGCACCACAAGAAGCAGTCCATTCGAACGATGTCCACTACCGGTTCAGAACTTCAAGCGATATCCTCTATCTTACAGGGTGGTTTGACCCAGAGGCATCGGTAGTTCTTCGATTTCGATGAAGGAACTTGGAAAACATGTTTGTTTGTCCAACCCAAGGATACCCTCAAGGAAATTTGGGAGGGGCGTCGGCCTGGTGTTGAAGGGGCTCTTGCTCACTACGCTGTTGATGAGGCTTATCCCAGTTCTGAATTGGAAGAATGCCTCAGTGCTTGGTTCCCCGAATGCAAACGAGTGTTTCATCGTGGAGGCATCAATGTTCACCTCGACGCACTGGTAGATTCGGCAATCCTTCGTCGAGATCGAGCTCGCCAGCACTTTGGAACCGGCCCCTTTGTTGTTCAAGACCCTGCCTCGCTCCTTGCGGAATTGCGATTGCGTAAATCAGCATCTGAAATTGAACAAATGAAGTACGCCAGTGAAGTCGCAAGCCTCGCCCATGAACTCGCCATGAGGCACAGCAAAAATGGCGTTAATGAAGGTCAATTACAAGCCATCATTGAGGGATTCTTCTCGTATGCAGGAGCCTCGGGGTGGGCCTACCCATCCATCGTAGGTTGCGGTGAAAATGCTACAATTCTTCATTATACGGTGAACAACGACGAATGTCGAGATGGAGAGGTCATTCTGATTGATGCTGGGGCCGAATATCGCGGTTATGCCAGCGATATTACTCGTTCTTGGCCCATTTCCGGAACGTTCACAGAGGCACAAACCGAAATATACAGTCTTGTTCTCAAATCCCAAGAAGCTGCTATTGCTGCTTGTAAAGTTGGAAATGCATACACCGCGCCTCACGACGAAGCACGTCGGGTCCTGGCCGAAGGACTGATTGAACTTGGTATCATCTCGCAGACCGTCGACGAGGCTCTAGACCCAACAGATGGGGAACTTCGCAACTGGTACATGCACAACACCAGTCACTGGATTGGACTTGATGTTCATGATGTTGGAGTGTACAAACCAGGCGGTACTCCAAGAACCCTTGAGTCCGGGATGTGTCTTACTGTTGAGCCGGGATTGTATTTCGGTGCTTGGCGACCTGACGTCGATTGTCCAAAACGATATGCAAACATCGGCATTCGAATTGAAGACGATGTCTTGGTAACTGAAACTGGACCGGTTGTATTGACCGAAGCATGTCCGAAAACAGTAGACGACATACAATCCATCGTCGGTCAACCTTTGTCGTGAGAGGATTCTATGAACTGGTCGGTGGTACTGGAGCGGCAGCAGGATTGGACACCTGCGAATGCTAACCAACTCCGTTTAACAGAAGAAGAAGCAACGTTGCTCTATGAGACTGCACCGTTGCATGCTCTTATGCAGGCAGCTCACCGACGAAGACTAGCGATGCATCCTGAAGGGAAGGTCACGTATCTCATCGACCGTAATATCAACTACACGAATGTCTGTACAATCAATTGTCAATTTTGTTCATTCTATCGACCGCCTGGTCACGAAGAAACCTACACTCAAACCTTTGAAGAAATCTCCAATCGCATTATCGAACTTGAAGCCATTGGTGGAGTTCGTATCTTAATGCAAGGAGGAGTCAATCCAGATTTGCCTTTCAAATGGTACACAGACCTGATTGCTCACTTGTGCAAACAACACCCGACCATTCATTTGGATTGCTTTAGTCCTATTGAAATTGAAGGCATTGCCGAGGTATCAGAGATGTCTACGCTCGAAGTTCTTACACTCTTGAAAAGAGCTGGAATGCACGGTCTTCCTGGCGGTGGGGCAGAAATGTTGGTTGAAAATGTTCGTAGCGATGTTTCCCCCAAAAAAGGACACCCTTCAAATTGGTTAAGGGTCATGGAGGAAGCCCAATCGTTGGGACTCACCACCAGTGCAACAAACGTCATAGGTTTTGGAGAATCAATGGCTCAGCGCGTTGAACACATGGCCCGAATTCGAGAACTCCAGGATGCTTCATTGCAACACTATGGTAAAGGGTTCACTTCGTTTATTGCGTGGCCAGTTCAACTGGAGACAAACACCTTTGGAAAGCGCAACAAGGGCCAAAACAAACACACCCTTGGTGCAGGATCAACTGAATACCTTCGCCACATTGCGATTTCCCGACTTTATCTGGATAGCATCGAACACATCCAAGCATCGTGGCCCACCATGGGTCTCGCAATTTCACAAATGGCCCTACTTGGAGGAGCTGACGATGCTGGTTCAACAATGATGGAAGAAAATGTTGTATCGGCATCTGGAACAAAGAAATTGGAAGCCTCCGAAATTGAACTTCAAGACTCCATCCGGAGAGCAGGCTTTATCCCACAACGTAGAGACAGTGATTATCTGGCGTTGAATACGACCCTTGTTGCCGTGGATCCCAACGTGATGGCAGCACCCACACCGGATGCATCTAAGATGTCGTAGGTCCGTAGTATACGACCCATATCACGGCACGAATGTTTCGTTGACCGTTACCAACACCGTCTGACGGCACGTATTCTTGGCCGTTGTAATAGCCCCTGTAGACCAAGTGGTTGTTGTTATCTGTACTGTTGTCCACCCAATCGGTAATGTCGTATGTCCATTGTTTCACGTCTTGACCGGCACACCATCCTGCCCTTCCAAATGGCCATGAGCCAAATTGGTTCGCGACTACACCGTTACGAACCTCATTTTCACAACCTTCGTTACTGTAAACGATAGGATGCCATTCATGAATTTGGTTTGACCCCATCGTGTAGTAATGTTGATGGTCACAGAATTCGGCACAATTGGCGTTATCCTTTCCAAAACCATGGCCAGTGATGGTGGCTACGATTTCCACTTTTGTCGCCCATGAAGGCGTGGTGAAATTGAGCTGTCGGTCGTATCTGGACTCGTTGTTATAGGTCCCGTCAAACTGCCCGCCACTGAATGCATAGGTTGCATTGATTGCCCGTTCACCGCTTCCCCAATTACTGAACAGGAAGGTAACGGTCAAGTCCCCTTTATTTGCCCCTCCGTACTTGAAACGACGTTCTTCTCCATCGTTAATCATGAACAAATATGGAGAAATATCAGTGAGCCATTGTCCTTCTCGGCCATAGGTAGTGATCCACCTCATGATTTCCGTGTTGCACTTTGATGAATTGCTTGCATCGCAAATGTAGAGGTTTGCTAAATAATCCCATTCGTGACATCCTCCATAACTTTGGTCAGAGTTTTGGTATCGATTCTTCCGTTCATAACAAGCATGTTCGTGATACACTTCCAACGTGTCATAAGTCGAAATATCATCTGGTAAATCAAAGGTAGAATTCGTAAAAGAAGAGAATCCTCCACCCCAGCCACCGGTATGGCGTTGAAAATCAAGAACATCAATGGCGTGAACACCCGGGTCTTGTTCACGGATTTTCACAGGGAATTCTGCGACCCATTGATTGGGCTCATGGGACAGATGAAACGGGTCATTTGATTGAGATGTCCATGCATACAGGGACCCCGTTTCCCGGGAGAGTTGAAATCTGTCAATTCCCATGAAAAACGGGTTGTTAAAGGATGAAATCATTTGGCCTAAGCCACCTCCAAGATTGCTTGCATCAACGTCGATGTAGTGTATTCTGTCGTTCCATTGTTCTTCTTCGGTTGCAGTTAGGCCCGCAAGAACACTGCTGCGCTGTTGAATGACATCATTGTGATATGAGTTGTCGAATGAACCATAGAAAAGGTGCATGTTTTCAGGCAGATTGCGGATGAACTTACCTGGGTTTTGACCCCACGTCGCTGAATTTGAAGACCCGCTTGAATCGGTATACTTGAACATGAACATGTACACATCTTGCCCGCTCCATTCGTTTTGGAAACTGTATGTTCCGCTTAATGTAGGAAATGAAAAGTTAGGGACGGTTTGCATCGGTCCGCTCAAGGCCGATGCACTGGTCCAATTCACTGGAATTTGAACGACCGCACACCCGAGTGTATCGACGGTCCAGCGTTCGGGGGATTGCGGGCAGAGGTCAACGTTTGCAAACACTCCGTCTCCATCAAGGTCAGCACATCCGACCGTGTTAACATTCAAGCCGGACGGGGTTCCCTCGCATTGGTCGGCTTCATCGTTAATCCCGTCTTGATCTGTATCTCGCTGAACTGCAGCACATCCCACTTCGTTTACCGTTGTAGAATTAAGAGGAGTTTGCGGGCACAAATCCAATGTTGCACCGGTTGAATTCACATCGTTAACGCCATCGTTATCATCGTCGGTGTCCTCTGTAGAATCATTGCATCCGTCTTGGTCCCAGTCGGAGGTTGAATTTGTCTGCCAAAGAATGGTACCTTTGGGACACTGGTCGTTGATATCAACAAAGTCATCGTTGTCATCATTATCATCTTCATCGAGGTCAGAACATCCATCTCCGTCCCAATCACTGTAATCATTTGATGACCATCCAAGCAGTCCAACGGGACACCGATCGTCGGCGTCCAATACACCGTCTCCATCGTCATCCATGTCTTCATCAGCATCATGGCATCCATCGGAATCATAATCTGCGCTAGGTGTACTCAACCAGCCATAGGAACCAGGGCATTGATCATGGGCGTCAAGGATTCCATCGTTGTCATCATCTTCGTCTTCACTGCTGTCTTTGCATCCATCTCGGTCACCATCTGTCGCCTCGTTTGACACCCATCCCTCATCTTTTCCAATTCCTTGTGGGCAGTTGTCGTCAACCGTTGGTATTCCATCTCCATCCTCGTCATCTCCAGCTCCTTCAATCACGACCTGAGTCACGAATGTGTCACTCAGTTGGGTGAATTGACCGCAGACCGCATGGGTTGTTATCGTAAGAGTTTCAGTTGAATCAGTAAAGTCCATGAGTTTCTTCCAGGTAAAATCAGGAGTCAATCCCAAAGAACCTGTAGTGCCGTCATTGATGGTGTAGGTTAGCAAACAGGTTGTAGGGCTGTCATGTTCAACTGAACCCTCAAACCATAGTACATCGGGTTGTTCCAATACAATACGGGCTGGAGCCGTAATGATCGGAGCCTCTTCAACTGGCTCAATGACTTCAAGAAGGTGAACAAGAGATTCAATTTCCGGTACCATTGAACTTTCTCCAATGTTGGTGAATGTTAACCGAATAATATAATCACCAACAGATTCAGTGGGGAAGGATAACTTGTACCCGTCTGTTTGTTGAACCCATGTGAGTTCTTGGACGGAGGAGAATGTCGGAGAAAGAACAGATGGCGTGACATCAAACTCACCAGCACCGATTCGTTCTACATTAACGAGAAAGGTGGCGACCTCTCCCATGGTTATGGTAGCGGGTGCAAGTGCCCATGATGCCTTGATTTCGTAGGTATTGATGACCTCTTCCTCAATGATTGGTTCGGGTTCTGCTCCACTTAGGCATCCCGAGATCAACATCAGTGATACAAAAAATATGGCGGATAGACGGTGCTTGTCCATGACGCTTGGAGTACCTTTCCGTCCATCAATGTGTTGATGAAATGACGTCGGACTCAGAACGCCCATCATGCAACGGTAGGGTTCTCAAATTCAATTCGGTCGAGGAATGATGAGCAACCTTCAATGGTTGCACCCACAACAATGCCCCACCTTTTTCACGCTCAATACGAACGATACATTCCCAATGGATTCGGAGCAATGGACTGCTGACCGTTCCTGGCCAAAACGGTTCAGGAGGGGACAATTCAATGGTTTCCCCCTCCTTCCAACGTTGAACGCTTCCTTGAGCCATGATTCGCATTGGGCGTAGGTAAAGGCCACCCTTCACTTGTTGCAACTCCATGGGGGCGTCTTCACCACCTGCAGTGCCATCGTCAAGTCCTGCTTCCCAATGATGAGGGAGTTCTGTTGAGAGTCCAGGTGGTGGTTGACGTAGCGTACTACGACCAAGGGTTTCGAGTAACGATTCACGGGCGGGGGGGAGGATCCCAACGCGCCAGGTGACATCTGCATGTCTCCATCCAGCATCCCATTCTGGGAATTTGAGGTCAATTGACAAATGTTCATTTGAAACGCTGGTCTTCATAAACTGGATGTCAGGAAATTCCAAATTACGCCGAAGAAAGGTGTTTTGTCGTCGGAGTTCAATTAGATTTGCGAGAACACGAATGAGGAGGGGTGCAAAAAGAAGCGGTACAACCACTGTTGCGAGAATTGGATAATCAAGCAGCCCCCAACGTACACTTTCCAATCCATAGACAGGTACGCCAAAGAACATCAAAAGTGGTGAAATTGTGAGGTAAGCAAGACTCAACAGGAGAACTATGACGACGGAATTGATGAATCTCCTCAAAATGTTGTGGATCGGATTGGGGATCAAGTACCATCCTCTACGTTGTCGTTTTACGATTCTTGGAAACTTATTAGATTCCAACCAAGGTTCATCTTGCACGGTGCTAAGAATTTCACCTTCGTATCTGTATCGTCGTTCAATCATCCATGAATCTTCCTCACCCAATTTAAACGTCGGACAGTGTGAAAGGAGTTCCTCTAACGCAAGGTCCTTGCTATCAAACGACCCTATGGTGACGAGATGTTCGGCTATTGGAAGCGCTTCGGGGCGCCATCGGTTCGGCTCAAATGGAGGGTATCTGATGCGTTGCTCTTCGATCAAATCAGACACAACAACACCTCAAGAAAGCAATAATTTAACACCAGCACGCAGGGCTAATTTACGAAATGCTGGGACGTTTTTTAGTAGGGCCATACCGAGGGGAACAGGTTTTTCGATATCACCGATCTCATTGATGAGTTGCAATGTATCGGGGTGCGAAAAGTTAGCAAAATGCTTGTCCAATGCATCATCTGTGCAATCGCTAACCAACAAATTACGAAGCGCTCGTGCTCGGTCCTGTTCCTTTTTCATAGCGTCCCAAGATTTCTTGGTGATGCTTCGAAGATGAGCCTGGGAAAGGTTATCCTCTTGAATGGCTTTTGTGAGTGGCTGAAGAATGGATTGAATCTGGTGGAACCCAGGGCCTATTCCCCCACCTGTCGTAGGTTTGGCCATTCCTGCTGCATCTCCCAGTAGGATCACTCGGTCTTTGACAGGTTTCTTCACCATTCCAGAGGGCACTGGCCCACAATATCTTGCAACTTCTTTAACATCTTCAAAACGTTCCTTCCATAAGGGGTGATGGAGCAAATCATCGTAACACGATTCAATGCTCCGTCCTGCAAGATGTTTAGCAGTTGACCATATACCGATTCTATGGGTTCCAAATCCTGACGGGATAACCCATGCAAAAAATCCCGGTGCGATCTCTGAACCGCTGTACATTTCGAGCCATCGATCTCGGCCCTTGTAACCAACAACTTCGGTTTGGAAACCTATCATCAGTTCCTTGGGGTGGCCCATCTTGAACGTTCGTCTGGTCCAACTGTGGGCTCCGTCTGCCCCAATGAGCAATTTTGTGCGTATTTGGTGAAGCGTTCCATTTCTCTTGACTTGAAGTTGGCAGTGGGTTGGGAATACCTCAACGGCTGTCGGAACTGTATTGACCCATATATGGGCGCCAGCTTCGATTCCTTGTTGAACAACGGCTTGATCAAATCGCTTTCGGCATACAACGTATGTTCGTAGCGTTCCTTCTGTTCCTACGGGTACCAAAGTACCACTTGGTCCGTGGATTAAGGCACCATCCACTTCTTCAAGTACGGTTTCATGAACACCAACGGCATTCATCGCGGACGGTGTGACGAGACCGGCGCATTGGAATGGACGACCGATTTCATTGTGTTCTTCGATCATCAGAACGCGCAATCCTTCACCGGCGAGTAAGGTTGCTGCTCGTCCTCCGATTGGTCCAGCACCCACGATGACAACATCGAACTGGTGCTCTTCCATGGTGAATTGTCATCGCGCCCCTCGCTTGAATCTTACCACAGGATTGTGTGGATTGGTTCACTTTTTAGCGAATTTATAAGCAACCGTTTCATTTTTCCTCAGATAAAGGATTGATGTGAAGGGGTTGCCCGTTTTCTTGGAGATGAAGTCTTCAAAGGGACCTACTTCTTTCGCTTCCACCAGTGTTTTAGCTTCTTCTCGAGAGATGTCCCGCTTTGACATAGCCCGCAAGATGTGAATTTTGCACTGTGTACTGGAATCTTCCGTAGTATAGTGTGTTTCGGTTTCAACGATGTTGGCCTTGTGCTTTGGACAGATGCCTACAACACCAGGGGCGATTTCGAATTTCTTGGCATCAGCAGGTGCACCGCGAGGTGGGAAGTCAAAGGCCACACGATTTTTCTGAAGAACCAAGAAGGCACTGAACGGTCGATTACGTTTTGATGTAAAATCATCCAGAAGTTCTGACTTTCCGTTTTTGAATATGGTGAGTGCTTCTTCTTGCGAGATTGGTCGCTTGCACATTTCCTTTTGAAGTCCTCTGAAGGAACACTCGTCGTGGTCACATGCATAGTTAAGTTCCGTGACCCGAATGGTCCCGTGGTCACATACTGGACACGGGCAAAGTTCAGCATCGCTAGAACTTGAAGTTGATTCACCGCTTCCTTTAGATGCAACTCTGCCATCATTCTTCAGTTCCACCGTGGTTTCGTAGCCCTCGCCTCTTTGACTGAAAAATCCGTGGAGGTCTTCCAATTTCTTATCAGAAAGAAGTCTTGAAGCAGTTGTGCGGTCAAACCAGCGACCGGATGTGTCCTTCCAGAATACGAAAGCACACCCTTTGTCCCGCCCTTCATTCTGTTCGCATTGGTATGCTAGGGTGTTCTCCAATACATTCCCCTGGCAGGCTGGGCACTGCCCAACTGGTTCTTCAGAGAGGTAGAGTGTGGAACGGTCATGGTCACGAATTTTTTCAACCATCTCTCGGGTACGGTCAACGATTTTATCCATGTAAATGGTCATGGGTTCTTGTCCACGTTGAACCGCAATAAGTGAGGCTTCCATTTCTCCTGTGAGTTCTGGAGAAGTGATCCACTCTACGGGGATTCTTCGCAAGACGTCAATCATACGAATACCATGGGAGGCGGCACTGATGGTTCCATTACGAGAGCGGCGAATGTAATTTCGGTCGATCAGTTTCTCAATGGTATCTGCTCGTGTTGCAGGTGTTCCAAGCCCCTTTTCTTTCATCGCATCAGCGAGTTCATCGTCTTCAATATGCTTGCCTGCATGCTCCATAAGTTGCAGGAGACTTGCTTCCTTGAGTCTGTTTTTAGGCTTAGATTTTTCTTCAGAAAATTCGTGTGAATCCAATGTTGAAACGCACGGGTTTCCCGGTAGGTTGCCCCAGCCATCCGGCACGTTGTTCTTCTTTGAAACCACATTTCTCCATCCAGGAACTTCAAGCGTTTCTACTTCCTTATGGAACACATGTCCTGCAAGCTCTGCTGTACGCTTAGTAACCTTCCATTCAGACGGTGGGTGCCACGATGCGAGGAAGTTCCTCACGATCAAATCATAGAGTTTCAAATGGTCTCCCGACAAGGATGCGGATGGCTCCTGACCAGTTGGTATGATGGCGTAGTGGTCGCTCACTTTGCTGTTGTTGTAATTCCGGCCAGCATTCTTCAGACCGTCTTTCGCCAATCGCTTGGTATGAGGTGAATAGGCCGTTTGCGCAGACAGTTTGTCAAGGGTTTTCGCAACCGTTTCATGCATGTCTTCTGGAAGGTAGCGAGAGTCTGTTCGAGGGTAGGTCGTCAATTTGAACTTATCATACAAATCTTGAGCAACGCCCAACGTTCGCTTTGCCGACCACGACCACAAACCGTTAGCACGCTTCTGGAGGTTGGTTAGGTCAAAATTGAGAGGGGGTTGTTCTTTCTTGGTCCTGTCCTTTTCTGACGTGTTCACGGAGGCCCCCGATGCGAGTGCCTTCTCGATTTCTGCTTTCTCAGAGGCTTCGGTTATGCGGTGAGCTTTCTTTTCAGGTTGGAGTGGGTCATCTTTGTGTCCGTTTCGTTCCCATCGTGCAGTCCACGTCGCATCACCGGCACTGAAGGTTCCACTCAGTTGCCAGAATGGCATTGGGATGTGGGAGAGAACCTTGAGTTCATGGTCAACAATGAGGGCTAGGGTTGCGGTTTGCACTCGTCCGAGGGAATTGGGTGCCTTTTCGCTCTTTTTACGAGGAAGGTAGGTATTGGCGACACGGGAACCGTTCATTCCAATGATCCAATCTGCATAACTACGGGAATATGCTGCATCGCTGAGCGCTTGGTATTCCGCACCCGGTTTCCGATTTTCAAAAGCGGTGTTCATGGCATCATACGTCATTGATTGCATCCACATTCGTGACACTGGAGTTTTGACCTTGGAATGTTGGACAATCGTCCGGAAAATCAATTCCCCTTCCCGTGCAGCATCACAGGCGTTAACAATCTCTGTGACCGATTTATTCTTGATCAATTTCATGATGGCCGAAAGTTGAGACCGGCTTCGACCGCCGATTGGCTTGTACTCAAACGATTCTGGGACGTATGGAAGGCGGTCGATGGTCTTTCGCCAATCTTTGAACGCAGCATCGTAGTCGTCCATGTATTTGAGTTGGAGCAGGTGACCGATGGCCCATGTGATGATGATATCATCACTTTCCCAGTGTGTGTCTGTCTTTTTACCGACGCCGAGTACGTTGGCTAAGTCTTGTGCAACACTTGGCTTCTCGGCAATGATGACAATAGACATATGGAATAGGGCCGCCGACGACCATACTTGAACCCTCCTTTACCATTTCAATGGCTGCTTTCACGTGCATGAAATGATACATTTCATCACTGGTTTGGAGTCAAGATTCCAGATTCATTCGCTTTCGGCTAGCGGTTTCATCCCACGCTTCTTCAGCACCGGGCCCGCCGCATCCAAGGCACCCGGGATAGCCCGCTTCCAACAAATCATGCATGGTTTGAATCAGTGTTTCCATGAGTGCACTTGCAGCATGAGGAATCCACAATGTCTCCGGGTATTGTGTCATGTTCTCGAGTCCGCAATACATCTTGGGGTTTGGTTCGGATTGAACACGAGGTGTGATCATGACGACGTCCTGCTCAACATTGGCTACCATCGGGAACTGTTGTCGTGCAGCCATAGAATCCCCCATTTTGAGAACAAGTTCCCGCAGTGCGTCATGGAATTCTTTTGGCGCCATTATGGAAGCAACATCCTCTCTCAGCATCATCCTGGCCGCTTCTTGAACAGCAGGCCATGCTGGGTCGGTGATTCGCATGATTTGGTCCAACAAGAGGCAAGTCTTGAAAGATGGTGTCCTTGAGTCCCCAACATGGGCGTGTTCTACCGTTGGTTTGGGCGACCATTGCTCAAATTCCAAGATTCCGAACGGGCTCACCTCCGGAGCCTCAAGTTGCTGAGACTCTTTTCGAATAACCCACTGACTCGTTCTGCACTTCGTTTAGCGTATAAACCGCGTAAAACCGTCCCAGTTGAGGTGTTTGGAACTGTTTATTCCCATCCCTTTGGACTGGCGGCAGGTATGGACAAGAATGCTATTGCGTTGCGTGGCTGGGAGTCCACAGGTCTTGCATTCATCGAGATTGGCGGTGTGACACAACACCGTCAAGAAGGAAATCCAAAACCAAGAATGTTCCGTGCGGACGCCACACAAGCTCTCGTTAACAGAATGGGTTTCAATAACGAAGGTTCAGAACAAATCTCCATTAATTTAGCCCAACACTTCGCCAAATATGGTGCTCCAAAGGTCCCACTATGGGTCAATCTTGGTAAGTCCAAAATCACACCACTGGATGAGGCACATGAGGATTATGGAGCAACAATGCGTGCGCTTTGGGATTATACAGACGTCTTTGTTGTCAACGTTTCCTCTCCTAATACGCCCAATCTCCGAGAACTTCAAAACGATGAAGGTTTGATGCGTATTTTGGAGTCCTGTCACAACGTCAACCAGGACTTAGCACCTGCAGGGACAGAGAAACCAATTCTTGTCAAGGTGGCGCCTGATTTAACCGATCAACAACTCGAGCATGTCGTCATAACTGCACGTTCGAGTGGGGCAGCGGGGATCGTTCTTTCAAACACTACGCTGGTCCGGCCAGAGGGTAAAACGGCCAAGGAAGATTCAATTTTTGCTGAGACTGGAGGTTTGAGTGGCCGGCCTTTATTGAACCGTTCAACCGAGATGATCCGTATTGTTAGCAAAATGACAAAGGGTGAATGGCCCATTGTTGGAGTTGGAGGCGTCATGTCTGCAGACGATGCATGGGAGAAGATTAGAGCAGGGGCTTCTTTGGTTCAAGCATACAGCGGATTTGTTTTTGAGGGACCATCATTAACAAAATCCGTCGTTCATGGAATCCATAAACATCTTGTCCTGCAAGAGTTTTCAACGGTGAACGAAGCGGTGGGATCTGGAACAAGGTCACTTTGAAAGGGTTTCTAAGGGAGATAGAGGTGAAAGATACATGTGGTCAAGGCGAACCCGAATTATGGCCGTTGGAGCCATTGTGACCTTGGGTCTGCTCGCCACCGTACTCGTCCAAGCCCCTGTTCCGACCCGAACCGTTGACGAGATTATGGTTGATCCTGATTCTCACGTCGGTGATGAAGTCGCAGTTCGTGGAGAAGTACTCGATGGCAGTATCGATAACGGTACGATGGTATTTACTTTGGAGGGTGATTCATACACGCTCCAGATACGATACACGGATGCTGCTGTTTCAAACGGTTTAGGAGATAATCGTACGGTGTATGCTGAAGGAGTACTCTTGTTTGAGGATGGAACCTACGTCTTAGATGCCAGCACGATTAAGACTTCATGCCCTTCCAAATATGAAGAGGAAGCAGATTTGGAATAATCTTCTCTGACGCTGATTTCATATAGGCTGGGCAGCAGGGCCCGATGGGATAGGTGGGGAGCTCGGCGTACCCTGTACCACAAAGCGTCGTTATGGTGGACTGAACGCCTTGGGGCGGCGAGAGCGGCTTTGAGGTTCCCGTAGGCGGACGTTGATGTCTCGCCCCCACATGACTCGGGTGTCATGAACCGTATCCGGAAGGAAACGGGAACTGAATAACCGGGGGATTAGGTCAGGCCGGGAACGGAGCAGCCCTACCCGGAGCCATGGGTGCTGTGGGGTGCCGGGATGGAGGAAGCTTGCGGACTTGGCCTCGTTGAACGAGCGTCCACCCTAGGCACTCCCACTCATATGTCAAACACGACATCACAGTACCAGCCAGGTCCTTGAAATTCTGGTACATCTGGATCAGGTGGTTGAAGGGTTGCTCCCTCAGCCACTCGCTCCACTGCAAGTTTGTGTGTTGTGACGGCCTTAATTTCCAACTCTCGTTCAATGAGGTCGGCTTGCACCCATGTGACTTGGACGATTGCCGTAAGTCCTGAATCATGTTGTTCAATCTTTACAGCGCCGTCAAGAAACCATTGATTGTGTATCTCTTGTCGATAAAGGACTTCTTCTAACCATGTCACCAATAGCATGCTTTTGTCATGGGGCGAGTGCTTGCATTGAATTTGCCATTCACCATAATGGCGAATCTGATTTGGTGCTGCAATATTTCCTTCTGGTGAGGCCAATAAGGTCTGTACCCCTAATGCCGATTCTATGAGTAGAGATTCGTAGGATGGGGCAAATGCTCTCAGGGCAACATCAGCAGTCGTTGGCCATGGCCATGCACTCACGAAATCACCTCAGCGTTTGGATACCTGTAAATTCCAAACTTGTTCACCAATTCGATGGATTAAATCCTCTCGACTTAGTACGAACGAGTCGGTTCGTTCAGCTGCAAGAATACATTCACACGCTGCATTTGCGAGCAAGGCAGTAGATTGCACGTCAAGGTTTCTTGATAATGAGAATGCAATGGCTACAGCAGCCGCATCAATGAGTCCAATCATCTGCCTCAAATCTACAAGTCCGCAGGGTGCATGAACGGTATCGTAGTCCCTGGAGTATATGGTGACTCCAGCCTCACCGGACAAGACAACGACGTGATTCCAATTGTACTGTTGAATCAATTTTTCAGCGGCTTCAGCACCAGTTGATGCTCCAACTCTGCGGCGCATAAGTTCCAGACCTTGATGTTGAAACAAAATCCAATCCACGCCTTCAGTGCGATGCAACCCCGTAAGTTTAGGGTCTGCAATCACAGGCAATCCCATCTCTTTGGCTTTAGAAAACAGTAGTTCTGACCCTTGGTCCGTGACGACGCCTTGACCATAATCAGAAACAATGAGTGCAGACGCACCCTCCAAATCTGTCACAGCCTGCTCGTAGAGTGCCTCTGACGCATCAAGAGGTACTGGAGCGTCTTCTTCAATATCCCAACGAAGGAGAAGTTGTTCTTCCTGAATGAGACTTTCTCTTGATGCCAGCATGCGTGTTTTCACCGTTGTGATTCGGTCTTCAATGATGGCAATACCATCAGTGGAAACACCTTCTGCCTCCAGCAATTCAATAATGCTCAGCCCTGCTGAATCGTCACCAACGACACCGAAGAGATGGCTTGTCATGCCCATGGACTTCAGTCCCCTTGCGACGTGCGCCGCAGCACCGACGTCCTCTTCTCTGGATGTTTCTCTCAATACGGGGACTGGGGCACGTGAATTGAGGTTATTCGCATAGCCGTGAATGTAGCAATCCATCATCACGTCGCCGATTAGAACAATCTTTGCATCATCGTCAGAACGCAAGTGGCCCTTGAGGTCCGATAGTACATCGTGGAGCATCGCTTCTTCGTCAGTCATTCCCATAGCATTCACTCCAAGCGATTATTGTCCTTTCAAATCCTTCATGATTTGGTCGTGTTCAGATTCTGATATGTTCAATTGGTTTCTCAATGTTAGAAGAATGGCATGCTCGTCCATCGTGATGATTTTATCCTTAAGCGCTGTTTTTACGGCTTCAGCATAGGTTGAGTAGTGTTCTGAAACAACGGGCATGTTTCGGGCTCGATCCAATAATGAGTTATGGGTGACGGAATCAATTCCAAATGCAATTCGAAAGGTGTCAAGCAATGCGACTTCTTCCGACAATATTTCTCCGTCATCAAGGGCCTGTAATATCATGTCAAAGTAGACTTCTTCAGGTGGTGGGATTTTGAGTTGTTTCCTTGCCTCGTTCGAAAGTCTGCGGGCACGCTCTGGATGCATCCCTAAGAATTCTACGACTTCATTGAGTAATGATTGTTCATCCCTGGTGATTTTTCCGTCTTCCCACGCCCTTGCAAACATTCGGCGAACCAATTCTTCTCCATATTGAGCATCCAGAGAGGCCATGCCTTCTGGGTTGGATACGGGGGATACGAGAGCATCTTGAAAGAAGTTCATTCCTTCATCAACGTGAGAAAGCAATTCAAGAAGAGGCGATGTTGTATCCCACAATGAGCCGAGTTTCACCTCTTGTGACTCATGAGTCACGATCTTGTTGAGGAACTGTTCCCGAAGTTCTTCTGCCCGTTGAGTTCCAGTGTCGGTGAGCGTGTAGACACGTTTACGTTGTTTTCCACCGGGTATGTGACGCTGTTCAACATTGAGAAGCCCATTTTTTTCCATTCGTTTTAGGGTTCTGGGAATATGCTTTCGTTGGACATGAACGGCGGCAGAGATTCCTGCTTGTGTCAGAACCGCTGGGGCTTCCCAGCCTCCACTGGGCAACCGTTGATTGAGCAAATGTAAGAGCGAACGTTGTTCGGTCGTGAGGGTTCCTAAGTAGCCATCAACCATCTTCTCACCCCGCTTGTTTTTGCTCACGCGGTTGTAGCACATAGGACAATCGGTTCTAGGCGACGAAATCAAATGGAGGCAGTCGGTGGGATAATCATGGGGCGTGGGGAACGGACATACACGCCAAGGGTTCGTACTACCCGTCCATTGGGTTCATCGTTGTCAGCCAATGCCCCACCTGCGAAACCTCACCCTCGTCCAACCGCGATGGATGGGCTATGGTACCTACCGTCTCCACTTGCTCAACGACTTCATCAAAAAAGTGCCCTGGGCCAATTGACCAAAGACGGAGGAATCCTTCTATCTGTTGAAGAGGTGATGTTTTCACATTGGTACCGACATGTACCTCTTCCAGGGGACGGTGATTGGCTCGGTGAACAACTTGCTGCTGACCCATCTGTTTTGTCCCGTGTCATTGTTATGGATGTGATGAGAAACGGAGGAGAACTCGTTGTACCTGTATCGCACCTTAAGGACCGATATTCAAACCTTCATCCCGCTACATGGGCCGTGCGTTGGCAGCGTCATGAATCTTGGAAGAAACATGATGGTTTTAGCCAAATTCGATTTCAAAGAACACATGATGTAATCAACTGGGATGAACTTCAGAATTGGGTTGAAACCGTTATTTCTCAGGGGCATCGGCCAGAATTGTGCGTCATGGATGACGAATTGGATCTCACGGTATACATGTTGTCCCATGAGTTACCAGTGGGTGATCAACGAATTCCCCTTGATTTAGATAAAGAGGAAAACCATCAGCTCAAACGCCTTCTCAACCAAGCAGTTGCTATTGAAGGAGGCCATTTCATCTCAGACGACTTGAAATGGGTGTTGCCTGCATTTGGGATTCCACATCTTTCAGGAAGGTACCTACGTGAAGAAGAATACATGTTTCTCGCACATAAGGACCCTTCAGATTCATTGTATCAACATCTCGCTGGACAACGCTTACTGCTACGGCCAGGCTTCAAATATGGCTGCAAATGGCGAGTTTATGAAACCGAAATCAACACTGAGCACGCACCGTGGCTTGTACAACCGGTTGGTATGGCTGCTGAGACTTGGGAAGGTGTATGCCTTTCCGTTCGACTCGCTGAAGGCGTGAATAAGCGGTGGCTTTGCGCAATCCCTGACGAAGCATCTTGGAGTTTCCTCAACATCCGTCGTTCAATCGGAATATGAATCGCTGATTTGGTCGATTGGCCTTCCCCACGGGTCAAGGGTTTCGGATGCAACAATTCTTTCTTGATTCTGTTCAGCCTCCAATGGTGCTGGCTCTTTTGGTTGTCCAGAAGGACGTTTTGGACGCAGCCCCAAGGTGAGATAGATTCCGATCAGTATAGCAGCGAGTCCAAGGGCACGGCCTGGCGTTCGCCATTCAGACAGCAATACATCATCATCACTCGAAGCACTTAATTCAACAGGGATGACCCATTCTCCACCTTCTTCTGTTGTTAACACAAGTTCGCCACGAACCAACATATTGTCGCTAAGTAGGCCGTTGGGATGAATTTCAAGCGTATATAGCCCGTCAGAACTGAGAATGACGAATTCTTCTGCTTCAGCGATACGAGAGAGCGGACCTTCTATTTCAACAGAAATACGTTGATTGTTTTCCCCAATAGAATCAACCGGTACGGAAATTGTAGAATTTGCTTCTGACGAGATGCTGCCTTTGAACGTGGATTGAATCGGTATTCGGTTAAGGGTCAATACCGGATATTGCAGATGATAACTCCCCGCTTCACCGCATTGAATCTGCCCTTCTATGACCGTTAAGGAATTCGCCATTCCTGACTGTGAAAACTTCAGATAAAACCCATCTTCGTCTCCGGTGTCTTGCACAAGTGAAACAACTCTTCCATCGGACGATATGAGGGTACTCGTGCACGGTCCCGGATGATCAATGTCAATCGGAATGGTAGCATTTGGTAACACAGTGGCACTGTAATCTGGTAAATCCAATACAAAGGATGGTGAACAATTGGTTGATGAGAAGGTGATGTTTTGATTATTATCTCCCGTTATTGATGCAGTCCATCCCACCAAAATTCCGTCATGAGTCCGGATCTGAATACCTTCAGCACCAAATTTTGAACCGTTGATGAACAAGTCACTTTGCTCGCCCTCATTGGTTCCGCTAACGAGGTCTTGTTGGCCGTCAGCTTCAATGACCATCAAATAAGGGAATTTAGGATTTGTATTGACCTCGTTTCGGCCAATATCGCCTGCCGACCTGTCAAGGTAAGTCACGAGAATTCCTGTTCCTGGCAGTCGGTTATCGTATCCCGAATCTGTCCGAAGTTCGATGTAGACGGATTCATCTGGGCCAATCGGAACCATCAATACTTCCCCCGAATCGCTGGTTCCCTGCAGTGTCACGGTAGGTCCAATGCACGGTGATGGGCTTTGATTTGGCCATGTTAAATCAAGATCAACGGTGCGGTTAGCTCCAATCATGTCAAGAATTCCTCCACTAGGGAGGGCAGGCCACATACCCCCTCCGTTCCAATTTCCACTCGCCATGACGTCCCAATCTCCCAAACCTTTCCAGGCTTGAAACGACGAGTCATCATGGACTGGGTAAAGATCAACCGCCCCCATTTGATGCATCATTTCATGCATGATCGTACCGATACCGCTTGTTCCGGTTTGGAGGCTCGCCATTGTGTAATGATCTACTGAATGTCCGTTTCCCGTATTAATCGACGAGTCGAATTGCGTGAAATGACTCCATATTCTATTCTTGATGGAAGGGTTTTCTTCTTGTCCCTTGGATGTATGCAATATCAACAAACGGTCAACTGTACCGTCCCCATTGAGGTCAAAAGGTTCCCAATCAATGGATTTAGAAACGGATTCAACGGCTTCTCGTGCAAGTTCTTTGGGCATGAAATTCCCAACGGCGTCAACATCACGATTTGATGAATCGCTTCCATAATATGCTAAATCATTGTTAGCGCGAATCACTTCTGGATATACCGTAAGGCTCACCGTAGTCCGATTTCCGGAAACTTGATGAAAGTAATCAGAGGCACTTGTATTCAATAGATTACGAGCCTCATCAGCCCCCCAATTACCATTTGCAGGATTGGATTCAAAATCAACAATTAGGACCAACCAAGATTCATTTTGTTGAAGCCCAACCAGTTCTTCTGTGCTTGAGTTTTCGATAAAATTCCGCTCAATAATCCACGTGTCAACAACATCTTCGTTAATGAAACTCCATCCACCTATTGAGATGAAGGCAACAGCAGCAAGAAGGGTCAGCCATCGCTGCATGATTATCGCATGGGGAACTTATGTTTCAACGTTCGTTGCTACTGAGTGGGGCTGTAGTGATTATGCAGTGTCCAACAAAAGACGGGTCAAAGGGCTCCATTGTTTCGATTCTGCCTCGATTCGTACAAGGAGGGTTTCATCCTTCGCAAACGTTGACCAGCCCAATGGTCCATCTTCACGCAATAAAATTTCCTGTGGTAATATGGAATTTTCTTTCATGAGGTGAATGAGTCTTCGTGGCATGCCATGTTCTGGAAACGGGTCGTTAAGCGATACAAGGCTCAACTCAAAATCCAATTGTGGCCGCAAGGGGATTCCTGGTCGATGATTTTGTAGCCCCATCAGGTCAAAGCCACGAAGGCTCGTACCGAGCGCATTGAAATTATCCTTCAATCGCTTTGGACATGGTACACCGTCGCAGCCAGTAACGATGACATCCGAAATTCTGTTGCTAAGGACATGTTCCATCAAACGATTCCTGTCTGTTTTGGATTCACAGATCCCTGCGAACCTCATCATGCTATATCCGTCAATTGGATTCACTCCATAGTGCGCATTTGCTCCCAAGCAAGAACAATCTGCAATGAGAATTCGCCGCTTTCTGCCCTCATGGTCCAAGCGTGTTTTGGAAATTCCAAAGTGACTCGGATCCATCGCCAACCAACGTGAACCGATGGCTTCTGAACTGGACCAATAGATAAGGAGCAATAACAATCCAAACCCGGTACTGTGCTCCGGCACAGAAAGCAAGAGCAGGAGCGTACCAAGACCATAAATTCGCCAACGCCAAAATTCAGCAGTTTGTTGGTTGAGTAAGCCCCCCTTTCCCAAAAAGACAAGTGACATCCATGTAAAGGTAAATATCATCAACATCCAAACGCTCAAGACAGCATAGAGCAAAATATCAACTGCATTGTATTGTGCAACGAGGTTGGCCGAGAGATGGTGCTGATGACCTGCATCATATACCCAAGGAAACAACCACCCCAACAATCCCGCAGAAAGTAAAGCAACACCGAACGTTCCACCCCAACACCACCTGCGCAAAGCCCGATATTCACCAGGCAAAAGTCCTGGTTTTGCAAACTGAAGGAAATGATGAACCACCAATGGAAGAGCGCTCAATATTCCGAGAACGATTGCGGTTAACCAGCGGACGACACTCCATTCCGCAGGTTCGTAAACGTTCAAACAAGCATCTGGGCAGGGCTGAAGGTGATCAAGAAGATTAGCGAGAACACTATCGATGACAAACAGCCATGCGAGCGAGAGCACGGCCACGCTCAGGAATACAACGGTAGTACGAAACGTAAGTTCGTCAAAATGCGACTGTACGGGTGTATTTGCGTCCGATTCAAGGAGAATGGACATTGTTCCAACTCATACGAGGTCTGTATATTGCTTGGGTGCTCGTGATTGAACAATTGTTCGGTAAACACCAAAGATGGCCCAAAGGGTAAGCATTCCTACAACCAGGGAATAGCCCCAAGGTTCGGAATTGTCTACAAGATAAGCAAAGAGCAATCCAAGACCTGCTGCGACGGCTCCTCGACGAACACCTTGAGGCACAGCAAGACTGCGGTCAAGGTGAGGCGGTCCGCCTGAGAATCTACGTTCGTAGAATTCTCCTTGGATTACGGCTGCAATGATGATTAAGGAAAGTGTGGTCCAATAGTAGAGATTACCGTTGGTAAAGAATTCGTCAGCGATTCCTTCTTGACGTTCAGCTTCAAGCGCTTCAGGGTTTTCTTCGGCAACGAACAGAGCATCGTAATCGCCAACGCTGATGGTTCTTAGTGAAACATCTTCGTCGGTCACAACTTCTGCTGCACCAGGTTCGCTGATGATGAAGGAGAGAATGTTCCATTTGTCACCTTCGTCAAAGTTCCCGTTTCCATTCACAGCGTTCCCGACAAGTTGGAAGTTCACCGAACCAATGTCTTCGCTTGGAGCCGTCCATGTCACGACCCAATCGTTACCGGGTTCAGACTGGGATAGCGCACCGGGTTCGTCTGGATCTTGTTGGCTTCCTTCTCCAGCAGTGAGGGTTCCAGCATTGTAATCATAAAGGACATATCCGCCAAGTTCGTTTGATGCATGCTGCAGGTTGATTGTGAATTCATAGGTTTGACTCACATTGTATGCTCGAGGCACACCTGAAATAGAAACCACAACTTCTGTGGAAGGGGCTCCACCTCCGTGACATGTACAGCCGGTTTCAACAATGATTCCGCCACCGTTTTCCCATGGGGGTCCGTTGGGGCTACCAAGCACTGGTGCGGCAAGCATGAGAGCCATAATTACCATGATGGAGAAGTTGCGCACCGGTCGTTGCATGTACTCACCTGTTTTTTTCCACTCGGCCCCGCTCTTTGAATGTTGCTTCCTAACCGTAAGCCAAAGCGAGGTTCAGATATCCTTGATGGCGTTGTTTAGGCCGGTCATCATGGCCTTTCCGTCGCCGAAGAGCATCATGGTTTTGTCCATGTAAAAGAGGTCGTTGTCAACGCCAGCGTATCCTACCGACAATGAGCGCTTGATGATGACAACAGTGCGTGCTGCATCTGCATCGATAATGGGCATGCCGGCCAAAGGCCCCTCGCCACTGCGAGCTGCAGGATTGGTTGTATCGTTAGCGCCAATGATCACCGCTACATCACAATCAGGGAATTCTGGATTAATCTCATCCATTTCGATGAGTTGCTCGTATGGGACGTTGGCTTCCGCAAGAAGGACGTTCATGTGTCCTGGCATGCGCCCTGCAACCGGGTGAATTGCGTACTTGACTTCTGTTCCGAATTTCTCAGTGATGAGGTCAGCAAATTCCTTCACCTGATGCTGGCATTGTGAAACAGCCATTCCGTAACCCGGCACGATGATGACTTTCTGAGCACCATCGACCATCATAGCGACTTCATCAGCGTCTGAACCTACTTTTGTACGGGTCAACTGAGCCTTTTCTCCACTTCCACCAAAGGACTTGAAGAGTACATCAGGCAGCGTACGATTCATTGCCTTGCACATGATGAAGGTCAAAATCAATCCCGATGCGCCAACGAGCGAACCAGCAACGATGAGAACCGAGTTTCCAATGATAAATCCAGTGAAGGCTGCAGCGATTCCTGAAAGCGAATTAAGCAGAGAGACAACAACCGGCATGTCAGCTCCACCAATTGGGAGAACCAACACGATTCCGAGGATACAAGAAATGGCAATGATGGCCCAAAGATAGTCTGTGTTTCGTGGGTCACCGATACTGAGGTAGATGAGAGCAAATACCGACAGGACCAACAAGACCTTGACTGGATTGAGCCATGTTGGGCCCCATGTTGGTGTTTTCATCCACTTTCCAAAAACAGATATTCCGCCTTTGAGTTTGAACATGGCGAGAATTGAACCCGTAAGGGTCATCCATCCGACGAGAGCCGAAAGGCCAGCAGCGACCATAATGACCTGAATGTTAAGACCGGTTGGAAGGACAAGGTCGGCATCTTCGATGTACTTCCATGATTCAGATAATGCTACGAGAGCAGATGCAGCTCCACCAAATCCGTTGAACAATGCAACGAGTTCCGGCATTCCTGTCATCTCAACACGAATAGCCATGATGATTCCAATGACTGAACCAACAACAAGTCCTGCAATGATAAGGGTCCACTGGGCATCACCACCTGCCTGTATTTTAACGACCGTAGTTATGACCGCAACGAGCATCCCGAGTGCGCCGTATTGATTCCCAAGGGGAGCGGTTCTAGGATGTCCGAGTTTCTTCAATCCGAAGATAAAGAGAGCAGCAGAAAGCAGGTAACCAATAGGAATCCATTCTTCCATCTCAAGCCCTCCTTTTCTTTCCTGCAATCATATTGAGCATACGATTGGTCACAGCGAAACCACCTACGACGTTGATCATCGCGAGAACAATAGCTACAAATGCTAGGATGCCTGAAAGGAGCGTTTGGTCTCCGTCAAAGGCTACATTGGCTGCAAATAATGCTCCAACAACACTGATTCCTGAAATAGCATTGGCCCCACTCATCAAGGGGGTGTGGAGTGTAGCTGGAACCTTCGTAATCAATTCAAAACCGAGAAAAATAGCTAGCAAAAAGAGCGTTAGGTCTGCAATAAGCGTTGCTTCTGTAATCATTCAACCACCCCCGCCAAGCGTGTTTGCTTGGGATGAATCACTCCATCCTTGCAAATGAGCACTCCACCCATTCCGCCGACATAGAAATCTGAGCCTTCTGGAGCTCCAACGAGAATATCATCTTCTTCTGAAATTTCGACCTTTGATTCCTTTACCAAAGAGGTGAAAAAGGTCGTTAGATTGTTTGAATAGAGCATGCTTGCGGTGTTTGCAAGGGTACCCGGAAGATTGGAAGTTCCGACGATGATCACACCGTTGTCAGTGGTCGTAACCTCTCCTTGAACGGTGCTTTCACAGTTTCCTCCAACATCAGCATTCATGTCAACAACAACTGCTCCGGATTTGAACGTTAAGACAGCGCTTGACGGAACGGTAATGGGTGCAGGGCGACCGAATATGCGAGCGGTCGTGACAATGATATCCGCATCTGCAGCAACGCCACAAACGGTATCGTTCACCTTCTGAATAAATTCTGGTGTCAATGGTTTCGCATATCCAGATTCATCTTCGAAGTCGTCCATGCCATCAACTTCAATGAAACGGCCACCAACGGATTCGATTTGTTCTGCAGCGGATTTGCGAACGTCGGATGCGTATACGATGGCACCGAGACGCTTAGCAGTAGCAATTGCTTGCAGACCTGCAACTCCGCTGCCCATAATGACGACCTTGGCTGGACGAATGGTCCCGGCTGATGTTGTCATCATTGGAATTCCACGTGGGACATGTGCAGCCCCAAGGAGGACAGCTTTGTATCCGGCCAAGTTGTCTTGGCTTGAATTGACGTCCATTGATTGTGCTCTTGAAAGTCGTCGTGGAATCATGTCCATTGAAAGAAGGGTGATGTTAGCATCCATGCACGCTTTGACGTATTGTGGGTTTCGGAAGGGGTCGGATACACACGCAAGGTTGGTACCCGCAGCGATACCCTCGATGCCAGGGAAGCGGATGCATACGAGGTTTTCACAAGCCAAGACATCTTCACGGCTTCCAATTTTAGCCCCGGCGGCTTCATAGTCGGCATCGTTGTAATTTGCCGACATTCCAGCGCCTTTCTCAATGAGAACTTCAAATCCAGCCTTGGCAAGTTTCTTCATGCTCGAGGGTACAATGCCAACTCGTGTTTCGCCTTTAGGTTCTTTTGGGACGCCAAGTTTCATGCCATTACCTCATGGATATCACCCGCCGTTATGGGGAGTGATGACTTTCCCACTGAAAGGGGGTTTTTAGAGGAGTCGCTTGGAACCTATGAAGGAGCCCTGAGGAAATTTGGTGAATTCTCATTCAGTCAGTCCTTTTTCAAAAGTAGTTCCAGTTGATGTCACCATTGTCCTTATGGACTGAAAACTGTTGGTTATAATCAAGCGGTGAAACCATGGTAGCAGGTCGTAGAAAAATTGCAGTAATTGGAGCAGGAAACGTTGGAGCAACATGTGCATTTGTACTCGCTCAGATGAAAGTTGCAGACATCGTTCTGTTGGATATTTATGAGGGGTTTGCAAAAGGAAAGGCTCTCGACATGTCTCAAAACGCCAATGTTCTCAATTATGATGGTCGCATTACCGGTACAGCAGACTACAACGATATCTCCGGCGCTGATGTCGTGGTCGTTACATCTGGTTTCCCACGCCAACCCGGCATGACCCGAGAGGATCTCATCGGTAAAAATGCAGACATTGTATCTCAAGTTGGAGAAGGCATCAAAAATCATGCACCGGACAGTGTTGTTATCGTTGTTACCAATCCACTTGATTTGATGACCTACCACATGCAAAAAGTCACTGGATTCCCATCTGAACGCGTCATTGGTCAAGCAGGTGTTCTCGACAGCGCAAGAATGGCTCATTTCATCGCGCTAGAACTTGGCTGTGCTGAAGAAGATGTGTCACCAATGGTCCTTGGTGGGCACGGTGACACCATGGTCCCACTGCCGCGCTACACAACCGTTGGTGGAATCCCCATCACTCAACTCATGTCCGATGACCGAATTGAAGCCATCAGCAAGCGAACAGCAGGTGGTGGCGGAGAAATCGTCAAGCTCCTTGAACGAGGTTCTGCTTTTTATGCTCCAGGTTCAGCAGCAGCAGTGATGGCTGAGTCCGTACTCAATGACCGAAAGCGTTTGATTCCAGCTTCCTGTTTGATGACGGGGGAATATGGTTTGGACGATGTCTACATCGGCGTCCCATGCATTATCGGTGCATCCGGAGTTGAACGAATTTTCGAACTGGAACTCACCGATGAAGAAATGACTTCACTGCAGGGATCAGGGAATTTCTACAAGGGTCAACTCAAGGATATACTCGGCTATTGAAGACGCTCTATGCACAAACTGTGCGTTTGCCCCGTTGTCGTAGAATTCAGTACTGGATTGAGTTTCCTTACCATGACCTTACCCGATTTCCCTCTGCTCCGCATTCGAGTGAGTATTTCTTGCCCGATATAACATCCCTTGTCAGGGTGGACCAGATGCTCTAGACCGCAAGAGAATGGATGCACCTTCTGAGTAATTTCATGACCGTGAAATGGGACTTCGTTCATAACACGATGCTCATCCCATTGTTGTTGATTCCAAGTAGGTAGGTGGTTGAGGCTCTTCGAAGTAACCATCATCCATCCTAATGCACTTTGATGAACCGTTGCTCCTTCTGGAATTTGATCAGGCTCCATTCCAATGAAAACATCGTTGAGATGAGATACATCTGTAATGGAAATATTTCTTCCAAGAATTCGGCTCATCAGATGAGCCACAAGCTGGTCTTTATATTCGACAAACCCAACCAAGACCACACGTTCACCAAGGAGAAGTATTTCACATACGTCAATGATTTTGGCTTGACTGTTGGTAAACGGTGCCGTGCAAGGGCCGTTGATACGGTTGGTCGACAAACCATCAAGAAATTCGAGAAGATTCTCTCCGCCAAGGAGTAGAACTGAGGAATTGCACCGATAAAGGCCCATGCTGTTTCCTCAGGAGAAGGATTCGCCACAACCGCAGGAAGATTCTGCATTGGGGTTGTTGATTTTGAATCCGCCACCCATGAGGCGGTCAACGTAATCGATCTCAATGCCGTCAAGTAGATGGCTGGATGCGGATGGTACCAGAACTCTAAATCCGCTGATATCCAACTCTTGCACGGCTTGTTCCGTAGATTCTACGATTTGCAAGTCGTACATGTAGCCTGAACATCCCCCACTGAGGACACCAACGAGAAGAGCATGACTACGGTCGTCACCGAATGCGTCTTCAAGCATTGCAACAGCCTTTTCGGTCATGGTCAAATTGACGTCAACCTCTTCAGGTTTTACCATCATGACGGGTGATGCTGAGTCGCAAGTTCCACAGTCCATGATAAGCCCACGCACTGGTCGTTTTTGAAGTTGACCTAATGGTGGAGTATGGAATGTACGATTTTGCGGGAGTGTTAATCAGCGTTTTTTGCGTTTCTTATCCACTGCTTTTTGCAAAATGTTGCACCGTCTGATTTGGTCTTTTGCCCTTTTCGTTGCGGCTATGTCGAGTCCACGAGGTATGGCTTGTTGGAAGCATTTTACGGCGTCGTTATACCGTTCCATTTCAGCATAGGCTGTCCCCATATTGTAGAGGGTTTCTCCTCGAACTTCCGTTGGCCGTATGAGCATGGCTTGGTGATAGGATTCAACGCATTTAGGGTATTCTTCCAAGAAATAGTATGCGTTGCCTCGATTGTTGAGGATTCGGATAATCATGGCGTCGTCCCCTGCAAAAGTTGGAAGCGCTTTGTCAAAACAAGACAATGCTTCTCTGTATTTCCCATCGTCGATAAGCTGGACGCCCTGGTTAAACCACGCAACGTTTTGGTTTGAAATTGCATTTGAGGTGGTACTCTGTGGTATGTTTTGGGCCGCGGCGGTCGTCGCATCCAATGCTGCTTTTGCGAGGTCGACTTGCTGGTTGTATTCCACAGATGGTGGTGCGACTTGAGCCTCCCGAGGGGTCATGAGAAGGTCATTCGCAGCCGTAGGTTGTAGGACCGGTTCAACCGCTGGTTGTACTGGCGTTGTTTCCAGCGGCAGTGCTGCGTACTGCTTTTCTGCAATTGGAGCTGGTTCTACTTGTGTGGGTTGTAGCGCCGGTTCAGGTTGAGGCATTGCTGAAACCGGTTCAGGTGCGGGTGCAACGATGGTAGCCGGCTGTTGTACGGTTCCATCAAGCCCGTTTGCTTTGGCATGACACTTTTGTGCTGTGTCAAGATCACCAGCTTGCTCAAGGGCTCGAGCGAGTCCACGCCAATTGGAGCCGTTTTGACTGTCCTTTTGGATGAGTGCTTTCCACACGAGAACCGAATCTCCGTGTTGAAGGTTGAGGGAAAGCGCGAGTGCACGATGTGCAGTTGGTTCCTCAGACATGTGAGACAGCGCTTCACGGGCCATTTCAGGCCCTGCGGGAAGGGTTGGTGGCAGACCAGTGACTTGGTCTAACACTTCATTTTCTCCAACTGCTAATTGGATGAGCATGTCAACAAATTCTTCCTTGATGGCATGATTTGGCTCCATGGATAACAAGTTGCGTGAACTTTCAAGGAATGTTTCAATGAAACCATTTTCCTTCGCCAAGATGTTTAATTTTTCAGCAGCTTTCACGTAAGTTGAGTCAGCTTCCAACGCCTTCTTGTACGACGCCATAGCATCGCTGAGTAGATTGGAACGCTGTTGGACTGAACCAAGATTGAACCAACCGGGGGCGTGGTCTGGTTCGAGGTTCTGTGAATGCGTCATGGCAGCAATTGCATGGTTGTCAAGGTCCATTCGCGCCATTGCTCCACCTGCAATCCTCCATGCGCCAGGGTGGCGGGCACCGATGGTTTTCAAGTGAGGTTTGAGCAGGCTGAGAGCACCCTTTGCATCTCCTGATTTGAGCATCTCTGTTGCTTCTCCAACAAGAACTTCAATGTCCAATTCCTGTTCTTCTTGGATCGGTTCTGGGGCAACCGGTGTGGGCACCTGAACGGGAGGTGCCTCTTTGACAACTTCTTGTTGGGCGACGATAACATCTGCAGCACTTTCCAATTCTTCGATTGAGAGTTGGTCGTCATCATCATGGTCATGGTGAACTGCTTCTTGAAGCAGTTCTTCCGGATTATCAATACCGGCCTTTTCTGCAATGGCTTCGACTGTCTTCATGTCAAAATCTTGCTTCACTTCAACTGAGGGTTCCATGACCTCAATGGGAACCGACAGCCCACTGTCCTTGGACCGTTGACTGAGTTCTACAAGTGCCGGATGGCCCGGGAAGAACTCCAGTGCCTTTTGGGCCATGGAAAATGCACCCTCAAGGTCTCCAATCCGTTCCAATAGGATAGCCATATTAGCTGTTGCAGGAGCGTGACGTTCATTCAAATCTAAACATATTTGGAACGATTGCCGAGCACCCCTTGCGTCTTGTTGGGCTTCCAACAAAACACCACGATTAAACCACGCCATGTCGCATGATGGGTCAAGGGCTATGGCTTTGTTAAATGCCGCTAAGGCACCCTTTATGTCGTCGTTACGAGAGCGTTCTTCACCGACGGTGAGAAGAATTTGAACCATTTCTTCAGGGTCTTCTACATCATCGATTTCAGGAATAATATTGCTTGGCTTTTTGATTGGCTTTTCAACGGGCATTTCTTCAGGTTGCTCGTCATTTTCAACCGCCATAATGGCGTCTTCAACCGAAGACAAAACGGCATCAGCGAGGTCATCTACTTCAGAAACATCGTTCGTTTTCTCCGATGCCTCTTCGTCAGTCACGGTTTCACCGATTTGTAACCAACACAATACTCCGCATAAGGATTGCTTCTTTACGAGCAGGCAATTATCCTTACATTCAAAGACTATGCCTTACTGCGAAGGTTATGTCATACAATGGATTGAAAGTTCTCGGCCTCGCTGGTGAATACCGCAATACATCAAAATCTGGAATGCTCGTGAGTGAAGCGTTGAAAATTGCTGAATCTAAAGGGGCCGAAATTGTCTTTTGGGACCTCAATGAGAAACCATTGCCCTTTGTTGGGGAAGACGGCTGCTGGAGTCACCCAACGGTCCAAGAATTTCAAAACCTTTTGCTCGAAACGGATGCGTTTCTCGTCGCTTCTCCAGAGTATCACGGCACAATGTCAGGGGTCATGAAGAATACATTTGATTGGATGTACGACAAACATGTTGGCGGGAAAGTGTTTGGATTAATGTCCACTCTCGGTGGAGTTACGAATGCAAATACACTGAACCACATGAGAATTTCTTTGCGTTGGTTGCATGCATGGCCTGTACCCGAACAGCTTGCTGTTGGCCACGTCAAAGAAGCATTCAATGAAGAAGGAGAGCTCTCCGACGGATCTTTACAAGATCGTTTAGAGGCGCTTGTTGAATCCGTGCTTTCCACATCGATGAAACTTCGTTCCTGAGCGGGTTATTATGGACGGTGACCGACCGGCTTTTACGGATTCATGGGGTGGTGTTTACCGTCTTATTGAACCAGGTGAATTCACCCTCGGTGATTCCACCGGTGTTGGGGCGCGAAATGAATCTCCAGCTCATGAGGTTTCGATAACCGAACCGTTTTTCCTTGGCGAACGAGTCATCACCCAAGCTCAGTGGGTTGACTTAATGGGGTCGAATCCTTCTAAATTTCAAGAAGGATGGAGTTCAGGTTTGCGACCTGTTGAATCCATTTCCTTTCATGACGCCGTTGAATTTCTGGCACGCATGAACGAACGTGATGGGGATTCTGAACGTCTGGGAATGATTGGAATCTGGCGCCTTCCATCAGAAGCAGAATGGGAATATTCTGCCCGATGCGGTACGAATGGGCGTTGGTGGTTCGGTCAGCGTGATGTAGAACTCAACGATTATGGATGGCATGCAGGCAATGCGGGCAGCACAACCAAGGAAGTTGGTTTGAAAAAACCAAACCCATGGGGTATTTTTGACATGAACGGTCTTGTTGCAGAATGGTGTGAAGACCAATGGGAGCCGCATTACAACACCTCAAGAACACAAAATCCTCACCGCAATGCTTCCTCTGAACGCCGCGTTACACGTGGAGGTTCATGGTTCACCGAAAGCGATTCAACACGTTCAACAGCCCGTTCATCCTCCATAGAATCGAAAACCAGCGACGGCATCGGAATTCGGTTGGTATGGGAACCGCAATCAACCTCATAAGGTATGACGAGAGCCTGCTTCTCATGGACCTCTACCATTTCAATCGCTGCAGCAAATCAAGGCAAGCGCTCCAATTTTTGGAACAACAATCCATACCATTTACAGTCATTGATTATCATAACAATCCACCTTCGGCTAACACACTCCATGATTTGATTTCGCGCTCAAGGCATGAACCCATTGAATTTGTCCGAATGAACAAGAACATTGACCTCAAGTCATCAGCTAGCATTAACGAAATCGCTACTTATCTCTCAATACACCCTCAGCACATGCAACGACCCGTAGTTGATTCCGGAACTCAGGTAATTATCGCTCGGCCACTTGAACTATTGGCTGCAATTTCAGATTATTCAGGCCTGTTCTCCGCCGAGTAATTCTGTATCGTAGGGATGGCCCTCATCCAAAACCGAGAGTTCTTGATGATCCGGTATTGTCCCTGGGCCAACGCTCCATCGTCCAGAAAGTGGTTCCTCCAATATCAGGAGAATGTTGTGCTGTTGAAAGAGCGCCAATGCAACTGCAGTACGAGAAATGACGGGTGCAATGTCCTCTTTGAACAAACGGTCCATCTCGATGCAAATGGTTTCAAAGGTTCTCGAACCATCGCAGAGTTCCCAAAGAACGCTGTTCATTCTGTCGAGTGGCCTCCGGAGTTCCTTTGGCGCCCTCAACATCCTCGCCAACCATCGTTCATAGCGCTTGAAATTTTTAGCAATCCTTAGCGTCACCAACCGTCCACTTACTCCAACAAGTTCGGAGTCCCTTTCCACAGACCCATGCCGCCCCCACCAAACTGGAACACGACAAGGATACTGCTGAGCAAGTGGATGCGCTTCTATACCGGCCAATTCACTCATGATGTCACCTCAAAAGTCACTCCAGGTCCATGCTACTAGCGTCAGCATGGAAACTGTACCTAAGAGAGCCGATATTCGAGTCCCTTGGTACCTTTCTGTGAAATTACGTAGGTACCAAGTGGTGACACCGCAAATTGCTACCATGAACCATAGCCCGTACCATGCTGGAGGATAGGCTGTCATGATGGTGCGTCTCTAAAGGGTTCCATCAAGGTATTGCTGTCCATAGTACGACCATTGTTCATCGGTCCAACCCGGTGGGAGACCTGAATCCGGAATGGGTGGTGCGGCCAATTGAGTTGATGGTGGGATGAATGTTTGAGGTTCGACTTGTTGAACAGTTTCGGTCATCGATGTAGGCTCAACATTGGTGACCGGGGGGCCGTTTACTGGGGGCACGTTTACTGGGGGGCCACTGATCGCAACGACTTCCTTTTCTTCATAAAATTGCTCCGAGAAGTCATCACCCGTACGCCTTCCACGTATCAAAAACAGAAGGCCAACAATGAAAACTAAACCTCCTGAACCACCGATGAGTATTTCAGCGGTGGAGAAAAGTTCTTCTTCTTCCAAAGCCTCATACTCTAGGGTAAGGGTAGTTGTGAATTCATGATATCCATCAGCACTTCTTAATGTGAATGTTACATCACCAGATGTACTTCCACTCAATCGCAATATCTCACACATTGACTGAGTAGATTGAGGATTGACATGACCTGGCGTCGACCGGAATTCTAGCCCTTCTTCTGGAATCAAAATTTTGTTGCAGGATATTTGCCATCCCTTGGGACCATTTCCAGTAAGAATCATGGTTTCATTAAAGGTAGATGTAGACGTATGGTTGACCCATACATTGGCTCCTGTTCCATCAAGGACAATACCTGTTGATTCCTGAACAAAGTCAACATCAATGGAGCGCTCTTGGTCAAGAATGATGAGGTGTTCAACAGAAAGGATGACCGGGAAGCCGTTTGAGTCAAACGAACCTAGAACTTCAAACAACACTACGAACCTTGTGTTCAATGTGGCATTGACGGGAACCATCACGTCAATGCTCAAATTGATGAGTTCACCAGCCTGAAGCGTTAACGGTATCTCTTCGCCAATGGCTCGAGAGACCCCACCTACGCTCAGAAAGCTCTTGGTATTGGTCAAGGCTGGTGTGGAATATACTGTGGTTTTCAAACGCAAACTGTCATCTCGGGCATTCCCTTGATTTTCCAAAGAGGCACGTGCTGAAAAGACACCTCCTGAAATTGTAGATGTGCTTCCAGGTTGTATCCTCAGCACCGGTGAATGTACGGTGTCTGTAACTGCAGTAAACTCAATGACATTGTCGGAGGTGTTGGCGTCATCGTTTCCACTCGTAGGCTGGACACTAATTGTGACGGTATGCCGTTCTCCTGCGGACTCTTCCATGGGGAGAAGGAGCCATATCTGAATTTCTTTGGTATGTTCCAAATCATAAGACACGGATAGACTGATGGGGCCAGAATGGTTTTCTCCATCAATCATCATCCACCAATCCCACGTGGGCGGTAAGTCAACAATGTCCACGCCTACCTCGGTGTCACCGTTTCCATGATTGGTGATCACAAAGGTTGCAGAATTCGGTTGGCTCGGCGTCAATTTGAGTGGAGTTTCCACAGGTTCTATGCCTATGTTTTCCGTGGTCGTGACGCGGAAGGCATCAAATTCAGGACCCTGTATTGTCATGAGGCTTCGTTGTGATTCTAACACGGGTATGAGCCGTGGGCCTCGGTCATCAGCCTGAGCATTTTCAGGTACGGTAATGTACACATCAAATGTCGTAGTCGCCCCTGAATTGAGAACTGCAGGTGGACCTGTTGGTTGTTCAACGATCCATTGGCCTTGGTCCTCTACAATGAAACTGATGTCAAAAATGTCTTGTCGCGTTGCATTGTTCCAAACGTTGTAGGTCAATTTTACTTCGTCACCTGCGTCCACATACATTCGGTCCATTTTCATTGATTCTACCAAATCTACAGTAGCATCACTTACCATTGATGCTGAAATGTCAACCGATACTGTGTCGGCTCTCGTAGAATCGTTTTGGGCTCTCATCGTGAAGTCAAAAGATACAACGGTGTCAGGGGCGACGCCCACAGGAACCGTCATCGTCATCATAGCTGTTGTTGGTTCGTTGGGCCGCAGTTGGATCGAAGTAGGCTGGGACCATTTGAAACCCACGTCCCATCCAGTTGGAAGCGAAGTCAAGTCATAACTCAGATCAAAGACATCGGTAGCGTCACCGATGTTCTCCAAATCGATTTCAAAAGTGCATGAGTACGACGGAGGGCAACTTGGACGGACCGCGGGAGGGGTTACAATCGGTATGCGGTCTGCCTGTACCAGAAATTGAACGGGTAATGTTGTACTCACCGCACTGTATTGTTCGGATGAGATTTCTACGGACATTTGATGGAGCCCAATGCTCGTATTTTCATCCGGCTGGATCATGATTTGGAATTCTATCGGTATCCCTGGGGTGACTGTAAGTCCTTGCGATGGGTCAAAAGTGGTGCCTGACAATCTCGAATAGTATGCATTCCATCCTGCCGGTAGGCCCTGCAAGAATGGAACAAAAGATTCGGATATGTTCCCCTCATTGATAATTTCAAGGTTAATGCTTCCCCAATTACCCGGTGTTGCGCCGTTCGTAGCAATGCCGCGGGCAGAAACTTGGTACTCGTTCTCTCGAACCTTTTGGTCGTACACAAATACGATGTCGTCAATCCAATAACCTATGTCTGAGCCTGATAAATCTGATGTAAATTCGAATTTAATCTGCGTGGAGGTGTGGAAATAGGATGAATCCATTGGGATGAGTGGTGAGGCTGCTCCCTTATTTGAGACTGAAAACGTCTGCCAATTGACACCGTCGAGGAACGTGCTGTCTACAGTATTTGAGATTGAAGCAACTTGGGTCCATCCACCGAAGGCAGTCTTGGCGTAGATTTTCAAGACGTCATTAGCCGCTGCGCTCCCCGTGTAGAAGAATGAAAAGCCGTTTGTACGTAGTGGATTATCAACGGCATCCGACATGTCCATTTGCGGTGAAATTAATGATGTGGTCATGCTGTTGCTGTAGGATGATGTGGAACCTTGACCGACGTGGCAACTCGTTCCCTTAGAAATCGATGTATCTGTACTTAGGTCCCATTCGTTACCCTTGTTCCATGTACCAAGGGAATCACAGTTGAAGTATCGGTATCCAACGGTGAAAGGTTGCGATTTCATATCGTTTGAGGGCACATCATCCGTTATCGTAGACGTTGCAGCCACAACAAGTGTATGATTTCCAGCATAGCTTGGTGATATTGAGATGGAAATACTGTTCGATTGTCCTGCGTTGAGCGAAGCCATTTGCTTGATCGTGTTGTTCAGTTCAAAAAATTCGTATTCATTGTGGTTCAATGTCACGGTTACATCGATGACACCTGATGCTGCTGTCCCAAAATTTTCTACTTCTATCATCAATGTTGAAGATACATTGACCATTGCATCGATGACAAACAAGGAGGCTGGGCGATTAAAACCCAGTATTGGATGGTTGGATGAAAACATCTTGTAATTTCCTTCATCTGTACTGCTTGTGTACTTGACTGAAATACCGGTCACGCCAACATCAACCCCTGTCTGGCTACGTGAGCTGGACGCAACAGCATTCGAGGAGAGTTCCGTCAATGCGGGTCCTGTGGTTGACAACAGGAGAATGGTTGCAAAGAAAAGTACGCGTCTTATCTGCATGCGGGTCATCTTGATGACATACCCTTAATCTATATGAGAGCAGTGGCGAAAGGTTGTTGTCATTCTGATGAATCATCATTGTCATTTTGGACCTTGCTTTTGGCCAAAACAAGCTTCGCCTCATCCCGCTTCTCCTTGGCTTGTGCGGCAAAATAAACGGTGAATGAAGGTATCAGTACAATGGAAAAGCATCCGACAACAGCTGCCAACGCCCAAACGAATTCTGTTGCTGCATCAACGGAGAATACTTTCACATCCCGCAGTTCTTCATTCACGGTTTCAACGGTGATGAACGGTTGTGTGGAACGGTTCCCAAGTTCAATGACTTCTATTCGGATCAAAGAAGGGGAATGGAAGTAATTGACACTTTCATTTGCCTCCGCCCATGCACCTTCGATGTTTTTAGCAAATACCGAACCGTTCGAACGACGAGCAGGGTCAACTGACGTGAGTCCGAAGAAGGAAAGATCCTCGCCGTCTTCAGAACTTCTTTCATGTGTGACGTTATGGTAACAACGGTCAGCGCATGAAAATTTCTCTTCCAAAGGATTCTCTAGAGAGTAGATTGCACCAAGAAGTGGATGACTGTACAATTTTGCACCGTTCATGACCTTCAAGACAGATCCATCCGAGAGTTCGGTAACCGTGACGTTAACCCATGTCAGATTTTGTCCGTTCGCAGGGACGCTCCACGCCCAAGTTGTCGTGTTAGAATCGCCGTCATAGATCCTATCAACTTCTTCTGCCGCTTGCAAACTGTCGGCATTCGTGACCGTTGCCTCGGTGGTGTATATGTAGGCAGATGGTGACACTGTGGCCCCATAGACGGCATATGAAAGTAGAAATATCAGGGTTAGAGACAAGCCTATGAGGGTCCTAAGCAAGTTAGGATTTTGAGCCAAAGCCTTCTTCATCATCCTAACCCACCCGAAGGGCCTTCATCAAGGCTTGTATGGCTGGCCGTGAATGAGGTGTTGTGCTATGATTTACTGCATGCTTGACCCGTTCTTTTCATATAGGGGCGGGCGGTCGCCAAGTTGCTTGGTGTTTCGTTATGACGACCGTGTATGATATTCCTGCTGACATTCTTATGCCTGCTTTGGCCGATGCAATGGCTGAACAAGACGCTATTTCACCCCCTGATTGGTCTGAATACGTCAAAACCGCTGTTGACCGAGAGCGCCCGCCGACCCAAGACAACTGGTGGTACCTCCGAACAGCAGCTATTCTCCGCAAGGTCGCCCGCAACGGCCCCGTCGGAGTAACTCATCTTGCTCAAGCCTTCGGTGGAAAGAAGGACAACGGAGTTATGCCGAACACACCAGGAGTAGCATCCCGACACATCATTCGAACAGCCCTTCAACAACTTGAAGACGCCGGTTTGGTAGTAAAAGTACCAACCAAGGTCGTCGGGGGAGATGAACCGGTCCAGTTGTACGCTGGCCGTCAAATCACCGCTGCTGGACAAAAATTAGTGGACAACATCGCCCATTCAATGCGTGCTGCAGCCGATGAGCAGTATCCTGGTCTAAACAAATATTGATCGGAGTGAGAGGATTGAGCGCTATGGTATCTGCACAGGATGACGAGTTGTCTGCCCTTCGTGCTCAACGCCTCAAAGCCATCCAAGAGCAAGCCCAGCAACAAGCCGTTTCTCAAATTGAAGCCGAGGAAAAGGCTCACGAAGCAGCCCAAACAGCTGCACAAATCGATTCCACACTACGTGTCGCCATGACACCGGATGCCCGTTCTCGCCTTGCACGCATTGCCCTGGTTGATCCAACCCGTGCAACGTCCATCAAAACGTCCATCGCAGCAATGTACCAATCCGGTCAACTCAATCAACCAATGAGTGATGCTTCTTTGAAGCAGATGCTCTCATCACAATCCAAGAGCCGCAATAATGCGTCCATCCGAAGAATCTGAGAAGGTGCTCGATATGTCCAAGAATAAGCCAGCAGCAAAAAAAATACGCCTCTTGAAGGCAGGAAAACAGAACCGACGTGTCCCCGTTTGGGTCATGCTAAAGACCGACCGAAATACGGTGTCCCACGCTAAGCGACACCACTGGAGACGAAGTAAACTCCAACGATGAGGTGATTATTATGGCAAGACCTAACGAATCCGAACTGATCGTTCCTTTGAGGAACGCCTGGAACATTACTCGATACAAGCGTGCTCCACGAGCAATGCAAATCATCCGCGAACAAGTCATCCGTCATCTCAAGGTGACCGAGGAAGAAGAACTCTACATTGACCCCGAGGTCAACGAACACATCTGGAAGCGAGGAATTGAAAACCCCCCTCGTAAAATCCGCCTTCTCGTGACACGTCACGATGAACCAGGAATTCCAGTTGAAGTCAAATTAATGAAGGAGTGATCACAATGGGAAATATTCGACCAAGTTTCATCAAAATCCGAGCCATCCGTTTGTGCGAGGAGCACGGTGAAAAATTCACCAATGACTTCGACCACAACAAAGTGATTGTCTCACAACTTACCGATGTTGAGTCAAAGAAACTCCGCAACTGGATTGCAGGATACGTGACACGATACCGACAACGCCGTACCGATTGATGCGGTGATTTTCTTGCCGGTCCGAGTGAAATGGGACCGCATGCCAGTGAGCGTTCATAGTGATGACCGTGCTGAGTTGGAGTCTTTGATTCTTCATCTCAAGCATCAACATAATGTTCGTAAGCGATCTCTTGTTATGGACGATAGAGAAGACGGAGGGTACCTCTTCTTCTTGTACCAAATATGCGACCCACGATGGATTGCAAATTACTACGACAATCAAAAAGGGAGCGATTGATTTGGGGGAACGAATGGACATACCACTACCAGGGGGTACATTTTCAATTTCAGTAATACTGGTCGGTGTTAGCCATCCGGGCAATCTTGGAGCAATATGCAGGACCATGCTCAATTATGGATTCGACGACTTACGACTTGTTAATCCCAAATGCGACAAGGATGATGGGGACACGAGAGCCAGAGCCAAACATTCCAAACGAGTCCTTGAGCAAGCAACGGTCCATGATGACCTTAGGGGCGCTACCCAGGATTGTTCATTGGTATTGGGCACTTCAGGTAAACGAGAAATAGGGGCCAAGACTCTTTTTCGTCATTTTATGTATCCATGGGAAATGGTGGAGCGTCTCCAAGAGACAAACATGAATATAGCCCTTGTTTTCGGTGAGGAAGGTAAAGGATTGTCCACAGAGGACTTGTCCGCTTGTGACGCATTTGTAACCCTGCCTACCTGGGAAGGATATCCAATTGCTAATCTAAGTCATGCAGTCAATGCACTTCTGTACGAAATCCAACGGCACCGCGTCATAACAACCCAAGGCCTTGATGATGGTTTGCCGGACATCGTCCCCCTTGAACGTCACATCTCACCCCCACTGCGAACTACACTTGTGGAATCAATTGAACAGTTTGCAAATGAACTCCCCGGCAAGGACGAGCGAAAAGATTCTGTGAATCAAACCTTGAAGCGAACATTGCTTCGTAGCATGCCCACGGAAGACGAAGCAACACGAATCATTGGTGGCTTGGTCGACGGAACAACGGCATTACAACATGCCAATGATAAACCAGAATGGATCAATAAAAGAAGGCGCAAAATTGAGTGATCAAATTCGCCAAGATGCAACGCTTTTGGGTGTTTCTCGACAGTGCATGGCAACCAAACGTAACTGATTACCGTATGTTGTTTTGATATGAGGTTCAAGTGTTTCAAACGCCCATCTCGCCAGATTTTCTGCTGTTGGAATAAATGGAACAACAACTGTTCGATGGTCGTCTCCCATGAGTTTACATGCAGAGCGTGCGATGTCGTCCCCCTCATAAACAACAAATGCGTGATCGATGACATCGTGTATATGAACCGTAAGTAAATGACTTATGTCTGAAAAATCCATTAACATTCCCTCGTCAGATACACCTTGCTGGGTGACTACATCACCTTCTATTTCAGCTTCAAAGCGATATCGGTGGCCATGCATATGTTTGCATTTTGATTTGTGGTTCGGAACGCGATGCCCCGTGTCAGTCTCAATGTATCTTCGAATGGTTGTTGTCATGGTTCATCCTCCTCGTTAAATTTCAGTGAGGCCGAATTGATGCAGTATCGTTCCCCTCCATGTTGCCGTGGACCATCGGGAAATACATGGCCAAGATGGGCATCGCATTGTTCACATCGAACTTCAATACGAAGCATTCCGTGTGTTCGGTCTTCAATTCGTATAATTCCGGCATCATGATGTTCGGTATGGAACGAAGGCCAGCCACAACCGGAATCGAATTTCATTGAAGATGTGAACAACAATCGTTCACAGCAGATACAGAAATATTCTCCAACCCTCTTCTCATCGTAATATTGCCCCGTGAAAGCGCGCTCTGTGCCTGATTCACGCGTCACGTGGAATTGGATCGCAGAGAGTCGTTCTTTGTATTCAGCCTCTTTGTGAGCCTTCTCAGTTGCAAGTGCATGCTCCAGAGCAACATCCCAACTGTCAACGTAATCGATGGGGTCTTTGCGCCCGAGTGAATGGAACGCCAATATTCGTTCCACATCTGAACCCGTACGGCCACTGCTTCTCCCATCCGCATCGGGTGAATAGGAAGTGATTGTCCGAGAAAATACCTCATCGAAATCAAGACCCAATGCCCCTATTGCATGTTCTGCATCCTTGAGAATTCCTTCTTTATTGGAATCAACATAGGGCAGATAGAAATGAACCGCCTCACTCCCCCAATTTCCAATTGCAAATGCGTGGCCAAGGGCATTGTAAAATTCTGGCCTGCAGTCGGGGTAAATAGCGTGATCACCGCTGTGAACGCCAAGAGCGACAGCTGATTTATTCCCACTTTTTTCACTGAGTGATAGAGCGGTGCCATAAAGCAGAGATGAGAAGATGGCATTTCTGTTTGGTACGACGGTGGCCTTCATGGAATCCTCCTCATAGTGACCCTCTGGAACATCCCCTCCGCTCTCAAGAAGGTCACTCTTAAACAAACCAAATGCGCTCTTGAGGTCAACAATCCTATGATCGACCTCATGGCCCTCTCCCTTGAGGTATCCAACGAGTGACTTTGCCCTCTCCAATTCGATCCGATGTTTCTGGCCGTAGTCAAAGGAAAGACACGTTACGTTGAACTCTTGTTGAATGAGATGGAGTAACAGGGATGATGAATCCATGCCTCCGCTCAAGGCCATTACTGCATTTTGTCGGGTCATGCCATCACCTACAAGATTCCCATCCATTTGTGAGTTTGCAGAGAAAGCCTCCACTCTGGATTGTTCTTGACAACTTCTTCGGTTTGAGAAAAATGCTTCCCGTTCCATTCCACACTTTCTGCTTCATGATAACAAGGTTGCAAGAAATGGTGATTAAACCCTGTTTTCATCTCGTCATACATATCCAACGGTTGACCAACATATACGCATTTTAGTTCATCTCCGATTCGCTGGCGCAGAACCGATTGAGGATACAATTGATCTTTTGGAGAAATGCAAATCCAATCCAACAGCCCCTCTGGGATTTCTACAGTCCCATTTGATTCCACTGAGAGGTGATATCCTCTTGCTTTGAACAGTCGGTGCAATGGCCACAGATCATTTAGCATTGGCTCTCCTCCAGTGAATATAATGTTCTTCGTGGGATACTTCAGAACTTCACCCATGATGTCCAATGCAGTCATTTCTGTAAATTCATCAAAGTTGGTATCGCACCATTCACATCTGAGGTTACAGAGGCCAAATCGAATAAAAACATGAGGGATTCCCGCCCTAAATCCTTCCCCCTGGACCGAATGAAAGATTTCTACGATATTGTAAGAGGTTGCCAGGTCACTTGGGTTGTCAACCGATGACGACCCTGCAATCCCACAATGATTGTTTTCCATGGTCATCGCTCACAATGGTGGTTGCTGAATGAGTTTCATTAACTCATTCCTCGCTTCACTACGCTCGAAAAAGACACCGTTCATGGCGGATGTTGTCATGATTGCTTGTTGTTTAGCAACACCTCTGCATTGCATGCACCCATGGGCGGCCTCAAGAATGACAGCTGAGCCCAGTGGTTTCAATTGCCTTTCTAAATCATCTGCGATTCCTTTCGTGATACGTTCCTGATTTTGGAGACGACGCGCATGGAGTTCTAAGATCCGAGCGAGTTTGCTGATTCCAACAATTCGTTCCACTGGAATGTATGCGATGTGAGCCCTTCCGTTAAAGGGCTGCAAGTGATGTTCGCATGTCGAGGTGAACTCAATGTTTCGCAACAGAACGATGCCTTCGTATCCTTCAGCGTTAAACGTCGCATCAAGCAGTTCTCCAGCATCCATCGTGTAACCTGCAAAAATCTCATCCCAAGATTCAACAACGCGCTTGGGTGTGTTCTTCAAACCTTCACGGTCACAGTTGCCTTCTCCTTCAATATACGAGAGTAATGTTTTAACAGCCTTCATGGCTTCATCTTTTGTTGTCATGTATTCACCTCATCTCCCCTGACGCCTGTCGATTTCATCCAACTGATCGAGTAATTTACGGCATGCTGAACGAACTGCGTCAGCGAGGCTAACGAATTTCTTATCTTCGCCAATGTGTTGCTTCAAATCCTCAACCAATTCTTTCGGCATATCCAGCGATATCTTAGGCACAATTTATGCCATTGGTTTGACGGTTATAAGTATTCTTGAGGTATTACCACGGTATTACTTGGATATTACTTGCCTTCTAAACAAAAGATTCATGGGCGAACGTTCAAAGAAGGCCGTCGTTGACAGGTATGCATGGAAGCCATGAGTACATCCAATCCTGTCAAACTTCTTCATGAGATGCGCAGCAAAGTTGGCCAAGCCATCACTACTGGATTAGAAGACTCGGAACTTTTATTCTTCCTGGAGCGAGACGATAAACTGGCTCAAGCGATTGAAGATGCACATGCTGCGCTTCATGGCATCGAAAAAGAATTCGGCTCCTCTTATATCGCAAGGGCTGAACTTGACTTGATCACCGACCTTCAAAGTGGTTTTGTTAACTTTTACAACCCTGCTACCGTCAATCCATATGTTGCACTGGCTGCACGTGGACCTTGGATCGTAACTTCCCATGGAGCAGTTGTGCACGATAACGGCGGTTACGGAATGCTTGGGAGCGGGCATGGGCCAAGTGAAATTATTGATGCTATGTCGGACAACTGGGTCATGGCGAACGTGATGACTCCTTCGTTTTCCCAAAAGCGTCTAGAGCAGAGACTTCGAACCGAACTTGGCCATACCCGTGGACACTGCCCGTTTGACAAATTCATTTGCATGAACAGTGGCTCTGAATCCGTTACCGTTAGTCTTCGAATTGCCGATGTTAACGCCATGCTCATGACGGCTAAGGGTGGGCAGCACGAAGGGGCAACCATCAAAATGCTGGCCATAGAACAAGGGTTCCATGGACGAACGGACCGACCAGCCCAAATTTCGCACTCATGCAAAGGAAAGTACGACCAGTACCTCGCAAGTTTTCAAGACAGGGACAATCTCATCCTAACACCCGCCAATGACATCCCATCACTGCAAGCCGTTTTTGCTAAGGCTGAGGCAGAAAATGTGTTCATTGAACTGATGGCCATAGAACCAGTTCAAGGCGAAGGAAATCCGGGGCAATGTGTTGACCGTGATTTCTATGATGAAGCAAGAAGGCTCACTCTAGAACACGGCTCAATGCTTCTCGTCGATTCTATTCAAGCAGGAATTCGTGGACAAGGTACCTTGTCCGTCGTGGACTACCGTGGGTTCCAAGATTGTGAAGCACCTGACTTGGAAACTTGGTCCAAAGCAATGAATGCAGGCCAATATCCCTTGTCAGTACTCGGGATGAATAAAAGAGCAGCAGACCTCTATCGTACTGGGATTTACGGCAATACAATGACGACCAACCCACGGGCATTGGAAACAGCTGTAGCCGTTCTTGACAACATCACTCCTGAATTGCGTTCGAACATATGTGCCCGTGGAATTGAGTTTGTTGAAAAGTTCACCCTCCTTCAGAAGGAATTCCCAGAGGTCATCACAAAAGTCCAAGGGACCGGTTTGTTATGCAGCGCTGAACTAGAACCAACGAAGTTCCCTGTCGTGGGAATTGATGCTGTAGAACCCTGGTGCCGAAAACGTGGACTTGGCGTGATACACGGTGGAGAAAACGCCCTACGATTCACACCCCACTTTGCAATTACCACAGAAGAAGTTGACTTAATTGTCAAGATCGTTCGTGAATCCTTAATCGCTTTTGGCGCTTAAGACAGACTGGTCACAATATCTTCTCGCTTGAACTGACGTGCTGCATAGAGCGCAGCAGCCATGGCGTATATCCCCGAACTGACAATCCAAGTCACAATATGCTCAACTACAAATCGGTCCATGAGGAGTTCCCTTAATGCAAGAAGGACATTCACTACAGGAATTGAGAACCAAAAGGTCTCGATTCCATCCAGATTTATCACCTGAGTAAAGAGCGCAGGGAAGAGAATCAGCAACAATGCTGGACCCAATATAGAACCCGCTTCTTTTACACTGTGTGCGCGCATTGCCAGGGCGAGTTCGAAGGCCACAACCATGATGGCAAAGAGAAGGACCGCAATACCGATGAAAACGATCGAAGCTACCGAAAGTGTAGGGACGGTTAGGAAATCCGTCGTCGCAAGGTAGCCGATGGCAAATAACAACCCAACCAGTTGTAACACCACTCCAATTCCAGTAATGGTCGCTACAGCGAGCCATTTTCCAAACAAGAGTTCGACTCTTGAACAAGGAAGACCCAGTAACGCTTCTAAGGTGCCGCGTTCACGTTCGCCAGCAGTCATATCAATGGACGGTTGAATGGCTGATGAGAAGGTCCACACGGACAGAACTAAGGGAATGAATAACGACAGGACCATGCCTGCCTGTTCACCGCTTGTCGCAACATCGCTGTTGCCTATTTCACCGTCCCAATTGAGTGGACGAAGTGTCTCATCTGGGTCTAAACCTGCATCGACGAGTCTGCGTTCGGTTTCATTCTCTTCCCATTCAAACAACACGGTTAATGCACGTGTACGGGCCTCCTGACTGCGTTCAGAGGTCGACATGTAAAGCAGAGCATAATCCCATACCGAACCGTTTTCCTTCATTCTAAGAACAGCATCTATGCTCCCGTTTCTCAAACGATCTCCGTCATCGAGCGGGGAAGAAAGATTGGTATCCATCACCAACGGTTCGTAGTTCAATTCAATACCAGAACCGTTCAATTGTTCAGCGAGGTCACTCGGAAAATCATTGCTCTGAATTACTACGTTCACTTCGATAGCATCCAATTCAGCCGCTTCCGATGCAAGAAGGAGTGGGAATATGATAAACAGCAGTGGAAACATGAGCAATGGAATAATCAACAAGGCGAAGATGGTTCTCCAATCTCTTGCGAACTCTACCAGTTCTTTTTTCGAAATGGTTGTGATTCTACGCAGGGAACTACTCACTTTCATCACCTCCCGGAGTTTTGGGGGTGGACAATTTCTGCCACCATCGAGCGATCTTTGACAGTGGCTTATCGGTTACAACACGAGTTCTTGCCTTGTCTGTCGTAAGCGAGACATACGCTTCCTCAAGATTGGCGGTAGATGTTTGCTCCAACAACCCAGCAGGCGTACCATCTGCACGAACCTCACCGTTGTGAATGATGATTATCCTGTTGCAAACTGCTTCTGCTTCAGCCAGTTGATGCGTCGAATAGACGACCGTCCCTCCTGTTTCGCCGAGTTGTTGGACAAGGGAACGGACGGTTCGCGCACTGGTAACATCGAGCCCAGCTGTTGGTTCATCAAGCAGAAGTACATCTGGTGCATGTGCGAGAGCCCGAAGCAAAGCGGTTTTTTGACGCATCCCTCTTGAAAATCCCTTGGTGTGTCGCCCAAGGGATTCTTTCATGTCCAAACGGTCTGCAAAAAACAAGGTCCTGTTCCATGATTCCTCATCGGATGTGCCGTACAGTCTGCTGTGATACCGTATGTTTTCCCACGCAGTTAATCGCGAATAGAGTCCTGTTGATTCAGGAACTACGCCCAGTCGATGACGGGCATCTTCGACCTTGCTACCATCAGACAATACGACCTTTCCATCGGTAGGAGTGTATACGCCGGCTAACAATCTCAATAGGGTTGTTTTTCCAGCTCCGTTGGAACCCACAAGGCCTACAATTTCACCTTCCTTGATGCTCAAACTAACATCAGAAAGAGCCTCTATGTGGCCGAATGACTTCGTCACATGTTCGACTCGTAAGAGTTCAACACTCATTCATACCTCAACTCGCACGGCCAGATTCAACAGCCCAATTGAGCCCAGGATGTTTTGATTCAAGTCGTTGTGCTCGGTCCAGTTGTTCACGCAATTGACCTTGTACTTCGGTCTGCGGGACGCCCATGTCAACCATGTTTGCTATCATTTCAATTGCACCCTGTACTGCACCAGCATCGAGATATGCTTCGTTGCTGATGGAGCGTTGAAGACGAAGTTGTTCAAGACGACCTGCAAGATAATTCACTTCCCCCTTCATTCTTGGTGCATCAATATGTGGCAGAGCCAAAAGCAGGTCAATACAGGTCCTCATCACACCTATGATGAAAAAGACCGATTATAGGTATTGCCATTCTGGCTCATGAATTTCGTTGAGTCAGCTCTACTAAAACTCCACCCGTCGATGCTGGATGAACAAAGGCGATGAGGTGACCACCTGCTCCAATGCGGGGTGTTTCATCAATCAATCGAACACCCTTCTCCTTGAGATAGATTAGCAATCCTGTCAAGTTTCCAACGCTGAAGCACAATTGTTGGATACCTGGGCCCCTTTTTTGCAAAAAGCGTCCAATTGGAGTGGAATCTCCCGTTGGCTTGAGCAATTCCACCTTTGCAGGTTCATCTTCAATCTCACTCAACCCAGAGGTGGAGAAAAATCGCGTGGTGACTCCTTGGTCTTCCACGGTCTCGTCTTGATCGCCTTCAATCAATCCAATCAACCTCCAGAAGGTGCTAGCTTCATCAAGATGAGGTGTTGCAATTCCAATGTGGTCAATTCGTATTGGTCCAAAATCCATATTCACACCTCAAAATCCACTGGGCGCCATGTACGTCCCGAATTCCTCTTTCAAAACGCCCATAATCTCGCCAAGAGTCGCTCTGGCTCGTACGGCATCAATGACATAGGGGAACAAATTTCCACCATCAGAGGCAGCCTTGCTAATCATATTGAGCCATTTATCGACCTCGCTTTGGTTTCTGCTGACCCGTAGTAACTCAAGACGAGCGACCTGTTCTTCGCCTATTTTGGGATTAAGTTTCTGGGCAGGGAAGGTGGATTGCTCATCCATGACGCCATGATTGACCCCCACGATGAGCCGTTGATTGGACTCGATTTCGTTCATGTGTTGGTAGGCTGATTGGTGTATCTCTTGTTGTTGCCATCCTTGCTCAATGGCCGCCATTGCGCCACCCTTTGCTTCGATAATATCGATTAAATTCTTGGCGCGTTGATAGATCGTCTTTGTGAGTGATTCAACATACCAAGACCCACCCAGTGGGTCTACCACGTCCGCGACCCCTGATTCTTCTGCAATGATTTGTTGTGTTCTTAGAGCAACGGTAGCGGATGTTTCCGTAGGTAGGCCGAGCGCCTCATCGTACGAATTGGTGTGTAAACTTTGAGTGCCGCCGAGAACTGCTGCTAACGCTTGAATCGTGACTCGGGCTACATTGTTGAGAGGTTGCTGTGCAGTGAGGCTCACGCCAGCAACTTGCGTATGGAATCGTAACATGGATGACTTAGGATGTTTGGGTGAATATCGCTCCTGCATCAAATCATACCATAGTTTTCTTGCTGCTCTGAATTTAGCGGCTTCTTCAAAGAAATCATTGTGGCAGTTGAAGAAAAAGGATAGTTGTGGGGCGAAGTCATCGATATCCATTCCCGCTTTCAATGCTGAATCAACGTATGCAAGTGCATTTGCTACTGTGAATCCCAATTCTTGGACGGCAGTAGAACCAGCCTCACGAATATGGTACCCTGAAATGGATATCGTGTTCCAGCGAGGGATATTGGTCGAGCAGTACTGGAATATGTCTGTAATTAATCGCATGCTCGGATCAGGTGGAAATACATATGTTCCGCGGGCGATGTATTCTTTGAGAATGTCATTTTGAATGGTCCCTCTCAGTTCATCCATCCCAGCTCCTTGTTCTTCACCTGCAACCACATACATGGCCAGCAGCACCATTGCGGGGGCATTGATGGTCATTGAAGTACTGACTTTGTTCAGTGGGATGCCGTCAAAAAGTGTGATCATATCCTCCACCGAGGAGATGGATACTCCAACCTTCCCCACCTCTCCATACGACAGGTCATCATCCGCATCTAAACCAAGTTGCGTTGGTAAGTCAAAAGCTACCGATAGACCCATTTGCCCCCTCTCGAGGAGTAATTTGAATCGTTTATTGGTCTCAGTAGCACTGGAGAATCCCGCATACTGTCTCATGGTCCATAACCGAGACCTGTACATTGTGGAGTGAATACCCCTCGTATACGGTGGGGAACCAGCATCGGCGAGTGTAAACGGGCCACTAGGGGTCCCTGTGAGTGGCAAATCAATACCGCTAAGGGTTTTCCAACTATCCTTTCTCAAGGGGGCCATGATACCTTCACGAGTCGGGACTTCATCAAGCCTCGCTTGAGTTTCAGTGGTGGTGTCCGCCAGGTCCATGGACGTGACCGTGGGAGAGTTCTTCTTCGGATGCATCTCGAAGTTCAACTACCTCAACCGAAAACGTGAGTGATTTACCAGCCAATGCGTGGTTGAAATCACCGGTTACGAGTTCTTCTGTCAGTTCAATGATGGTAAATGGAGATGGGCCATGGGGCATCTGAGCCACCAGTTGCATGCCTACTTCGAGTTTTGCTTCTTCTTCCAAGGGCGCAAAATTTTCTCGTGGGATTTGCATAACGGCATCATCATCTCGATCACCGTATGCCCGCTCAGGAGTGAGGGTGAATTCTCTTCGCTCTCCAACGGCAGCTCCCATCATTTCCTCTTCAAAACCTGGAATCATTTGCCGGTGGCCAACAAGGAATGTCAACGGGTCACGACCCTCACTTGAATCGAAAACCTCGCCTGAATCGGGGAGGGTCCCTGTATAGTGTACGCTTGCTACTGAGTTTTCTTTTACTGTGTTATCGGACATTGTATCATCTCTTCGTTGTCATTCTTTTGACGAGGTCTCGCAATTTAAGTGCCACATCTGACGGCAGAATCAATTCGAGTTCTTTTTGTTCGATGAATGCTACGGATTCTTCAATACCAATGCGTTCACCTTTTGCCCAAACTTGTCCGAGGACGTTTGAGCGATGCTCTTCTGGGACATTTGGATTATCCAAAATGTCCTTGGCTGCATACTTGTATTCCAAGTACTTTTGCCGGTTGAGTTTGCGTTCTTGCTTCTGCCTTCCGCCACCTTTCTTGTCAAAGCGTCGCTTTCCACGTCGACGGTCGTTTGTGGGAATGGCAACCTTAGTTTCGATTTTCTTGAATACGTTTTTGACACGGATTGCGGCCTCGCTAGCAATAGACTGAGCAGGAAGTTGAACGGCACCTGTAGATTCAACAACGGTTGTTTGTGCTTCGACTTGTTCAACCAATTCGGTCGCCGCTGGTACAGCGCTTGAATCTGCCTTCAGAGCAGCGCCAGCTTTCTTCAATTCCTCAGATTTCCGTCGCATGTCTGCGAGTCGCTCTTCCCGAGTTTGATTGAGTGATGATTTTGGTTGTTGCTTCTGTGGAGCAGTTGGGATCGATGCAGGTTTGACTACTGGAGCCGAAACATCACCTTTCTGGACAAGTTTTTGTTTGGCTTCCCTTTGTTTTCGCTCGAGGTCTGCCTTAATGTCAACTGGTTTAGCCACGGGTTCTGGTGTGGCTTCGGGGCGTCGGACAGGCTGTCGCGCTTGTTCGCTCCGGCGCTTTTGATGCTGTTGAGATGCATCTTTTGCGAATGGATTGAACGGTTCGTTGCGACGTGGCCTGCGGTTAATGTGCTATTCCCCCAACCATTGGCCGGACTCCACCCGTTAAAACCGTATGGATTGAAATCGCATTAGGGCCAAACAATTGGCGTCTGGTCAGTGCGCAGATATTGGTCGATTGCACTCTCACTGAGTTTCGTGGACCTTTTTGTCGCTTCGAGCCAGCCGAGCCGAGCAATCATCGTCCCATTGTCAATGCAATACATTTTGGGGGGGGCGTGTGAAGTGCCATCTCTGTCGGATGCCATCTCATTGCACATGTTACGAATTCTTTCATTGCAAGCAACACCACCACCAAGAAGAAGTTCACGTTTACCCGTATGGGCCATGGCCCGTTCGGCCACCTCTACACATGCAGCAAATGCGTGCTCCTGCAACGACCAACATACGGATTCCAATGATGCACCGTTCTCAATAAGTCGCTGGGCAGCGGTCATCAACCCAGAAAAAGCAAGGTCCATCCCCCGAACTGCATACGGTAGGCGCAACCCCTCCATGGATGGATTAGGGTTGGATTTCAGATATTCGCTAGCCTTTTGCTCAATCACCGGGCCTCCTGGGAAAGGTATGCCTTGAGCCCGTGCGAACTTATCCAACATGTTACCAATGCCGATGTCCAAGGTCTCACCCAATACGCGGTATCGGCCATTTAGCCGAGCGATGACCTGTGTATTTCCACCGGATACATACAGCAAAACCGGGTCGTCACATCCACATTGCTGCCGCCCAATTTCGATGTGGGCAACACAGTGATTGACCCCAACAAGAGGGGCGTTGAGGCGAGAGGATAATCCTCTTGCTATCGCAGCACCTACCCTCAGGCACGGACCCAACCCTGGACCTTGGGAATACGCCACCGTGGTAATGTCGGATGGTGACAGAGATTGTTGCTCTAAAATCTGGCGAAAAAGATGGCCTGCAACATCTTTGTGATGATCGGCAGCCTCTCTGGGATGGATTCCACCCTGGTCAGGCCGTAACGTGTCAGAAGCCGATGGAAAGGGAACTCCGTCGGCATCTACCAGCCCAAAAGAAAGGGTGTGGGCGGTCGTTTCAATGCCCAGCGTCCAACCTGACATGACACGATGAGGAAGCCATTGTTCTTCAACCCTCTTTGCCTAGGAGTGTTTGTGCCGACGTTACTGGTTGATGCTGGACCCATGGTCCACTTCGAAAATACATTGATGCATCCAAGCTCACGCCCTATTGAAGAATCAATATTTGCTGAAGGGATGGGGATTCTTGTAGAAGGCGGCGTAATAACAAGAATTCAACCATCACAGGAGATGCGGGAAGAGTTTTCCTATCATGGCGATGAACCGACTCTGATTGATGAACTCAACATTCGGTCCCTTGGAGGGAAGGCAATCATCCCGGGGCTCATTGATTCCCATACGCATTTGGTATGGGCGGGGGATCGTTCCCAAGAAGTACGATGGCGACAAGAGGGAAAAAACTACACTGAAATCTCGCAAATGGGAGGCGGTATTGCACATACGACTTCAGCAACACGGACCACTTCGAAGGATGAATTGTTTCGTCTTGGATACTCGCGGATGAGGGCGGCTTTACGTAGCGGAACGACCCATTTAGAAGTGAAAAGCGGGTACGGGCTTGATACAACTACGGAATTAAAACTTATTGAAGTTGGCCACAGGCTGGGAGAAATCAAACATCTCCCGACTACCGATTGTACGTGGCTTGGTGCTCATGATGTCCCATCACCTCTGTCGATGGAGGAATATGTTGATGAATTGTTGAGTGATCAACTTCCAGCTGTTGTTGAACAAGGTTTGGCTCGGTCGGCTGATGTGTTCTGTGAACCAGGCTGGTTTTCACTCGAGCACAGTGAATCGCTGTTGAAAGAATCTCGAGCCGCCGGACTTTCACTCAGAATGCATATCGATGAATTTTCAAACGGAGGCGGAGGGGAACTTGCTGCTGAACTGAAAGTGGATACGGCCGACCATTCGTACCATACTCCAATGGACGCACGCCTCGACATGCAAAAGGCAGGCGTCATCACTGGATTTTTGCCTGGGACTCCTTATGCAATGGGTGATTCATGGCCTTCCATGAAAACCATGGTTGAACATGAGATCGATTTCACACTCGCTACTGACTTCAATCCAAACTGTCAAACTTTGAGCCTTCCCTTCATGGGTTCCCTCATGGTGCAACGTTGCGGGATGAATCCCCTCGACGCATTGTTTGCGGTCACGTCACAAGCTGGTCAATCAACGCCACATCCTTCGGGAAACCCCCATGGCCGCCTTTCAATTGGCGCTGTTGCCAACTTCAACGTGCTCGATAGTCCACATTGGGAGTCCTGGGCTTTACAACCGAGTCATACTCCGTTTCATTCAACGGTGCTTGAAGGTGAAGTCCTCATCCATTGAATTACCTGCAATTGTAAGGCTTATGACTCATATATTAATTGATTTACAAATAACGAAAGGATGATTATCATGTATTGGGTTGAAACGATTGTTTGCTCTGGGGCAAAAGGAAAAGATGCCAAGTTACGTAGGAAATTACAATCTCGCCAAGAATACAAACGTAGACAACCAGGGTGTGTTGCTGCATGGCTGGGGCGAGGTCCGGTGGACAAGACCATGCTTCTTGTTCAATCTGTATTCAAGAGCCAAAAAGATTGGAAACGTATTTCCCAAGAAATACAAACAGTACTTGATCCCAAAGACGGAGGTATCGAAGGACTTTTGCTGGGTCCACCCCTTGTAGGTGTGTTCGAATTGTCACCAGATGAGTTGGTTTTGAATTCATCCAGCTAAACTGTAAAATTACGCACCCCCATGCGTCGCATAATGTGAGTTATGCGACAAGTATCCGCAGAGGTGGTAATTTGAGGGGAGACGAATGATGCATTATGCTTCGCAGTATCCCTTTTGGAGGTACACCATCGCGAAGAATTTCCAAAAAGATGGAAAAATCCCCCTCCAAACCTACCCTCGGGGCTGGAAATTCCATGATTATTTGAAAAATTGACGAAGCGTTCAAATTGAATGTGTATTTCGAAGGAATTGAACATCATGTCAGGCGTAGATGGATATTGTTTGAAGTGTAAAACCTATGGTCCAATTAAGGACGGTCAACTCATCAAAATGAAAAACGGCAGAACGCGAATGGCTGGTACCTGCTCTCAGGCAGGATGTACCGGAAAGATCTCTAAAATTGTGAGTTGACCTTTCTCAAGCCTCCACCGAATTGGTTTAATACCGAAGTACGGTGGCTCAATCTACCTAGGGCTCGTGGTCTAGGGGTTTATGACGTTGCCTTGACATGGCAAAGATCGAGAGTTCGATTCTCTCCGAGCCCACCATTGAATTAACATCGTATGCTTTTGCTAAAACGGATTCACTAAATGCCGGCACAAAAGCAAACAATTAATCTTCATCACCTAGGTGTTCCGGCTCAAGTACTTCCACAATTTTAGATTCAATGTGGATTGGTTCATCATCATCTTCAAACATGAAGTCACTGCTCCCACCATCCCAAACTTTGACATCATCAGATTGTTGAAAAGTTTCTTCAGGGACAGCCTGATTGGGTCCGAGTGAGTAATTTCTTGGATCCAAATCTGGCTTTTCGGCATCAATATCTTCCATCGGGGGCGGAGCTTCTCTTTCCTCCATGATAGAGCCTGCATGAAAGGTCCCGCATTCGGGGCAACGGTACGTTCCTTTTCGTTCTAAACAACCACAAACTGGACAGGATTCAATGCCCAAAAATTGGTCAAGATTGTCTTCGGACATTCGGTATCACTCGACAAACATGTCTTCTTGATATCCAGTGACTTCATCGCCAGTCCCGTCTTCTTTGATGGTGACAGTGCCTTCATCGTCATCGAATTCAAGAATGGTCCCGAAGATTTCTTCGTCATCAAAGGTCAATCCGACATGAGAACCAATGTCAATAGGGTCGTCTTCTTCATCTTCATCTGGTTCCTCATTAGAATCGTCATCACCGGCGTCATCTTCATCATCGTATGATTCTTCATCCTCGAGGTCATTCTCACCTTCTTCATCTTCCGATTCGGAATCATCATCATCGGAATCGATTTGTTCTGCTTCTTCCTTGTCCTCATTGACTTCTTTCATAGCACGCGCTCGTGCTCTCCAGGAGGGTACAATTGCAAGATGCGTGATGAGGCTACCCAGTAAACCAGCTATACCAAGGACTGTAAAGATGATTCCATCCAGATAAAACCCTTTGGGCATGGAACTGGATTCTCCAGAGAACGGAGTAAGGGAGTTGGAACATTCCCCTTTCTGATAAATTGGGTCGCAAGCATAGACCATGCCCTCTGTGAGTTGGACATTATCATCTCCCATGATGATTGTACTTGGGTCCTTGGCTGAATATTCAACCATTCCACCACTTCCATCAACTGGACCAAATAATGCGTTTACAAGTAAGAGTACGATCATGATTCCAAAACCAGTGTGGATGAGTGGCCAAACAGCATCGTTCCATGATTTTGACATCATCCGTCGCTGCATTGGAGTTGGGAATTCCTTTTCTTCCCCTTCCTCTTCGTCCTCCACCGACTCCATGGATTCTGTAAATTCAATGAGGTCGATCATCCCGTCTCCGTCCGAGTCCATTTTGTTCATGATTCCTTCTACTTCTTTGATGTCAATGAGATCACTGTATTTTTCATTGATCACCGCGACCAGTTCTGTTAGGGAAATCTGACCGTTTCCATCTTTATCAAGGTCATTAAAGAGACGTTGTGCAGAGATATCATGCTGGTCCATCAAGTCCGCGAGGGCATAGAGGGGAGAATGAAATTCAGATTTTACCTCTTCTTCCTCAAGTTCAAAGTCTTCTTCGTCCATTTCGGCCTCAAGGTCTTCGTCATTTCCATCCGAGTCATCATCCGTTGAGGATTCATCATCTTCGTCTTCATCCGATTCGTCCTCGTTGGCTTGTTCTTCGTCAATTTCTTCTTGATCGGCTTCTTCAGAACCATCATCAATTAGGTCTACGTCAACTTCCGCTTCTTCATCAATCGGCCCTTCATCTGATTCTTGGTGTTCGTCCATTGATGGGTCATGGCTGCCCGTAAGTATGACCTCAAATTCGTCCAAATCAATCAAACCATTTTCATCCCTATCGATTTCTTTAACCAAGCGCTCTACTTGGGTCAAAGGCAAGTCAGCTAGATTGAGACTAAGCAGTCCGCGCTTGAGTTCTCCCGTGTCGATCATGCCGTCTGAATTTTCATCAAACCGGTCAAACAACTTACGAATATCTACGCCCGTGTTATTCACCCAATTCCTCAAAATATCCACGACGTCATCTGCGACGAAGACAACCCCACATTCTGGGCAGCGAGTCGAATCGAGGGGAACTAATTTGTTGCATGCACCGCATTCCCCCAGTGCTTCTTCAGAAACTCCCGAAAATTTGGTTTGACACTCCGGACATTCTTTGGAATCAAGAGGTATTACTGTCCTGCATGCGCCACATTCTGCCATCTTAACAGAGTCGTTTTCATCATCGCTCATGATTCCACCTATTAGTGGGATGACGGGGATAGATATAATCATTCACGGCAATTTCCTAACAGAGGGGATAAAATTCCTTATGGCGCCTCGGTTGTGGCTCGTAATAGGTGAGGGTATGTTGACCGGAATGTACTCCTTGGAAATCTCCAATCACGACGATTTGTTTTCAGAAGTCGAGAGGTTATCCGAAGGGCATGGAGGGAAAAAACTCTGCATCAGTCGATTGCCCCAGCGAACGTTACTGCGTCATTTATCGTTGAATGAATATGATTGTTATTGGTTATCCGAACAGGACACCCCACAGTCCGTACGACCCACTACTCAGGCCATACATGGCCTTCTTGCCTCGTTCATAGAGGGCGAAGAAAACGGGATCTCAGTTGTTGAAGGGCTCAACTGGATTGTCCAAAAGGAGGGGATCGATTCAGCCATGAACCTGCTTCAGAGAATTGAAACTGCAGCCGCCAATACCAACCACACACTTCTCTTTCCGATGGATGCGCTCGCCTTTGACGCCATTGATTGGGCAAGAATACGCTCAATTGCCCCAGCCATCGAACATTCTCAATCAATGGAACCCACACTTACCACTGATCTTTTGTTCACAGAACAATCCAAACTGGACCCATTCACGCCTGATGATGATGATGATGCCCGATTGTTGGTCCATCTCACCACCTTGCCGTCGCTTGGATTCAATAAGAATCAATTATCAAAGCGGATGTTGCAATGGAGGCGTATGGGTTTTGACGTATCGGAATTGGAGCCTGCACTATCGCTTCATGACGATCCCAAAATCCATCAATTGTACCTTTCTGTGGAAGAAAAAATCCGAACGGCCGTAGAATTAGCCCGCTTATTGGATTCACACAAGGCTAAAATTGATGTAACGACCTTTGAGGTGACGATGTTTCGAATTATGCAATTAACCGGTCTTGATGAAATCAGCTCTATGCTTCATGAACTTTCATGATGGGAGTCGGCCGTATTCGGATTCGATTCGAGCCAACCAAGAGCCTTCGAGTAAGATGGCCGAAAGTGCTCGCAGTTCTTTGGATGTTGAACGATCACCCTGCAAGGGCGGAATTATTGTTCGAACGAGTTGGTGAAATCCGGAAATGTGTGGTGCTGGGCTGAGGGGTTCAAATTCCAATGCTTGACAGGCCACCATCGCCTCACACGCAAGTACCTCTGCAAGGCGTTCTGTTGCTTGATACAGGTTCCAAGTAGCTGTAGCCCCCATGCTCACATGGTCTTCTTGTCCAGCCGATGTCGAGGTGGAAAAGGCTGTCCGCGGTGAAGCGTGCCCTCGTAATTCGCCAAGAGAAGCACCGGCCACGTACTGTACGATCATCAAACCCGATTCAAGTCCAGAATGTTGTGCAAGGAAAGCGGGAAGTTCACTTCTGGCTGGGTCAACCATCTGGTCAATTCTTCGTTCACTGATGGAACCCAACTCAAACAGTGCGAGGCTGACAAAGTCTGCCGTAAGGGCCAATATTTCACCATGGAAGTTCCCTTGGGATACAACCTCATGAACGCCAGGCCGTTCCGGCGTAGGGAAGATAAGCGGGTTGTCCGTTGCACTGTTCAGTTCTGTGTTAATCATCGCATCCAGTCGGTGAAACGCCTCAAGAACTGCCCCATGGACTTGTGGTGCACAACGGAATGAGTACGCATCTTGTACGCGGTCACATTCAGCATGACTGCTCACGATGGGTGATTGATTGAGAAGCACACGTATACGTTGAGCCACCAAAGATTGCCCCGGATGTGGTCGTGCTTTATGGACAAGTTCGTTTGATGGGCTAACACTGCATTTTCGAGCTTCCATCGACGTACAAAGAATGATGTCGGCCAACGGTAGAAGATGTTTCAATCGCTGGTGAGATAGCGTTGAATAAGCAGCCATTTGACTGGTCCCGTTGATGAGTGACAATCCATCTTTTGCAGTCAGTTGAACCGGCATAACTCCCATGGTGAAAAGTACATCAGAAGTTGATGTCAGTGTTCCATCGTCTTGGATCACTTCACCTTCGCCAATCAGAGCGAGCGCTAAATGTGAAAGCGGTGCCAAGTCTCCGCTAGCACCCAAACTTCCGATTCTTGGAACCGCAGGATGGATGTGTGAATTCAAGAAGAGGACCAGTTGTTCAATGCAATGGGGTTGGATGCCCGAATGTCCTTTGCAGAGGGAATTGAGTCGAATCACCATCATCGCCCTTACTTCTGTAACCGTCATTAACGGCCCAAGTGCAGTTGCGTGAGATCGAATAAGGTTGACCTGCAATTGAGCCAGGTCATCGGATGAAATCCGTTGATTGACCAACGCACCAAAACCTGTGTTAATCCCATATACAGTTTCATCGTTTTGAACGATGCGCTCTACGACTGCTCGTGATGCATGAATCCCCGGCCATGCATCCGGCGAGACTTCAACCATCGATTTGCCTTCAGCTACCATGAGCACTTCACTTGGCGATAGGGTTTCACCGTCAACAAAAACTGTATGTCCTTCCATCACAATCGCTCCAAGATATCATTGATTAAATCATCATCTGCATGATTGGGAAGGGTTACTTCCAACAGGGGCTCCAAATCCATGGCTCTTTGAATTGCAAATTCAGCACCATCATTACGTGCCCATGCACGGCGTGCTACGCCGTTGTTAACGTCCCAGTGAAGCATTGAATTCAATTTCTTTTCTGCCTCTTCCGTTCCATCCAAAAGGAGGCCGAAACCTCCATTGATGACTTCGCCCCACCCGACGCCGCCACCGTTGTGAATGCTCACCCAAGTGGCTCCTCTAAAGGAATCGCCGATGACATTTTGAATGGCCATATCAGCAGTAAACATTGAACCATCCCGTATGTTTGCAGTTTCCCGATACGGACTGTCTGTGCCCGAAACATCGTGATGGTCTCGTCCAAGTACGATCGGGGCAGAAATTGCTCCGCTCCCAATAGCTCGATTCATTGCAACTGCAATGTTTCTTCGGCCGACATCATCTGCATAGAGGATTCGAGCTTGACTTCCGACAACCAGATGGTTCGAACCTGCCTGTTGTATCCACCTGATGTTATCCTCAATTTGTTGGCGGATGTTCGTTGGCGCATCCTTTAACATCTTGACGAGGACCTCTTCGGCAATGGAATCAGTAACGGCTAAGTCTTCTGGATTTCCGCTCGTGCAAACCCAACGATAGGGTCCAAATCCATAATCAAAGCAAATTGGCCCCATGATATCTTCAACGTACGATGGATATCGGAATCCACCGTCTTCATCCATTACATCTGCTCCAGCGCGGGACGCCTCAAGCAAGAATGCATTTCCATAATCCCAGAAATACATCCCATTTTCGCTAAGCGTATTGATGGCGTTTGCATGACGCCGGAGGGTCTTTTTAACTTCGCTTACGAATTCTTCCGGGCGTTCGGAAAGCATATTCGTGCTTTCTTCATAGGTGAAATCTGCGGGGTAATATCCCCCTTGGAACGGGTTGTGAAGGCTGGTTTGGTCACTGCCGAGGTCAACTCGAATGTCACGTTCTATGCATCGCTCCCATAATTCTACGATGTTTCCGATAAGGCCCACCGAAATCGCCACTTTCATCGATGCTGCAGATACCATCAAATCAATGGCCTCATCAATGCTATCGGTAACGTCTGTCAGCCAGCCCTGTGAGTGGCGTTTTCGTGCTGCATGTTCATTCGTTTCTGCCACGATACATGCTGCGCCTGCAATGGTTGCCGCTTTGGCTTGTGCACCGGACATGCCGCCCAATCCGCTTGTGATGAACGTCACGCCCCCAAGGCCTTCTGAGGCAGATAAACCCAGATGCATCCTTGCAGCATTGAGAAGAGTGATTGTTGTCCCATGGACAATACCTTGTGGGCCGATGTACATGTATGAGCCAGCGGTCATTTGACCGTACTGACTCACACCCATCGCATTCATCTTTTCATACTCATCTGGTGATGAATGGTTAGGAATGACCATGCCATTGGTGACCACTACACGTGGAGCAGAAGGGGAGGACGGAAACAAGCCGAGTGGGTGGCCTGAATACATGACAAGTGTTTGTTCTCGTGTCATTTGACAGAGGAATTTCATTACAAGACGATATTGTGCCCAATTTTGGAAGACCGAACCATTCCCACCGTAAGTGATGAGTTCATGGGGGAATTGAGCCACTGCGGGATCTAAATTGTTCTGTATCATCAACATAATTGAGGCCGCTTCCTGACATTGTGCGGGATACGCATCGATGGGGTACGCTTTCATTTCGTATTCAGTGGGTCGGAATCGGTTCATGACAATTCGGCCGAATCCGTTCAACTCTGCTAGAAACTCAGCAGCTAACTCAGCGTGGTGGCGTTTGTCAAAATAACGTAGTGCATTACGCAAGGCCAATTTCTTTTCTCGCCTGGATAGAACTTGTCTCCTCGAGGGCGCATGGTCCACAGCAGGATCAACGGCCTTGGGCTGTGGGAGTGTGGGGAGAATTCCTTCTCCAATATGCTTTCGAAGTGCGCCCCACTGCGAGTCCATGGTGAGGGGTCTAACTGGTTGTCTTTGAGCATTGTTCCTCATCTTCGTTCAATCTGCAACACGGCAACCTCAAAAATCCCTAGTGATTCCGTTCAAACAGAGGCGGTTTTCTGGAGGGTAAAGATAAGGATGTCGCTGCTGTAAACGTCAAGCGTGAATTCAATTTGGTTTTTGGAGCAACCATCGCCATTTCCCTTGCCTTTCTCTTCGCTGGTGCCCTTTTTGTCGATACCGTCATGGAGGGCTTGGTCGATGAGGAGCCGGCATACAACGGGCGCGTCCCTGTTTGGGAACGGGAAATGCTTGATTTTGAAACCTCAGGAGATTTTGGAATCGCCATTGAAACCGGACCATACACCGTCCTTTCAACCGACAATGAATGGAATTCAACCCATCATTTTGTTGAATACATCATGCCAATAGAAGAAGGGGGGGCTGCTCCTAACGGACTCATTAGCCTCGCTGTATGGCGCCCTAATGTCCCAGAAGGCACTTTGGTCCCCGTGATTGCTGAATTCGGCCCATACTTCCAAGAGCAAAGCGTTGAAACTCCTACAATTGAGGTTCCCGGGACTTGGCTAGGGCAGATGATCATTGACCAACTCCTTCCTCACGGATATGCCTTCGCCCAAGTATCTGTATCCGGAACAGGGCGTTCCAATCATTGTATGGATTTGATGGGCAATGCCGAACAACTCGGCAATGATGCGGCTGTTCGTTGGCTAGGTGAGCAAACGTGGTCCAATGGAGCGGTTGGTATGATCGGTAAATCATACGACGGCAGCACGCCCTGGCAAGCCGCTATGTTCGGGTCGGAACACGATTACCTGAAGACCATTGTTCCCATTTCTGGATTGATCGGTGTGAAAGAACTCATGTGGAGAAACGGCTCTGCAGAAGCGAGAGCTCCAATCATGCACAACGGCGTTTATGGTTCGTACGGAATCGATGGTGATGAGGAAGATTATCAAAACATATGCCCCGATTATCTCATCGGGCCGGGGACAGGAGTGTCCGCATATCTCTTTGGGTCCGAGGTGGCGGGAGAATACTGGGCTGAACGATATTTCCTCGATAGGGTTCTCCAACATTATACAGGAAGCGTATACCTCATCCAAGGCATGCACGATTGGAACGTTGACCCACACATGGCCGTTCCAACCATCAACGCCCTCAAGGATGCAGGTATTGATGCAAAAGGCCTCTTTGGGCAGTGGGATCATGATTATCCAGACCGTCCCGTTCAACTTGATGACAGGTCAGATTTAGGTGGTCGCGGTGGGGAAGCGTTCCCTGAAATGGTGAGGTATGATTGGATGCAGGACCTCCTGGAATGGTTTGATTTCTATCTTAGGGGTGTGGGTGACCAACCTGGGCTATGGGTCGAAATTCAATCAAATCAAGGTTCATGGAGGCTTGAAGACCGATATCCTCCCGCTGATATTTCAACCCTCGAATGGGATTTAGGAGGAGTCATGGAGAACGTTGGTGGGTCAACCACCGTCACGCCGGGATTGTTTTCCGGACCGGTTTGGGAATCACAACCTCTGAACAGTACCCTCTATCTTGCGGGCGTACCCCGGCTCCATGTTGACGTGACCACTGCAACACTGGGTGGGCAATTGTATGCGTTGTTGGAAGATTGCAATCAAGAGGATAATTGCATACACATTGGGCACGCTATTATGGATTTGCGTTATCATGCTGGAGGCGATGAAATTCAAACGTGGGTCCCTGTCGTTGAAACGATCAACGCCAAAATGGAATTCATGCCTTTGGATGCTGAAATTGAAGAAGGACATCGGATCCGTATCTCTCTGCTAGCAAATGGAGAAGATTACCTTCCGGCCAGCACAAGTTCAATCGTGTTCATTCAAGAAGGAGCGTCCTCAACCCTTCAGTTGGATACGTTCTCTCCTGATGAACGACGGTATTTCACGCCACCTGTTTGCACCCACGAACTGTGCATTCAGGCTACTGAGTCATGATTTGGCGAGTCGCTTGTATCCCATAAGGTAAACACTATACCTGAGGCCATCATCAAACCGGCGAAGATAATCAGACCGTTTTGAATTGACAGGTCAGTGTACTCCATCAGATAACCTGCGACGCTGGTAGATGCTGAGAATGCGAGGGACAAGATCAACATGTCCGTGGAAAATACCCTACCTCGAATTTCATCTTCCACCCATTGTTGTGTCAAAATGGTAGACAGAACCCAGTTTGCACCACTTGCGCTGTGTGCGATAACGACAAGGATGACGGTCAACCATAGGTTGATGTCGAGCGTCATCCCTACGAGCAGGTAAAAGAATCCAGAACCCACGATTAATTGACCGACGAGGGATGGCCAACGATTTGGATTTGTGAATACGTTTCGAGCCAAAATAGGGCCGAGGCCAGTTCCTAATCCACGGGCAAAGAAGAACAGGCCAAAACCAAATGCGGCACCGAATCCAGTAATGTCAGCCCCCATCAGGACCAAGAAAACACCAGCTAATCCTCCTCCTGCGATGTTCCAGGACGCTTTTGCAAATACAATCCTAAACAATCGAGGCTCGCTACGTATGCGTTTCCAACCTTTGACAATGTTCCTAAACGCGGTTGAGAAAAGAGGGCCATCCATGTCAATATCTCGCTCTTGTGGAAGTTTCAGGTTAATCAAAAACAGCGTCCCAATGAGGAATGTGATCGAATCAATGATGAAGGCTGCATCAACGCCCCAAACCGATACGACAACCCCGCCGAGCATAGCGCCGATACACAATGCAGTGGACCAAGATGCAGCATCAAGGGCATTGGCAGTGGCGAGGTCCGCTTCATCGACCACATTCGGCAGCGCTGCTCTTTCTGCAGTCATGTAACTTCCATGAAGCATCATCATTACTCCAGAGAGACCAAGCATCCAAACCATATCCTCTGGCCCATCAACCAACAAAAATCCCAATGCAAGCACACTCTGTGCTAAGTTTGAAACTACCATGAGCGTTTTTCGGTTAAATCGGTCCGCAAGGAGCCCAATAATCGGTTGCAGGAGCGCAAAACTTAGCATGCGTACCGTAAACAAAACACCGAGTAGAAACTCACTCCCAGTGTACTCAAGAATGAGAAAAAATAGAGCGATGGTGTTGAACCATTCACCGAGCATGGAAATGACTGCAGCAATCCATAGGTGTCGGAAATCTTTGTTCCTTGAAACAAGTTCAATGTAGGATTTTCCTGACAAGGGTCACTCCTCCTCGCCACGAATGGTATCGGAGGTTGACATTGAACAAACGATCCACTTTGATGTGGGGGTGTTTGATTGCTCAGCCGTCGAATGCAGTGGAACCAGGCTGTTGGCCTCGGGGAAGTATGTCGCGATGTTACCCGACGGAATATCATAAGGTACAATGAGCCAGTTTTCTGAATGTCGCTTCTCACCTTTGAAATGGCTCGTTATGTTCACTTTTGTACGTGCCTTCCAACCCCGTTCTACCATGTCGGTAGCGTTCATAAATACCACACGCCGGTTGCCTTTAACTCCGCGATAACGGTCCGATAATCCATAGATGGTTGTGTTGTATTGGTCATGACTGCGAAGGGTCATCATCACGTATTGGTCGTCATCCACCTCAAGGTTGGGGAGGTCGTGTGCGGTGAAATGTGCTTTTCCATCCTGCGTTGAGAACGATTGTGAGTCTCTTGGAGGATTGGGTAATTCAAATCCATTGGGGCTATTGACGCGCTCGTTGTATTGGTCAAAGCCAAAGAGTGATTGTTCCATAAGATCTCGGATCTTGCTGTAGTCTTGACCAAGAACTCTCCACTCAAGATGTTCAATACCCAGGGTCGATTCCGCCAATTCGGCTACGATCCATGGTTCGCTCCTTAGTGAAGTCGAGGCGGGTTGAAGTCCTCCTTGAGAGCGATGAACAACTCCCATTGAATTCTCAACGGTGACAAATTGCTTGACGCCACCTTGAACGTCCAATTCCGTCCTGCCAAGGCATGGTAGAATGATGGCGGTTTCTCCAGTAACCAGGTGGGAGCGGTTGAGTTTTGTTGAAACCTGTACGGTAAGTGGGATTTTGGATAATCCACGAGCGGTGACGTCGGTATCCGGCGTGGCTGAAAGGAAGTTCCCACCCATGCAAAAGAAGAAATCAATATCGCTCCGAACCATAGCGTCAATGGCGTTGACAACGTCATGACCATGCTCCCTTGGAACTTCAAAGCCTAGACCTTCCTGTAGACGGTCGAGGAAGGCATCGGTAGGCGCCTCCCATATACCGACAGTTCGGTCACCTTGGACGTTGGAATGGCCCCTGACGGGGCAAAAGCCCGCTCCTTTTTTCCCGACATGCCCACCGAGCAAGAGCAAATTAACAATTTCTTGGATGACTGCTACACCGTTTCTGTGCTGGGTCAATCCCATGGCCCAACATGCAATGGTGGCCTTGGAGTTGGCCAACATTCTGCCAGCGACTTGAATATCGCTCTTGGAAAGGCCTGAATCCTTTGTAATTTGTTTCCAAGAGGTGGATGCTGCTTTGGAGATCATTTCATCCATGCCGGTGGTTTTGGAAGTAACAAATTCTTGGTCAATGGCTTGTCGATCAACCTGAACTTTGATGAGGCCCTTGATCAATGCTGCATCTCCACCGATTCTAACCCCGAGATGCAAATCAGCCAATGTGGTTGATTTCAGGTCTCCTTTCATGTAGTCTTGAGGGTGTTTGAATTGCATCAATCCAGCCTCTGGCAACGGATTTACGTGAATTATTTTGGCGCCCTTGTGCTTTGCATCCCTTAGTGCAGTTAGCATGCGTGGATGGTTGGTTCCAGGGTTTTGACCAATGACCATGATCACATCGGCGTGATTAAAATCATCCAAAGTTACTGTGCCCTTTCCGATGCCAATGGTTTGGCCGAGTCCTTTTCCGCTTGATTCATGGCACATGTTTGAGCAATCCGGAAGATTGTTTGTACCGTAGGCGCGAACAAAGGCTTGGTAGAGGAATGCAGCTTCATTGCTGGTTCTACCGGACGTGTAGAATGCAGTCCTGTTGGGGTCGGAAATCGATTTCAAATGATCGGAAATCCGACTAAAGGCGTCCTTCCAAGAGATCTTGGTGTAATGCAATGCCCCCTTTTCAAGGATAACAGGGTGGGAAATTCGACCTTTACGATTCAGTTCATAATCGCTCAACTGTGAGAGTTCGGATACCGAGTGCTTGGAAAAGAAATGAGGCGTAACATGGGCTTTCATTGCTTCGTCAGCTACTGCTTTAGCACCGTTTTCACAAAATTCGAACGTTGTTCTGTGTTCGGGGTCTGGCCATGCGCAACCTGGGCAATCAAACCCTTCTTTTTGGTTGACCATCGTTAGATTTTTGATGGTTTTTGCTAAGCCCATTTTAGCAAGGCCATGCTTGGCTGACGAGAGTACAGCAGGAATGCCTGCAGCTTTGGTCTTAGGCTTTTTCAATCGAAGAGCATTGGTGTCATCAGGTGTTCGTGATGTTACGTGACGTTCCATTGACATACCTCGGTCCAACCGAGATGACTTCCCTTCTCAATCCTTTGTATGGAATCTACCATCAACAGGCCCTATTATGACTGATTTTCCATTGCGAACGAAGGTTACCAGCGTGATGTTTGCAGCACGGGCTGTCTGGGCTGCAAGAGATGATGCTGCGCCTACCGACACGATGACGGGTATGTTTGATTTTGCAGCCTTTGCAACAATATCCCATCCACAACGGCCGGATAGAAACAGAGCCCGAACCTGTTGATTCATACCCTTGAGATATGTTGCTCCAATAACTTTGTCAACGGCATTGTGTCGGCCAATGTCTTCCAACACATCAAACGTACCGTCGGAGAACAGTAGACCTGCGCCATGGACCCCTCCAGTTTTTGAAAATTCAGTTTGCTGTGATTTCATCTTTTCTAGGTGTTTAACGAGTTCGTCCATAGAATAGTATTCTGAAGGAGGTGCTACAATGGGTGTGCTATCGACCAATTCTGAGAGTTCATCCTGATCGCATGCTCCGCATGAACTGACAACGGGTCGGCTACGCTTGGAAATGAGATTCAGGCTTCCGTCCAAGAGGTCAACTCTGACCCCGCCGGAATCTTCGCTGATGGTGATGGCTGGCTTTTTGGAGGGGAGGTCGAGGGAGTATTCTGTATGGAAGTGGCCGCAGATCAATTCTTCCAAGTCATGCTTGGAAGCGAGTAGAGTGGTGATTTTTTCACCGTTGAGGCAAAGGTGAACAAGTGATTCGTCACCAAGGTACTCCTTTACCAATCTAAATTGCCCATGTTCCCAGCGATGAAGGATGAAGTGGGGCGTGTCTTCGATGTTCATTCCTCCTTTGAAGGATCTATATCTACGTCAAAGAATTCAAACTGAACGGCCACAAGTTCCTCGCTTGTTGTAGCATCGGCATATGCATCAAGTGGTTCTTGATTGAGTTGGAAGAACCGTTCACCCCAGCGGAATGCACCTAGAACCTCCCTCGCTTGTTCTTTTCGCCCTATGAGGTAGAGAATGGTTGCTAAGGCTTCAGCGGTAGTCAGTCGACCCGGTTTCCCCCAGTTAACAGGGTTCGCAGCCAATAGTAACGGGAGCATTCGAGGTTGCAATCTCGTTTTCCTCATGACTTGTTCAACACTTGACTCAATATGAGCCCAACTGCAATCAAGTCCAACGATTGCTCCGTGTTGTTCTAACAGAACATGATGGTCTTCAGGGCCGAATACCTTCCCGCACAAAGGCTCAAGAATAAAACCGCGTTTTGGTAGCGTTCTCAAATTCTTATGGAGGCGTAGATTGCCTCGTTTTCCTGCAAGCACGGCAGTGTTTTTTTTCGGATCATCTTGGGCGAGCCATATTGCATGGACCGGTATTGAATCCATCGGGTTCACCGAACATCGTTGAAATAATCGCCGAAGGTCATCCCACGGGACGGCCCAGAGTCCAATCTACGGGTTTCCGTTGACGAATGTTCAACCATCAAGGTGATGTTAAGAATGCGTTCAAACTTCCGAATCAATGAGTCCGTAGGGCGTTTCCCTGACTCTGCTGCTTTGATGACATTGACCGTCTCAGCCATCTTTTTACCGAGTTGTTGGTGGGAAAGATTCATCTTCTTTCGCGCTACTGAAATCCGTTTTCCAAAGTCTTCAGCGAGTTCTTTTTCACCCCGTGACATCAGATCGTTTTTCTTGCGTGGAGTTGAAGGTCGAGGAGTGGATGCCATTGACCGAGCCTTTGCAAGACCTGGCGCAACCGTTTTTGGAATCAAATTCATTTTATCCACGCATCGGGCACAAGCCGTGACTTCCGTTTTACCGGTTTTCACGCTTCTCACGCTTACTTTCATCGCCCCGCAAAGTTCACAATCACCCAATGCAATTCCTCCTCGTGTACTTACCGATGGCGACAACCTTTGAACCCTTTGACAAGGCTGTTTTCGCAAAATACAATCGCTGAGTTCATACAGTGTGGGCAATTGGATAATACTGAATCACATGGGTACTGATGTTGATAGGAACGACAGAAGCATGCCAACTTCTCAGGATGATGACATCCGTGAGTTGGAGGAAGCTTACGCAAAATTGAGAGACGAATCTCAACAATTGATTAACGAGCGCACGTCGCTGGAATCCGAGGTGCGCACACTCCGAAAGAAAGTTGAACGCTTAGATGAAAACGTCAATCTTCTCAAAATGCCGCCGCATATCATCGGCCACCTTCAAGACGTTCTGGACCATGAACGAGCCATTGTCCGTTCATCCAACGGCACGGTATTCCAGGTTTCCCTCAACCAACGCCTCGACCCAGATAAACTCAAACCTGGAACGCGAGTGGCTCTCAACCAAGACAGTCTTTCGGTCATTGAAGTTCTTCATGAAGCATGGGACCCGATGGTGAGTGGTGCTGAGATGGTTGATAAACCCGATATTACATACGACGAAGTCGCTGGGCTTTCAGAACAAGTGGAGTCGGTAAGAGAAGCCATTGAACTTCCTTTGATCAAGCCTGAATTGTTTGAGAAGGTAGGTATTGTCCCGCCCAAAGGCGTTCTTCTTGTTGGCCCGCCAGGGTGTGGAAAGACCCTCCTTGCAAAAGCAGTTGCAAACCATACCGATGCAACATTTATTCGAATGGTTGGCAGTGAACTCGCCCAGAAATATATCGGAGAAGGTGGCCGCATGGTTCGAGAATTGTTTTCTCTCGCCAAAGAAAAGGCGCCGAGTATAATTTTCTTAGATGAAATCGATGCGATCGGTGCCAAGCGGTTGGACGGATCGACAAGCGGTGATCGTGAAGTTCAGAGAACGTTGATGCAACTTCTCGCAGAATTGGACGGGTTCGATGCGTTAAACGATGTGAAAATCATTGCCGCTACAAACCGTCCGGATATTCTTGATGACGCACTCTTACGCCCTGGTCGTTTTGACCGCGTGATTGAAATCCCACTTCCCGATGATGAATCGAGGAAGGCTATTTTAGAAGTTCATGTCAAAGGCATGAATACACAGCGCATACAAATGAAAAGGATTGTAGAAAAGACTCAGGGCTATTCCGGCGCTGAACTCAAGGCAACCTGTGTAGAAGCCGGAATGATTGCAATCCGTGACAACAGGTCAACCGTGACCAATGCAGATATGCTTGCTGCAGTTAGCCGACTGGACCGAAAAAAGACACAAGGCGCTGGCCAATCTTCACCTGAAGCATTGTATTCCTGATGAATTATTCACAAACAACATTCAAAGGCCCTATGACCCGCCAAGAATGCATGGGCAAGCGATTGATCGAATGCGTACCCAACATATCGGAAGGTCGCGATGCGAACCTCATCGAGGCGATTGTTGATGCAGCACGGATCATTGAAGGATGTTATGTGCTTGGAGTAGAGCCTGACCAAGATTACAACCGCACCGTTATCACACTCGCAGGAGAGCCCGAACCAGTGGTACAAGGCGCTATTGCTTTGATAGAACGCAGCGTTGAACTGCTGGACATGCGAACACACACAGGAGAACATCCAAGACTAGGCGTCGTTGACGTGTGTCCATTTGTACCATTGAGTGGCGTTTCAATGGATGAATGTGCGCAGATGGCCCGGGACGTTGTGGCTCATGTTGCTGAGAGAACCGGAGCACCGATGTTTCTCTATGGTGCTGCAGCAACACATCCCGAGCGAGAGCTTCTATCGAGATTGAGGAAGGACCAATATGAGGGGTTGGAAGCAAGACTTTCGGGATTGGAAAACAGGCATTCGGAATTCACACAATATCCAGATGCCGGCTCAAGGGAATGGAACGATGTTGCTGCTCAAGCAGGTGGAATCACCGTTGGTGCACGACCCATTCTCGTCGCTTACAACGTGAATGTTGAAGAACAAGATGCGACCGTTTCAAAGAAAATAGGTTCTCTTGTGCGGACAAGCGGTAGACTTCTCAAAACCGCCCAAGGAAACTCTGTCCGGGTCAACGGAATGTTGCCGATGGTTCAGGGCATGGGAGTAACATTGGAAGAAATGAATATTTCTCAAGTATCCATGAATTTGAGGGATGTTTCGCAATGTCCACTTCACATGGCTTTCAAAGCGTGTGAATCAATTGCTAACGACCATAATACACGTTTGTTAGGTAGTGAAATTGTAGGTTTAGTCCCGCTCAAAGCAATGCTTGAAACGGGTGCATATTTCGACCCACAAGCAACCGAGGAGAGGGCCTTAGTGGCTGCAGCGATTGAAGGTCTTGGTTTGAATCGTATGCATTCTTTTGACCCATCTCAAGGAATTATTGAGTGGGCTGTTGAGAAGGAGATGATGGTATGAACTGGATGGACATGACACAACGTGAATTTTTAGCAGCATTAGCATCATCATCACCCACGCCAGGCGGTGGGACGGCGTCTGCTATTGCTTTAGGCCAAGCGGCATCTTTGGCCTGTATGGTGGCTGATCTCACTCTTGGAAGCGATAAATGGTCGGAGGGTTGGCCTGCTGCCGAATATGTCCAGAGTTTAGCGATCCCAATTATGACGCGTTCCGGAGTTCTCGCCAAAGAAGACAGTGATGCCTTCGATGAAGTCATGGCTGCATTCAAAATGCCTAAACAATCCGATTCGGAGAAAAATCACAGAAAAGTTGCAATTCAAACCGGAACATTACAAGCAGCAAAAGTTCCATTTGAAACTGCAGAAGTCGCTCTAGAACTTCTCAAAGCACTCACGGAACTAGCAACTCTTGGGAATGCAAATGCTGTCTCCGATGTTGGGGTAGCAGGACTCTTAGCTAGTGCAGCAGCAAAAGGGGCGCTCTTCAATGTAGAAATTAATCTCCAATCGTTGCCCGAAGATATGGGCGAGGCTTTGCGAGAGATGATGCCTGACATCAAACAACAGACCAAGTTGCATTCCAGGAGTGTAATGGAGGCCGTACGTCATCGCATGTCGAACTGATCAGCGAACCTGTGATCCTTCTTTCATGTCACCGTCGATGGTGATGAGTTTCACATTTCCTTCGCCGTCGTCAGCGGCCAACATCATGCCCTCTGATGCAACACCTCTCAATTTCCGAGGTTCCAGGTTTGCAACAAAAACTACGGATTTTCCGACCATTTCTTCAGCAGTGTAGTATTCTTTTAATCCAGCACAAATGGTTCTTCCCCCTTCACTTCCGTCGTTGATTTTGACGACGTAGAGCCGATCCGCGTTTGGATGGTCTTCAACCGATACTATGGTGGCGGTACGCAAATCTACCTTCATAAACGATTCAAAATCGAGGTATGTTATTCCTTCTGCTTCTTTCACTTTCTTACCACCTTTTTTCTTCTTTCTGCCACCCTTGACGCCGTGGACGGCATCATCTTGAGGAGGTTGTTCTTCTACAAGTCCTTGCTCCGCTGATAATATTTCATCCAAGTCAAGGCGTTCAAATAGGGGTTCGGGAGTTTCAGTTAACCATCCAAGAGCGGCTGACCAATTCGTTGCTTCACTCCAGTCAACATCTGAAACATTTCCTTGGAGGCCAAGGTTTCCCCATAGTCGCTGAGCCGATGTGGGCAAGAACGGTTGGGTTGTGATGGATAAGAATCGAGCGATTTTCCAACAAAAAGCCAGTGTAGCCAAACTTTCCTCATGGCCCTCTTGAGGTTCTTTGAGGTGCTCCCATGGTGCGGCTCCTTGAAGAATTTGATTTCCATATTGAGCAACGGTCATGATCTGCCTTAGAGCTTCTTTGTATCGGTGCCGTTCTAGTGATTCAGTGATTGATTCGAGAGAACGTTCCAATTCAGCCTCGTGCATACGGACACACTCGTGGTTCTCGTGAGGGGAAAACGGTGAAGCGCCACTTTCAGAGGGAAGACGGGCGCCCAGAGTAAGGACTCTGTGCACAAAATTTCCGTATGCCGCAATTAATTCGGAGTTGACTTTCTTAACAAAGTCCGGCCAATTGAAGTCGGTGTCATGGTTTTCCGGCATGTTGATGCTGAGATAATACCGAAGTGTGTCCGGGTCGTACCGTTGCAAAAATGATGGGAGCCATACAGCATGCTTTCGAGATTTAGAAAATTGACCCCCTGCTAGCATCAAATATTCCATTGCTGGAACATTCGTTTCCAAGGCTAGGTCGCCGGGACCAGGCATTTCAATGGGGTCGGTTGATGTTTTACCATGCGCGGCGTGATTTAGGCCCAAAATGAGTGCAGGCCATATGACCGTGTGGAACGGGATGTTATCCTTTCCGAGGAAATAGAGGTGTCGGGGAACTGTACCGTCCTCAGCAATAGACCACCACCGCTTCCAAGCATCAGCCCCATCAGGATGAGCGTTACCAGCTGCAACATCGGACGACCAAATTCGAGCGCACGTTGAGTAACCCTGAACCGCTTCAAACCAAACATAAACGCATTTTCCGCCCCATTCTTCGCCGTCAAGAGGGACGGGTATCCCCCATGAAAGATCACGGGTAACTGCCCTGGGCCGTAACCCCATGTCCAGCCATTGTTTTGTCATGGCTTTAACATTGGATTTCCAAACAGACTGTCGTTCTGCGGCGTGAGCGGTCAAGGCGTCTTGAAAAAGGTCGAGACGGTAAAAAAGATGGTCTGTTTCCCGAATTTCCACCTTTGAATCTGGATTCATTTTTGAAATTGGGTTCTTCAATTCAACGGATTCATAGGTTGCTCCACAGGCGTCACACTGGTCGCCTCGAGCGCCATCCTCACCACAGGCTGGACAGTTGCCCTCTACATACCGGTCCGGTAGGAAACGACCAGAACCATCTTCGTTGAGTTCGTAATATTGCTCCATGGTTTTTCGTTCAAATAAACCAGCCTTCTCGAGGGCTGAGAAATTCTGCTGGACCATGGTCTTATGCTTTGGGTCAGTTGTTCGGTTGAACAGAGCCCCACCGTATTCGATACCTCGCGGGTCGATCTCAGGGCTCCAAGCGCAACCAAGGTCAAGGAGGGCTTGACGGTTTATTTCGTGATATTCGTCTACCACCTCTTGAGGGGATATTCCCTTTTGTTCTGCTGAGACCGTAATTGGAGTTCCGTGTTCGTCGGAACCCGAGACCATTAAAACTCGATTTCCTTTTGCCCGTTCAAAACGATATTGGATGTCTGGTGGGAGATAACAACCGGCAACGTGACCCAAATGGAGCGGTCCGTTCGCGTATGGCCATGCCACACAAATGAGAACATATTCTCCACTCATTTGACTCCCCGGTCTAAGCCAAAGGCCGAGGCTTCTTGAGGTTCACCCATGGAATTGAACAGCATTAGTGCAGTTCAATACAGCCGTCATTTTGAATAACCCTTCTCTCATGGGTGTAATTACCCCCCCTTCGGAAAGGAGACCTAGAAACCCCATGGCTGACTACACCTTGCTCATTTTCTACTCTACCCTCGCCCTTGGCGTTTCTTTCTTATGTTCCATTCTTGAAGCAGTTGTACTATCAATTCCTCAAACCTATGTATCCGTTCTTGAGAAGGATGGAAAAAGGACTGCTGCAATGTGGTCGTACCTTAAGGACGACGATTCGGTTCGTCCACTGACGGCAATTTTGACCCTCAATACTGTAGCGCATACAATGGGGGCTGCGGGAGTGGGTAGTGAGGTTGCAAAACAGTTTGGAGACAGTGCACTTACTGTCGCCTCTGTCATCCTCACTCTCGCTGTTCTGTTCTTTTCAGAAATCATCCCTAAGACACTTGGTGCTGCTTACTGGAAACGCCTTTCAACACCGTCAGCCTACGTCCTAACATGGTTGACAAAGATGCTTGTCATCCTCATTGGACCAATTCAAATGCTGAAATCCATCCTGCCTAAGGGGAATCAATCGATTGTGACACGGGACGATCTGGTTGCAATGGCTGACCTCGGTGAAATCGAGGGTGCATTAGAAGAATCTGAAGAAACCGTCATCCACAACCTTTTGCGATTGCGGGAAATTATGGTGGAAGAAGAAATGACACCTCGAGTGGTTGTAACTGCATATGATGTTGATGCAACAATCAAAGAAATTCTTGATGAGAACAGCATTCTTAGGTTCTCCCGCATCCCCGTTTACGATGAGCGAATTGACAATGTCATTGGCCTTGTTATTCGATCGGAAATCCTCATGGCGGCAAGCAGAGATGAGTGGAGTATAACCTTGAGGAACTTGATGAAACCCATTCTCTCAGTTCAGTTGGGAAGCACCATAGAAGAAGCGTTGGATATGTTCCTTTCCAACCGTCAACAGTTTGCCCTTGTCAAGGACGAATTCGGTGGTACGTCAGGAATCCTGACCATGGAAGACGTCATGGAAACTCTGTTGGGCAAGGAAATCATAGATGAACTGGATGAAGTCGATGATATGCGAGAACTAGCTAGAAATCAAGCCGCTCAATCCGAAGACGAGTGAAATGATTGTTGGTCCAACCATTGGATAACGACGGCATCTCTTCCGTTGTGAACAGCGCAGCCTGAGTGACGGAGTTCGTCCATGACCTCGGTCGTGAGCAAGTGCCTCGTACCTGCTTCATCATGGCTCCTCTGGAGGCGGAGATAATGGTTCTCTCCCAAGCGTTCATCGTCAGCTGCTTGGACGAGAAGCGTCGGTTCATTTGTCAAACCCCAGTTGGGCGAATCAGTTTCAACGAGTTCAGAGAGATTAGGGCGCTCGTGGTTTAATGAATTGAATTGACTCATCATGCGCCAAAGAACGAGCGGTTGAATGAATTTAGGAATATGGAGTATCTTTGATGTTTCTTGGAATATTTCCGTATAGCCGGTCATCGGAGATTCCAATACCCAACCTAAGATTTGAGGGTTTGATTCCAATTCACCTCTACGATGACTGATTCGTAATCCGATAAAACCACCCATGCTGTGCCCGTAGTAACAAACCCCACTGGAAAAAAGGTGTGGATGCGACCTCGATATATGGTTCAGCGATTCAATCACTGTTGATGTTGCTCGTTCGGCAGTCCACTTGTCCACGGAATCCGATCCACCGTGATTGGGTAGGTCAACGGCTATGACGGCCCAATCGCGGTCAATGAAAACCTTTGAACGTCCAACCATTCGAGACGATGCCGAAGTCCATCCGTGGATTAGAATGAGAGTAGGCGCATTTTTGGATGATGCCTCATGAATATACGAGTTGACACTGCCTGCTAGAGTTGGATGAGCAACAGTCTCCCATCCATCTTCTTCCAAAACAGGTTTCCTGCGCTGGGGCGCTCGGAATGAAAGTTGGGTCACTGTTTCAATGTAAGTCAGAAAGGAGAAGATGAAGACTCCGGTGAGAGCATAGAGGCTCTCTTTGAAGGTCAAATAAGTGAACACAATTGTAAGGATGAGGAATAAAAACGGGAAAACGTTGTTTCTCGTTTGCGAATAACGCCAGAACAAGGAGATCACTTTTCTTCTTCAACTTCAGAAGTTTCATTGGATGATGAGTCGGCATCTTTGGTATCTTTCTTCGCCTTTCGCTCTTCTGTCTTCTTCACCAATTGGTCACCAAAGTTGCCCATGTTTTCCAATCGGGCCCAGATACCAGTGGCCTTCTCGTCCTCGGCAGGAATGTACTTGACCAAAAATGCTCCAAAAGCTAAATCAAAAAGACCTTGGCGCATTTCACTGCCGTTCTTGAGGTAACGGTCTACGAACCAAACGATAACAAAAATTGTCCCAAGAGAGAACATGATGATTGCGCCGGTATTATCTGCTTCTTGGAGATTTTGAAATTGTGTGAAAATCATGATGATGCCGATGAGCGAGGATATACCGATTGAGTTGACCAACAATCCATGGAGTCTATTGGGATTAGAACCATCACCTCGAACAAATTTTGTTCGGGACACAAATTGTCCAATGTTTCTGCTAAATTTAGTTGGAATCACTCCAACGTTAATGATGATGACAAGAATACCAACGGCGTACAGTATTGTGGTGATAATGCTTGTATCGCTAAGTGAGATGAAAATCGCAGCAAAGAGGACACCAAAGTTGACGATAAAATTGACCAACCATGAGATTCTGCGATTCATATCAGAGGATAACTCGTAATCTTCTGAAAGGCCGATGGGGCGTGCCTTCTTGGCGCGGGGAGTCTTCTCTTTCTTAGGACGTGCTGCTTTTGCGACTTTAGCTGCCTTGACGGGTGCAGCCTTGGCGACTGCTTTCGCAACAGGTTTTGCTTTTGCGACTGCCTTTGCAACGGGCTTCTTGTCGTCTTCTGATGCTCCAGCTGCTTTATCCAATAGTCCCATTCGTTTCACGCTTCCTTGTATTGATTGCTGATTGCAAGATAGATTGCAAAGTCCGATGTTTCGGTGAAGGCATTAATTGACTCTTCAGGCATATTGCCGAGTTGGTCATCAACCATATTGTAGAATATATGGCGGGTTTCTTCGTCTGTGATTGCAGGGTCTGCAAGGACACCTTTGTAAATTTCAAAATCATCACTTTCTACAAATGCATTCACGATGGCTTCTGGGAGGTGATCTCCGAGTAAATCATCAACGATTGAAACAAACTGCACGAAGAGGTCATCGTTGTCCGATGAGGATGTCGCCACAGATGCTTCTTGAACATCCGAACCTGAAGACTCAATGGATTGTTTGAGTGCCTTACGTTGAGCCATAAGAGATTGTAATCTGGGCGTCAATTCGGCAAGCGTTGCACTGTCACCAATAGATTTTGCTTCTTTGTACAACGGTTTGAGGGAACGAAGTTCTGCTTCGACTTGCATGAGTTCACCTTCGAGTGTTTCGGGGACGGATGCTTCATCTTCAATGAGTTCAACCACAGGTGCATCGCGTACTTCGGCCACTTTGTCATCCAATTCAGCCTTGCGCATGACGATAATTTCCCGGTCAAGTGCATGGCCAAACCGGTCAGCATAGCGGTCGAGCAAGGACCCTGCTTCTTTGTTTGCGATACGGTCAATATGGCCGTAAATTTGGGGGAGCGGTTTGTTGGACCGTTTTGCCCACAAGTCGTTGTAACCTTTCTCGTCCGCCAAACCAGAGAGGGTGGTGTTAGGGTCATTGACTGTTGGAACTGGTGTTGGAAGTGGAGCAACCGGGAGCGTTGGGGTTGGGGCAGGCAAGGGCTCCGCAGCTGGAAGCGGGGGCAAAGGGGCGCTGGGCAATGGTGCTGGAAGCGGTGCCGCTCCGGGAAGGGGTGGTAGCGGCGACCCACCTGGAGGCATAGGTAGCGGAGGCAATCCCCCTTGTGGCATGGGAAGTCCAGGCGCGGGAAGAGGTGCATCTTGTTTCTTAGATTTCTTACCTCTGCGCAGACCCAAAGGACTCACCCCGTATGAAGGGATGGCGAACCACCCTTGAACCTTACCTCAAAACGCTAAGAGAAAATCGGGTTTCGTATTGTTAAGAACGAGAGCCAAATCAGACCAATTTAGCCCACCCTTTCAGTACCAAAAACGTAGCACCAGTCTCATGTATGGAAATTCGGTCACCCATTTTTGATTCAAGTCGCCGATCACCAAATTGAGCAATGGCGTCATCTACGGTGTATTCTACCTCTATGGACTCGTCCATCCCGAGCGCAAGTGCCTCATGAAGTGGATTGTATGGGTTAGATCCATCGGGGTCCAATCGACTTAAGGGAAACTCTGAAACCCTCATCCCAGATTTCCCATGAAGTGAAGTTGGCCACCGGATTTGGCGTCGCACATCGATGGTAACTACCTCATCCGTTTCTCCAGCCGAACCAAGGACCACCGACGTATCTGATTTGAGAAGATTGAGAAAGAGTGATTGGTATTTTCCGAGGAGCTCAAACCGCCCAGCTTTGAGGCGCTGGACCCGGTCCTGGTGATTGACGACATCTGCAAGTTTCCGTATGGACTCGGCAGTTCTCTGGGAGGTCTGTCCTTCGCGGTCGAGTAGGGATTGCAGTCCTGCTTCAAGTCGTTTCAAATCCTCTGATGATGATGAGTCTTTGTTTGAAATACCTCTTAGGGTTTGAATCATGTCATCCATCCCGTTGCGAATCCGACGCGTCCATCCTTGGGCGCCATCATCATGGTACCTAGCCAGTCCACCTTTGACATCAACGCCCTCACCCCGAATGTGGGATACGAGTTCTCGTCTCGCTTCCGAGTCCAAATGGAAGAGGGAGGGATCACGATAGTGCAAGTGAAATCCTCGATGCCCTGAGAAGGTGACTTGGAGGTGTTCCTCCTTAAATCCAAATTCAGGCTCTAAAAAATCATTCCATAACGACCATGCTTGTTCATGGATCACTTCCAACATACCAGGGAAATCTTTGTCGGTCACTCCCGGTAAGTGGTCTCCATCCAAATCAAAAATCAAGTCAGCACCCTGCCACAACTTATCAGCCATTTTCATTTCAAACGGTCGCTTCCAGTAGGCCGTTGAATAAAACACAGAATGCATAGCACGTTCGGAAAGGAACGACCGGACTTGCTCAACACCAGAAAACGATTTGTGGCGGAGAGGTGGCGCTCCACCAAATGGAATGAACATCCACTCACGAGATTTCACCCGTGGCGGAGACCACAATGGAGAAGTCCGGTAATATTGTCCAAATCTGTGTGCGAAGCGGGCCCATCCTTGTGACATTCAAACCCCCCTTTACCTGCAAGTACGGCTGAGGGTTCTTGAAGGAATCCATCAAGATTCATTCTTCATCCAAAAGCGCTCATCTGCTTCCGAAATCTTCGTTTTCGAACCAGCACCAGTTGCATCAACATAATGGTCCCAGCACATGTAATATTTGTCGACAACCATGGCGTTACCGAACGTTAAGCGGATGCCACATTCGTGACAGCGGGGGCCAAGCTCTCCATTGGGGGCCTGTGCAAGTTGGATATGTTCGTGTGGCATTGTAATCCTTCCTATTTGTGCGAACCCATTCTAGTCTTTGAACTTGAGGGATGAAATCTTACCATTCTGCGGATTCAAACTCGGAACCGCTGACCCAAGCCAATAAATCCAAAGCGACGATGCAGGATTCAGAGACTTCAGGAAGAGGGTCATTTGTGAACCGTTCCAAGACAGGTATGATGCTTCGGTCACCTATAGCTCCCATGGCTTCAGCTGCTTCATGGCGGACCATCACATGCTCGTTTGAATCGACAAGTCGTTCGGTAAGTGTGGGGAGGCAAACGGGATTTTGCATTTGGCCCAAGACATAGGCGAGTTCGTGGCGAAGAAGTGCACTGGATGTGACAAAACCCTTGCACAACGCCAAGCATGCTTCGTCACTTCGTTCATTACGAAGAGAAAATACAGCCCGCATCCGCTGGAACATAGGGAGTGATTCGTTTTGAAGCGCATTGCTCCATTGGGAAACATTCCCGTCAGAGGTCGGTGGAGCAGGGTCTACCGAGCCGTATTGGCTCTGTCGTGGTTTACGCTCATCCTGGGCCATGGATACGACCTCAAGCAGCACCGATGAAGTCAATGTCTTGAACATCAAAGTCGGCCTGTATCAAGCCGAGTTCTTGCCCTTCAACAATAAATTGTCTGACCGAGGCCCTGCCTTCATCTTCGTAGTCAATGGTTCGGTCATTGACGTACATCCCAACGAATTCTTTGTTGGTATCATCATCGATACCCCGACCCCATTCCTTAGCAAATTCAAGAGCATCTTCAGGGGATTTGAGTGCATATTCAATGCTCATCTTCGTGTAGAGTGTGATGTCTTCCATAACCGACTGGCCAAGATCTCTTCGGACCACGTTTCCGCCAAGAGGCATGGGCCAATTTTCTGTCCGCCCATTCCACCACTTGCCGAGATCGATTAAAACATCGAGATCATGGTCCACGTAGGTCAGTTGACCCTCATGTATGATGAGCCCGCTTTTGTATGTGCCATCAAGGATTCTTGGAATGATTTCATCGAAGGGTACAACGGCAACTTCACAGTCACCCCAAGCAAGGCGAAGGCCGAGATAGGCACTGGTTTTCAAACCTGGAACGGCGATCACATTGGAGCGAGCTTCTTCCTCTGAGACTCCAGACATTGTGACGACCATCGGACCATATCCTTCGCCCATGGAGGCTCCACAGTTCATGAGAGCGTAGTGCTTTGCAATCTCAGGGTAAGCATGGATCGAAACAGCAGAAACTTCCAAATCTTGATTCATCGCCCTGTGATTGAGCGTTTCAATGTCTTGAAGTTCGTGCACAAATCGGTACCCGGGGGTAGGAAAGGCCCCGGTGGTCATGGCATGAAACATGAAGGCGTCGTCAGGGTCAGGGCTGTGTCCGATTCTAACGATTTTATTTCCGTCTTCATCCAGGGGTAGTACTGCGTCCATGTACTCGCCAATCTCCAGCCCTTCAAGAACCAACCGTTCAAAAAATTAAACAATAAATCCGAAAGATGGCATTACCATGCAAATTCAAGTTCATCAGGAAGATGACAAGCTTCACTCAAAAAGCGATGCAGGCCGTTCATGTGATGGGGGTCAAGGCGATTGAAGACCTCTCCGAAATATTGATCCAATCGCTCATGAGACAAATCCGAACGGCCCATAGCCCATTGAATCACTGCCTCTCGCTTTTCATCAGAATCTTCAAACGCCACCAGTCCAGTGAGTAGAGCCGCGTGCGCCTCTTGAAGCACATTGATGGGCGTATCCTTACGTGCGACAAATACCCCAAAGATCATCGGCAAGCCAAACAATTCCAGCCATGCCTGGCCGAGGTCAAGTTGAACCATATCGGGGAATTCTTTTGCCGCCTCAAGCGCCCTATCGCCAATTAACAAACAACCGTCCGCCCTAGCGAGCATCGATTCATAATCTGGGCCGGTTGTGAAATAGTCAATGACTCGACCGGATTGAGCAATGAGATACTTCAATAGAGCAACCGAGGTTGCAGAATCCGTTGGAAGAGCAATCGTTTTCATTGAATCAAGAGGAACTGCTCCGAACAAGAGTACGCTCCCAACTTCGCCTTGTGAACCAATCCCGATGTCAGGGAGCAGTACAAGTTCGTTCGCATGTTTGGCGTAGTCCGCAGCAGGGATGGGGGCTAAAACACAATCTTTACGAAGAACATGGCCGGTTAGCCATGCGGGTGGGGCAGAAAGAACGTTCCATTTCTCAGGAAGGTCGTGAAACAGTGGGTCGCAATTGAGGAATGCGACACGACCAATCGTAGATTTCCATGTATCTGTCATCAAACTCACCTATTGGGCCATCTTGAGGTTTCGCCTTGGTGAAGGCTTTGGGGGGACATAAACGTTGAAGGATTCGTAAGTTGTATTTCTTTGGACGGGTTGACAACCAGCATCGGTAATAATTCGAGCAAGTCTTGTCCGGTCATGGTCCAAGGGTGCAGTAGAACCTGCAAGATGCATAATGGACTCTTTTTGAACCGTCCCATCGATGTCGTCGGCTCCATATTGGAGAGCGAGTTCCGCAACATGGTCTCCAATATTCATCCGATATGCCTTGATATGGGGGATATTTGGAATCATCAGCCGGGAAACAGCAATGGTTCGAAGAACCTCGGAACCGGTCGCCAGTTGAGCTTGGGGTAGGCGAGAAGAGTCAGGAAGGAACGGATACGGGACGAAGCATTGGAATCCGGAGGTTTGTGATTGAAGTTCTCTAAGCAAGATCATATGTTGTACCCGTTGAGCAAGGGATTCAACGGTTCCAAAAAGCATGGTGCAGTTTGACGGTATGCCAAGTTCATGAGCCTCCCTGTGAATACGAATGTATTCTTCGGAACTTTCTTTGCCGTTGCAGATGATTGAACGTACATCATCATCCAAAATTTCAGCACCACCGCCGGGCAACGAGGTGAGCCCTGCATCATGCAGTCGGCGGAGCACCTCTTTGGTGGGAATAGAGGACAGTTGCCCGAGATGTTTGATCTCTACAGCCGTCAAGGCCTTGATTGAGACATGTGGAAATTCTTCTCTGACTCGCTTGAACAGGGATTCGTAATGAGCCACATCCCAATCGGGGTGGAGTCCTCCAACCGAGTGAACCTCATCAACATACGGAGCATAGCGTTCGAGGTCAACGATGTACTCTTGAATGTCCATGGAATAGGCATCGTCTGCTTTAGGCCCACGACGAAATGCGCAAAATCGGCATGCAAGTACACAAACATTGGTTTGGTTGATGTGGACGTTGCTGTTGAAATATGCATGATTTCCAAATCTGGACGTTCGAACATAGTGAGCCAATTGACCGACTTCGTGAAGGTTGGGATGCTCATACAATCTTACGCCATCGTCCAAACTAAGGTGGACTCCGTCGGCCACCCGTTGAACGATGTCTTGTATTGCATCAGACCAATCGGACACTGGAAGGAGGGCATTGCTGAGGCGTTCCAGCCAATCGCCATTTGACCCAGCTAATTTTCGGTCGGACGACCAGTTCTCCATGTTGCTACGCTAGCACAACGCCTTCATGAAGATGTGCTTCTCATCACCGGGAGCGAATCACAAAGAATTTTGATTTGACCAAAAATTTTCTAAATTCTTCAATGATAAACACACTTGATGAAACCAGAACAATCACGATCCAATCGTTTTGAGTTAGGGTCGTAGTTGATAGCAATTGCCCGACTTCAATTCCAAGCAATGGAATGTCTGCATTTGCGAGTTGGACAAAGAAGAGGAGTAATCCTGAAGATATGATCAATGCTAAATTTATGGCCCTGTTTGAGAAGAACCCTAGTTCCAATACGCTTTGTTCATTTGAACGACAGTTCATGACGTTGAACAATTGGAAGACGATGAAAACCGCAAAAGTCATTGTTTGAGCATGTTCAAAGTGGCCATCGGCATAGATTTCCCAATCATCAATATCCGCCTGATTGCCTAACAAACATCCATCTCTCATGGCGAGTGAATCGGCTGATGCATCGGTTGACAGGAGTTCGCATTGTGCTAAACCTCCTCCTGCGAGGAAAAATACGGCTAGGGTACCTGTTACCATGACTGCACCCAGATAGAAGATCAATGAGATATCGCCCATATTCGGTAACCCTTCGTCAACGGGTCTCGGAGGGCGGCTCATGACGTTGCCATGCTTTTTCTCGACACCGAGGGCAACGGCGGGTGGCCCGTCCATGAGAATGTTAATGACTAAAATTTGAGTTGCTGTTAGCGGTAAGTTCCAACCAAAAATGAACGTTGAAACAATGATCAAAGCAACTGCTGCAACGTTGGTGGATACTTGATAACGTACGAAATTGCGTATGTTTTGGTAGATCTTACGCCCTTCTTCAACGGCATGAACAATGTTAGCAAAGTTATCGTCTTGCAAAACCATGTCTGCGGCATCTTTTGCAACATCCGTACCGGCAATGCCCATTGCAATGCCGATATTGGCGCGCGAAAGAGCAGGGGCGTCGTTAACGCCGTCACCCGTCATGGCTACAATTTCACCTTGCTCTTGTAGCGATGAAACAATGCGCATCTTTTGGTCTGGAGTTACCCTTGAAAATATGGAAATGTTTTGAGAGACTTCGAGCAAATCTTCGTCGGTCATTTCTTGAAGGTCTTTTCCATCAACTGGAGGCAGTGTCCCCGTGGTAATGGCGAGTTCCTTTCCAATGGCCGCAGCGGTAGCGTGTTGGTCCCCTGTGATCATCTTGACTTTGATACCTGCGCGCTGGCATGTTTCAATCGCATCCTTGACTTCAGGACGGGGTGGGTCCATAATTCCAACAAGACCAAGGAAGGTCAAATTATTCTCCATGGACCTAACATCGGTGATGTCTTCCCCATCTTCGACCTTTCTTGCAAACAAGGCGATCACTCGCATGGCTTGAGAACCCATGTCCCGGTTGAGTTCTTTTACCCTGGAACGATCTTCTTCAGTAAGCGGAACAATCTGGTTGTCAACAATCTTTGAACTGGTAAGCGGTGAGAATCCACCACCGCTTCCTTTGGAAAAGACCCAATGGTCCCCTTCGTATTCATGTATGACACTCATGCGCTTTCGATTCGAGTCAAAGAAGAATTCATTCTGGCGAGGGTGGCGGTGAGAAAATTTCTTGACATCCCCGTTGATTTTCCATCCCGCTACAGCACATGCAGAATCAGTTGGGTCTCCAATCGCTTGCCAGATGCCGTCTGTTTTGGTCAAATTAGAATTGTGACATAGAGAAAGGCAAGCTGCAATGAGTCGGAAGTTGAGGTCGGCATGTTGCTTCGTCAAATCATCATCTTTCAGTTCTTCTCCATTGATGACGACAGAACCTGAAGGCTTGAATCCCTCTCCGGTGAATCCATATTCTTGATTGAGCGTTGATAACCGACGTACTGTCATTTGATTTTTTGTCAAAGTCCCTGTTTTATCGGAACAAATCACGGTGGTGGAGCCCAGTGTTTCTACGGCCTTCATGCGGCGAATTATTGCTTTGTGACGAGCCATGTTGCGCATGCCTAATGAAAGTGTAATGACAAGAATAATGGGTAAACCTTCTGGAACAATAGCGACGAAAATTGCGATGGCTACAGTGAAACTTTCCAATGCAGCTTGTTTCAAATCCGGATTGGGTTGACCGTATTCAACAATCATTTGCAAGGAAACCAAGAGTGTCGCAACGATGAGGGCAATGAACCCAAGGAATCGTCCCAAACTTTCCAGTTTTAGTTCAAGGGGCGTCTTCGGCGTTTCCGCGTCGGCAATATCACGAGCAATCTTGCCCAGTTCGGTTCGCATGCCCGTTGCGACCACCAGACCTAATCCGCGGCCTGAGGAGACCGTAGTCCCCATGTAGGCCATGTTTCTACGGTCAGCTAGCAACGCATCCCCTGATAATTTATCAGATTTCTTTTCAATTGTATCCGATTCACCTGTTAGTGCTGATTCGTCAATTTTGCATTGCTGCGACCATAAAACTCGAACATCTGCTGGAACGTTGAGTCCTTGTTCCAAGCGCACAACGTCACCAGGCACGAGTTCTGAGGTTGGTATTTCGCTTTCAAAATAACCTCGAATAACAACACAATTGGAAATCGACATCTGCTTGAGCGAATCCATCGCAAGTTCTGCTTGGCCTTCCTGCCAGAATCCAAAGAAGGCATTAGCCGTCAAAACAAGGAAAATGAAAATAGCATCACCTGGGGCATCGGGATGTATTGCAAGAGCGACAAGAGCTGCGCCAATCAGAAGGTAATTCAGCGGATCATTGTATTGGGAAATGAACCGCATGAAAGCAGAAGATTTCTCTGGCTCGGCCAATTTATTGAAACCGTATTTGTTTTGGCGTTTTGCAACATCCTCGGGTGGAATCCCTTCTGCCGAGGAGTCCAAAATCGTAGTACAATCATCAACGGCTAATGTGTGCCACTTTTCTTCTTGCAAATTAAACACCCACGCAGGAAGGAGGAAAACCAATGGTTAACCTCATCTACGGATTTATCCGAGCAAATGCTCGCTTAATATCTTGGTGTAGAAAACCCCTGCGCCTCGTAGGGCAGAATATACTTACCCACACCCACTGGGAGGGCCATGGCCGCAGGACATGAACCCTATATTTCTGCGAGTGAAAGCCCGAAGGAATTGACGCTTCGTGTCATTCTTGTTGGAATCGTTCTTGGAGTATTAATGACTGCAGCCAATGCGTACCTTGGTCTGTATGCGGGTATGACCGTTTCAGCCAGCATTCCTGCAGCAGTGATGTCGATGATCATCCTACGTACGATGTTCAAAGATGTATCAATTCTAGAGAACAATGCAGTCCAAACCATGGCTTCTGCGGGCGAATCCTTGGCAGCCGGGGTGATATTCACCGTACCTGCATTGCTTGTGATGAATCTATGGACGTCCATCCAGTGGATGGAGACGCTGATTATTGCCACCTTGGGAGGGCTCCTTGGAACCATGTTTACCATCGCCCTTCGTCGTCTGTTTATTGTGGAAGAAGCACTTCCATACCCCGAAGGAGTCGCATGCCGAGAAGTTCTCGTCGCTGGTGAAGAAGGTGGAGATGGAGCATTGGCGATTCTTTACGCCCTTGGAATCGGTGGTATATACGGTCTCATGGTCAAAGGATTTCAGGTGACTCACCATACCGTAGAAGGGGCATTTACATTTCTCACGACTCGCATGTACGCGGGAATGGATTTGTCAATAGCGCTGTTGTCTGTTGGTTTTATTGTAGGGATACGTATTGCATCATTCATCTTTTTCGGAGGCGTACTTGGATTTGGACTTCTCGTGCCTATGTACGGTCTCATTTATGGCTGGCCCGAAACAGACAATCTGGTGGACGGTTTCTACGCCATATGGTCGACTCAAATTCGCTATGTAGGGGTCGGCGCCATGGTGGTTGGAGGCGTTTACACGCTTTGGTCCATGAGAAAAACAATCATCACAGGATTATCAAAAGCATTCGTGAAGTCCGATGAAGATGTGGGGGAATTGCCAAGAACTGAGCAAGACTTGCCTATGCCCTATGTGTTTTTGACCTGCGGGGTCCTTGTTGTACTCACGTTCTTTTTCTATTGGTGGTCCACTCAATCATTCGTTCTCGCCCTAGCAGGAGCTCTTTTCTTAGCGTTTGTTGCGTTCTTCTTTGCTGCCGTGGCTGGATACATTGCGGGTGTAGTAGGCTCTTCTAACTCACCGGTTTCAGGAATGACCATTGCTACACTGTTGTTCACAGTGGGCCTCGTGTGGGTTGTTGGCGACCTTATGCTCAACATGGAAACTCAAGATTTGATGATGGCTACCTTGTTGATCGCCGCCATTGTTGCAACGAGCGCCGCCATTGCTGGTGACGTCATGCAGGACCTCAAAACTGGTCACATGCTTGGGGCGACTCCAAGGCGTCAGCAAATTGCTGAAATCATAGGTGTACTGACTGGCGCCATCGTAATTGGGCCTGTTTTATCGCTCTTGCACGATGCTTTTCGCATCTCACAAACCGCTTGTCAATTGAACCCCCTGCCAAACGACCCCACCTGTTCGAACGCATTGTTTGCTCCACAGGCTGAATTGATTGGAGCCATCGTCCAAGGGGCATTTGGTGGGGATTTGAACATCCAAATGGTCATGCTTGGAGCAGCCATTGCTGTCGCTCTTATCATGCTCAAAATGCCTGTCATGAGTGTGGCAATTGGAATCTATCTACCCCTTGGACTTTCAGTCCCGATCATGGCGGGTGGAATTATCTCGCACTTTTTGCTCAAGAGTGCTCATTTACGGGTTGATGGAATACTCCATGATGAGCCGTCACCTCAAGCCCAAAAAGCCGCTAAAGAAGTGGAAAGTCGGGGCGTACTGATCGGAGCTGGATTCATTGCCGGTGAATCCATCATGGGTGTTTTCATCGCTGTATTGATTGTTGCTAAAATTAATCTGCCGGAACTCTTTGGAGTTGGCACACTCAACGATATGTTCTCATTGGCGTTCTTTGCTTGGTTTGTTGGCGTATTTATCTGGTTGGCTACTCGGGCCCTCCCAAAGGGTGGTTCTCTTCTCGGGGATGTTGTCGTCATCCTTGCCGAAACCATAGGGAATTTGATCAATTCACTCAAACCAAAACAACGGTGAATGAATAAAATTTGTCAACCTCTGTGGACACAAGGATGAAAGGCCATCCACGCCCGCAAACTGTTGTTGGTGTAACCATGACGACGGCTGATGAATTAAGAGAAGTTGCACGAAAATGTCGAGTCCACATCGTGGACATGGTTTACAGAGCACAAGCTGGGCATCCTGGTGGCTCTCTCTCCGAAATAGATTTGCTAACCGCTCTCTACAAAACACAACTCAATGTTCGACCGAGTGAACCGAAGTGGGGTGACCGTGACCGTTTCATTCTTTCAAAGGGTCATGCCTCACCTGGTATGTATGCCATTCTCGCCGAAATGGGATTCATCAGTGTAAAAGACTTGGAATCGTATCGTGTGCTCGGAGGCATATGCCAGGGACACGTCGACATGAAATGGTGCCCTGGCGTAGATTTCTCCGCCGGTTCCTTAGGTATGGGACTCTCCTTTGGAATGGGTACCGCTCTTGCCGCACGATTGGATGGAAGCAATCGACAGACCTACGTCATGCTCGGTGATGGGGAAATCCAAGAAGGAAGCGTCTGGGAAGCAGCCATGGCCTCCGCTCACCATGAACTCGGTAATTTGAACGTCATTTTGGACCGAAACCGAATCCAAAACGATGATTTCTGTGAAACTCAGATGCGCATGTTCGACATTCCTGCGAAATGGAAGGCCTTTGGCTGGAATGTTATGGAAATTGACGGGCACAGCATGGAAGAAATTGTGGAGGGTTTGGACTTCCTCGCACAATCAAACGACGGACCATCCATTCTCATCGCTCAAACCGTAAAAGGAAAAGGAATTTCTTACATGGAGGACAATCCTTCGTTCCACGGTGCTGCACCAAATGAAGAACAGTATGCATTAGCCATGAAAGAATTGGGGGTGTCTGCATGACCAAGATGGAAGCAACCCGAGATGGCTACGGCCAAGCTTTGCTTGAGCTCGCTGACAATAAGAACGTCGTTGTTCTGGAGGCAGATCTTGGTAAATCAACCAAATCCCTGCATTTTAGAAAGGCCCATCCAGAACGAACTGTTTCTTGCGGTATTGGTGAGCAAAACATGCTCCTTGTTGCTGCAGGCATGGCCGCTAGCGGTTACATTCCATTTGCATCTACCTTTGCTATCTTTACGGAACGGGCTTTTGAGCAGATGAGAAACGGTGTCGCTCGACCGAACCTACCGGTTCACCTCTGTGGGTCCCATGGTGGAACGCATACAGGGACGGACGGCTCATCAGCACAATCCATTGAAGACCTTGCAATTTACAGGACCTTACCCAACGTCACCGTCATACACCCAAGCGATAGCGTAAGTACTCGAATATTAACCAAACAACTCGCTGCCTCATCCTCTCCATCCTACATGCGAACAGCTCGCAACAAAACCCCAGTTTTGTACGACGATGCGGGTGAAGATGTCATTCAAATCGGAAAGGGTATTGAACTCAAAAACGGGTCAGACGTTGCCATCATTGCATGTGGAGTGCTGGTCGCTGAGGCACTCAAAGCAGCCGAGTTACTGGCTGAAAAGGGTATAGACGCTACAGTAGTGGACATGCACACCATCAAACCAATCGATGCAACACTCATCGATGTTGTCGCAGAACGATGCGGAGCTCTTGTAACTGCGGAAGACCATTCGATCATCGGTGGACTTGGCGGTGCCGTCGCCGAACACCTCTCTACAACCAACGGAACACCGCTAGAACGGGTTGGAGTAAAAGACCGATTTGGGGAGTCTGGACAAGCTGATGAGATGCTTGAACTGATGGGGCTCAATGCTGCCCATATTGTAATGGCTGCTGAAAGGTCAATCTCACGTAAGTGAACCTGCTGAATAACCATTAGTCAAATGCCCCTGGCCTCCTCATGGGAGACAAGGATACGCTATCGAATGTGATGGACATCATCGATGAATTCACACGCGAACGTGATTGGGAGCAATTTCATAGTGTCAAAAATTTAATGTCCTCAATTCTAATTGAGGCAAGCGAGTTAAGCGAAACGGTCCAGTGGTCCAATCCCACTCTGGATGATGTCATGGAGAACCCGCAATTGCATGGAGAAATTAAAGATGAAATTGCTGACGTCATGGTCTATTGCCTCCGTTTGTGTTCTGTTTTGGGCATTGAACCGGTCCAAGCAATGATTCAAAAGATTGCTAAAAATCGAGCCAAATATCCGATTGAAATGTCCAAAGGAAGTTCAGCAAAATATACATCGTACGAGAACTGATGCTGATTTGGCCTACCAATAGTTGAAAGAGTGCCTCCCGTGTCTTGTTGTTATGGAGTTCTTTCTGGACACAGCCGACGTAGATGAAATTCGTGAAATCGCAGCATGGGGAATACTGGACGGCGTGACTACCAATCCTTCGCTGATCAAAAAGTCAGGTCGAGATTTCAAAGAAGTCGTTGCTGAAATTGCATCCATTTGCGACGGACCCATATCTGCAGAAGTCACTGCAATGGATACTGCAGGGATGATTGAACAAGGACGTGCACTGAAAGCAGAGTTGCCTGAAAATGTCATTATCAAGATTCCATGCACGCCTGAAGGGCTCGCTGCAACCAAGGTATTGTCAGATGATGGAATTAAAACTAACGTAACGCTCATATTTTCTGCATCTCAAGCATTGATGGCGGCTAAAGCAGGGGCGACATATGTTTCCCCTTTCATTGGACGAATTGATGACACAGGCCATGATGGAATGGAACTTATAGCCGAAATCATGAACACTTGGGCCAACTACGATATTGACACTAAGGTTTTGGCTGCTTCAATTCGCCACCCAACCCATGTGTTGCAATGCATCCAACTTGGTGCGCATACAGCAACCATGCCTGCAAAGACATTCCGTCAATTGATGACCCACCCGCTCACCGACAAAGGACTTGAAGGATTCATGCGTGATTGGGCCGAAGTTGAAGCCGCTGGCAACGCTTGAACCTCACAAAGGTTCTATCGACCATGTCCTTACATCGACACCCTTGGAAAGATGTACATGGTCGGGTTGTAGCGGTCTGTTGATACCTAAATTGTATGATTCAGTCAATGAATTGTGTTCAATTGATGCTTCTGCTGAATGAAAGACCCAGGGGTTGTGTTGAGTATAGGCGCGATGGAGAATTCCTTTGTGGACGGTGTACAAACAATACCGTTCAAAGAGAAAATACTCCAACGTACCTGGTTGAGCAGAGATCGCCTCACCTACTGCTTTACACGAACCTTTCAACACGACGCCGTCGGATCGTCGTCTAGAAGACCATGTGTAGGTATCGTCGGTCACCGTCAGTGAACATTTTGCATACCTGTACGGGAGTCCATAGGAGCGCGGTGCGTGAAAGCACGTGATTCTGCTTTGAGCGTCAAGTGTTAAAAAAAACACACCCGGTTGACCATCACGTGTGACGTAGGTTCTAATGTTGAACTCGGGGAAGTTGGAGACACCAGGCACAGAGATGAACCAGCGTGGCCGAACATGCATCATCTCAAACGGGATGGTGCCAACATACGCCTTCCCGTCGAACAGATCCAATTCAACATCGCTTGGGAGGTGAGGGAGAAGAAGTTCGGGATTAACTTCCCAATGCATGAATGAAAGGTGTTCCCAGGATTGGGACAATGCATGCTTTCGATTGGGCATGGGAAAGGGAAGGTGGTCCTCCCGAAATTCATGCGCCATGATGGTAGCACAGGTTGCTTTCAATTGAAAGTAACCGTTGAGAACCGGCCGAAGTAACTCGAATCAACTGGACAGAGATGAGGGGCGTTGAACCTCAGCGGCTTGCCAAGGTCAGGTTCTTCCACATTTCTTCGGGGACTTCCATAGCCAAACGTAGGCCGCCCATTGCGCCCAAACGGACTGGGTCGTCGACAACGTGAACGTTGACGTCGCCCATATCAGAAAGACGGCGTTCAATGAGTGCGCCCAATCCACGTATGGATGAGCCGCCACCAGCTAGGACCATGTTCTTACGGAACTCGTCATGGTATTCTGGGTTGGATTCAGCAATCAGAGTTTTAACATTTTCAACGATTGGGTCGACAATGGATTCACAAGCGCGTTGAATGCAGTCGGTGATGTCCAATGTCATGGCTTTTCCATCAATGGAGAAATCGACCAAAACAGGTTCTTCGGGTGCTCCTGTTGAAACAAAGGAATGCTGCTCCTTCCATCGACGAGCCATATCCTTGGTGATTTGAGCACCGTTGTATTTGGATTGTACTTCCTTGATGATTTGGTTGTCCACATAGTCACCGGCATATCCAGTATGCATTTGGTCGCCAGGTCCTGGGATGGTCCCGTAGACGCGGCAAAGGTCGGTTGTACCGGCACCAATGTCAATCACGAGTGTGTGGTTGATCATGTCGAGTGCATAGGCTACAGCAAAGGGTTCCGAAATGATCATGGCTGAGTTTACTGAACCTGCAGCAGCGTCAAAAATTGCTGTCTTGTCAACGTGACTTGCTTCAGCAGGTGCGCCGATCACTGCGACAACACGATCGTATTCTTCTGGGTCTGAAAGTCCAATCAAATGGGTGATAAAGTGCGCAATGAATTCACGGTCTTCAGGAGTATCCTTGATGACACCAAGTTCCAAAGGGCGGAAGAGGTTCAATGCAAGCCGGTTTTTGAGGGCTTCTTCCCCGAAAAGAACATCTCGCTTCAAAAAGTTCCGAGCGATAGGGTCTTTTGGAGTACCAATAACGGTCAACTCTTCAACTTCATGACTGTCCGAGGATACCATCACGGAGCGGAAGGTTCCCAAATCAATTCCAATATACAATACATCTTTCGCCATAGGCTCACTGACATATCCATAACGGTGGAGTTTATGAAGAGTCCCACCGTTAAAATAGAGAGTGCAGGTGTGAACAGGTAAAAATGTCACGAACGATTAACCTATAGAACAACTGGTTGCTCGTTGTTTTCCCCTCAACACCATGCTTCGCATGCCTTGCAATACCATGCAGCGTATTCTTCATACAAATCCGCCATGTTTCCACAAGTTGTGCATTCTTTTACCGCATCTTTTCCGCATATATCCATGACCATTTGCACGTGATACATGTCATCAATACCCAATTGTTCACGCATGGCCCAAAGCAATTGATCTTCACTAGGAGAGATAATTCCATCTTCCAAAACCAATTCCACAACGGTTCTGTAATCTTGTAGGGTCACCGGGTCTCGAGAATCCAATACGACTCCGCCCTTTTCTGCGATAATATCTGTGCCACCAGGGTCATCCACGAAAAGTACGAATGACGCTCGCTTAAGAGAATCGTCTCGCAGCTCAAAACCAACACGATTCCCAGAGATGCTTGCGTAGACCAATTTGGATGATCGATTGATCACGTTAGCAATTGAACGGGCCGTTGCTTCCGCAGTTGGACCACGCTTCCATCCAGTTGGGCTTCGCTCATTGTAGGCGTAAAATTCTGTACCTCTGCCGGGATATTCCAGACGAATTTCTTCACCTCCATCAAATCCGTTGTCCACCAAGGTAATCGAGCCAACTTCTGTTGAAACGATGTTGTCCTCATCATCAAAACTAATCATCAGCGGTTTTCGCTCTTCAGTTGCCGCATTGAAATGACCTTGCATTCCGGACATCCACTTGTCTTCCAGGCGTTTGAGAGATTGTTCTTGCTCCCCCGTCAATTCTTCTTTAACACCGAGAACATCTGCAAGTTCTCCAGACTGCATGTCTTGTCGAAATTGTCGAATGAGGTCTTCATCTCGCTTGTAAGATGGTGGTTTTATTGCTTTTTTCTCCTCAACGTAGTTGGGGTCGGCCCACTCGTGATTGCAAGAGCCACATTGGAGGTAACCTTTCATGGTCGAATCTTGAGCATTGCCACCGCACCGCGGGCAATCGCCTTCCTCGTTGTAGCCCAGATTGTCTACAGCCTCATTTCTTCCTTTCCGCAATCCGCCGAAACCAGCCATGATACTGCGGGGGCATTCCTTTGTATGAAGGCTTTCCTCCAATCAAATGATACGCCCACGAAGACCGTAGCGAATCATTCCTTCTTGTGCGTAAATACGTCGAACGACCAGTTCAACAGTTTCACCGATAGCGACTTCATTTTCTTCATCATCAACCATGAGGAACACCCCTTTTGGCCCATCTTCAAGGTCCAAAAATACAGTGGTTAAGCCGCCAAGTAAGGGTGCTCTTAGAGAAAATTCTGACGGAGCCCCCGCTGCTGACAGTTTGGTCCAACTTGCGACGCTTCCAAGAGGTTTTAGTGAAATTCTCCCGTCCTCTCGGTCCCCGTTTTTACTCAGTTGCCGAGGTGGCCAAACCAACAGTTCTCCAAATTGTTGCCCGGAAAGTGCCATCCGAGCAACACCTCCTTCGTTGTACTGTGCACTTGAAACATAGGCGCCTTGACTGACATGGCCAGCAAGAAGTTCTGATTCCCAAGCTTTTTCGATGGCCGTGTGAAATTCGAGGTCAACTTCAATCTGAGTGTCCAGCACTGGCAGTTCAATTGAAGTATCCCGTTGGACAAGAACCACCGTTGCATCATCACCGATGAGCAAGTCCCATTTGCAGGAGTCATAGGTTTCTTCGTCGGCCATAGCAACACCCGTAGCCATGGTGAAAATAGAACCGTTCACGCCTTCAGCCAATGACACACAATCCACCGAAGGGTCATAGGAAAGACGATGCTGAAGGGCTGCGATCGCCAGGGTTGTATGGTCACTGTCAGCACCGAATACACGTGAACCGTGACTGATAAAGGGTGACTGAATCAAGGTGTACGTTTCATCCCATGCCAGGAGGTATCCTTTCCACACATCAGTTCCCGACGTCATTGTCGGTCCCTCCCCAAGACGTGGACGGCGCAGGTCGCACCAGAACCCCCTACATTGTGTGTCAAAGCAGTTTCAGCATCTCGAACTTGACGCCCGTTAGCAACTTGCCCTCTTAATTGCTTGAAGACTTCTACGACTTGCCCCGTTCCAGTTGCCCCGAGTGGATGGCCTTTTGATTTCAGTCCCCCGCTTGAATTGATGGTGACATCGCCTTGATTCAAAACACCTCGACCGTCTCTTGCAAACATCCCACCCTCTCCCCGCTGGGCAAATCCAAGATCTTCAGTCGCCATCAACTCAGCGATTGTAAAGCAGTCATGAACTTCAGCGAGGTCGATGTCTCTTGGATTAATTCCGCTTTGTTGATATGCTCGTTTTGATGCTTCTGCTGTGGCCTTAAGTTGGGTAATCGAAGGCCGGTCGTGTAAAGCGAGACGGTCTGAAGCAGCACCAGAGCCGCGTATCCAAACCGGCGTGTCGGTAAACTGTTGAACCACATGGTCTGCAGCCAAGATTACGCAAGAAGCACCGTCTGAGGTTGGGCAACAATCGTACAGTGTCAAAGGATCTGCCACCATAAATCCGCTTGCAGCCTTCTCAAAAGAAACCTGCTTTTGGATGTGAGCGAGGGGGTTCATGGCCCCATGGGAGTGGTTTTTAACGCTGATATGAACCAAATCATCATGATTGGAATCGTATTCATGGAAGTGACGGCGAGCCATCAAAGCATAGGTTCCTGGAAACGTAAGACCAGCAAGACGTTCCCATTCCGTATCACCAGATACTCCGAGCCAGAATCGTTTTCGTTCTGGAGTTAAATCGTTCATTTTTTCGATTCCACCAGCAACAACGACATCAGCTTGTCCGGATTTGATGGCCATCCATGCATCACGGAAGGCAAATCCAGAGGAAGCGCAAGCATTCTCAACACGCCGAACAGGTACACCGTCCATTGCTGAATGCTCTGTGAGAAGGGCGGCTGTATTTCCTAATTGTGAGCCCCCAAAAGCTATGCTTCCAATGAATGCTTCATCAATTTGAGAGGGTGAGAAATCTCCATCAACACTTTCAAAGGCGCTCAAAGCAGCCTCAGCCCACATTCCTTTGAGTCCAAGTGAGTGATTTCCGTATTTCGTCTGACCGGCACCGACTACCGCAACATCAACCATAACCAAGGGGAAAGGGTGGCGGCATTTCATACACTCGCTGCTGGTTCACGAGAATTGTAACTTATCTATTTGAGTTGGTTCCTTGCCCGCAGGGTTCATGAACAGGTCTCGCCCGCATACACATTATGCTACGCCAATGCCGAAGCCATGGACACTTCTCCGGAACCAACTGCCCCGTCTGTAACGAGGAAGGAAAATTCATTATGAGCGATAAAGAATCCAATTCACTAGGACGTATTCTAGCGCTGGTTTTGCGCCACGCTCCAGAAAAGTTCAACGTTGAAATGGACATCAACGGATGGGTGAACGCACGAGAACTTTCCGAAGCCATTGGGAAGCAACGTCGTCATTATCACTGGTTGCGAGCCTGGCACTTTGAAGCCATATCCAACGCAGATGACAAAGGACGCTACCAAGTCGAGAACGGTATGATCCGTGCGACCTATGCCCACTCGATTGAAATTGACCTGGACCTCCCTACAGATGAGATTCCCGAAGGACTCTATTTCCCATGCTCTCCAGATGACATCGCCACATTGCTTGAATTTGGTCTCACCGCTGGTGACCGCAAGAACGTCCACCTTTCACGCACCATTCCTAACGCAATGGAAGCAGGACACGTTCACATCCATCGCCCAGCGATTCTTGAAGTTGATACGTCGCGAGCCATTGCAGATGGACATACCATTTATCGCGCTGGAAAAACAGTATTCCTCACCGACGAAGTTCCTGGAGAATACCTTTACCAAGTCGAGCCTGATGACCCAGTACTCCTCGAAATTGTTGCTCAATGGGAGCAAGAAGAAGCAGAAGAAGAGTGAATTACTTCTTTTCTTGTCCGCAGGCCGGACAGAAATCAAGGTCATTCTCAAGAACCGTATTGCACGAACCGCAGTGTGAATGGCCGGTCATTAATGCCTCAACCTTGAATGGGGCGGGAGTCTTTTGTTCCAATGCCTCCTTTTCAACAAGCAGTACCGGATCGATCCCATGACGCTTAAGTTCTGCAATTCTGTTTTGGTAGATTATGGCTTCTTGAAGGGCGGATTCTAACTGCCATAACCGGTTTTCTCGCTCTTCACCATCTGCAATCGTTCGGGCCTCTTCAATGCAGACCTGAAGGTGTCGCATGAATTCGTCAACATTCGGTTCGTCCGCCATGTCAATGGCTCGTGTGCCTTGCCTCATGAATGCTTGGAATCATCCCCTTACATGCGGTACGCTCATGGCGCAAGCATTGTACCACCGTCTATGCGAGAGCGTGTGGTCATCAAGTGGGGCGGTGGGCTAATCACGAAGAAAGAGGTTCTAAAGCAACCGCTACTGGACGTCATTGGAAGTTTAGCTGACCAAATCCTTGAATGCAATCGAGAAGGTATTGATGTTATTCTTGTCCATGGAGCAGGTTCCTTTGGCCATCTGAAGGCCAAAACATACCGACTCGCAGAAGGGCGACTCAACACCTCCGAGGCCCATTCGCTAGGGCCACTGACCCAAGATGAAGCCATAGAGGAAGTTCGCAACGATATGATGGAACTCAACCGGCACATCATGGATGCTTTGACGAAGCGGGACATCTCTGCCGTTTCCCTCCCTCCACATCAATGGGCGAATGAAACCGGGACTGATTTCAAAGGATCACTGGAACACTTTATTCAGGCCCCAAAGGGAATCACCATGGTCACGTTTGGAGATGTTGTTTCCTGCCATGGTCATAGAGAATTTGGGATTCTATCGGGAGATGATATCGTGGCAAGACTCGCCGTTGAAGTACCTGATGTTTCACGTCTTGTATTTGCGATAGGAGGCGTCGATGGGGTGTTAGCAGTACCGCCCGCCAATGCTGGTCCTGAAGACCTTATCGAGGTGCTTACGCCGGAGCATGTGTTTGATGGCGAACATGAATCTGCTATCGATGTAACCGGAGGAATCGGCTTGAAAGTTGACCGAGGCTTCTACGTTGCATCACACGGAATTGACGTCATCATGGTCAATGGCGGTCACCCATCTCGTGTATTACATGCTTGCAAAGGCCGTGATGTGAGGGGCACTAAACTTTCAGTATCCTCCTCTGATTTCAAACAACAGTAGAGAACTCTTCATGTAGCGACCGCGCTCACCATGGGTGAGGACTGCGCATGAGTGGCTACGGTATTGATGATGTCCCCACACTGGCCTTGAATGATGCTCAACGGGAAAATTTGCTTTCGGAAGATAATACTCAAGCCGTATTGATGGCTGAGGCAGTGATTCAAGTCTCGGAAAACGACCAAGCAATTGGACCTATTTCCAAATTGGATTCGCATTCAGGTGCCGGTGAGTACCATCGAGCATTCAGTGTTCTTCTGTTCAATTCAAACAACGAACTCTTACTCCAACGGCGGTCGATGGAAAAAGTGACCTTTCCCGGCGTGTGGGCCAATTCATGCTGCTCTCATCCACTCCACAGCGAAGAAGAACTTGATGAAACCAACGCAATAGGCGTCAAACGGGCAGCCATACGTAAGTTGGAGCAAGAGTTAGGGATCTCTCCGGAATCAATTTCAATTGAAGATTTTGTATTCATGACGAAAATGAGGTATTCCTCAAGAATGAATCCGGAATGGATTGAACGTGAATTGGACCATATTTTGGTGATACAGGCTGATGTTGAGATCAATCATAATCCAAACGAAGTATCAGAAGTGATGTGGGTTAATCATGAGCAACTGGAAATGATGCTTCTAGAAGAGCGTGAGGCTGAGGAGGCAGTAGCGCCATGGTTCCGCTGCATAGCGGCCAGAATAATGAACCCAAATTGGTGGGACGCCATTGGAAACAGGACTGAACTTGAAGCACTGAGCGACGAACTCATTCACGATATGGGTGATGTGAGCCACATGCTTCCAAATGCTATTGGAGCGGACCTCATCACCTCGATTAAGGAAGTAAAACCACTCGTTGAACAGCGGATTGAATCCAGTTTGCGAGCGTCTCGCCACCCCCGACTTGCTGATGCAATGATGCATCTGATCGAGGGAGGTGGGAAGCGAATGCGAGCCACACTGCCCTGGCTGGTCGCCAAGGCGGTAGGAGATACTCATTCAGGACTTCTCGACATTGGTGCAGCCATCGAAACAGTCCACAATTTCACACTCGTACACGACGACATCATGGACGATGATGATGTCCGACGTGGGCGCAATGCCGTGCACATTGAGTACGACATGCCCACTGCAATTAACGCAGGCGATGCTATGCTTGCCATCGCCTTTGAGCGATTGGTTCAGGCCGAAAACTTGGAACCACGAGATGTTGCTCCACTCGTGAACCGAATCGCATGGATGGTTCGACGGGTCAGCGAAGGGCAACAACTTGACATTGAATTTGAAGAGCGACTTAACGTGTCAGAAGAGGACTATTTGGAAATGATAGAAGGAAAAACCGCTGTTATGTTCCTTACTTGTGCAGAAATAGGTGCTCGTGTATCGGGAGCGGATGATGAGGTCATCCAACTGATGGCTCAATGGGGATTATCGGTGGGATTGTGTTTCCAATTGATGGATGACTTGATCGATGTACTCTCTGATTCTGCAACATTAGGAAAACCAGCAGGCTCAGACGTAGCACAAGGTAAGCGTACTCTGATGGTCATTCATGCCCTTCAGCAACCTGATTCTGAGGCAAAAGAAATCCTATTGAAGGTACTGGGTAAAGGCGAAGATGTTGCTCCCGAAGATTTGCAGGCAGGTCTCAATGCCCTCGACGAGCTGGGCTCAATTGCCTATGCGAGGGAAAAGGCGGTAGCATACCACGCAGAAGCGCATGAATGTCTTGACCAATTGGGAGACGGTCCAGCTATGGTCGCACTAAGAGAACTCACTGACTTCCAACTTGCTCGGATTCACTGAGGACAGATACACGTTGCCCTGTGGCTACTGTACCCTCTTGTATGACTGAGGCATACCAACGCGTTTGGGAAGGATCTAACTTGTGACTTAGCGCCGTGAACTCCTCATTGAGAAATGACGATTTAATGGTCTTGCAAGGAGGAGCTGGTCCTGTGATTTGTAATCTCACCGTTCCAACATCGAGGATGCTGCCGCCCTTGATGGAATTTGGTTCTAGGCCCTGAATGAGGATGTTTTCCCCAGTCGTCCCAGGGCCTATCGGATGACCTTCGGAAATGAGTTTTTTCATCACGGATTCAAGCATCAAACAAACCGCCCTTGTCGGACCACCATGATGTTTCAAATCATTTTGACGATCACCGTCACAACCGGTAGGGGTTACCCGTAGCGTTTCCACAGCGTGCTTAGGAACTCCCCCTTGTGGGTTGACATATAACCCAATGATTCTGGGTTCCATGAGTCAACCTCAGTCGGAATAGTAAGATTCGGGGTTAGGTTCAGGCTTTAGACCCTTACGTTGGCGAATTTCTCCAACAACCTTGTCGAAGAGTTGAGGCGGTAGAATCTCGAATCCAAGGTTCTCGGTGTTCCAAACAGCACGCCCTTGAGAAGCAGCTCGAATGTCGTTTGAGAAGCCAAAGGTTTCAGCAATTGGAATGACACCGACAACGGTTGTAACGTTTCCTTCAGAAGGCATGTCTTCAATGATACCACGGCGAGTAGTGACTTCACGGGTAACTTGTCCAAGCCAATCGTTAGGCACTGAAATAAAGGCCTTCTGCATTGGTTCCAGAATCACTGTACGGGCACGCATCATAGCACCCTTAATTCCGTTGCGTACTGCGGGGATGGTCTGAGCAGGGCCACGGTGAATGGCGTCTTCGTGGAGTTTAGCGTCAACCAATCGAACGTACATTCCTTGAACAGGTTCATCTGCAATCGGTCCCTTGACACAAACTTCGTTGAATGCTTCAATGATCAGTTCTCGAGTTTCGTGGAGGTTTTGAATACCCTTTGTATCGTTGACAAGGACGTTGGTTCCCTTGATAGCGTAGATTTTCCGCATTGTATCGCGTTCCATTCCAAGTTCCCCGAATTTGTTTCCGGTCTCCTTCGCATCTCCGGAGCGAACTGGTCCGTCTCCGAGGTCACCAGAACGTAGTGCAGCAACGACTTCATCAGGAAGGGCTTCGATTTCAAAGAAGAATCTGTTGTGCCGGTTTGGAGATTTACCTTCAAACGAATGACCACGACTACTGCCCTGAATACCTTCACGGTAAACAACAATTGGAGGGCTGACCTTGACCTTGATGTTTTGTTCTTCCTCAATTCGGTACACTGTAATCTCCAAGTGGAGTTCACCCATTCCAGCGAGAAGAGCTTCACCAGTTTCTTGATTGGTAGTCACCTGAAGGGATGCATCTGCCTTAGCGAGCGAACGAAGTGCGTCAATGAACTTGGGCAAGTCCTTCATGCTCTTGGGTTCAACAGCAACGGTAACCACAGGGTCCGAGTAGTGACGGATTGCTTCGAAAGGAACGAAGTCTTTGTTGCGTGATAGGGTCACACCAGCAGCTGCTGAGCGAATACCAGTAACTGCTGCAATGTTTCCAGCAACAACCTTAGGGACTGTGATTCTGTCACCGCCGACCATCATGGAGACCTGTTGCACTCGCTCGGCCTTTGCACCGCCGATTGCGAATACAGATTCTCCTTGGTTGATGGAACCAGAATAAATACGTCCGACGGCAACTTCTCCTGCGTGAGGGTCCATCCAAATCTTCGTGATCATCATTGCGAGCTCAGCATCTGGGTCGCATGAAATCATAGCTTTTCCAATTTCAGAGTCAAGGTCACCGTTCCAGATGTTGGGGATGCGGTAAGGTTGTGCTTCTACGGGACCGGGGAGTTTGGTAACAGCCATGTCAAGAAGAACTTCGTGGACTGGAGCTTTCCCAGCCAAAGTTTTCTGGTCTTCGTTGTTGCAGTACTCAAAGATTTCAGTCATGGATACACCTGACTTCTTCATGTATGGAATGGTAATGCCCCAGTTGTGGTAAGCAGAACCGAATGCGACGGTTCCGTCCATAACACTGACTTGCCACTCTTTCTTCATTTCTTCAGGAGCGAATTGGCGGATGAGTTTGTTGACTTTGATGATGGTTTCTTCAAAACGCTTCAACATGTCTTCTGGAGTGACCTTGAGTTCGTTGATCAGTCGGTCAACCTTGTTGATGAAGAGAACGGGCTTTACCTTCTCCTTCAAAGCTTGGCGAACAACGGTTTCTGTTTGAGGCATTGGCCCTTCAACGGCACATGCGAGGATGAAACATCCATCTACTGCACGCATAGCACGGGTAACGTCACCACCGAAGTCAACGTGACCTGGTGTGTCGATGAGGTTGATGAGGTAATCAGTTCCGTCAACACTGTGAACCATAGAAGCCGAAGCTGCATTGATGGTAATTCCACGAGCGGATTCTTGTTCGTCAAAATCCAAAACACGAGCAGCACCAGCAAGTTCGTTTGACATCATACCGGCACCGGCAATGAGATTGTCTGAAAGTGTTGTCTTTCCGTGGTCGATGTGTGCAGCAATGCACAAGTTTCGAATTTGAGGAAGGATATGCATGACCTCTGTGGCCTTCTTGATGTTGTCTTCTTTGCGTCCCATGGTTACCACCGTGTTCTCGTTGCTTCGTCCCACCGAAAAGGGGTTCTTAAGTGACTCGCAGTGTTTCACATCAAGATGGGCGTTGAAGTGGTCCTTGATTGAGACAATATTACCGGTTGTGTCAGGGCAAATGGACCCTCGAAGGATTGACAAACCGGGTTGACAACAGAAGAAAGAAAATCAAGAAACCAATACCAAGAACGACATTCATCGAACGGAGATAAAGAGCCAAAACACCAATGGAAAAAGAGATTGCACAAACAACGACGAGGCCGATGAGCAGGAACGGGGCGATTTTTGGTCGTGTATCAATGAACTCGTAGACATAATATCCACCAACACGTGTCGCCCAATATTCAGCAAAAATGAGGTATATGCTGCCGTACAGAAAACCAAACACCACCATCGCCAAAGGCAGTTGAACCCAACCCAGAACCATTTCGATCGATAGGAAAATAAGTGCGAAATTATGCATCATTTGCTCGTGTTTGAGGAACATATGGTCCATATCCATTTGTTTCTCAACCATATCGGGTAAAATCACGTAACGGACGATGATGGCCGTGAGTGCAGCAGAACTGAAAGCGATGCCAAAAAGAGCACCCCCTACAAGAACAACCCAGCTTGGGAGAACCTGCCCTGTCCAAGAAAACAACGTCACCATGCCGTTTACCAACATGGATGCGCTGAAGGCTAGAAGAGTCCACGAACTGAAGGGGACCAATCGTTCAACACCTTTCGTCGCATGCTTTTGAAGCCGGTTTGATTCACGAAACAAAGGTGTCATTTGACCTGCAACTGGATTTCGGATCATCCAGAACATGATGGCATGGAATCCAAGATACCCGCAAGAAAGACGATATGCGGTTCGCAACCCCTGCTCTAGATGTGTGGTACCGTAAATTAGGTCCGCATCAAGTTGGAACGTATTCCGATTGAGCAGGAGAATTGAACCGACCGAACCACAAAACATTGTTGCGATAAGGAAACGTGACATCGTCGTCATATCGGACGATTCATCAGGTTCATGATCGCTCAAAAAAACACCTCAAGAAACAATGCAATGAGCATCAAGGACATGAACTAACGAACCCTTTAGACAAATTTGAACAACGGTGAAAACAATCGGGCGAAACTGTCCCGTGTTTCGATTGATATGGCCCGATGTCGGGTGGCGGGGCATTGCAATCAGCGAGCTGAAGCTGCGATTCGCTCAAGTTCTTCCTTCTTGCCAACGGCGTAGGAAGTAACATCGCCAGCCGAAGCCTTGTTGAGTTCGTTGATGATGCAACTTTTGAGGGTGCGCTTCGATTTGTGAGTCCCTTGTTGTGCCCCACGTGCGAGATTTGCAAGAGCGACATCCAAGCGACGGGAAGGAGATGAATCCACTGCCTTAGGTTGAGATACAGCCCCGAATTTGATTCGGGTAATCTCTTCCATTGGAGCAGCATTACAGATAGCGTCAACAAAGACTTGTAGAGGATTGTTACCAGACTTGTCTGCGATGGTATCAAGAGCACCTTCAAATGCTTTCATAGCGCCCATTTTCTTACCGGTATAGTTTCCAGTGCGCATGAGTTTGTTGATGTAACGTTCAACGACTGAAAGTTTAGCTTTTCCGAACCAAGCGTTAGCGTGGCGGCCACCGGTATGAGGGACACCAACGGTTGTGAGGTTGATGTATGGAGCAAGACCTGGATCTTTGCAGGTCACTTCTGATGCATCCCACTTACCGAAAACTTGAGTTCCGATTCCTGCGATTGGCTTGACGACTTCTTCGACTTCTGATTCTGTATCACTCATCATCATCACCTCAGCGGACTGGCTTCTCCTTTCGTCCTCGGACCATTTCGTCAAGGGAAACTCCGTTGACTTGAATGACCTTGTAGCGGACACCTGGAATATCTCCGTACGAACGCCCCATGCGTCCGCCGATACCTTCTACCATCACTTCATCGTGTTCGTCGATGAAGTTGATTGCACCGTCGCCGGGAGCGAAAGCAGTGAGTTTGTTCCCGTTCTTGATCAAAGAAATTTTGACAGCCTTACGGATTCCTGAGTTGGGTTGCTTGGCTTCGATACCGACCTTTTCAATGACGATACCCTTAGCCTGCGTGGACCCAGCAAGCGGGTCGTGCTTTGCTCGGGACTTGAGCATGCGCTTCTTATATCGACGATCTGACCAACGGAATTTTTGTCGGTCTTTTGCCATTTTGGCGCCTGCAAAAAGTCCTCTACCCATAATCATCACCCATTGAGCAGTTCGCCGACTTGCCGCCCCTATTTAATCAAATCCCTTAATCACAACGCTTTCATGGCGGCGTCATTCGTTTTTTTGCATCCCAATCCTTTCATTTTTTGAACAACATTCAAGCGAGTCCGACCGCTGGCGACACTATGGCCTTCAGAGACCATCTCGGTGCTGCTTCGATAGAAGACAGGGAAATCAGCCTAAGCCACGGCATGTTGAACCATTCCCAAGCGAGTGGCCATGCCATGACCGTGTTCACGAATATTTCGGAATGCCCGGGGCACAGGGCTGCCGTCAACATGTTGACTCGGGACCGTTTGTGCGCTGCGATAGGAATTGAACCAGAAGCGTACATTGACACCCTTGGTTGGGCCATGTCAAATCCAAGTACGCCTGAAACTGTGAGTCCTCAGGAAGCCCCTTGTATGGAAAACCAGCAAAAGCAGGTTGACCTTGTAGCTCTCCCAATCCCACACCACTGGCCAGAGGACCGTGGGCGATATTCCTCAGCCAGCATCATCATTGCAGAAGACAATGGGATACGAAATGTTTCCTTCCACCGTCAATTTTTGAGAGATAAAACTCACCTCGTCGTTCGTCTTGTCCCACGCCACTTGCGAACCATGGTGATGGAGGCAAGAAAAGAAGGACGAGAGGTTTCTATTGCTGTCGTCAATGGACCGGACCCCGTCGTGCTTCTGGCTGCTGCGATGTCGTTCAACGATAACATCGATGAGCTAACCATTGCCGCGACATTGCACGAAAAATTATACAACAAGCCTCTGAAATTGGTTGAATTGCCTAACGGCATCCATGCACCTGCAGACGCAGAATATGTCATGTGGGGACGGATCACTTCGGAGGATGATGACGAAGGACCGTATGTTGACATTACAGGTACGGTCGACGACATTCGTCAAGAACCAGTCATCGAAATTGAAGGTGTGAGTCACAGGGACGACCCGATATTCCACGCACTGATACCCGGTGAGGCTGAACACAAGACATTGATGGGTCTCCCGCGGGCCCCCACCATTAAGGCTGCAGTCAATGAAGTCGTTGAGTGTGTTGACGTACACATGACTGAGGGAGGATGCGGCTGGCTTGGTGCTGTATTGAAGATAAGGAAAGTCAACGCCGACGATGGAATGAAGGCTATTGAGGCAGCCTTTGCAGGGCACAAAAGCATGAAGATCGTCACCGTCGTGGATGAAGACATTGACATTACTGACCCCGTTCGCGTAGAGTGGGCGATGATGACTCGCTGGCAACCCGACAAGGACACACTAATTCTCTCTCATCAAAAAGGAAGTTCTCTTGACCCTTCCCGTTATGCGGATGGAAACACATCAAAGATTGGATACGATGCTACCATTGATTTTGGTGTTGACCGCAAAGGTTTCATGTCCGTTCAATAAGGTGATGACATGGTTGACAGCCAGGACCTGCTTCAGCATCCAAGACGGAACCTTGGGAATCGCTACAGGTCATCAGCACAAAAATTTGCATCATTGGCTCAGAAAGACCCCGAACGGGCCCGAGAAAATTTTGCATGGGCGGAGCAAAATGCTCGACAAGCCATCCTCCACGACTTTACGGATGAACGAAACTGGCGTTGTCTTGCAGAGCTCAAAGTTTCAAACAAGGACGGAGACGGATTGCATGCGGTCATGGAAGATGTCTTCTCCATATTGGGGCGAGACCCCGAACATCTTGACCAACTGAAGGGTATCGATTTTCTTGCGGTCGGAAGGGAACTTCTTGAGGCAGCATTTTCACGGGATCCACTTGACCCCGACTCTTGGTGGTCGTTGATTACGGAAAGTGAAGCGAACAAAGAGGAACCGTCACCCTATACCATTACATTATCCGAATTTTCTGAACGATGCAAGCGCCTTGATTTCCGAGACCAACGTGCAAACATTGTATTCGGCAGAAGATTGGAACGGATTCGCACCTCTGGGAATGAAAATTTATTCATTGAACTCGCCCGACATTTACTCGCTCACCGACCAAACAATCACGAGTTGTGGATGGAAATGGGAAGATTGCACGAACGGCGGGAAGAAATCGATGATGCCTGGTCCTGTTACGACCACGTGCAACAATTGCGACCTCACATGGACGTGAGAGATCAATTCCTTACCCGCTTGAAAGGAAGTATGGACGGTAAAGATGTGACTCCCTGGTCGGGGCCATCGGTTACCCACCGGGACGCATTTTTAGAAAACATGGTGGCTCTAACGAAACGTGTTTCCACTCAAGAGCTAATTTCAACCGAAGAGGTCGAAGAGGAAACGGCTACCGCACCCCTCGACCAAGTACGTCTTGAGGCGTTAATGGCCGCAGAGGACTACCAACAGGCATTCTTCATGGCTCGACGATTGGTTGCTAACGGTGAGAATTGGGCTGAAGAGATTCTCCGAGAGATTCAACAAAAGATGTGAACGGCCATGGCTGAAGACCGCCCTATTTTCGCTCTTGCATGGGTTACATGTGAAGGTGAACCTCTCACTCCGATGGGCCATGGCGGCAGAATACTGTTCGTTGAACATCCTCAACGAGGCTGGGAGATACCAGGCGGTCATCTCGAGGAAAATGAGGACCCAGAGGATGCATTGCTACGAGAATTACAAGAAGAGACAGGGACGGTCGGAAGGCTGGTGTCTTGGAACAAAACCTACTATCCAAAAGGATGGGTTGGGCATGTCATCATCCCATCAACTGAGAAATCTTCGTGGACGGTTAACGATGACAAAGTTACTGAAGTCAAATGGTGGAGACAGACTCCATCAGTGATTGAATGGACTGTTGAAGAATTTGAAGATCTCGCCAACTACTTTTCTCGTTCATCAAAGAAGAGTCAAGGTTGAAAGACGGCTTGCCCAAGCCATTCTTGCTGTTTCATCGCTGTCATCACAGCAGGCTTGTGCAACTGCAGCCAGCATTGGGTCTTGGACTTCATCGGGATTGGACATCAAATCGTTGAACACCTCCATTCGATTCATCTTGTGAGCAATCAAGAGCATGGCCCTAACATCCGGGCGTTCAGGACCGCCGAATCCTTGCTCCATGTGTTCGATGCACCATTCAAATATGCCAGTCACATCGCTCATTTGTACAGCGAGAACGGGGCGTTCTTCATCAACATCGACCGGTTTGGCTCGTTCAACTTGAACGCTCATGGGTTGAGCGGAATCGTCAATGTGGTCCAAAGCGAGTTCAATAAACAATGAACCCCCTTCAATCGCCATTTGGTGTTGGTGGGCGAGGATGGCGTGCTTGTGTGCGTTCCAGGCATGACGCCCTGCATCAAACATATGCCCGAGCCCGTGCCGAATCCGGCTAGCGCCTAAGCGAGAAATGGCGACGGTCTCGTGTGCGTGGCCACCGGTACGTGAAATGTCTCCATACACTTGCAGCGCCATGAGATTTTCACCTTGTGCGAGATGGTATGCGGCTTTGTTAAGCAGGGATAAATCGTGGTCCCGGCTTGCAAGAGCTACGGATTTCAACCGAGTTTCAGCCCATGTCAAGTCTTCATCTGCTCCTTCGACATCTCCGGCCTCATAACGAACGAGTCCCCGCTCCATTCGAAGCCTGCCTTCAAGAGCAAGGTCTCGTGTTTCTGGATTTCGTGTGATCTCCATGGCTGATTCAATCGGGTCAAGAAGATGGGTGTCTCCAAGCCACCTTCGGCGAACCAACCCCAAAACAGCTCGCTCAGCAGGAGTCAAAAGCGAATCCATGGTATCAAGCAATTCTGGTGCGTCCAAAAAAAGTGCAGCCTCAGCAAGTGGTAGCCATGAAGGCCATTCCATCTCAGCCTTCCATTGTTCCAGTGTATTGCTATCAACGGGACCCTCAGATCTCCACTTTGATACGAAATGTCCAGGTCCTTGAGGTGTTTCAATTGTGGTCATGATCATCACTCCTTGCGCTTAGTTCGGGCCACAGCATCGATAAACGCAGATTCCGCAGCCACTGGGTCGGCTGAACCAGACCAGCCTGCAGCACCGTCATGGCCGCCTCCATCCCCACCGATATTGCTTGCAACTTCTGCCATGATTTCGCCGAGGTGTAAACCATGATTGACACTTGAACGTGGAGCCCTAACGGTAAGACGGGTTTGACCGTCTCTTTGTCGGGTCACTACGACTGCATCCGCACCGATGGAAGAGAGGAGTGATGCTACCTTGCCCTCAAGTGTTCCACAGCGTGTACGAACAAGAGACCATGGGCCTGCTTCTGTTAATTCAGCCCGATTCATACCCCTTAAAATTGCACCTCGTTCACTCGGAGAGATGGTTTCTTCTTCTATGAATTGAATGAAGGATTGATAGTCAATATTGCTGTGCTTAATCAAGGATCCTGCGGTTGAAAACGAACCGTGATTTGCATGACGAAAACGACCCGTGTCGGTGATCAGCCCTGCAAGTAAAAACTCACACACTTGAGGGGTAAGGGATGATTCGGAGTATCTGAAGAGATAATCTGCTACCAATTCTGTCGTTGCTTTGACTTCCCAACGCAGTGCAATGTCGTTCTCACACAAGTTCCATTCATTGGTCGCATGGTGGTCCAAAATACACTTCGGAACATCCGGTAGTGAGAGTCCCGTTTGACTTTCAGCCGCAGCATCAACGACAACGATACCTGCGAGATCTGCCGGCCAAGAACGGTGATTGTGATTCAATTTTCGAAAGGGCGCACGGTGATGTTCAACCATCCGCTTTGCAACCCTCCCTAAGTGGAGCCCGCAAGCCATTAAGTGAGGATGCGATGATGCTAAGGCAACGGCAGAACCCACGGTATCCATATCCCCATTCTTTCCTGTAATCACAGCCACTGGACCTCGTTCAACTGCCGTCATGAGCCACGTATGAAAGGAATCGAGGTCCTCAACACGTCCCTCATCAGTTAAACTCATTCTTGAGCCCCTTGAAGTGATTTCTTGAGTTCGTCATAGGTTTGAACCAATTGAAGTTCACGCTCAGTGAACCGTTCCAAGTGAACATTGAGCGCTGAGAGTGTTTGTTGTAATTCTGAGATCAAGGCCTCGCGGTCGGCAACTTCAACCAAGACGCCACCGAGTTGCCGATGGAGCGCAAGATGATCCGGTTGATTTTGAACGGCTGTAATGGTTCCTTCAAGTTCCTGGACTTGAGCACGAACGCTGCTGACTTGTTGACGAGCAGCCTGAACTTCTCCGACCACCAATTGAAGTTGCTCTAGATTCTCCATGCTCTCACCTGTTTGTTGGACCGAGCGATGGTTCAAGAATGCTTTGCGAAGACCTTCAACACTTCATCCGTTGCAATCAAGCCACGCATCCTTGTGTTCCACATGGCTCGTAGGTCTTTGCATTTTGACTCTGTGAGGTTAAACTCGAACGAATCATCGTCAATCCATGCTGTTGGGCAATCGGTTGCCAATGCTGCACAGAGTGACTGTGTATCAAGTAGAGACCTTGAGCAAACGCTTAGAGAAAGGTGCCACATATCGACACCGCCAAGTGATGCTCACTCTTCTTCTTCGCTGGCGTGCATGCCTTCTGCGAGCTCTCGCTCGTAGTTCATTGCTGCTTCTTGAGCAATGAAGGCCATGTCAGCGGTGGTTGCACCGTCAACGGACCGACGTAGAATTCTGTTGTTGGCTTCGGATGCTCGGGTGAACGGCTCCCATGCGCCACCAGCAAATGTGTGGTCGCACTTCTTGCAAACCCAAATGCCGACGGATTGGCGTTCGACCTTTTGGTATTGACAAACAGGACAGGTGTATTTACGAGAACGCTTGGCCATTGCTGAACCTGCGTTTCGACGTACTGATACACCATATCGTGCACCAAATCGTGCTGTTGCTCCGGCTTTTTGTGTTCGCTTTGCCAATCAGTTCCCCTCCTCTTTTGCTACGAGTTTTCGAAGTTCAACACAGTGCTTCTGAGCCTCATCGAATATCTCAGCAAACTCAGCGGGAGTGAAGACCCCTTTTAGCCCCTTCTGTAATGAGTGGAGGTGGCCCTCATCTCCGAGAGTAATGTGAATGCGCTCATCGCCTCCCAATTCCTCTTCTTCTGATGGGTCGTAAACAAATCGGCCACCTGCTCGAGTGAAGGACGCCATAATCGGAGTGCTGCTCACTTGTAATTTGTGATCTTCACCAACATCGAATCGTTCTGCGGGAACAACCGCAGTGCGCAATGCTGCAATAGCGGCGAGTCCACAGGCATCGAAGATGTTGCCTTGATCGGAAAGGACGTGAATGTCAATCATGACACCCCAAACTTTCTCACCAGGCACAATGCACAGACTTTCCATGTCAATGCATCCTGATTCGCGAATTCCACGGTCAACCACACGGCTAAGTTCAATGGATTGAGGTGATGGGGGGCCTGGTTCGTACTTTCGTCCAGCCACAGGTCGGAGTTCTGCTCCACACATGAGGGAACCCTGAGTCGGGCGGTCTGGCCAAGGTGTACGAAGTTCGAACTTGACTCCTGCGTAAACGATGGTTCCACCCATGGTGACCTTTGCAGATCCTTCAGCGTTGTAGAGACAATCGGTTTCGAGAGTAAGTTCACGCGCTTCCCATCGGCCACGGCCGTCAAGACGAGCATCTTCTTCTGCAAGGCGAGCAAGTTCCTGTCGTAGCAAACTGGGGACGAGTTGAGGCATCAGGCCTCACCTCCTTCGTAGCGTCGTTGCAAGGCATCGACCATGATTTCATGGATTTCCTTTGCAGCCTTGAAATTGTATTCCATGGCGAGATTGAATTCATCAGGAGAAAGGTCACCGTCCATCTGAAGGAACGCTATTTCTCCGGTATTGGGTAGAATTCCAACCGGAAGGTCAGCCTGACCGTAGTTGTCTTCTGCTTTGTCGAGGTCAAGGACAACTGTGTCCTCAATTTTTCCAGAAGCAACGCCAACAATCAAGTCGCGCATCGGGATTCCAGCGTCTGCGAGTGCAACAGCAGCAGCGGTGAGACCAGCACATCGAGTACCAGCTTCGGCTGCAAGAATTTCAATTTCAACTCGGATTTTGGACCGAGGATATCGTTCAACGAGAACAACCGATTCCAGTGCTTCAGCAGTTACCTTGGAAATCTCACGAGAACGTCGGTTGAATCCGGGACGAATTCGGTCAGATGTTGAGAAAGGCGCCATGTTGTAGCGGACATCAATAACCGCTCGGTCTTGGCGTTGAATCTTTCTTGGGTGTGCTTCCATAGGGCCATAAACAGCTGCGACAGCAACGTTGAGGCCGTGAGTAACCATGGCTGAACCATCGGCAGCAGGTAGAACACCTGCTTCAATTTTCATCGGTCGCATTTCATCCAGTTTTCGCCCGTCGAGGCGAGAACCATCGTCTTGTAGTAGTTGTATATCTCCGTATCCGCCCATTAAGCATCACCCTTCTTTTCGTGTTCCATCTCTGCGAGAATCGCTTCGAATTCAGTTGTGTGACCTTTTTCGGCCACCATTTTGAGAGCTTTACGAGCCCATGCGATTCCATTTGAATCGCCGTCAATCCATACACGACCGTTTTCGCCGACCATGATGCGGCAATCGCTGGCATCTCGCAAGCGTTGTAGGAGACTGTTACCATCTCCACGAACACGGTCCACATGTTGGACAGGAATATTTTCTACAGCGCCTTGGTTCAAACGGCGAAGGCCGACGCCTTTCATTGTAAGAACGACATTGTGGCATTCATCAACTTCTTGAACACGGGCTAGAACTACATTGCCGACATCCATGTGTTGGCGTGCGGCTCCAAATTCGACCTTCCATGGGGCCAAAGACATTGGAAGCAATCCTTGGAATGCTCCGTTGATATCCATGAACCACAAGTTATTACGAACTTCTGCAACATTGGCGACGATCAAGTCGCCAGAACGAGGCATGTAAGCCGAATGAATGGGATGAACAGACATGGTGTTGTTCTTATCTTGAAGCCAGCCGAGTTGGGTGGCTATCATTGTATCTTGTTCGGTAATAATACCGCTTCCTGCGCGCTTCCCGGCGGATGGCCCGATGGCCATACCCGGGGTCACGAGGCGCTGCTCGGCGCCAGTTTGACCTTGGGACATTCTTTTCTCTCCATTCACGGCGAAACGACATCCCATGATAAAGGCCACCCTGTACACAACAGGTCAGTCGCTTACAATTCTTTGACTTCGGCATCGGATGAACGGCGCATAACTTGTCCAATCAAATCTGGTTTCATACCTGCTGGGCATTCGATGACGCATGCCCAAGAACCGTCCTCAAGCCATCCTTGTTTCTGTTGATAGGGGCGGAGAATCCGATGTACGCCGCCATAGGCAGCACCTGGAACTTTGATAGCAAGGCGAACGGATTCGAAGGAAAGTGGAATAAGCGGTTTCAGTTTTGCTATGGCGTCTTTGACTTGTTCATCTAGGCGCTTGAACGGGTCAACGGAGTATCTTGATTCATCCAAGGCGAGTTCAAGACGAGTTTTTGGATGAGGAGACTTCGTTTTTGGATCCACGGCTTGCGTATGGATTTGATGGATGATTTGTTGACGCATCGTTTCAACCATGGCTTTTCGTTGAACCGTCGTAAGTTGAAGACTTCCCTTTTGGAAAATCATCTGTGCAATCGCCACAATGTCTTGTGTCCCAAATACGGCCTCTATGGATTCCTCTGTGGGGCGCTCGCCTCCACGGGCATCATGAAATACTTCATCCATTGCAAAAAAGTCGTCCGGATTTACCGAAGATGGGTCTGCCTTGAAATCATCAACGAGATACGGGTCAACAAGAATCTCGTATCGCTTACCGCCCTTTTCCATTCGTGCAAGAACTGCTGCATCTAGACTTACCATAGGGTTCCCTCATGCAGGGACAATTCGTGAGGAGGCATCAATGTGCCGACCTATTTTCAGTCATCAAGTGGTTTAAGACGGTCGATTTGCTTGTTCACAGCAGCTCGGTCAAGCACTCGATACCCTTCTGAATCAACAACAGTCACTTCAACAGCCTCTCGATTAAGTTCCGCATCATTTCCAGTCCGGAGTGCTTCCAATCCGAGTTTCATAGCAGCATTAAGCGTCATGTTCTCCTTCCAGTTGTCTTCGAAGAATTCAATCACGGTGTTACGACCGCTGCCGATTGCACCTGCGTGATAGGACTGGTATGCACCAGACGGGTCTGTCTCATAAAGGTGGATTCCGTTATCGTCGACTCCGCCGATGAGGAGGGCTGTTCCGAAGGGACGTGATCCGCCGTATTGGGTGAAGGATTGCTTGAAGTCGCAAATTTTCTTGACCAGTACATCAACAGGAACTGTAGCGCCGTAGGTGATTCGGTTAACTTGTGCCTCTACACGAGCTCGGGCAACGAGTTGCCGAGCGTCTGCAACGAGGCCGGACGTAGCGACTCCAACATGGTTGTCAACTTTGAACATCTTCTCAATGGACTCTGGAATGATGAGGCGACTGATGATGCGCTTGTCACAAACTAGGACAACACCGTCTTTGAATTTCAAGCCTGCAGTGGTGGTTCCACGCTTTACTGATTCTCGTGCATATTCGACTTGGAACAATCGTCCGTCTGGGCTAAACGTGGTAATTCCATGGTCGTATCCTCTTCCGCTTGGTTGCATATTCATGACCTCTGTTTCTTTCGTTCGGTTGACACTTTATGAGGATGCGGGTGAATTGAGATGACCCGCCTCTCCTTCAACAGGTTTCTCAAACACTCCCCCCATATCAACCCTCAGTTTGAGAACCATACTCATGAAGGTGAACACCTTGGGAGCGTCATGCGGGTCGCAATCCTTTCATCGGGAGGAAAAGATTCTGCGGCTGCATGGTGGTGGGCTCGCTGTAAAGGATGGACCATCGATTCTCTCGTTACCATCACAGTCACTGGAGAGGATTCTCCAATGTTTCAAATTCCTGGAACCAAATTGGTCAAGCAACAGGCAGAACTTGCTCATCTTGAATGGGTTAACGTCCCTACATCAGGAGAAACACCACAAGACATTGAAGATTTAGAATCTGCACTAAGAAAGCGCCAAATCGATGGGTTCGTAAGTGGAGCACTTCGTTCAGACTACCAAAAATCTAGGCTTGAACGGATGGCTGAGCGTCTTGACCTGATCAGTTGGACGCCCTTGTGGCACCAAGACGGGGATAGCCATCTCAGTGAGATGGTCGACAACGGATTCGAAATTATGGTCACTGGAGTGAGTTGTGAAGGATTGGATGAATCTTGGCTTGGGACGATTTTGAACCGGACCAAACTCGCAGAACTGCGGCATCTTGCAAAACAATACCGCTTCCACATCGAAGGGGAGGGAGGGGAATACGAAACACTGGTGATTTCTGGTCCGCACATGGACCGCTCATTGGATGTTGAATTCACGACCCATTGGGACGGTGTTCGGGGCCATCTTGAGTTTCATTGAATCGCGGCCCGTGCGAGGGCTACACATTCGTCAACAAGTTCGCCAGACACACCAATATGGTTGGCTGGGTCAAACATTGCTTCCAATTCATCTGCAGAGAATGCCGTTGAAATTGCAGGAGTACGGCTGCAGACATCAATCAGTTCTTCCTTATTTGCTACAGCAGTGAACGAGGCTTCTCGAAGGATCTCATGGGCTTCATCCCGAGCGATTCCACGATCTACAAGGTCAATCATGACTTTTTCAGCCATAACGAGCCCACGTTGAGCCTTGATGTTTTCAAGACAACGTTCGGCATCAACCCACATGTTTGTCAACACGTCGCGTGTTTTTGCGATGACATCCTCACAAAGTGCTGAACCGTGTGAGAGTGTAAACCGCTCGCTGCTCGAATTAGCTAAATCTCGCTCGTGCCACAGCAGTGCGTTCTCGTAAGTTGGGATAATCATTGAACGTACGATACGAGCCAAACCTGATGCATTTTCGGATTTAATCGGGTTCTTTTTGTGAGCCATCGTTGACGAGCCAACTTGCTTTTTGACATCAAAACCTTCCCCTGCTTCCTGGATTTCTGACCGCTGAAGGTTTCGGATTTCTTGAAGAATTTTCTCACATGTTGCGGCGATGTTCGCCAACCATGACACGTATTCGATGTATCGGTCACGGCCTACGACTTGTGTGGTGGCGAGAGGTACGCCTAGACCAAGGTGGGTGAGAATGAGGCGCTGTAGTTCTCGTGCATTCACGCCTTGGGCGGCGCCAGTGCCTACTGCTCCGAGGAACTTTCCTACCGCAATTCGTGGCGTCGCTTCATCCAATCGAACGAGTTGACGGCGCAATTCATCAAGCCAAACAGCGGCCTTCAACCCGAAGGTAATTGGTACCGCTGCTTGTCCATGTGTTCGGCCAAGCATAACGGTGTCTCTCTCACGCTCTGCGACGTCCGCACATACGCCGATAAGAAGGCAGAGTTGCTCACGAAGCATAACAATGCTATCACGCAGTTGGAGGGCGACTGCAGTATCTACGATATCATTGGATGTCGCTCCGAGGTGAATGCACCATCCCGCATCTCCCGCTGCTTCAGCCATGGCTTTTGTGAGTGCCATGATGTCGTGACGGGTTTCTGCTTCAATTTCAGAAACACGTTCTTTGGTAACCGATGTTGGGTTTGCAATGGAAGCGACGATGTCATAGTCGGCTTGTGTAACCCGTCCAAGTTGCATGTGAGCCCAAATGAGAGCACGTTCAACTTCGAGTTGTCGTTCATGCCGACCAACTTCCGACCAAATGTGCTTGAATTCTTGACAGCCGTAGCGGTAATCCAGTGGACAGAATGCCATACATCGTGTCCGTCCGACCCCATCCATGAATATTCCCGTCCACCTGAATGGAGCAAAAGGGGAATTGACAGCCGAATTACTGAGCCACATCGGCTACTACAGGACTCATCACCGAGCGTATCAGGATAATGGCTAACCCTGTCGAGGCCACGAATGAGACCCCGACATAATTGGAAATATTGTACCACATCATCGCTACACCAATCAAGGAACCGTAGGCAACGATTTGACATACGGCCGATGCGTAATGAAGCCGCATTTTACGAGCCGCGCTCAATTGTGATTCGTGCTCGAGAAGAAAGGTGTATATCAAAAAATAAATTGATTGGAATGGCAGAGCGGCGGCGATGATCGTCAGGGCCACTTCTCGGATCACCGTAGGATTTCTCTCCTGCTCTATCCCTTGAAACAACATGAAGGCAGTATTTGTTCCGAGAAGAGCCGCCATAATGGTCCAACGCTTATCTTGTGAAGATGTACGTGCTTCAACATTTACAGAACCTTCATCCATGCGTTGGGTGCAGCAATATAGGGTTTGATGTTATCCCTAGAAAGCAAGGACTTTCTCCGTTCTTTGATGGTCTCAAAGATTACGGAGCAATCTAAGGATTGTTCCAGTTATAGCGGCGACAATCAACAACAAAACCATCATTGCAACGGGCCCGTATTGATTTTTGTCTCCAAGTGCAGTTCCAATGAAACCATCTCGCTGTAATGCTTCTGCAAAACTTGCAGCTTCCTCAAACTCAGGAAGGGGTCTACGTGGTATTCGCTCACCGTCTCGGACTTCACCGGCCATGGTCTCCGCTTACCCGCATAGGTCATAGGCCTTGCTGAGCCGTGTTGACACTACGCAAGACTCATTCACCATTGGCGCGTGTCCACTACCATGGAGCGTCATGTATTCGAGGTAGGTGGGAAAAACATCCACTTTGCAGTTGAAGGGAGCACGGGTGGAACCAGTTTCGGTCTCCACCTTGCCGCAGACACGATTGCGAACAACGGACGGGTGTTGTGGGCATCCAGTGACCTCCCTGATGGGACAAGATTCTCTCAATTGTTCTCCCACCTCTCGTTAGTTGAATCTTCTCGCTTCCATGCCATGAATTTTGGAGGGAAGTTTGAGCGAGCCATAGACGCAATGATCGAAGCGGTTCACGGGCTACCAAGCGTAAAATTGGTTGTTCTCGATGATTGGTGCGACAATACTGGGAGAATCCCTGCCCAACTCGTTTCCCAGGTCAGCCGTTTGGCCAAAGAAACGGGAAGTGAAATTACGCTGCTATTAATTTCTAAAGGGAGCGCTGATGCGAGCGGTAAAAGCGAGCACCCCATTGTTGCGAGAGGAGATAAGGTCATGGCCGATGCCGGATTTGAAACTTGGAAAATGTGGAGGCGCAAAGAGGGTGCAACGAGGACGATCGTCGCTGGAGAAGAGATTCTCGACGTCGAGATAAAAGATTCAGGATTCCATATCTGAATCTTCGTCGTCACCCAAAAGGTCAGCCATCTCGTTCAATGCGTCTTCATCGGGTTCATCGAATTGTTGGGGGTTGCGAGCACCACCAGCAAGTTCGTCCTCACCCGCTACCTTGGGGGCATTACTTTCGAGCATTTCTGTACGATTTTCCATGGCTCTCCGAGAGATAAAATACACCATCACGGCCAAGGTTAAGACGCCCAGTAGGTATGCAATGTTCCGGCTTGTGTCGGGGTCCATAGAAAATTGGAGTTCGCTGCATCTTTTCATCTTTCCGAAGAAAATAGCACAAAAATATTACTTTTTATCTCCCCAAGCCAATGGACGGGCCAGGTGCCTTCTGGCTGACGCAGGAGGTTCAACCCAACCAATGAACGGGGGTTCGGAAGGGACGTCTTCCCAACGGTCATCCAACCGTTGTTTGCATTTTGGACATCGTACGCCTTGATTCTGACCCATACTCTTCATCCGAACGGTGCAGTTTGAACAAAGAGGTCGTAATTGAGCCCTCGCATTCCATGAAACAACACGCAGTTGTTCCATATGAAAGGTGCCGTCTTCTGATTCTAGCCCCTTAAGTTCAATGATATCTCCTTTTTTCAACCATCGCGACAACTGGTTGACGGGTCCGCCTTCACCGTATGAAATCCAAATCCCATGCGTGGTTTCTATCCTCGCATGTTTTCGTTGTCCATCAACTGCAACCTCTTGAACCACAGCCCGAGTGACGGTTTGCAAGTGGTCGCCAGAGGCCTGGTTGGTTTTGAACGTTCGTTGGCCGATCGACGGCTCAGTGTTTGGCGACGAAAGAAGATGGGACAATGCTTCCTTTGCCTGCCCCTCGGTCATTGCACGAACCCCGCATAGTACAGGCGATCGTCCACGAGGAGCGATGAGAGACGTTCCGCTGCGCGGGTCTCGAGACATGAAGGTCCCTGGCCAATTGTCAATTTCAGCGAGCGATTCTGGGCAAACACGACGTGGAGCGTTTGTATCTGATGTCAGCCTCCATGCAATGGCTTCCCATGTGGAATCGACCCCTGGCCATGCAACGGCAGCGGTTGCACCAATGATACCAGCTCCTCCCCAAGATTTGGTTGCCGGAGGAAGGTCATGAACCTCAACATGATGTTGTACCGCAGACCAGTAGTAAATTGGGTCAGGTTGAGAAGTGAACCAGACCATACCCGGGTCGGAAGGAACCTGGGGTCGGTCCGAATGATGGGATGGAGAAATTAGCCCCTTGAACTTAGAAAGTTCTTCAGCCCACCATCCGTCAAGATGGGAAAGAAGCGATTCCTCATCATCGCATTGGAGTTCCACAGAAAGCGCTGCATTTCCTCTTGTTCGCCCCGAAGCAAAGGGCCAAAGACGAACCAAACGAACCGTGCCGACTCGAACCTCATCGGGTAAGTTTTGAAGCAAGTCCTCCATCGATTTGGTGGTACAACCGCCCGCAAGGGAGTCTGTATCGTCTAAACCAAGCCACCCCATAGATTCACCTCAGGGTTGGAATGAATCACCAACATCATTCTCGTTTAACAATCTTGAAATTGCACCATGTATACCCTCATGTGCACTGACTCGATACAGTCGAGCCCCGTAAGCCCAACCAGCACCCATGTCGGAACGACGATCGCCGACCATCAGGTCCAAGGGGTGAAACGGCACCGGTTTCTCACCCCACCAGTTGACGGATTGTTCGGTGATTGAATGAAGGTTTGAAGAAAACATCATCTCTTGTGACCGGCCTTCAACCCGTAGCAATCTATGACCGAGATGCAACATTTCCGGAGATGGTTTTCTGCATCCGCATGCTTCCTCGTAACGGTGCGGACAAGTGAGAAACAAATCCACCATGGCGTCCTCATCCTCAATGAAAAGTTGCTTTTGCAGTTCTTGATGAATGGCTTCAAGTTGCTCAATACCCCACAATCCTCGACTGATTGCCGATTGGTTCGTAACAACGCAAATCAAAAAATTCAACTTCCTCAATTTGGCTACCGATTCTGCGGCGCCTGGGAGCAATTCTACCTCGGAAGGGCGATTCACGTAGCCTTGACGCCCTACGTTAATCACACCATCACGGTCAAGAAATGCAATCGGCCGGCCGGTGTCCATCTCAGCCGAGAGATGCACTCCCCAATGAGCAATCATCCCCGACATGAACATTCCATTGGATGGAGCCTCATTGCCTTTACCAATTCTTGGTGACCTTCATAGGAAACCTCTGCTTGGGTCAACCTGTGCTGATGGAACCATCCACTGCGACATTGATTGGCGCTGCGGGGATGCTTGCACTCGCCATTTCCTGGTTCCTTCGAAAGAATGGAGGAGTTCCACTCGCACAAATCGGTTGGGTTGCAGTAGGGTTATTCTTCTTCAACCAGTCTTGGACCTATTATGAACACAATGACATGGTCCTTACCGTGATGTGTGCCCTCACCTTACCCTTGTGCGTAGGAATTGCATTTTGGGAACGGAACTGTACCGAACCACAACGAGAAGCCTTGAATTGGGCGAGGGGTACGGTCGCATTTGCAGGTGGGCCTTATCTCCTCATTGCATATGTCCCTTATCTCAGCGTTCTCGCAATTTTGTTTGTGGCCACTCAATCCGCATGGTTCCTCGGATTCGCAGGGGGTCAAGACATCGAAGTTGGAACCACGTGGGTCAATGCCCCAGGTGGACGGGTCTCTTGGGAACAATGGGACGGCAATCGTTGGTTTTCTACTGATTTTACAGGAGAATATGCGTTCCAATCGGAACTTATGCTCGCTGACGGAGGGTCAATAGGAATCAATTTCGTCCTCGCATGTACTGCATTACAGTCAATGGTTCTCTTTATCGGAGCCATATCGGTTCTCAACCTCCATTGGAAACAACGCGCTCGGGCACTTCTCCTCATCGTCCCTCTCATTCACCTGCTCAATGTGTTTCGTAACGCTGGCCTGATATGGATGCACATGACCTATACTCAATGGGACCTTTGGGGTATATCGGTTTTTGAGTTCGGACACACCTACATTGCTCGAATAGTCAGTCTATTCGCTATGTTCCTCATGGCCCTGATCATGTTTGAAATTCTTCCATCAATGCACCGCAATATCCTCGCACTCTCCGAACCCTTTGCCCGTTCAAAGCCCCAAGCCAAACGGGACAATTGACCCATGGTGATTCAATGACCAATGTATTGTCAGAATTCACATTCCCAAGGACCGGTTTAACCGTACGAAACCGAACCGTTCTCGCTGCATTAACCAACAAGCAAAGTCATGATGACGGCGTTCTTTCACAAGAAGAACATCATTGGCTCACCTTACGAGGGAAAGGGGGATTTGGAATCGTCACCACTGCCGCAGCCAATGTTACTGAACACGGCCGGGGTTGGGAAGGTGAACTCGGAGTGTGGTCCGACCATCAGGTACCCGGACTTGCTCATCTCGCATCCAAATTGTCGGAGTATGGGGCAGTGAGTTTAGCACAATTGTTTCATGGGGGAATGAGATCTCCGTTCAACCTCACAGGAGTTCAACCTGTTTCGGCTTCAGAAAATACCGAGCCAAGTATGATGGGAATTGTCACAAAAGAACTCACTCATGATGAAATTGAATCCATCATCATAGCGTTTGGTAGTGCAGCAGCCCGTTGTGAAGCGGCTGGTTTTTCTGGTGTTGAATTGCATGGCGCCCACAGCTATCTCATCTCTCAATTCCTTGGCCCCAATACGAACAGACGCAGCGACCAATGGGGAGGTGATCTCATGGGTCGCTCCATGTTTTTACAGCGCATCATTGAACAAGTTCGTGCTCAAACCTCTCAAGAATTTATTGTCGGAGTACGGCTTTCTCCAACCATTCAAGATTTAGGGATTGAATTACAGGAGACCCTACAAGTTGCAAAATGGTGTGCTGGTTGGGGTCTTGACTTCATTCATGTTTCCTGTTGGGATGTGTTCCAAACACAAGCGGATAAATACGGCCAAGAAATCTCTCTCACAAAGTGGTTTAGCAATCACCTTGAAGGCCAGATACCCATCATTACCACAGGAAAGATCTGGGATGGAGAAGATGTAAGATTCGCCATGGATGAAGGCGCTGATTTGGTAGGGGTTGGGCGGGCTGGAATCGCCCACTATGATTGGCCTCAACAATTATCCAAGGGTGATTCATCCCCAAAGAAACCACCCTTTACAGTCGAGCATTTGAAACAGGCTGGACTCAGCGATACCTTCGTGACGTATATGTCAAGATGGGATGGATTTGTCATTCCTCAAAATTGAGGTTACCTCTTTTGCTCCCATGCGTGTTCAGGTTCATCACGGATCCATAGAACACCGCTTCCGGATGGGAACTCAATCGTTTCCTGTCCGTCAAGGACCATGCCCATGAGCGTTGCATCTGGAACATCAACCGAAGGATTTGTCCCAAGGTCAAGTGAGGAGGGAATTTCAAGCGGTTCGGACATCGTTGGCAAGTCGAGTGGTGGTATCGATTCAAGAGACTCGCTCGCCGATTCAGCGTAGGAAGAGCCATCCTCTTGGTTCATGTCAAAAATAGCAGCATCCATGCGTTGTTCATCGCCCCAATCCTTGAGACCGGGCTGATCTCGGTTTGTTCTCATGAATGCGAAAAGCAACCCAGCAAGAATGATAAAGACCAAAGCTGCAGATGAATAGATCAAATCGTTCGCAACACTTGGTGCAAGGTCGGCATTATCTCCAACACCGTCCCCATCGGTATCAACCGATTCATCAGGGTCTTCAGGAAACGCATCATCATCATCAGGAACCCCGTCTCCATCCTTATCAAAAGCCGAGAATGTGGTCTCACACAGTACCAGAAGAAGTTCGAGTTCTTCAGCATCGATAAAGTCATTTTCATTAGCGTCAACCGACGCGAAATCGTATTCATTTTGCGCCTCATGGTTTTCGAGGACCTCTATTGAAACCTCACCACCATAAGGAGAAAGTTCGGCGTATACAGACATCATTTCATTGTCACATGAGCACATCACTTGGAGGTGTTCTGCGTACTCAATGACCCCGTCGCCATTTGAATCAAAAATCATGAGAATTCGAGGACCAGCTGACGTGATCATATCGTCATCTCCCATTCCGATTTCGTCGGGTTCGAGGACTCCAGAACCGTCTGCGTCAGAAGAGGAAAAATCTTTTTCAGCACGAACTACACAAGATGTAGCTTCTGTAGGTTGGGTGGGTTCCACGGGGTCAACGGGGTCAATCGGGAAATCGGATTCATCCCAAAACGCCACCAGAGTGACCTCTTCGGCATCGCTAATTCCAGTCACTTTGATTTCCATGATTCCGTTCATCGGAAATTCGAGCGTCACCATATGATTCGTTCCAGATGTTCCGCTCTTGATGGTCACATCGTCTGTTTCAGTTTCAAGTTCAAAACCACCGGGCCGACCGCCACCGCCGCCAAATATGAGTTCATATTGAACACCGTCAATGATAATTTGAATGTCTCCACTCCCTCCTGACGATTCAATGATGAACACGTTGCCTGGTTCTTCAAGAACTGCATACAATTCAATCGATTGACCCTTTGGAATACTGATTCCTTCCAAAGGCTCGTCATTGTAGAGTTGAATGGGTGTGCCATCGTAATCCCAAACGTAACGTTCTGCGAAATCGGCAAGGATATTGACACCTGTAAACGCCGATTTGGAATTGAGAAGAATGTACCATGTCCCCGGGGTAGGGTCGTTGAAGGCAATTCTGTCACCCGCTCCTTCACTGGTCGAATGGTGATCATAGGTTGAAGATGTCGGGGCTTGGTCAAGACGCATGTAGAGGCTTGCTTCGCCATCACCGTCTGACAAATCAACAATGAGCCGTTCGGTACCTTGAGGGACATCCACTTTGAAATATTGCGAAAGACCGTCATAACCACTGAGCAAGCCATACTCAACACCAGGAGTCAATGTGATTGCATCATCTGGGTCGATGTTCTCAGGTGGATATACAAAGTCGGCTACAATGGTAAATCCTCTCGCCATGCGTGTGGTATATGCAGTAATGTAATACAATCCGGGTTCAACATTGAACAGGTGGACTTCTTCGTCGTTTCCAGGCTCTGTTGACCATACCTCCATGATATCAATGGAAACAGAGTCTTCCTTCTCGTCTTCAAAGAAGGGCTCCTCCCAGTCCCACCAGAAATCAGGTTCGGGTGGGCTGTAAAACGACATCCCCAAATCCACATCTCCGCGTCCACCGTAGGTACGTACTCGTAGATCTGCAAGGGGTTCTGTAACATTGATGTAGTAATAATTCATACCGATATCGTCGAAATTTCCAGGCGTACTGATCTCTTGGTTGGTCACAGCGATGCTTTGTTTGAGTTCTGTCATGTCGTCCAATGTTGGCGGTGGGTCCGCCACCTGGGCTTCGATGGAAATTGATAAGTCTTCAAGTTCGTCATCGGGAATCAGAACGAACCAAACCACGCCTTCTGGGGGCCATGACCATTGTTGATACCCCCAACCAAAGTCAGCTGTGAAGGAGCCATTATTGTTCCACTCATTCGGAATTGACCCAAACCCAATGTACACTTCATAGTTCACAGGATCCTCATAATAGTCAAATTTGAACGCAGAAGAAAACCAAGTCAATTCACGGGTATATGCCTCAACCTCTGTGAAGAAAAGGAGGGTATCTCCTGCATTTGCTTCATCGACCACATGTTCTTCTCCAATGAAGAGTTCAACAGCCTGGGCTACGATACTTCCGTCGGGCATGACCCAGTCCGCCCCAATGATCTCACCTTGGCGGTAACTCGATTGAGTGGTGGTAGAATTAAGGAGGCTCATCACTGAATCAACAGTTGTGTCGCCTTCACCTTCAGGGAAGGTCCATTCTGATTGGAGGTTCGAATCGTTTGATCCGTTCACGCCTATTGAGATTGAGAGGTTGTCCATCATTCCACCAAAATAGTTGCAGTCGCAACCTGCACCCATTCGACCGATGTAAAATTCATCGCATTCTTCGCCGGAGGTAAAGCAATCGTTTGAACCGAAATCTCCGAGCGGGATTTTGGCATCTTCTGAATCAATGAGTCCTGCTGACTCACCGTTAATGAAAAATTCTCCACCGACGCCAATTTCTATGTCAACGCGGACATGTGTCCACGCATTGACCTCGACCGATTGATTTGAAACAGGGTGCTGAGAAAGGCTGTATTGTGATGAATACGCCAAAGAATCACCGTTGAGATAAAGTCCCCAACCGTAATCTCCCTTCATCATGATGAATTGTAATCCTTCATCGGCGTAGGGGTAGATCCATCCTTCTAAAGAAAGACTTGTCAAATTTGAAAAATCCATTCCTGGGTCGTGTTCTACGACAACATGGTCTCCGTCTCCGTTGAATCGCAGGGAGTAATCCGCACCAGGACCGATTTCTACGACTCCGTATACTGGGAAATACTGGGGATCGTTTTCCAAATCATTCCAAGTGCCTGGCATGATGTTGCCCATGTTCGTGCTTGCAATGTGAACGTAGTCTTCGTCACCACCAGCCGAAGGCTGTGCGTCACCCCAATCACGGTAAAGGAACGGGGTGCCATCATGCCATCGGTAATTTCCTTCAGCGTTGAAATCGGACAAGCCCGTCCACAGGTGTCGGGATTGATTGTCCCATGCGGCAAAGGTATTGAACAGCCATGAGTTTTCTGCCTCATCATCAACAGTCGTGAGGAAGCCACCCAAAGAAAGAGCATAGGAGGCAGAATCTTCCCATGAAGCCGCAGAAAGAAGATGATACGTGTTGTTGTTTGCAGGATTCACAACCGTGTACAATACTTCGATTGAATCCGGCGTTTCAGATTGGGATGTCCCAACCATTGGAGTCGCAAGACTGACGAGGAACAGCACAACGAGTGCAAGGGACTTCTTCATGATAATTCTCATACCTTCTTCCCTTATCAAAAAATTGGTATGGTGTTTTGACGAAAATATCACATTTGGAGGACTCACGAACGCCAATGAGGTGTTTCGACCATCATGGTAAATCCACCACGCAACGTCTCCGAAACCCTATGTACGAGTTTCATTGTAATTTTTTACCACCAATTCTCAAATCGGTTTGCAAAGGCATTTGATGCTCCCAAGCGAATTCCTTGACAATTCGCCACGCTTTCTCTGAACCTTCATAATCCTTAACATCGATAATCTTGTTACGAGTATTTGCCTTGAAGGCAGCCACTGGCTCTGCATTCCTGAACACCAAATAGGCCGAACCAAAGCCAAATCGTTCTTTCATGATATCAGCGAAGTAGGGGGCGATTGGGTCGGAAGGTGGGAGGACGAAGTCTCGTATGGAAGGAATTGAGCGAGCCTCTTCCAACAGTTCCTTACGGCCCCAGCAAACTTGATGGAAATCTTCTACAAGGAAGCCTTTGATCAGTGTACCGTCTTCTTCAAAGACGTTGAGGACTGCTTTCAGTTCCTCAGGCTTGAACGATGTACCAGCGAGTTGGGTGAGTTGCCGCAATGTAATGACTGGGTATTGTTCAACGAGTTTACGTATGAATTCTCGACGCAACTCAACGCGGTCAACGTTCGGTCTGAGTTGAACGGTTCTGAATCCACCTCGGAAATCCTGTACGATATGCCCACTTCGAATGAGAGGTTGAACCAACTTTCTAAATTCTGCTTGGCTGAGTGCATGACGCTCTTTGAACAGGTTAGGATCAGAATTGGTGCTGAAGAATTCCACGATGTCCCACAACTCATCGTCAGCAGGCTCGTTTCGAATAACGAGGATGTCCTGGAAGTGCTCGTAAGATGCCCAAACTTGATGCCCACGGAGATTGATTCCTTGGTGAAGTCGGTGGGCACTGGCCATGCTCTTGAGGTTTACACGGTACAATTCACAGCGACCTCTGAGGGCAAAGTCATCTCGGATTTCAGTGACTTTCTTGAGGGCTTGGATTTCGTTCTCATGACGTGTAGCCTGGTGCAGATGGTGCTTATGGAACAATGCACGCTCGGCGATTTCCCGTGGCTGAGGGTCAACGATTGCACCCCTAATCATGCGTTCACCGGTGGGCTTGAATCCAATCGATTCCAAAGCACTTCGAGTCGTTTCATCAAGAGCGGTGATGGGTTCGCTGTTGAAGTTTGACAGTACAGCAACGTCCACCAGCTGGGCTGCGTGATTATCAAGAAGAATCTCAAAAGCCTGGCAGAATTCATCCAGATAAGCCGTGGGAACGTGCAGGTCTTTTATTTCGAGATAATCGTTAACCTTGAACATGAGTACCTTACCAATCGGGTCCACACCTTTGAAAATTGGAAGGTACCATCCACGGTCCAATACGCTTCGAACTTCCCATATGAAACGAGACACGTAGGGGTCTGACTGGGTCAAGATACGAACCGTACGGTCTTCTCGACGGGGACGGAGAAGCAATTCAACTTCGTCAGGTGCGCAGAAGAAGGATTCAGGTTCAGGGACCAAAGCGACGACTCTGGAGATGCGACCTTCTTTCTCAAGATTCATCAGTGCTATGGTGAGGTCTTCGTAACTGCGAGAGACATAGAAGCGTAATGTGTTCGCTTTGACTGGACCCATACGTCGAATGATTTCTTCCAGTGCATCTTCAAAACTCAACGGTTCGTAGACTCCATGCACACGGTGGAACAATGAGAGACGGCGCCTTCTGCCTGTGACGTCTTCAAACTGCTTGACCACCAACATTTGGCGTTCCAAATTGGAAAGGGCATTCTTGAGATCGCGTTGCAAGGCCTTGTGCTCATCCCCTTTAGGATAATTAGCCATGATTTCCTGCCGAGTGACGTTTTCACCCGGAGGGATTTTACTCAAGATTTCATCTTCCATCGGTCCAATCCACGGTTCAGGCTTGAGCCCGAGAAGGACACCGATGTTACGTTTTGTTGTGTAGCCTATTCGATTGTGGAGCAATCGCCCCATGATCACATCGGAATCCAGTTGAACGTCCTTCCAATCACTGAACTTGAATTCATTGATGCGGTAAAGGAGTTCTTGTTGCTTCTGGAACAGGACATGCTCATTGAATGCGGAGAAACCATCATCGTATTGTTTGAACGATTTTTCCAACACCATGTTCTGAATCCATCGGTATTCTACAACTTCTTCCTTACCACCGGTCAAACGGTGTTCATCAACCTTGAGAATGTATTCTGCATCATCTGTTTGACGAAAGAACCCTACTGAAATCACATTGCGTGTTTCTAAATTATGCAAAACCCGTTCAATAAGAGCAAGAGGGAAGGGGAGGCGAAGGTCGAGTTCATCCGATGTCTTCGGACCTTCGGAGCCCAGCATTTCGATGATTTTGACTCGCATTGCTTCCTGAGGGTCACTGAGAATTTGTTTTTCCCATACCGTTGGCGTGGTCCCATCATATGCTGTTGCTATGTCGTAGGTAATTCCACGGGTATGAAGCTCACGAAGGTCCTCAACCTCTTTACCGCCGTTCACGGCCAAGCAACCGAGAGTTCCGTGGATTTCAGCCATGTATGGAGAGAACCATTTGCCGTCAAGTTCCTCTTGGCCGGTTCCGTCAACCTTCGTGATTTCACCGGATTGAATCAGTTCTTCAACCCATCCAGCAACGGTTGGAATGGGAATGTTAGCAAGTTTTTCTTTGTAAAGTGGGTTCTGAAACTCTCGATCCAAACCGCCACCATGACTCATCAGGCGGAACAATTCCTTTGAATTCGTAGGAACTGGTGCCTTGTTTGCATAAAAATCGGTCAGTTGCTCGGCTGTTAATTCTGTAGCCAACGAACGTGTTCCAAGCAATCGTTGGAGAATCGCAGGGTCGATATCTTTGACCAAAAACGCCCGTGTTTTCATTGACATCAAATCTTCAAAGGCTGACATGAAGAGTGACATGCCCAGTCGAGAGGGAACGACGACCTTGGTGTGGACAATCCGAGCATCTCCGCTCATGCAGGCTTGCAAAAACGCCTCAAGACCGATCATGTCAATATCCCCAAACATGATTTCATTCTTTGCTTCACGCATCAGCAAACTACCGTCGGTGGTTCGATGCTTGTTGAGAAGGGCCTCAGCCCGCTGTTGGAATTGTTGTGGACTGATTTCCTCTGCACCCATCCGCTTTGGAATAATCAACGAACGCCCAGAAACCTCTCTAAACCTCTTAGCAAAAATTTGAGTATTGATAATGTAGCGTTCAATGACTTCAATGTGATTGTTGTTTCGGAATGCTGTGTACATCTCTCCCGGGTCGACCTCTTGGGAAGTACGCAACAACAATCCGTTTTCATCAAAGGACATTTCAATGACTGAAATGTTGTTCGCCTCAGCCAATCCCGCCATGAAATATCCGAGTGCTGTGTTGAAACCTCGGCCACGGCATGTGGTGATCATGTAGGTAGGGTGGGCGCCAGTGATGACCTGTTCTACGAGAATTCGGTCAGGGTCCGGGACCTGAAACGAATCGATTGAATGCTCTTCCAAATGGCGCGCAATGGCGCTGGCAACTTCTTTGGAAAGTCCATATGCGTCACGCAATAAGATGCGAGGGTCTTGTTCCCGACGAAGTGCGACGATGCAATGACCGATAAGGTCGAGGAGGGCTTTGGACAATTCACGACTCCGTGAACGTGCCTCTCCAGACCATGACGGAATGGTCGGCCGGTGGCCAGTTACCGAGGTGACATTGACTCTCGTCCCCTGGATGTTGGTCACTCTATAGGTAGAACCACCGAGCAGAATTACATCGCCACCTCTGAGATTGGAGACAAAGGAACCCGACAATTGTCCAAGAATCGAGCCTTCTGCATTGAAAACAAGATAGGAATTATCTGGAGCAATTGTCCCAATGTTTGTGTAGTAAATCATTCGGGAATATCCTCGTTTTCCGTAAATATTTTCTTCCCAATCAACCCAAACACGACGTTCTTCTTCAAGCATGTCAAGAACTTCAATGAAATCGTCATATTGGAAATTCCGATACGACCATGAATTCACAATGATCTCATATGCCTCGTCGATATCAAGTTGGTTGATAATGACAAGACCGATCATGAATTGAGCTACAACATCCAAACAATTTTGAGGAAAATCAAGGCGGTCCATATCTCCTGTTTGAATGGCGGCTTGAAGGGCTGCAAGTTCAATCAAATCGTCAACACTTGAGGGAAGGAAACGAGCTCGTGGAATACCGCCCACGTGGTGCCCTGCCCGCCCAATCCGTTGTAAAGCAGTAGCAATATCACCCGGACTACCGACTTGCAATACCAAGTCAACTGAACCAATATCAATACCCATCTCAAGCGATGACGATGTCACGACTGCTCTTAGATGGCCTAACTTGAGTTTACGTTCAACATCCAACCGAATGTTTTTGTCCATAGAACCGTGATGGCCAGCGACCAAATCACCCAAGAACGGGCGTAAGCGTTGAACGATTGTTTCGGTCATTTTCCTCGTATTCGCAAAGACAAGGGTCGTGGTGTGTGCACTGATGAGGTCTGCGATAGCTTCAATGTTGTACTCCAGAATTTTCATCACCGGTAAATCACTAAATTTAGGATGGGTGATGAGAATGTCCAAATCGAGTTCACGAGAACCCGAAATTTTGGCGATGGATACCTTCGTCATTTGACCTCTGGCTTCCCGGTCATCACTGCTCACGAGGTATTCTGCAACGGTTTCCAAAGGCTCCATTGTAGCAGAAATACCTATTCTTTGAACCGGGTTTTTCAAAAGGGTATCAAGCAGCGAAAGCGTGAGAGAGAGATGGACGCCTCGTTTGGTAGAAACCATTGAGTGCAATTCGTCAATAATCATGTATTCGACTTCGCTCACTATAGGTTGGAATCGAGGCGACGTGATAGCAATGGCCAAACTTTCGGGTGTAGTAATGAGAATGTGAGGGGGCTTACGAAGCATTTTTTGTCGGTCGGATTGTGAAGTATCACCGGTACGCAGACCAACACGAATTTCTTGGGCTCGGTCAGGCAGATATTTTTCTGTAATTTCCTTGAGCGGCCCAATAAGGTTTCTTTGAATGTCGTTCGCAAGGGCCTTGATCGGTGAAATATAAATCGCATGAACTTTTTTCTCTAACTTTTGTTCCAAAGAGAGCCGAACCAAATTGTCAATGATGGAAAGGAAGGCTGTCAATGTCTTACCCGATCCCGTAGGTGAACAGAGCAAGAGATGTTCCTTGTTCATAATCGAAGGAATGGCTAGTTTTTGAGGCTCAGTAAAATCTGGAAATTTGTCTCTAAACCAATTTCGAACAGGTGGGCAGAGCTGTTCGTAAAGTGGTTCGGATTCCATTGGAGAATCCAAGTAGACTATTTCTGCCATTTTATTTTCCACACCCGTGTGACGCGAAGCGTGTGCAAGGTTGTTAAAGAACTATCGCATTATTCCCTAAACTTAGGCCCAGCGAGTCTCCCGTTTCTTCCAACGGTTGAACGGTTCAGTTTCTGGTCGTTGAGCGGGGTCCAAAAGAGGAGACTCAAGGGAAATTGGAGGCAATGAGATTTCATGGAGCGCATCCGTTGGGCATGAACCGATGCAAGAAAGGCAACCTACACAATTCTGTTCAATGACTACAACGGGACGCTTTGGACGCTTACGCCCTTCTGGATTGACCTTGAGGGGCAATAACGCTTCAAACGGGCAATGAGTAATGCACAGGTCACAACCTGTGCAGTCGTCTTGTACAATGGCGACCATTGCCTGTCCCATACTTGAGGGAGTGGACCGCCCGATTTAACGATGTGTATCTTTGAATCATTTTGGATGACCCGATTAATTCGGTGAAGTTCATAGGCAGTCCACCTTAGCATGCAACAGGTGAACTCGTGACCGAAGAAGGCGACGGCCGTTTAGAACGCTTGAACGAGATGCTCAAGCGAAGAGGGTTCCTTCTGCCTGCATTTGGAATCTATGGTGGTGCAAAAGGGCTCTACGACTTTGGACCTGTTGGAGGACGCCTTCGTTCTCGTGTGAATCAGGCCTGGTTGGAGCATTGGTTGCAACTCGGTAACATCGTTGAGTTATCCTGCCCGACGGTCACACCCTACGAGGTATTGGAAGCAAGCGGCCATGTAGGTGAATTTTCAGATTTCATGACATCGTGCAAGGCTTGCGATGAAGCAAGCCGTGCAGATACGCTTCTTGAGCCTCATCATCCAAATCCAGATGCGCTCAAGCGAGATGAGTTGCAGAATCTACTGAACTCAATCAACCCCGCGTGTCCAGCCTGTAACGCAAGCGATTGGAACGATGTTATCGCTCAGAACTTGATGTTCAACACTACGATTGGTTCAGGCGCATCGGGCCGTGCCGGCTTCATTCGTCCGGAAACAGCACAAGGTATGTTCACCTCGTTCCCTTCGATTTACCGACACTTCAGAGAACGACTCCCCTTCGGGGCAGTCCAAGTTGGTAAGGGCTACAGAAATGAAATCGCTCCACGCCAAGGTATGATTCGATTAAGAGAATTCAACATGGCGGAATTGGAATATTTCATTGACCCAGAAGCACCTGTTCATGTGGATTTGTCAGCATGGCAGGACCAAATCATCACCTTCATTTCCCAAGACACCCCTGAATTTACTTCAACGCTGGCCAAAGCCCATGAAGATGGGGTCATTCATCATCCAACCGTTGCCCAATTCCTCGGAATGACCTATGATTTCTTGGTCAACATGGGGATCAATCCCTCCAAGATACGATTCAGGCAGCATGAGAAAGATGAAATGGCTCACTATGCAAAAGATTGTTGGGATATTGAAATCCATGGTTCGTATGGCTGGATTGAATGCGTTGGTGTTGCTCACCGAGGATGTTACGATCTCGAATCCCATCACAAAGCAACAGGCAAATCATTGCATGCACGCCGTGAATTTGAAGAACCAAAAACAACAACGATCGATGCATGGACCATCAACGGAGCAACCGTTGGCCCGACGTTCAAAGCTCTTGCTGGAGCGGTCAAAGTTGCGGTAGAGGAGCTCCCTAAAGCGACTGATTTCCCGATACAAGTCACGCTACCGACCGGGGACATTGTGACGGTTGAGGCACAACATGTCAAACCAAATCAATTGACCATCAAGGAGACTGGAGAGTGGTATATTCCTCATGTCATTGAACCAGCCTTCGGAATTGACCGAATCATCTGGCATATGATCGACCATGCGTATCATGAAAGCGACAAAGACGGTGACGTGTACACCACAATGAAGCTGAAACACACCATTGTGCCGGTTGATTATGCGGTATTTCCGTTGTTCGAAAAGGATGGGATGGATGACTTAGCCATGGACCTTCACCGAGCATTTTGCACCAGAACAGGAATCGTATCCATGTACGATGGAAGCGGTTCTATAGGGAGAAGATATGCTCGTGCCGATGAAATCGGGGTACCCAAATGCATCACCATTGACCACCAGTCACTCGAGGACCGAACCGTCACCGTACGGAACAGAGACAACGGAGAGCAAATTCGGGTCAGCATCGAAAGTCTAACTCGATGATGGTTGACTCGGCCTTCAGTTGCGGAACACGAATGCTTCCACGTGTGAAGATTGATGAACCCTCGCCACCTTGTTCCAATCATGGGTGGCGCAAGCGATTGGACCGAGCGCTACCGACCCAAAAGTGAACAACACTTGGAAGGAAATGAAGTTCAACGAAGAAAAATCCGAACTTGGCTTGACGATTGGAAAGCGGGTACGCCCAAGAAGAAAGCCTTGCTACTCGTCGGGCCACCTGGAGTTGGAAAAACAACTGTAGCGAGAGCCATCGCCGAAGATATGGGATGGAACGTTATTGAACTCAATGCGAGTGATGCACGAAATGCTGCAGCAATACGCAAGGCTGCGACCAACGGTGCAACTCACCGTTCTTTGTTTCATGACCCAACAGCCCCACCATCAAGGACCCTCATCCTCCTCGATGAAGTTGACCATCTTTCTGGGGGGCTTCGGGAAGTCAGCCAAGAGCGAATTGCAAAGGCTATGGAATCAAACGAAACCAATGAACAACGGGTCACTCTTTCGGGTGATTCCGGGGGTAAAGCAGAATTGCTCAATCTGCTCTCACAAACCAAGCAACCCGTCATACTTGCTTGTAATGAGGAAATGGGTCTTTGGGGTAAAAATTCCTCCTGGCGCTCTACTCGGGACCGATTTGGAAAGCATCTCCAAAAAATTATTTTTGACCGAGCCAATAATGAGGCACTTCGAAGGATTGCACGCCGTGTTTTACGAGAGGAAAATATACCGTTTGATGATGCTGCGATCACCGCCTTGGTTGAATCCAACCATGGAGATTTACGTGCCTTAGTACGCGACCTACAGGTGATGGCTAGTGGCCTCAAAGGACCCTTGACCTCAGAGATTGTGACCTCGCACGCAGAAGCAAGCCAGCGAGATGTGTCGGTTGAAATATTTCCCGGCCTTGACTCGCTTTATCGGGCGAGAACTGCAATTGATGCGTTGACGGTTACACGGACCATCGACAAAGACCCGAGTGAACTTCTCAATTGGGTTCATTGGAACAATGCTTCACTCTTTGGAAACAACGGTGGGATTCAACGAGGTTCATCGAGTTTAAAGCAGGCAGATAAGATGCTTATGGGCAGGTATCTCAACACAGCCCACCGCTCAACCTATTGGACACAGCACTTGTCTTCATTAGCAGCCTCTGTTGCAAATCCGACCACTATCCAAGGGAGAATATTTCCATCTTACCCCAATTTTTTACGCCGGGGAGGGCAAGTCAATCGGCCGAGCATCATTGAAAAACTGAGCTCGTTGAGCGGTACAAGTAAAGCAACGACTCGGGAAGAGTTTTTACCGGCATTAATGCTTTTAGGACGAGAAGATTCTCCTCTTGGAAATCCAAACGATTTCGACATCTCCTTCCAAATAGGACTCTCGGCTGAGGAACACACATCGTTGTGTGGACTTGCTGCATCACGGCGGTCAACAAAAGAGTTGGTAAAAACCTACAAAGAAGCCTCCGAAGAATATACGGCTAAAATTAAAGAAGTCCTACCCCCGATACCACTGGCTCAAGAACCCCCTCTTGAACAAAAAACGACTTCACCCAAGCCGCAAAAAGATGACGATGACGCTTCAGATGCACCCGGTCAGATGAAGTTATTTTGATTTCGGTTCATTCTTTTCTTGAAGCATACGCTTGAGAAGCGCCATGCCTTGAGTCTCTCCATCTGATTTATCTTCTCTACGCCAGGTGTGCGGGTGCAATAGAATCACAGCGGTCAGCAATTCAAGTCGGCCAAACCACATCAGGATCGAAGTGATGATAAGTGCGCCTGAGTTCATGCTTTCCCACGTTTGGGTCGGGCCGAAATCTCCCAAGGTCGGACCAGTATTTCCAAGTGAAGAGGCTACAACCATGGTGACGCTCTCAAAACTATCTTCCGGCATAAAAATTGACAGAACCAAACTTGATATGAAAAACAGACCAACCCAAATGAATAACATTCCAATAATCAATCCAATTTGCTTTTCTGCAACAACTTCCCCATTCATTCGAATATGCTGTATTTTACGAGGCTGGGCGATTCTTACGAGTTCCCTTGCGGCAACCTTGAACGCCAATGTAACCCGCAATATCTTCAACCCACCACTGGTAGAACCGGCACTTGCACCGATAACCATGAGGATAAACAGAACCAAATGACCGAACAATGGCCATGATTCATCCATGTAATCCGTAGAAGTATAACCGGTAGATGTAGCAAATGAAACAACTTGGAAGAGCCCTTCACGAATCGAGTCAGTCGCAGAAGAACCGGAAACTCGTAGGGCGATGAAAATCGCTACAAAAGCCACGAAAACATACATGGCATAATTGCGAAATTCTTCATCCCCAAATGCTTTCTTAACATCACCATCTCGAATAAACCAGAGGAGCGTGAAATTGACGCCAGCAAGGAACATGAAGACGATAATGATCGATTCAACGAGAACTGAATCATAATAGCCGATACTGGCATCATGTGTTGAAAAACCCCCCGAAGGCATGGTCGTTAGCGAATGATTAACCGCATCAAAGAGGTTCATTGCTCCTGTAAAGTACAGAAGTAAAAACTCAATGAAGGTAAGGAAAAGATACAGACCCCATAATGCGAAAGCTGTTTGCTTCAATTTTGGACGAAGTCTGGAAAGAGACGGTCCAGTAAGTTCGGCACGTGCAAGAGCCATTCCGCCCCCGATGACCCGCGATAAAATCATCATACCAAGCATAATGATTCCCATTCCTCCAAACCATTGCGTCAACGACCTCCATATGAGCAAACCTTTGGGCTGAGCATTGATGCAATCGGGGGTCACACCTGGTATGCAATTTGGACTCATGTTGTGGGAAATGACGGTGGCCCCTGTTGTGGTAAAACCTGACATTGATTCAAACCATGAATTAACAGCCCCACGGAGGATATCGATCAATTCTGCACCGTCCGTAAATGGTCCAACAAACATTCCACCCAGCCAAAATGGAAGTGCACCAATGAACACCGCGATGGGCCATACAAGGGCCACTGCAGCGAATGCTTCACGGTCTCGCAATCGTTCAGAGGTATCGGTCCTGGTACCAAAAGTGAGCATAAGGGTGCCTAAAAATGCCGACAGCACAGCAGGTATTGCAAACGAATAAAGGGCCATCTGCCAGTCATCGAGGAATATCGTGAGGACCCCGCAAAGCGCCAACGGAACGGTCAACGCAATGAGCGTCCATCCTAGGATAAGGAACAACACGTCACGTCGCATGATTACACCCTAAACCGCTTTTCTGCATCAGGAATCTTGTCTTGGTGGCAGAAAAGTATGACAAGGTCATTCTCTAGGAGGATATGGTCATCGGTTGGTTTCGTTGTTTCCCATTCACCTGCAAGATTTAATCGCTTGATGAAGGCCAGTTTCATAGAGTCTGGAAATTGTGCTTCAGCAACGGTTTTCCCAGCGAATTTTGCTTTTTCAGTCACCTCAAATGTCAGCCCAACAACGTTTGGAACTTCTGAAAGCAGTGCAAACCGGCCTGACAACTTTTCATGAATATGGGTTAACATGTTGTCCACCGCAACCCTGCGTCGATCAACTGCAAAGGAGATTCCCATTCTCTGAGTCACTTTGACTAGATCTGCATCATACAGCATGAGTCCCGTTCGATCAACACCCATGTCACTGGCTAGAAGAACGGCTGCAATATTTTCATGGTCGTTATCGAGGGCACTTACTGCAACATCGTGGGTGTCAATTCCAACCTCGGTCAAAATCGTTCGGTCCAAATGGTCACCATGGATAATTTCGAGATGAGGATTGGCCCCGATTTGAGAGCCTGCGAGTTGATTCGCACGATGCAAGTCTCGTTCCACTACCGTCACCCATGCGCCATGATTGAGCCACTCGGCAGCCATTTTAGTTCCAATGGCGGTTGCTCCAATGACCGCGACCTTAGGTACATCGGGAAAATAGGTGAGTTCATGGCCAAACATGATGAGGGCTGGATTGAAACTGTCCAGTCCGATTGTAGCGACTGCAACACGATCTCCCTTTTGCAACTGCGTATCTGCAGTGGGGATGATGCTTCGTTGATTTTTTCGTTTGAGGCCCACGACCGACGGTATTCCGTGAACCATGTCTTCAGCCAACTCACCGAGGGTTCGATTGGTCACCGTATGTGCCGATTCTCCAACTTCCATCTCGATAACGTACGCATCGTTCTCAAAAGGTATCACCTCTTCAATGTCAGTTGAACGCAAACCGGCGTTGAGACGCTGAATCGCACCCGCGAGGGGATTAACGACGTAATCCACCTTTGCCCAATTTTTTAGGTTACCAGTTTTGTACTCCGCGATGTAATCTTGATTTTGAAGTCGACAAATGCTTGTGATGGAGTGCTTTGCTTCTCCTGATGAATGTGCATGGGCTGCGAGGGAACAGGCGATGAGGTTATGTTCATCCGAAGGGGTTGCAGCAACGAAAACTGAAGCCTCTACAATACCTGCTTCGATAAGTTTTTCTCGAGATGTCATATCACCGTGTATGACAAGACAGTCAAGACCTTGGGCATTTGAGACAGCACGAGAATCCTGGTCCATGATGACGACGTCATATTCCTCATCCCTTAGAGCCCGAGCGAGTTCAATACCAACCCGGCCTGCTCCACCAATGATAATTCGCATAGTATTAACACCTCAACTGAAGGATTCAGCGTATTTCTTAACTTGATAAGAACCACCAGCAATGTCCACGTCTCCGGTTGTGAGGAAATTACGTGTTCGGTCAATCTTTCCTCCAAGGCCCGTGTGTTCGGTTTTTACTTGATGGTAATAATCGTAAACAAGTTGCCCTGATGGGTCTGCGGTTTCGATCCAATCAATGTATGCAGTCGGGGTTGTGATGAGCCATTTGTTGTTCACTACATCGACCGGAGCTTCTACGAAGCACGTCTCTAGGGTGACTGAATGGTCTTCACACCAACTTTCTGAGAGAGGCAATTGTATGTATCCCCATGCGTGGGCTTCCCAGCCATCATCGGTGAAGTGCGGGTTACCTAGAATTCCAAAAGTGTACCACCCCGGTACGCCCTTAGTCCTTAGAATGCTGAAGTAGGCATTGGTCTGTTCATCGCAATCACCCAAATTCCCTGCTAGGCATGCTGGCCCACTTCGAGCGGTAACTGGGGCCTCCTTATCGTACTCAACGAATGCATGAAGATAATCAAAAGATGCTCTTGAGAAGGCATAGGCATTGTCCGATTTGCCCTCCGGGAGGGAGGATGAGATTTGGTCAGCTGCACTTTTCACGATGGCATCTTGCCCGTTGATAGCATAACTTGCAGAGCCGCCACGGTCATACCAAAGTTTGGTTCCAAACTCAGATGCTTTCTGACTGTTACGCAATTGGTAATCATCAAAAGTTCCAGAATTATCAACATTGATCCCCATGGATTTACCAGGTACTATTGATTTGACTCGAGCGTCGTTCCACCAAGTGTAGGAATATGAGGTCACTTGAACGTTAAATGCATAGGAAGTTGCCTCGTTTGGTCCAAGGTTCATCTTGACCTTGACACACTTGGCAACCGAGCACTCATTGTCGTCTTGGCCAACGCTTGGCCACCATATTTCGTGGCCTTCAGACGTTGTAATCCGATTGGAATGTTCCTTAGACGGCATTCCATCAATAGGGACGTTAACGGATTGTGAACCGACGACCATTGTAATCAATTCAGTTTTTTGAATGGTCGTAGGCTCCAAGGAAGGATCGCCGTTAGAATAGTCAAATTGACTCGCCAGACCCATGGCAGAAGTTACAAGGGGAGGGATCAGAATGGACTCAACAATGTGGCCTTCAACCGCATTGTTTTGCACATCAGCCACCTTAGAAAGGGTGTATGATGCCTCAACGGGGTAGATGTGGTAGGGAGCCATCGCCGCCTGAAGGTACTCATCGATTCCACCGAATTCACCCAAAACATGTTCCCTTGCCTGTGGTGAAAGCATGACAAAAGCAACCAAAAAGAGCATGACAACGCTTCTGAATCGGTTCTTGCGGCGCTTCATGATGTTCCGTTTCCGCCCGGAATGAGTTTGAACCAAACCACGCTTAGAGGGTTTCTTAGCCATCTTGTAGGTCGTGTCTTTCGAACCATGGGAAAATTGCTGCTCAAGACGGTAAGATGAACGGCCACCTTTCGGCAGGACTCTTCCACACGAATAGCAAATCGTGTCGCTAGGCAGCGTAGTGCTGCGGCAATAAGGGCAACTACCCATGTTGTTTTGGCTTCGCTGACGCCGTATAACAATTCCTCCTAAGGGCCCAAACTCATGTTTCGATGAAAAATGAAGGCTCACAGGGCCCTAATTGTCACCATGCACCCTTAGTGAGCACTTTGTTACTCTTCACTGGTTGCGATGGAATCATCAGATTTCTGTGGGGCGCCCGTCCGCATAGAAGCGGAGGTCTTTTCACGCGCTTGGTCTGCCCAAATCCTTCTCAAACGACGCCGTCCCTCCCTCGGTACAGATTCCCAAATCCATGTTTCCGAAGCTGGTGTCACAAGAAGAATGAACGGGAGAATAAACACCCAAACCAGAGGTATGAATACAGCAGAATACACGGCTACAAGCAGTGCTGAGCGCCAGAAAGTAGACCTTAGGATAGCACCCCATCGCTTATCCTGAAGCATCATGTGTCCGTGCTTAGCAGTGATCAGTGCTTCTGCCCGTGGGGTGAAAACAGAAATTAAGGCAATATTGAGAAGACCAACCGGCGAAAAAATGTCTTCAAACTCAAACATTCGATACATGAGGACCATGCCGACCATCCCACCCACGGCGAGGCCTAGAGCCCAACCGCTCGTTGGCTGTGACCCACCCTTTCGTACCCGTTTCCTCCTCAACAAAAAGTGAGTCCCAATGGAAGCCAATAGAGTGACAAGGAGCAGCGATATTATGTTGAGTCCCGTATAGGCATTGTCATCCATTGCTTGATTGTAATACGGAATAAACAGGGCCCCGTCTGCTGCAACAGCGTAAAGTCCTCCAAGTACAATGCCCCAAAATACTTGGCTCCAAGCGGTTGGAAGGTCGTAAAAACCAGAATAGCGAGTCATGACACCCCTCCACCCCAGGGTCATGCCCATGAGAGCACAAAAACTGGACAACTGAAACAAGACGAGTTCAGAAACCATGCCCAGCGGTTTACCTCCCCCTTCATCAAAGCGTTGTTCCTTAACGAGCGAGGCGAGGCATTCAAACACCCCGAGCGTCTCAGCGGATTATGGCCAGACTTCTTTTGTTCGGAGGAAAGGGTGGAGTTGGAAAAACAACCACTTCCGCAGCTACAGCAATATGGCTGGCAGATGCTGGTTTGCGAGTCCTTCTCGTATCAAGTGACCCCGCTCACTCTACATCGGATTCCCTCGGTGTACCGCTCGGACCTGTCCCTACCGAGGTTGAAGGAGTCCCCCGGCTCTTCGGCCTGGAAATGGACCCTGAAGCCAAATTATCAACGCTCTTGCCTAAATTTGGTGAAGCCATGAACAACATGGGTGGCTCTGGACTTGGTGGAATGAGCATGATGTTTGACACCGGTGCAAAGGATGAATTTGACGAAATCAAATCTGACGTGAAGACGTCCGACATGATCCTCCCTGGACTGGATGAGGCACTTGCCTTTGATGAATTATTGAAACATATGGAGAATCCAACTTGGGATGTCGTGGTTTTTGATACCGCACCAACCGGCCATACGCTTCGCTTCTTGTCCCTACCTGAATTGATTGAATCATGGTCGGGCCGCCTTCTTCGCCTCATGCGAGTATCCGGAGGCATACGCTCAATGCTCTTTGGCCGAAAAGAAAGCGAATCAATGAAAGAGGAATTGGAACGGTTCCGACGTCGAGTGCTCCATGTTCGGAGGGTTATGAGCGACCCTGCGACAACGGCATTTACGCTTGTTACTATCCCTGAACGCATGGGTGTTAATGAGACGGTCCGGGCTTACGACTCATTGGTTGAATTCAATTTGCCGATTGGCGGATGCCTTGTGAACAGAGTAACTCCAGAATTTGACCATCCCTTCTTGGCCAAACGAAGGACCCAAGAACTTGAGCGAATCGAAGAACTCAAATCCACCCTGAAAGATGTCAATATTGGATCGATTGAACTCGCCGACCAAGAAGTGGTCGGGATTGAAGCGCTTCGTTCAATTGGAACCTTACTGTACGGAGCGACCCATTCACTTCCAGAAACCATCGGTCCGCATCAAATAGGTTCGGTCCTCAAACATGAGGTTCACCGAGGAATGATCTCAGAACTGCAAGAAGACCTTGAGAAAGTTCACCTGCACTTCCCGGGACTGAATCGCGAAGAGATGAGTTTACGAAGCGAACAAGGAATACTGTTCGTTGGACTCAACGGCAGGGAACAAGAAATCCCAACACACAGTTATGTCAAGTCGAGCCAAGTTAAGGCGTCCCTCAACGATGATGTACTGTCTCTCGACATTCCTCGTTCCGATTCACCTGCTTGAAGCAGTGGGTTCAAAGGGGGAAACCTCAACGCCTAATCATGGCTCTTGAAGGCTTATCCCGAGGCATCTTCCGTTCCTTGGGCTTCCTCAAGAACAAAAGGAAACTTGACGAGGAAGAATTGCGAGAAATGACCCGCAGTTTGCGAAGGGCTCTGCAAGAAGCAGATTTTAACATTCGTCAGACAAAGGAGATTGTAGACAGGCTTGAATCACGACTCCGAGAAGAAGAACCGCGTGTTGGATTGACCATGCAGACCCACGCCATGAACATCCTCTACACGGAACTCGTACGAATCCTGGGCCCCGCTCCTGAATTCCAACCAAGAGGAGCCACCCTTCTGTTGGTTGGGCTCTACGGGCAAGGAAAAACCACAACCACTGCAAAACTTGCTGAATGGTACCGAAAGAAACACGGCCTGCGAGTGGCTGTCATCGAAGCCGACGTACACCGACCAGGAGCATACGCTCAACTGTCCCAACTTCTAGAGGACTCAACGGTTCAAGTGTACGGCGAACCCGACACCAAGGACGCCGTCACCATTGTCAGAAATGGATTGAAGGAGTGTGCTGCTGCTGATCTCGTCATCGTCGATACCGCTGGACGTCACCAACTCGATGATGAATTGGTTGTTGAATTGGAAAACATCGCCTCACTCACCAGGGCCACCGACCGCTGGTTGGTCATTGATGCCCAAGTTGGTCAAGCAGCAGGACCTGTTGCTGCTTCGTTTCACAATCTCGCTGGAGTCACCGGTATTGTCATTACCAAGCTTGACGGTACCGCTCGTGGCGGTGGCGCACTCTCTGCAGTTGCAGCAACCGGTGCACCCATTGTCCACATTGGTGTTGGTGAACGGATTCAAGATTTGGAGAAATTCGAATCGGATCGTTTCATCTCAAGACTGCTCGGTATGGGCGACATTCAGGGACTGATTGACCTTGCCCCAGAAGACATGGACCAAGAGGAAGCCATGCGGCTTACTCAACGCTTGATGAGCGGACGATTTACGCTTAACGACATGTACAAGCAGATGGAAATGATGTCGAAAGTTGGAACCATTGACAAGTTAATGTCGTTCCTACCCGGGAGCATGCTTGGGGGAATGGGGGCTATGTCAAAAGGACAAAAAGAAGCCATGCAAGGGAACCTTGACCGCTATAGAACCATCATGGACTCGATGACGGCTTGGGAAAAGAACGAACCAGCAAAGATCAAATCAGACCGCATTCGACGAATAGCGCGAGGCTCTGGAGTTCGAGAAAAAGATGTCAGAGAATTAATCGGTCAGTGGAACCGTTCCCGAAAGATGATGAAGGGGATGGGGGGCAATCGCAAACTCAACAAGCAAATGCGCAAGATGATGAAGGATGGCGAAATGGACATGGACCCGTCTTCATTCGGCATGTGACGGCCAATAACAATTGAGGACCGGCTCAATTATCGACGGTCGTATTTATTCGGCTGAGGTTCTGAAGGCAAGACTGCGAATATAAACATTGCAAAAGACCCAACATATGGAATCACCATAAGAAGGATCCACCAGCCTGAATTTCCCGTGTCTTGAATTCGACGAATCATGAGGCTCAACAGGGGTATCAAAAAAACCATCGCTCCACAGAAGAGACCAAAGAGTAGATCCTCATCAAAACCATCGCCCCATAACACAACGGTGAACCCCAATACCATGGAAAACCCAACGATATAGAAAAGATAGCCAAACCAAAACTCACTTCGTTGTGCCCTTCCATTCCCTGACCAATTCGAGAGCGTATTGATCACAGCCTGGGCCGGGTTAACCATCTTCTGATGAACATAAGGATTGTAATATTGGCCACCCTGCATCTGCATGCCTACCATCGGATTTTGTGGATCGACAAAAACTTGAGCACCTGTGTGCATGGGGGCTTGTTGGTTGACCGTTCCCATGATCTGTGCTTGAGGAGGTTGTGTGGGCGGTGCGGATGGCTTCGTATCGCGAAGAACAGCGCCAACGATAGCACTTACTGAAGGAGGAGGAGGAATGTTTTCTGCCGTGGCCTCACCAATGTGTTCTGCGCAGTAGGGTTTTTCCCCGGGTTTACGAGATTCGCGGAAAAACGATTCACAATTGTTACAAAAAAATGTTTCGCAGCCTTCCTTGAAACAGAACAAACCCGGATTGTTCACTGCATCAATGGGAGTTTTACACATGCTGCATATTTCGTTGCTAGCAGCGGAATTGATGATGATGTCGCCCGTTGTTGGACCAATGGCGTTGTGACCGACCTGTACGGAATCCGTGAGATTCACCCCTGGCCCGTCGCTCGGTGTCATATTTATCCCAATGCGACGTTCTTTATCAAACTCTCACCGTTCACCGCTTCTGCAATACCCTTTACTCTTCAGAATTCGTTGGTCCTTCTCTCCGTTGAAATCGTTGAGGAATGATCTTTCGGCGCAACCGTTCCATCAGGCTCCTGCCGGCCAGCAATCCGCCGATAGCAAACAGTGATTCGCCAGTCACGATCAACACTGTCGCCGCAACAGCGCTTTCAGAGCCATTCAGTGAAGTAAACGGTATCGCAAAAAGGGCAGCATAAGGTGCACACGATAGAATCATGAAAAGAAAACCCAACTGTTTGCGTTCCATATCCAAGCACCGCTGTTCAACCAACTGAGGTCCAGAACCAAACGACTGTATTCAGTACGTCTTTGCAAGAAGTACGCGACGAACGGTTGGTTCGCCAGTCATGTGACACGGCCGAGGTTCTTCGTAAGGTTCCGTTGCATCGCCAAGGAAGGCAAATCCAGTGGTTCTTTCAATAGCTTCAGCATGGGCATCGGTTCCATCAAAAGCCAATTCGTAGATGTGGCCGTCCTTGACCTCACCGTTCATGACCCATTCCCCGTCATGGTGCTCAAATTCAGGCAATGGTTGAACAACATCGCCCATATGTTGAGAGGCTCGTGAACGAAGTTCATCACTGATTTCACCAAGAACTCGATAACATTCATCGACGATCGCATCCATTGCAAGTGGTTCCTTACCTCCGGTCCTGCGAGCCGCAAATGCCGTTCCTTGAGCAATGTCTCTTGGCCCAATATCAAGACGCAAAGGCACTCCTTTGATTTCCCAATCGTAGTACTTCTGTCCGGGATGAATATCCCTGTCATCAACCTTGACTCGCAAACCACGAGAACGAAGGGTTCCTGCAAGTTCGTGGGCGACTGCTACCGTATCGACTTCTGCATTTTTGCGGATCATTGGGCAGATAACAACCTGGAACGGAGCCACTGCAGGCGGCATAATGAGGCCATTTTCGTCACCGTGCATTCCGACCACCGCACCGAGCAATCGCTCGGACATACCGTACGTGGTTTGGTGACAGTAGGATTGTTTGGCTTCCTTATTTTCGTATTTCAGGTCAAAGGCCTTGGCCCATTGGTCCTGATAATGGTGGCATGAGGCTACTTGTAAGGTTCGACCGTTGGGCATAACGGCGTCAATTCCAATGGTATACCAAGCACCAGGGAAGGTATCCCAAAGTGGGCGCTTCGCTTTGATGATCGGGAGGCAGAGGTCATGCATGATCTTGTCAACAATTTCCAAATCTTGCTTGATTTGATTGGATGCATCTTCCTCATCAGCATGCGCTGTGTGTGCCTCGAAAAAGTGAATTTCGCGCACACGAATGAAGGACCGAGTTTGTTTTGTTTCGTATCTGAACGTGTTGACCATTTGATAGACCTTGAGTGGTAGGTCTTTGTGAGACCGAATCCATAGGGGGAACATGGTGTACATGGCAGTTTCAGAGGTAGGACGCAAAAACATTGGAATATCCAATTCGTTATCACCCGCATGCTTTACCCAGTAGACTTCTTTTTTGAACCCACCCTCTTCGTCTTCATCGCGCAGGTCATCGGGGTCAACGCCTTCTTCACGGGCCCGCTTAAGCCGAGCCACCAATGCATTCTCTTTTTCAAGAAGGACTTCTGGAATCAACAACGGGAAATTGACCTCTTCGTGTCCCGTGCGTTCCATCTCTGTATGCGTCAAGGAATCAATGAGTTTCATGGTTTTCCAGCCATAAGGTCTCCAAACGTCCATTCCTTTGATTGGATATCGTTTATCGACCAGTTCCGCTGCTTCAACAATGAACGGATACCATTCATTGAAATTTTCGCTTTTCGAAGGAATACCTCGCTTCGCTTTACCGTGGCCCATGGTTTGTGGGCTGGCTTAACTCACATCAAGATGACGGCTCAATAGGGTTCTGAGGTGATGACTTTCCGCCAGCAACGAGGACCGCAAGAGCGGCTCCACACCATACGATTTCAAGAACCAAAAACGCCCATTCACTGATAAGAAATGCCCGAACTGCAAGAAGACCTGAACCAAATGCCATCAGCCACAGATATACCGGTTCTTTGCTGTGGAGTACATCTCGCGTCTCCAAAAGAAAGGCAAGCAGAATACTGGCCATACCAACGTATGCGATGGCTTCACTCAACAGCGTAAACAAACGGTCACTTCCGGCCGCTAAAATACACAACGAGAATTACTGAAGCGATGATGGCGACCATATCCGGTATTCCAAAACTACCGTCAAGAACGGTGAGGCTCCATGCGTTTCCGTTCGTGATCTCATGAACTGAGGCCCAATTAAGACGATTGTATCCCTCACTGGGGCAGAGGTCGTTCGGGTCGCACAAGCTACCAAAAAGGTAGCCAAATACGCCAAAAAGATTCAGAATGCTCACTCCCAAGAGCGTGAGGGAGAGCCAAGGGCGACGGGTTCGGGCAGGTTCAGAAAGAGGAGGCATATCAAGAACCGGCAATGGGGCTTGAATTGCAGGAACTTCAGATTCGATGACTTCGATCAGCATATCTGTTGGCGGAGCAACCTCGGTAACGCTAGGACTGGATGACGGGTTAATATCCCGTGCCTTAACGGGCTGGACTGGTGCGATTTTGATACCGTAAATACGGTCTGCAAGACTGACAAGAGTCGGATCATCAGCGATATCAGCGGGGTCAAGTTCTCCATCAAGGAGTTGTTGAAGCCGTTCACTCGTCGTTGCCATTCTGCCGCCTCCGTTGTATCTGCGTGAACGCTTCCCTTCAAGAAGCCTCCTTAGAAGAAATTCAGCTCTTTCAAGATGAAACTTCATTCTTGTTCATCGTGATATTTACCGTACAATCGCTCATTAACAAGCAAACTTGAACAGTGGGGGCATCGGTCGTTGTTTCCAAGCATCAGCGGGCGAATCGCCAACACAGCAAGGCATGAGGGGCATGCTGCAAGCATTTCCCCCTCCTCAAGGTCAGCCAGTGGATTGAACGAATCGCTACTGTAACCCGAACGGTATACAGGATGCCAGTGAAACAATGCTCTTCGACCGGAACCAAAGGCAGCCCAACCCATGAGGAAAACAAACAAAAGTCCGCTTAAATCTTCACCAAAGAGAACGGCAATGAGGTTGAGGAATGCTAAGAATCCAAACATCAAACTTGCCGTCATCAAGAGACCAACGGCTGGCCAATACGCCCATTGACGTCGTTGACGGTAACTGGTGTAGACGCTTAGGGCGACGAAGGCCAATGCAATGATGATGGTTGTTGATGTGGATGGCGACATAAAGCCCGTTGCAAGCAGTAATGTTGCGAGCAAATAAACCACAATTCCAGCATCGACCAATACGATGAACGAAGTGCCTCGGTGAACATGAGCGATGGGGTCACGAGCCGTTGATGCTGATGGCGCGGAACCCGCCAAAACGAAATCATCCGCTCTGGTGTTGCTCATGTCTTCCCCTGCGGTGGGACCTTCTTGAAACATGTGGCCGCTGCGGAAGATACCCAAGAAGCGAAGAAGTCATGATAGACCGCTCTGTGGGATGGCTATGGCCACCCGTGATACCGATGTCATTGCGTCGGGAAATTCGCTTCGTGGTTTACGTATTGTTCTGGGCGTCACCGGTGGAATAGCAGCGGTGGAAACGGTCAAGGTCGCTAGAGAATTAAGGCGACACGGCGCAGAACTTATCGTCATCATGACACCTTCGGCTCAGCGAATTATTACTCCACTTGCTGTTCGTTGGGCCTCACAAGCTGATGTCATCACCGACTGGGATGGCGACCTATCCGCCTTAGATGAAGTCGATGCAGTATTGGTAGCGCCTGCCACCCGAGACGTGATGGCGAGCCACCTTCATGGATTGCAGCACGGCCCGTTGATGATGGCCCTCTCCGTTGCAAGAAGCAGAGGAACGCCCATCATGATGGTTCCAAGCATGCACGAAGACCTTGCTAAAGACCCGGTCACGGAAGACATCGTCATTGAACTGCGCAACAAAGGAATTTCAGTGGAATGGGGTCCGAATGAAGAAGGGAAACAAAAAACGCCAACTCCGAATACAATTTGTGCAAAGTTGGGCCATCTCATCAACCAAAAGAAGGCCAAGCGACGTTCGATTGTGATCACACTCGGCGCCACTTCATCTCCGATTGATGATATTCGTCACGTGCAAAACATGAGTTCGGGTGCAACGGGCTGGGCTCTTGCAGACCATCTCTATCGACACGGTCACGATGTCACTTGTGTTGCAGGATTGACAACATCTCCATCACCAGATTGGCTTCCGCTCATCATCCGTACGCCAACCCCTGGTGAAATGCTCAAGGAATGCAAAGCGCTCTCTAACGATGGAATCGATGCCTGGATTCATGCAGCTGCCGTATTGGATTACGTCGTCGATTCACCGGCAGAAGGTAAAATTGCAAGCCAGCAAGGAAGCCTATCTCTTGACCTTGTTGAAAGTCCAAAACACATTCAGGAACTCAAAGACGATTGCGACGGCAGTGTACGCATTGGATTCAAACTTGAATCCGGAATTAAACAAAAAGATTTGATCTACCGAGCCATTGCTCAGATTGAATCTTCAGGAATGACTGCAGTTATCGCAAATCGGCTGGAGGACTTGGACGATGCAACCAAGCCCAGGGGATACCTCGTCGATTCACTTGGCGCCCATTTTGTATTGCAGAACTCAGCGGACCTCCATGATGCCATCATCACGCTTGTTGAACGTGGCTCGGAGGCATAAGCATGCGTAGGTTCGCCATCGTCGGCCATCGTGCAATGTCCAAAGGCAAACTGCCCCTCAATGATTTAGCAGGAGGCGCCGGTAGAATGGACGTCCTCGTACGAGCGATGATGGCGGCTTTATTGACCAGTCATGGCTTGAGAAAGGATACCGAAATTATCCTTCATCTGGGTGGCGGCCCTGGACCTCCAAGAAGGATACGTTTTGATGGAAGTGAACTGGTAGGCGTCCACGCTGAAGAGCGTTCTATAGCGGGGCAAATCGGTAAAGTCATCGCAACCCCCCTCCCGCCCATTGGACACTGGCAACCCATCACAAGGGGCATCGAACACAGTGGTGGAAACCTGCAAACGACCCTAAGCCAATGGGGTGAACTCCCAGTAGTTGCCCTTGATGCTAACGCCCCACGTCTATGGAACCCTGATGCGCACTTACCGGAACAAAGCAACCAACATGATGTTGACATTGGTTTTGTCCTCAGTGATGACCAACCCCTCGAGGAAGAGGGCCTCAATGGAGTGATGAAACGTTCCTTGGGCGAACAATGGCTTCAGGGGCACATGGCCATTGGCGTCGTTCATTTCCTTCTTGATGAAGGCGTAGCGCTTAATTTGGATTGAGCCAATGGGGCCATCCGTCCGCTGAGTTCATCAATACACTGGCAAGCAGATCTTCATCCATGGCGAATGGATGACTCTGAGGCCAAACAGCAAGACATGAAAGACTGGCTTTATCTTCTTCCACAGCATCACAATCACCGTACAAAACTTCACTGTGATCAACGGAAGATGCACCGATGGTGAACGTCGCCACTTCATCGTCTCCTGCGCCTTCAAAGCGTACAGCATTTCGGTACCAGCGAACACCCAATCGAGTGCAAGCCCACGTGCCATCCCATGTTGGTGGAACGTTCAAATTGAGCATGAGGTCACCGTTTCTAAAGGCAGTGAGTAGAGCTTTGTTTGGGTCTTGAACCCACTTTTCATCGTTACCAGCGGTGGGCCACGACGTGAAGTAATTGGTGTCCATTGCATCGTGGGGGCGGCCTGCATTGGCGGCTACTTTGGGGAGGACGTCCATTGCTCGTCCGACCAGAATGACGGTCGCTTCGATTGAACGAGCCATCCCTTCAGGGTCAAACGATGTGAATGAAGAAGCGATTGCAGGCATTCCGTAAAGGCCTGCTTCTCGAGCAGCGCCCATCGTTCCACTGTGGTACGAGTCCTGCGATAAGTTCGGGCCGAGGTTGACTCCAGAAACGACAAGTTGCGGTTTGACCGAGGGTACCAAATGTTCCAATCCGCCGTCCATAGCAACTATGACGGTATCGCAAGGTGTTCCATCCAGTTCAAACAAATGGACAGGCGCATGTTCTGGATTGAGACTCCACGCATCAACAAGGTCTGGGCGTTCCCGTAGACCCATGGGTTTCATGAGATTGATGCGCATGCCTGCTGCTGAATGGTTCTCGCTAGGAGCGAGAACCACGATGTTATGCCCTTCACGATGCAGCGCTTGTACCAAAAGGCGGAAGCCCTCAGCCTCAATACCGTCATCATTGGTAAGCAACAACCATCCTCTGTTCTCAGACATTCTTCCACCTAATCCAAAGCCGCAGCATCAGCGTTTTGATTGTTCGCTTTTTCCAAAGCAACACGTTCGGACGTGTAAACCACCAAAACCAGCCCCGTCATAAGAATAAATCCTCCAATCCATGTCCAGGTACCTGGGATTCCTGTATCGAAGAAGAGCCATCCAATCAGAGAACCAAGAACCGGTTCAAACGTTACTGCAGTGGACACTACCAAAGGAGAGATGTAACGAAGGCATGTATTCAATCCGGTATGGCCAAGAAGACCCGCGATTAAGGCGAGCAACAAAAACCAGATGAAATATTCAGAATCCACCCAACCCACCGCTCCAAAATCAGCAATACCCGTCTCCAATGCATAAGAGAACGGAAGGAGAACGATTGCTCCGATTAAGGTCACCGGGAAAGCATAGAGAAAAATCGGCATCCATGTTCGCAAAATTCGTCCAACGACAATATAACCCACTACAAATACCGCTCCGAGGAATGCCAGACTATCGCCGAACACCGTGACGGTTTGGTCTCCCTGTGATGCCCCGTTGTCAAGAAGAGTGATTCCAGCACCAAGGAAGCAAACCATCGCCCCGTAAATCTCAGTTCTGTGAGGCGTTCGCACACTGGGGTGGAAACTGGCTAAAACGAGCATCCCGATCACGATGACAAGCGGATGGGCGGTGACAAACAACAGCGAATGCGTAAGCGATGTTTCGTCTAAACTAGCAACCCAGGCTCCAAAATGGGCGGCAAGCGCAAGACCGCTTGCGAGAAGCAAGAGCCAACTTTCTTTGGTCCAAAACATTGACTTGACATCGTCGGGAGTTGCTCTCCACTGAAACAAAGCCAGGGGTGCAAGAACAATTGATGTCAATTGAAGGCGCCATGATGCTCGAAGCAGCGGGGGTATTTCCTCAACGTGTTGAAAGAGGGCACCGGCACTTGAAACGCCGCATACTGCAGCAATAAGGAGACCCCAGACCCAGGTCGGCACAGCACCTTCATGGGCCATGATGTCACGCTCATGAATTCTGTAGGACTGCATCCTCGCTGTCGCCACCGATGACTCCAGCTCTCTTGAACAGCAGGTAAATACCCACACCTACAATGACGTTGATTAAAATCAATCCAAACATACGAATAGCATACCATGCGCCTGAATCTGGGAAGTTCTTAACGCCCATGACCGTTCGTGGATCCCCTGCTCCATCGTACCAAATTGAGTCAATGAAGGAGAGAATACTTGATTCTGTTCCAAAGAACGCTTCGCCAGTGAGTAAACCAGCAGCCACCATGAACGTACTCAGTAAGATGAGAGCACGTTGCTTTTCAGCAGCGGTCGTACCTTCGGTTTCCTTGAGGGCATCGATTCTTGGGGCCAATTTCTTATCTTCCCAATTATCACGAGCAACACCACCAATGAGCATTGGTAGGGTGTGAGGGACATCGAGGTACATTCCCAATCCGAACGAGGTACCCATCCCTGTAGCCCATTCGACAAACATCCCAAGAAGGAAGCCGAGTCCAAGGAGAATCAAGTCGCCTTCTCCTTCAGCGAAGATTACCGAGAAGGTTGCAAATGCATTGGCTTGTGGAGCGATGAGGTCGATGCGGCCTTCGGCGAGTTGAATGGAGAGGAAAATCGCAACACCGGCTCCAATAATTGCACCTGGGACGACGCCCATGATGTTTCCTTTTGAGATGTGATACGGACGGTTACCGATGTAAAGACTGTTCTTGTAGTCTCCAATAACCGTACCCGACATTGAGATTGCAGAGCCAAAGACCGTGGTTCCTACAAGCCCCAAAAGAACGGCATCCTGTGTGTTGAGGTTCAACAATTCTTGGGCGTTCAAAAATACCCCAAGAAGCATCAAGAGGACAATAAAGGAAGTTCCCGAAACCGGTTCAATTCCTGTTTCGCCCATAACACGGACTGCGATGGCTCCAAGCATGAACGTGGTGAGAATGAGGACCAAGGCAAAGACCAGAGAGGCGAGTGGAGAAAATCCACCGATGGTGAAAATCAAGATCATTGCAAAGAAGGTAACACCCATGAAGATTGGAATATGCTTCAAAGGCCACTCGTACCAGCCTTTTCCTTCCATGTACTCCTGACTGCCTTCACCTGTGAAAGCCGCTCCGATATCGGTGAAGATGTTCGCAAAGGTTCGCCACATCTTGGCCAGACCAAACATACCACCGCCGACAATGGAACCAATGGCAATTGTTCGTACGGTTTTGCCGAAGGCAATCATCTGAAGGGCTTCTGAACCACCGTCAGCATACGATTGAATCGGGATGTTTGCTTGTTGTGCTGCATCGTAGATAGGGACATTCAAGATAACTGCAAGAGGGACCAGGAAAAACCAACCGACGATTGTACCGAGGTTGACAAGGAAGGCCACTCGGGTTTTCATAAACCATCCAATAGCAAACATCGAGGGCGTCAAAGCAACACCTACATAGGTGTAAGCAAATGGATTCCAAGCCGTTTCTGCAGACCAATGGGTTTGTCCCAATGAGATACCGTCGTCTGTACCGGAGGGTTGATGGATTTTTCCTTTCGAGTAAAAACTCGCTAGGCCGATGTCGCCGTAATGTATGCTTTCTGCAATGAAATCCATCAAGGCAATTTTTCGATCGTTCATCCAAATCAATGGATACTCGACCAAGAACAGTCCAACCATGGTGAGTACGGTCCATACTCCAATGGTTTTCAACGAATCACGGGCGTGTTCCACAGCACCCGTGCTCACATCGGATGAGATGTCAAGCATCTTGAGGGTCGCTTCAAATCCAGGTAAAGGAAGTGGGTCTTCAACCAGCCAAACCCTTCTAAAAATAATGAAATACATCACGCCAAGGAACCCTGCGAACATGGATGCTACAATTCCGACAAATGCAAGTCGGAATGTATCGCCCTCGCCCAAGGTCACCAATGGACCCGATGCTAACGCATAATCGGGCTGACTGGCGAGAAGAAAAATGGCAGGAAAAGTGAAGATGAACCCTGTCGATGCGTGAGTTGCACCGGTGGTAGCTGAAGTTGCAATGTTCACTTCTGATGGCGACCACTTGAGCGCCATTCCTAGAAGGTAAGCGATGTACCATGCCGCAGAGATGGCAAGACCAAGTTTGAGTCCAATGTAGGCAGTGACACCTGAGAAGATGGCACCAATTCCAATCCCGATCATGACCTTTGGAGTGCTCCAGTGAGACACTTCAAAGGACTCCTGAAGATTCTTTTCTTCCAGGTACTGTTCGAGAACACCGGTGTTGAGGTTGTTGTACATCTCGTCGTCGAGCCATGTTAACGTTCCAGCCTCGATGGCCTTGAGACCTTCAGGAGTTACCGGCTGCCGGTACGCAGATTTGGTTACAGTTTTGGCAGAAGAAGGTTTCTTTTCTGTCATGACATTCACCGTCCGAAGCCTTAGCGCTTATGCTGAACGGTGTGAAGCCACTTCAAGACGCTTACGCTACCAAGTTCTGGGCAAAGGCCCAAATTGAGCCCTCAAGCGGATGCACGGTTGCGTTCGTCTTCTGCCTTAGCAACTGCGATTCCATCTTCAACGTCGACCTTGCGAAGTATGATGGCTCCAGCAACGATAAGCAAAGATATGGCAAAGATTCCAACACGGGAATCGAACCAAACGGTCATCAGCGAATAGATGAGAGGTCCCAAGAGCGCTGCGACCTTTCCAAAGAATCCGAAGAAGCCAAAGAATTCAGCCGAACGTGTTTCAGGAACCATTTGACCGAACATTGAGCGGGCAAGTCCTTGTGAACCACCGAGTAGGGCTCCACCAAAGACTCCCAAGAGAAGGAATTGGAAGAACACCGACATGCCCAAAGGCTCCCAAACAAGGGAACGTGCCGTCTTAGGAATGAAATCCAATTTTCCATCACCAAGGCTCGTTGGGTGCTCAACACCCACGCTTGTGGCATTACCAAGTGAGCCGTTGACGATGCTGTAAGAGAATCGGGATTCATCCATTGTTGCTTCAAGAGCGGCCAAGGAAGTAGCATTCAAACTAACTGCAATAGCCGTTGCAGTTCCGTTTTTCTCGTACGCCCATTCCACAGCATAACCGTCCTTGTAATCATCGTTTTGAACGACAGGTAGAACTGCCTGATGCTCAATAGCCCATTGTTGTTCACCGTCATCGGGTAGGGCTGCAATATTGTTGACACCTTCACGGGCTGTTGCAATGTAGGTCCCATTGATTTCATCCCAATCATATTGTATATCGTATTCTTCGTGGTTTTCCAGTTCAAGAGGAGCAAACGAAAGTGCCCCTACGATAACGAAGCACCAACAGACCAAAGAAAACTGAAGTGCTTGCTTCGTGCCCCATTTTTCTGCTAATTTGGTGAATCCAATGGCTGCGGGCGCAGCAACGAATTGAATGATGAGAATGGTGGCAATGAGACCCGAAACTGTGAGTCCAAGGACCACGATTCCAAACACACCACTGAGTGCGGTGACAGAGTTGATTCCATCGATAAAGCAAAAGTAAGCGATCATGTAGATGAAAAGCGTTCTGAATTCCTTGATACCCATGAGCGTCTTCTTGACTTCTCCAAGTGCCATCTTTGTCGAAGCGATGAGACCTATTGGTTCCATTTCATTCTCAATGTGAGGCTCGGGAACCATCTTGAAGGTCATTTGAGCAAATCCGAGCCACCAGATACCTGAACTGGCCATAGCGAAGGGAATCACCCAGCTCTGAACTGAGCCACTCTCGTCAACAATGAACGTCACCATGAGGAGGTGAACGAGAAGAAGAAGACCACCACCGAGGTAACCAGAGGCGAAGGCCTTGTTCGAGATAGAATCCATTTCAGACTCATCGCCCATGTGAGGGAGCAATGCGTTGTAAAACACTCCAGCGCCGTTCAACCCGACGTTGGCTACCATGAACATAATCATGGCCCATATCCAACCAATGGATACACCGAGATACGGTGAAAGAGCAAGCAGTATACATGAGACTGAACCGAGAATGGTCAAAACTCTCAACCACCACATCTTGATCATTCTTCGGTCTGCGATAACACCGAGTGACGGAGCACAAATCGCGACGAACAGAGCTCCAATCATGACCGCAGCCGAAAACATGGCGTCAGCAGTCCACTCGGAACCAAGCAACTTCATCGAGATTCCGTTTGCTTCCATGAAGAGGTAAGCAAACCATGCTGGAAAAATAGCGGTTGTAACGGATGTCTCAAAGGCACTTTTACCCCAGTCGTAGGCACAGTAACCTCGGACGCGTTCGTCTTTATCGGATGGCGAGATACGGTTCTCCATAACACCGGAGCAACGACATAGCATATGAAATCATTTCCGACAAAATCAGAAATGAAGTCGTTTAAGATGAGGTTCGTTTTGACCATCAATGGTCACGAATGATGATGTAACGACCAAGGGCTTCTTGCCACATGATTTTGTTACCCGATTCCACATTCATGCCTTCGTCAGCCTCGGGCATGGGGAGAATCATCATGGAGTAATCTCGGTCATTCATTGCATGGACTTCAGCACCTTCAATGTGGGTCACTGTAGCGGTACCCTTCTCGATCATTGGTACGTTAATGCTGTCGGTAACGGTTCCGACGTGAGAGATCTTCTTCTTGGTGAAAATGCTTTCTAGGGAGAGACGGGCTTTAGCCGAACCGTGCTTCCCTGGCTTTGATTTCGAGATGCTCAAAATTTTGTATGCTTCATCGTCTACGACACAAAATCGTCCAACTTTTAGCGTGCGAATTTCAACTCGGTCTGTTCCTGGCATACCTCACCCTCATTCCTTCTGTCTAGGTTTGTGCTTATGACTATTGGGGCGACAGGGCTTGAAAGTTCACAAATCTCGGACATCAAATCGCTGTCCTGATTGCTGCATAGTGTGCTCGGTAATGAGTGGATAAAGGAGGGACGCGACATCATCAGGGTCAGTCAGATGCCCATCGGTGTGGTAGGATACAAACGCCTCGTGAGAGGGAAATTCAGCTGGGTCTGCAGCACGAATGTCCTCCTGCATACCCGTGTCAACAATTCCAGGAGCTACAGAAATTGCACTGATGTTGTGATCCCTACCTTCTTCAGCCATGCAACGAGCCCACATGTCCAAACCTGCTTTTGCCGTACAATATGCTGACCACGAGCCGATCGGCCGCAATGAAGCGCCGCTGGAAATGGTCGTGACCCGGCTGTGCTGTGGACCCTTGAGCAACGGAAACAACCGTTGAGTCAAATCCTGAACTCCAATGAGGTTGACCTGAATGCTGCGGGACCATTGTGAAACGTCTGCGTCCATCATCGGTTGCACCGGGTGGATGGAACCGGCGTTATGAACCAATCCGTCAAGGCCTTCAATGGACTTGACCAAATTCTGAGCAGTTTCTGAAATCTGAGAGGGTGAGGCAAGGTCACAAGGAAGAGAAAATGAGTTCTCTGAGCTCTTTTTCACCAGAGCAAGCGTAGTTCTGAGTTCTTTCGAATCACGGGCAAGAAGGATCACTTGATGACCATGCTCAGCGAGCAACAGTGCCACTGATCTCCCAATTCCCTTTGATGCACCGGTCACCAAGTATGCGCCCATGGACCCTTGAAATCGCCGTATCATTTGAGGATGCCTTCTCATTTGGTTCTCCGATTTAGCCAACGGGTTCAGAATGTGAACCGTTCATCGACTGAATGCTGAGGTCAAATCCAAGGTCGGGTAAACGGCTCTAGATCATAGATTGCAGCCTCAATTTCATCCTGAATCAGACCGACTTCCTCTTTGCCAAGATTGGATTCGAGACGACGCATAATTCGCCTGCAACGATAACTCAAACGACCAGAAAGTGCAAACATCGCCAGGAGGAAACGACTTGCTCGGCGTTGCTCGTCGGAATTGATGGGCTGGGATGTGAAGGAGGATCACCAATGATATTGAGAATTCGAATTTGATTGGGGTGAATGAAACGTGCCGAAGTGATTTGTTCCTGAATACCATCGTAAATGGCGCGATGCAAGGCGGGAGTCAGGTGCTCCACTCCTTCCGGGAAAGTGTGCTCAATCAAGGAGGGCGTCAACTCATGGCCCACCAGTCGAGACCTCATATCACGCATCATCGAGTTCATTCCAACTGCGTTGATGAGAACGAAAAAGGGCAATGACACAAGTTCAACAAACGCCCGCAAGGCCGTCCTACCGATGAGTTGAACCCACATCCGACGAACGATCGATTTGAACAGCGTGGCGCTTACTGCGACTCGGAACTTCTTCAATATTTTACGAATCAGCATACCCAATTTACCGATACGTGCAAGCGGGTCAATCCCAAACATCGTTCCTTGAAATCCAGGTGCACCCAAAGCAGCATGGATCAACCAGTGCGGGATTGACTCCTCCAACTCGAACTTCTGGAGTTCATCCTCCGGAATCCCGAGTACCTTGGCCATTCGAGCAGCCGTTTTCAACGAATCACCGTAGATGAATACCAATTCAAGGGAGGTTGAAAGAAATCCTGCAAAAGCGACAGCACCAAAAAACGTGAAACTGTTCCAGCCGTCAGAACCCTCCCATTCATGAAGCCAAAGCGCAATGGCGACAACGAACATACCGGAGATGAGACCGAACAGACCAGCCCTAAAGACGGAAAGACGATGGAGAAGGTCCAACCGCTGGTCTGCCATTCGTCGGTCCTGTATGTGGACCTCATCGGAATCTTGAATCTCTATGAGAAAGCGACCAATCGCCCAGCGTTGCAGTTGGTCTTTTAGAAGCAATTGAACACCTAATATGTGTAAAATCCTTGTCCGGTTTTCCGACCAAGTTTGCCATCTTCCACCATGCTCACTAAGAGTGGAGCTGGAGCGTATTTGTCATCACCCAAGCCTTCGTGAAGAACGTTCATGATGTGGAGGACAGTATCCAAGCCGATGAGGTCTGAAAGTGCAAGTGGACCAATTGGGTGGTTCATTCCAAGTTTCATAATTCCATCAATGGCTTCTGGTTCTGCAACTCCTTCTTGAAGCGTTAGAATGGCTTCGTTAAGCATAGGGCACAAAATACGGTTTGAGACGAATCCAGGCGCATCGTTGCATGATAGAGCGATCTTGCCCATTTTTTCAGCAGCTTCATTCACTGCTGAATTGGTCTCCGTACTGGTATGTTCTCCGTTGATGACTTCAACGAGTTTCATGATGGGGACTGGATTCATGAAATGCATTCCAATGACTTTGTCTGGACGGTTTGTTGACTCGGCGATGGTGGTGATGGATATGGACGATGTATTGGATGCGAGAATGGTTTCTGGTTTGCAGAGGCCATCTAACTCTGAGAAAATACTGGTTTTCAACTCGAGGATTTCAGGGACTGCTTCGACCACGAGGTCGCAGTCTGCGCACGCCGAACGGTCGGTTCCAGTCACGATCCGTGCAAGGGCTGAATCTGCTTCCTGCTGGGTCATGCGTTCCTTGCTGACGAGTTTACCGAGTGAAAATTGAATCGTTCCGAGGCCCTTCTCGACGTATTCGTCCTTGATGTCCACCATGACGACATCATAACCTGCACAAGCAGCCACCTGTGCGATACCGTTGCCCATTTGTCCTGCTCCAATGACACCTATTTTCTGAATCATGTTCTCACCTAACCGAATCCAACAGGAACGCATTGATGAAGATGCGTGTGAAAAATCATGGTGACGGAAGAAGAACTAAAAGGTCGTGAACGAGTCTACAGCATGGTCGAGATCCTTTGCCCCCACTGTGAGGAAGAAATTGCACTGGATGACGATGCATCGGGAGAATTTTCATGCCCTCATTGCGATGGAGATTTCGAATGGAACGTTGACGAGGAGGATTCCAGCGGGTACCTCAACGGTTTTACTTTTGATGCATCAAGCATCAAACCGATTGCCGTTGTCCAAGGTGCCATCGTGGGCATCTCATTTATCGTCTTGTTGATGTGCTTTACGGCGGATCCGTTGTACACACTTTCAATCGAGGATGATGAGTGGTTATATTCTGCAGACACGATGACGGCGGATGACATCTATGGTATGGGTGGAACAGAGAAATACACATCATTTATCGATCATCTAACCGAACAAAACGAAGAATGTGTCACCTACACAGGAGAAAAATGCGCAGGGATTGAGGGGATGATCGAAGCCATGGAGGGATGGGATTCTGCTGGCAACACCTACCAATTTTTGATGTTGATTGCATTAATTTCGGTGATTTTAACGCCCATCTTGAGTTTGACGTTTATGCTCTATGAGAGGAATGTGATCGATATGCCAGTGAAAGCGGCTGTTGTGGTCCATTTTTCAGGCAGAGGCGCCTATTATTTCGGATGCTTCATGTGGTTCTTAGCCATCATACTTCACATGATTCTCGCACCGGAAGCTACGGGTCCAATAGGCATGGGTCAATTCGACGTAGGCATGTTTGGTTACGCAGGTGCCTTTTGGTTCGGTCTGGTCATGAGCATCCTTGCGCCAATCGTCCATGCAGGGCTTTGGTTTGTTCCTCAAGAGAATTGAGAGGTAGCCCGACTCGGATTCGAACCGAGGTCGGCGGGACCAAAACCCACCATGATGGACCCCTACACTATCGGGCTGTAATCCGTCCGGATGGTTTTTGCTTTTTGGCCTTGTCGGCTGTCATTGACGAAAAGACTCAAAGCAACCGGTTGAGCGATGGGTCGCTTACCACGGATTTTGCGCTTTTCAGGAACTCATTGAGGTCCAAACCGGAGCGATTCTGATAGACGTGCGCTTGTAGGCCCATGTCCAAGCGGTCAAGTTGATGCACGAATTGTGCTTCCGGAGTGTCTTGGCGTTCATAGGTCTCAAACATCTCAAGCCACTGGGGGGCTAATTTACCCATTGCAGCGTGTTCATCTTCGGCCTTCGTACTGCGGTCATCATCGGGAGTAAGATCGCCAACAATGATTTCGGGTAAATCGTGAATTAAGCAGTAGGTAAGGACCGTTTGCAGATCCAATTCGGGTGGACAAAGACGTAAGGCGAGGACCGCCATTCCCCATGAATGTGCAGCCACTGATTCAGGTTGGTCCACACCAGCACGAACCCATCCGGTTCGCATAACGGATTTCAATTCCAAGAGCGCCATCAGTTCATCTCGCATGAAGTAGCCTTGAAGCATGGGTTCAAAACCTCATCTCTTGCATGGACCTACATGGCGAGTCGAGTACCGGTTTGGTGGGACGAAGCTCACGAAGTCCTCCTCAACGACGAATTGCTTGGACCGGTGGTCAAAGAATACGGACCCGCTGGAATCAGTAGCAGGGACGACCTGTTTCAGACGCTCGTTCGTTCAATTGTTGGCCAGCAAATATCGGTCACGGCAGCAGATGCGATTTGGGGAAGGTTGTGTGCGCACCTGGGCGAGGTCACCCCTCATCACGTTCTGGCTACGGACCAACCGTCCATTGCCTCGTGCGGTGTGACTCGGCCCAAGGCCAGTTACATTTACGGACTCGCTGAGGATGCTGAGCGGTTAATGGAACAGCCTTGGGAATCAATGAGCGACTTGGAGATTCAAAAGCATCTGGTGTCCTTCCGAGGCATTGGCCCATGGACCGCTGAAATGATGCTGATGTTCCATTTTTTACGGCAGGATGTCTTCAGCCTTGGCGATATAGGATTGATTCGAGGTACTCAGCGATTGGTTCCTGATGCTGAAACCAAAGAGCAGGTCGGAGAAATAGCAGAGCGGTGGCGACCGTACCGGACCGCAGCAGCCTGGTACCTCTGGCGGATATTGGACCCCGTGCCTGTTGAATACTGATGCGAAGGTTTGACAAGAACAACCCGCTTAGGCGATAACGTGACCGAAGACCTGTTATCTCCTCGCCAACCACCAAAGACCCTCGCTTCTCGTCTGAGTGCTACTGGGAAAAAAATTGCAGATTTGTCAAATAAAGCAGCCGCTGCAACGAAGGACGCAGCCGAAAAAGTAGCCGGCGCAAGCCGTGATGCAGTGACCAAAACTGGCGAAGCCATGTCACAAGCAGTGGAAGCAAAAAAAGAACGAAAAGAGCAAAAAAAGGCTCAAAAGTTGGAGGATACTAAATCTGAACTTCGTGAAGATGGATTCATTGAAATCGCACCAGAAATGATCACATTACCCGAATTTGAGGGTGAGAGAATGGCAATTATGAGCGAAGAGCATGATGTATTGGTGGAATTGGTTGACCATATGCACTCGCTTTCAACGAGAATTGACCAGTTAGAAACGACCTACAAGGCTCTAGCACTGGACCAATACCCGAAACAAAACCAACCTTCAATCACTGAGACAACAGGAGAAGGACATCAGCCTACATCGAAGATCATGACATCGGTTCTGAGCTTGTTAGGTGCATCGTTGGTATGGGTTGTCCTACTCACTGGACTTGACCGATACATCGCCTCCAATTCAATCATGCTGTTTGAGAATTATCCTGCTGAGATCCCTGTCTGGGGAATCGGTGCCGGATCTTGGGTCATATTTGTTCTCTTCCAACTGGGTAAGTCGGCTCCCTTCTTACGTGTATCAACGCCAATGTTACTTCAAACTGGCATTGCTGTGGGCATCACAACCTCCATGTCATTATTGCTTACAGACAATACAATATCGACCATGTCCAATGTATGGACATGGGGGACTGCAATCGCGGTTGCATTGCTTGTATCATCCGGGTTGGTTGCCAGTGCATGGAGAAATGCCCAAAGATTGCTGAGTCCTAACGAAACCATTGAACTCATCGAATGATGGCATCGCCGTCTTTGAGAAGGTCCCGTGTGATGTTCTTATGGTGGGATTCAAGTGTCCCTCCACCGATCTCCAAGAGTTTAGCATCCCTCCAGAGACGTTCCACATTGTATTCACCAACATAGCCGTATCCGCCCATGACTTGAATGGCTGAATCAGCAATTTCCTTTGCCGCAGTTGATGCGAAGAGTTTGACACCGTCTGAATCAAGCCGTTGGCCTGCAGTTCCGATGTCAAGATTGTTGGCTGTGTCGTAGATGTAAGCACGCATGGCTCGGTATTTGGCCCAGCCTTCGCCGATGTGACGCTGAACTTGTCCAAAATCTCGTATCTTTGACCCGAAGGCGATACGGTCCGTAGCGTAGCGGTTCATCTCCTCCATGGAGCGGCGAGCGATTCCAAGGGCCATGGCCGCAAGGGTCAACCGCTCGATTTCGAGATTCCCCATCATGTGGATGAGGGATTCCCCGACCTCTCCAACCAAATTTGCAGCAGGGATAATGCAGTCATCAAATACCAATTCAGCAGTGTTGGAGGCACGCATTCCAGTTTTATCGTAGATTTTCTGCCCTACACTGTAACCGGCCATACCTGCTTCAACGAGGAAGGTGGACAGTTGAACCCGTCCTTTTTCGTCTGTACCCGTTCGAGCATATACCCAAACAACGTCAGCGGGAGTTCCGTCTTCGTCGATGCAACCGTTGGTGATCCACATTTTGCGTCCATTGAGGAGCCATGAACCGTCTTCTCGTTGAACAGCAGAGGTTCCGAGTCCTAGAACATCAGTGCCTGCGTCAGGTTCCGACATCGCCATTGCGCCAATCCATTCACCAGAGCAAACTTTCGGCAAGATCCTTGCTTTTTGCTCATCGTTACCGTTGTGGGCAAGATTGTTTGTAAAGAGCATTGAATGAGCTAAGTAAGCAAGTGTAAACCCAGGGTCCGAAGCCGACAATTCTTCATGGACAATGGTGCAAGCCACCGCATCCAAACCAGACCCACCGTATTCTTCTGGAGCGCTGATTCCGAGCAATCCCAAGTCGCCCATCGAACGCATCAGTGGGAGATTGAATCGCTCGTTCTTGTCGTGCTCCAGAGCTTGGGGCTCAACGTATTCCTTGGTCCAATCGCGGACCATCTCTCGCAACATGGTATGTTCTTCACTGGGGTTCGCAATATCCACAGGGGTCATGCCGATGCGTGACAAAGGTACCTTTTGACCGTTTGTGTGTCCTCAACGTAAATCGAACCATCCCCAGCAAACTGCAATGGCGTGAAGGTTCTCAATCCTCGTCACCGTCGTCGTCGTCGTCATCGTCATCGCCGCCGTCATCGCCGTCCGATTTGGCCGATACGAGGTTGGGGTGATTGGGCGCCATCCCTTCCAAATATTCTTGATAGTCTTCACGGTTCTCAAATTCCAAAGGAATAACCATCAACTCTTGGCAGTCTTGACATTGAAACCTTTGGCCAACCATGAAACCCATGTAGGGATAAACTCTGATTCCGTGACAATTAATACAAACTCGGAAGGACATATGGCTCATTCCTTGCTGGAGGTCACGGCTCAAAGAGATGTGGGTTCATCCACGAGGGCTTTGGGGTTATTCAATCGCAACACTGCCCGCTCAAATTCCTCACCTCGTGGTCGAAATGCTGATCGCTTCATCATCCGCAAGATCAGCCAAATCCCTTTGAACATCATCTTGAGGGAACGAAATGGATGACGTAACCATCGCAATGGATTCCCCATTCCCACCAAAGGATAACGCAACTGTTCAGCCATGGTCATCGGCACGTATTCGTCGACTCCGTACACCGAAGGTCGCTTATCTTTGGGCATGTAATAGGTACCAAATACAAGGTCCCAAAGAGGGAGGAAGGTCGAATAATTGCACCAAATGGCTTCCGGTTCATTGGCGTGATGCCAGTGATGAAACTCAGGTGTCATGATGATTTTAGAGAGAGGCTTCAACCAAATTCTTACGTTCGCATGCAGGAACAACCCCAACACAATTTGGACGACTGCAACCAACCCCGAGAATTCAGGGCTAAAACCGGCGGCGATCAGGAAAAAGAATGCCGGTGCAATCAGGGTGCCGTCAAAAGGGTGGGCTCGAAAGCCACTGGCCCAATCCATATGTTCCGGTGAATGGTGTATGGCGTGGAACTTCCACAGCTGGGGAACTTCATGGTACCACCGATGCGTCCAATAGGAAGCAACGTCAAACATGGCGACTCCAACAAGAAGCAAATAGGGGTCGGGTATGGACTGAACGTAGGGCCGTAGAATCAATCCGGGAATCCATGTAAAACTCAACACACCGACAAAAACTGCTGCAACGAGGCCCACTGCTTGTAAGAAAGGTGAAGCAAGGGCATAACCCAGGTCTAGATTTAGATTTGGACGGCGGAAGTTTTGATGGTCGTGACGAGGAAAAAAACGTTCAAACGGAACAACCAGTACAAACAAAACGATGATTGCTCCAAGGCCATCTTGGTTGTTGTAAACTGCACCTCCAGCGATTAACAGTGCGAAGATCCGGAAAAGAATCGCTCTTGGCCAGCCACCCACAGGGGGCAAAGTTGGCGCTTTAGGAACCTCAGGAACCTCGGTAGCCTGTTCGTCCATGATGTTGTATTTCTGTACCAAACAAGAAGGTACCGCAGGAATGTGAACTCATCCCTCAAAGGGGAACCATTCATCGGTTGAACCTTCGCTTCGATACCAGTGATGTTCTCCTGAAGTAAACCATTCATACCCACTCCCGTCTACGGAAGTAGCCACTTGGTCTGGACTCGGTGATGATTGCATGGCTTGGTCTGATTGTGGCTGAACTTCCGGCTCAGTATATTCTTCATCCACCGGTGTTGTTTCAAAGGACTCAGGAAGGAGTTCTTCCGTTACGGAATCAACAAAATCGTCGGTTTCACCTTTCTTGGAAAACCTATAGAACAAGCCACTTACCGCCGCAAAGAGCACAAGTAATCCAATGACTGAAGGCAAGAAGGAATTTGAACTTGAGGCGTCGTCCGAAGGGTCTTCGGCGGTCGGTTCAACAGCGTTTGAAGGGAGCGTACGGTTCGTTTGGACCTGGCCTGTATCGATCAGTTTTGGTCCGTTGACCGTGTTCTCCGCTGTCAAGGACCATTCAACTGAACGGTTGAGGTCATCAGTACCGTTCTGAAGCGTCAAGACCATGTTCTTCGATTCACCCGGCATGAGCACGGTTGATTCGCTTGCTAATGAAGCATTCATAGGCGTCACAAATTTCACCGTGGCGGGAACAAAGCCGTCGTTGAATACCTCACACGAAACAGCCTCAGCTGAATCACTTGATTTCAATTCAAGATTTGTAACCGTGCAAATGGAATCAACATCAACAACAAATGAAGTCGTAAAATTGACATCAAATGCTTGGTTGAAGCAAATCTCGCTCTGGTTAAGGTCACAGGCAGCAAGAGTGAATGACATGGCTGGCTGAAGCGAACCCTCCAGTGGAATCAACACTTCAAAGGGACCATCAAACGTTGTCAATTGTTCACTCAATGACCCGCTCGAATCCACCAAAGTCAACTGCCCCGAGCCGGTTCTCCATACGATGTTTCCAACGATTTGAATCGCTGTCTCGTTGTGATAATTCACCGCAACGTCTCCATCAACCCAAGGAGGGAGCACCTCAAAGGAATATGAGGCGTTTCCGTCATGGACCGCTTGATTGCCCGCATCGTCTTCAAGTTGAATGACGATTGAGTATTGACCGGGTTCAAGATCATCGGTTTCAAACATGAGACTCGATGAATTGACGAGCGTAGGGAGAATGTTCTTGAAATCCAAAACACTACCGTCTTGTACGATTGAGATGCTTCCCGAACTTGTTTCGCCTTCTTGGCCGCCCCAAGACAGGTTGACAAATTGAGGCGTACCTCGTTCGAGTTCAATCGCATAATCAACCGTTGAGAGAACAGGGCCCTGATTGTCAACCAAAAGCAGCATGGCGTCTTGGCCCGCACTGAGCCCGTCAGAATCCATTCCTAAAAGGCCGTCAACCTCACGCATGTCAACTTCGAGGCTCCACTGGCCAAGATGGTCCCGACTCGGCTGCCAGAGTGCGACGTACTCCATATTCTGTTGCGACCAGTTCATTTCCAAATCCACGGTTCCAAGAAGTTGATGGGTGAGATGAAGGTTCACATCAAGAGAAGACCGTTGATTGATATCGGTTGCACCAAACTCAAACATTGCCCCGTCAACATCCCATGTAGCCGCATCGAATTCCCCGGTAACATGGCTGGTTCCTGAGATGCTCAACGAACCGACTTCGGGTTCGCTGGGGTAAACGGTGAGCGTGTAGGTTGGGCGTGGGGTTCGTTCGTTGAGATTGCTGTCAAGGACACGGAAGGTGAGGTTAAGTTGCTGGGTTGAATCAGCGTTCAGCCCCTCGGTTGACATCATCAGATAATACCCCTGCAAGGCTGAATAATACGCCATTGAGGTTGCATTTGCGAATCCATCGGACTCCTGCCAGTCATGACCCAACATTTGAACCGTCAAATCGGGCTCATTCATGAGATCAAAAAGAACGAGACTGTAACCCTCACCCACGCGAACATCTGGTGTTGGCTCAATGCCCTTTCGATGTTGAATAAAATCTATTTCAGGGGCAAAACTGTCCTCCCAATCAAATGCAGGTGCGTCGATCGTGTACGAAAACGCTGGTGCTCCAACTGGTAGTGTTGAGCCTGTAAAGGTGAACGGATGGGATCCATCGGTTCCCAGGCATAATCCGTCGGTTGACCCGTAGAAGGACGTGCATTCGGACAGAATCATGCTGTTCACTTGGGAATCCAATTGAACCGTGCTTGAAATTGACCACGGCATCCAAAGGTCACCGAACGTCATCGTTGTATCGCCCAACATGGAGATACTGACGTTGAGCGTGACCCATTGCATTCCATCATTGTTGGTCCAAGGTGTTGCTGAATCGATCAACGTTTGAAGCACTTGAGCATCAAACTTGAGGTCGTGGCCTTCTTCCTGCCAGTTAAGGAGTGATGAATTTACAACGGTCGAGCCAATAACGGCCTCATTGAAATTGGCGGGCGGGTGGTCTGGGGGCCCGACAGAAGTCCAGCCCATCCACACCCGAGCATCGTCGAGCAAGGTTGCGTTCAAGGGCAGGTCAAAGGTGAAACCATGAGATTGCGTTGAACTTGTATTGACCAAGGCATCCGTAAACCCAATCGGGGTATTTTGGTAATCGATTGAAGTTGAAATCCCATCGTAATCAAAGGCAGCATCCTCCAAAGTGGTCCATTCAGAAGTTTGGAGAGCAATGGCACTCAGTGTTGGTGAAGCAGATGATGTCCGATTGAATGCATACTTGACCTGAATCCAGTGATGTCGAGGAATCCATGTCCCCGTCAGCGGCAGTTCGCTCCAATCGCTCCAATGGTCCCAAGACGTATCGTCTCCCCCCATGGTCCAGCGATAGTGGGCAATAAGTGATGAATTCACAGGCACCGATACGGTATGAGCCAAGTACGCAGTTGATGCATGCGAAGGTTGAGTCTCAATGGGCTGGGACACGAAGGTTCCGTTGTTGCGGGTGACGTTACCTGTTGCAAGATAGCCTCCCCATGTTGAGGTTGTGACTATACCGTTTGTCCCGGAAGTGCCGTCATACCCGTCGATCCCAGTACCGTACTTCAAGCCCTTAGCGCCACCGGAACCTGCGGTTGAAGCGACCGTTCCAGAATTGGAATAACCGCCCGATTGTGTGCTGACTGAAATTCGACCGCCTCCGCCGCCTCCGCCACCGTCGCCGCCGTCATACATGCCGAAGCCAATGCCGTTTTGAGCACCGTCAGCACCGTCTCCGCCATTACCTCCGTTTGAACTGATGACACCGTTTGAACCCAACGTCAAGGAATTCGTTTGGATGAAAATAGAACCACCGGAGCCGCCGCCGCCACCGGAACCACCTGCACCGGTTCCACTCGAGGCTTGACCGCCGGCATCTCCGTTTCCACCGTCTGCCTCAATTGAACCGTTGACGATGATGGTGTCAGCGTAAATTTTGATGTATCCACCGCCTTGGCCACCGTAAACTGCAGGGTGATAACTGCTTGAAACGCCGCCACCCTGGCTTCCACGCTCGGTTCCATTTCCGTAACTTGAGCCACCGGAACCGCCGTTTGTGCCACCGCCTGAGCCACCGGTTGAACCGTGTCCTGCACCGCCGCCACCGTCGTTTCTGCCGTTCTGTTGAGTCGTTGTGCTCGTCCCTGCACCGGTTCCAGCACCAACAAGGTCGTCTGCTTCAATGAACGTGCCTTGACCGACGATCAAGGTGTTGACGTAGAGGGTCAAATCACCGGTTGCTGCGATTGAACCGCAGGAAGTGAACCCACAAGCAAGTTCCAATGTATCATAGGCGTGAACACCGCTCAAACTGATGCCGTTGAGTAAAAATGAGGAATTGTTACCGGCCTGAGGTGGACCGGATGTTGCCGTCTGCAATGCAATGGCTGAACCGTCTGAATCGGTTCCGTTCATGGTACCGTTCAATCCACCGTTTGAAACCGAATAGGTTTGTGTTGAACTCACTTCACTCCCTTCTAAGCTTACGTTGACTGAACCTGAAGTCATCGAATAGCCTGCCTCGAGGGGAATGTAGACCTGTACGGAATCTCCAACTTGCTTTGATTCTTCGGTAAGCCCGTAGGTAAACGTGGATGAAGAAACGCTGTCCACATGATGACGGCTGGAATCAACCTCAAGCGTGAGCGGACCAGTGGATTCATGAGTCAACGGCAAAATGGCGCTCCCAAAGAAGAGGAGAACAAAGAACGAGGTGATGAATGTCCGTGACTGCATGCTCATGCGAGGAGACATTAGTTAAGAATGTGCACGGAAAAATGTACAATAAAATAGAACCGTTTCAGGGGAACTGTTTTTGTTGCACCGCTCTTAGCGAGGCCATGAGCAGCGAAGACTGGACCATTGAAGAAGCATTGAACAATCTTAACCAAGCCATCAGTGACAAAGAGATGTCCATTGAATCCTTCTTTGAGGAAATTGATGCAGACGGCGACGGTACAATCAACGGGCCTGAATTGCATAAAGGAATCCGCTCCGTTGTAGGCGACCTTCTTTCCCCTGGACAAGTGTCTCAAATCATCAAGGCTTTTGATGAGAACGAAGACCACCGAATTGACCTAAGTGAATTGAAGAAGGCCCTTTCCGGGGACGCTTCAAGCGAAGAAGAGTGAAACGTCAGTTCAGTTCAACCGCACTCAAAGGCACGTTTGGGTATCTTTCAAGGACCGATCCTTACAGTGACCATTGGTTTGGAGTAGAACCCTTTAATGAGGCCGATTCCTCGGAGGAATAATGAAAACTCCATCCGCAGTGATGCTTGCCCTTTTGATGGCTACCTGCTCTCTTTCAGGATGCTTTGGAGTTGACGAGACTGAAGAAGAGACCGCCCCAACAATCGTATGGGATTTTGAGAAGGAACCTCTCACCTGGTATCATCTACCCGGTGGCGTGGATGCGTGGGGAAATGATGAGATCGTCTTTGAGGATCGTAACGTCCCGCATCCTGCCTCGGGAACCTATTATGGAATTGGAATGTCAACCTTTGAACCAACCATGGGAATCACTCAAACCGACACCATGGTCATGAGTTCATACGGCAACGGGCCCGGTGGTTCAACCGCCGTCGTTTCATGCGACCTCATCGGTATGCTGGACTCTCTGGATTACACGTGCGAGAACGTCTACAATCCGCTCATTCCCGTTGTGAATTCCAACGACCCCTACATCTACGTCGACCCGTGGACCGGCCGAATCATGAAATTCGACATGCACGTTCTTCTTGGGATGACCGTGGAATGGTCGGATAACGACGGCGACAGTTGGACCGGACCAAGTGTCGCAACGCAAGCTTACTCCGTTCAAGACCACCAAACCATTGCAAGCAGCAACATGCCTGCACTCCTCCATCCTACGACCTACATGTTTTGCATCAATGGAAATGCGCCTCACCCGCTTTGCTCGTCCAGTCAAGACGGAGGAGCAACATGGGGCCCTGAAACCTCTGGCGCACCCGTAACGTGCTCATCAGGCGGACTTTCCGCCCACTTGGTTGGAAGCGTTGACGGAAACTTCTACCGAGGCAACAAAGGATGCGATGGAGAAGGATATTCCATCTTCCGAACCACGAACGCAGGCATCAGTTGGAGCGAACATCAATTGCCGACATCGGAAACCGGAACGGCTGATACATGGAATGCTGAAGAAGCACAGGTCGAAGTTGACTCAGAAGGCAACGTCCACGCCATGTGGATGGGGCTTGACAACATGCCATACTGGTCCTACTCCATCGACCAAGGCGACACGTGGTCAAATGCTTCAATGATCGCTCCACCCATCAACCTCTCAGGAACAGGATTCCCTGTTGTTGTTGCAGGGGACCCGGGAACCGTGGCGTTTGGTTACGTCGGCGAAGCAAACGGTAACGACGAGTCATGGAATGCTTACTTGACGTACGCAACGGATGCTTTCAACGAAACACCGCTCTTAACCACCGTCCAGTTGAACCTGGATGACGACCCGATTGACACCGAACCGGACTGCGGCTACAACCGATGCGGTGGACTCGGCGATTTCTTGGACATACGAGTTGACGCTCATGGCCGAACATGGTTTGCTCTCTCTCACAACTTGGCCGACAAGGGTATTTTTGCAACCTTTGTTACCGGTCCAAGTCTCCGTGGCGACACGCTCACCCCGCTTGAGGCCATGCCGATTGGCGGAATGGCTACCCTCTGAGTCAAACCACATAAAACAGTGGGATAATCACTGTTCTGGCGCAAGTGAATTGTTTAAGAAGGGTGAAGCATTATTGAAGTACAAAGAGGAAACGCCCATCTCGATTATTGAATTTTAAAAACACTACCCTAACGTTTGAAAAGTCTTAAAATTAGATTATTATGTCATTCGAAGTCACACTATTCGGATCCAAGAAAAGGGTCATTCCGCGCGGTATCAGTTTGTCCGCACTCCACCACATGTGCGCGATAAGAGCGAGGACGTGCTGGGGACTTTGGAATGACAGTTATCCAATCGCTAGAGTTGTGGATCACTTTCCAAACGATAAGGAATATACCATTCTACTAGATCACAGCCACAACCATATTTTGACTGAGGAGTTTTTCAAAGTTAATCCACAGGTCGGCGGATTTCAACCAACTGAATTAGCAACATTTCTGATAGATCTATTGAGATTGGAAAAGGTTGGAATTTCAGGTCGATTTGGAGTTTCATACTCTCAATTCAACTACAGTTTCGAACAAATGAAATACAGCGGCACCCGTTTTATTCTGGTTCCCGATTTGAGTGATATACAAGAAGACTCAATCGAGCGGACTGATGTGTTATCTATTGCAAAGATTGCAGCAAAATTTTGTCTACCAAATCAAGCTAGGTCATTCTCTGGGTGTAAATCTATTGAGGCTATCCTATCACGAATTGACGGTTTGGTATTTCGCAAAGACAACAATATACAAGGAAATGGAAAATTGATTGTAAATCTCGATGAAGAAAATCATTCTATGTGGATTGAATATAATCGTGATAAATTTAGAATTACAGCCAACGCGCATGGCTTTTGGATGCCTTCAAAAAAGCCTGATTCTGATGCACATGGTATTGAAATTCCAATTCAAATTTCCCCATACCCAGATTCTAATCTTGTGAATCCTTGGATTGAAAGAGCGCTTTGTTGGCAAGGGAAAACGAAGATCTGGAATGCGGATCGTTATGATGATACTATCCGTAATTTTGTCGGAACACTTGCAGCGGAATTTCGTCATGCTGAAAATTCCTGCTACAAATATGAATTAGAGGAACACGATATCAAGAAGGGGATTGCCACTATTCGAATCGAACGGCGTGATGGAAATGCCAATGCACATGATTTGTGGGAATCTGCAGTGCGTAATAGAGAAATGGATGTCGCTTTGAATTCATCCGAGCGCGTATTTGAATGGAAAGACGGTGATATCTGGAAGTTGGAACATATCCACGAAAAAGATCCGTTCCTTCTAACGATTAAGTCTTCTCAGAAGAACGCCAAACTATCAGACTCAGGGTATCTGAAAATGGCGAGTGTTCCGCAGAAAGCATTGATGATGAGGAAGGAGAAGCTTATCAGATCAGGCGTAAGAAAAGAATCCATTCGTAATCTAGTTCGCTTACAAGTCAATACGAGAAATTCAGATGAATGGAGATTGGCGCAAAAACGCAACATCATGGCCCTTCAAGGACCGCCAGGAACAGGTAAAACGTGGACTGCTTGTCAAATCGTTAAGGACATTCTCAAGGATAACCCCTGCGCTAGGATTTTGGTAAGTTCAAAGGAACACCTGGCTCTTGATCATCTATCGAACCGTATTCGTGAAGAATTGGACGACTCTTTTGACGTGGTTAGAATTAATCATAATGAATCTGATGTGGAACGCGACATCAGCTCAGATGTTTTGCCCGAAGCCATCACCAATCGAATCCTCAGAGATATTTCGATTCCCGAAAAGAAGATGCGAGAAATTGGGAAATTGGCTACTTGGGTTGAGGACTTGGCTACTCGAACCGCCTCCGTTGTTTGCACGACTACCTTGGACCGTACGATGGAGAATTTACAACAGTCTGGAGAGACATTCGATTTCACCATCATAGAAGAAGCCGGGAAATCTTACCCTTCTGAGTTGATTGGGCCCGTGTCAATTTCGATGAATACTCTGATAATTGGTGATCATCTTCAACTCCCCCCATTTGAATTGCGTGAAATACAGAAAGCGATTGAAGATTGTATCGATGATGGTTTGAGCAATTGGAGAAACAGAAAATTCAGAGATAGTATAGAACGCGAATTAGTAGGGCTTTCAACACGATTTGCGAAACGTAAAGAATTCATTCCAACAAACATTTCTGGTCAAATTGAAGCATGGCTCCAACCATTCCAAGTAATCCACAGTATTACCAACGGAGATGTACTCTCCAGCCAATGGCGAATGTTCCAATCACTATCCGATTCGGTTGGCGAGATATTCTATGGGAAGCCATTCTCTCTAGAGAAGGTAAACAGTGTTGAGGATGAACAACTCCCCGGCGTCTTTGGAGAACATGTTGAGAGGCTTCTCTTTGCAGATATTCCAAATGGTACAGAGAGTTTTCGCGGCAAATCGTATTGCAACAAGGTCGAAGCCAAGTTTGCCGCCAAGCATCTTGAGGATCTGCTCAACAGTGGATGTGACGCCATCGCCATCACTCCATACAAGGGACAAGTTGCAGAAATACGCAGCAACCTCCCGAAGAAACATCACGACAATGTCAGAACAGTGGACGGTTTTCAAGGAAAGGAAGCTGATTTCATTCTCCTCAGTCTTGTACGTAGCAACAAGCGTACAGGATCATCCCGAAGGTGGGGTTTCTTCCGTGACCCTCGTCGAATCAATGTGGCTCTGTCTCGTGCCCGAGAGGGTCTTGTTGTAATTTCATCCATCGATCATATCGAGAATACTGATTGGGCAGAGGATGAGGGGCAATTATCTCGATTCCTCGAATCGGTTCGCAATCATGGGAAAATAATCTAGGGGATGAAAAATTGAGTGGAGCTAGTATCATTATTGAGATTCCAATTGAGATTCTGCACATCATCTTCAGAGTGGAGGAAGATGACCCGCTAAAACCACTCATGGATGGCATGAAATCAATCAAGAAGATTGAATCACAATCACAATCTGTCCATCGATTGGATGCGCTCTCCCGTTCCTCTTCATCAATTTCCAAGATTAGTGAGTACTCTACGCCTGTGATGAGGGATTTGTGGAAAGGAAAATACTGGACCATGGGGGAAAAGAGCCTCAGCCTTGATGATGATGTCACAGGCTCCATTCATCAATTAGCACCGATTCCAAAATTAGATGTGAATAAATCGGAAGGTGAAGTCAAGGATTTGGCCAAACCGTTCTTAGGATGGTTGGCTAGTGAATCGAAAATAGATAGAAAAAACATTCTGGGGCATGTGCGTCTTGAGAGTTTGAAATCAAGTAGTGAAATCTTATTCTTGAGGACAAAGATTACACAGAAAGAGGATCGAACAGGGCGAAAATTTTGGGTGTATGAAAGAGGGCCTTTCAAGCCACTGATTGGCGATTATATCGATAAAGAACCCGGATTTGAAATGAATGAGCCCGAAGTGACAGAAGCTGAATACGAATGGCCGTATTCTCCTGAAATTCAGGCACTACATGAATTCAAAAAGGCGACATCAAAATTCGCGGATAGGCCCGAAGTCGTTCAGGAGAAGACATTGGAAATACTCGATACAATCCTTGACCAAATAAAACAAGATGAGCGCCCAAGGCTTGATTGGGTCAAACAGGTTGTTGGATTCCGCCAAGACATGTGGGATGCTACGCAGGAAGTCATTCGCTCAGCTAAGAAACAGGTATTCATTGTGACATCATTCAGCAATCCACGATTCTCAGATGATGTAGCTGAACTACTGGCAGAGGCATCAGAAGGAGTTCAACCAGATATTCTCCTTTCATTCGGTGAGCCGGATCGTGGCCGATCGCCTGAAGACATCCAAAATACTGAACAATATATTGCCACACTCGCCAAAGACAAGCGATTCAAACTGAAAGGAGGGGTGTCTCCAAAATCGAGTCATACGAAATTGGTCATATCTGACACTGGAAATGCATTCATCTGTTCTTGCAATTTGTTCAGTGGTTCATTGGAGTCGGGGGTTCTCGAATCTGGTTTGTTGATCAAGGATATTCGTTGTACGAAATCAATGCTTGAAGTTTCCAATGAAGAAGAGTGGATAGCAACCCAATTGGTAACAGATACTGACAAGATGTTTTCTGATTTAGGAAAGATCAAACGCCCCAAATTTTCCCTAATGAACGTAGTTGAAAAGCAAATTGCAGAGATAAAAAACGACATCAAATCAGGTGAAGATTGGTATGCTTATACGAAATTGGAACGAATGTTGAGGGATATTGCTGAAAGACCAACATGGTCATTGATCCGTACTCTAGAACACCGTCCTTTCATGGCGGATTGTATAGAGCGATTTGACAAGCGAATCGTGATGGCGAGTGATGGTTTGAGAAGCAACGGTTTGGATAAAGCAACCATCCGGAGAATCGGCCAACGTGCATCGAAATCCAAGGCATCAGTTCACATTTGGTGGGGTCGTCATGCTCCTAATTCGAAACCCTTCGATGAAGTAGATAAGAGGGGGAGGCAGGAAGCGAAAAAGCAACTACAACAATTACAATCCCTTGCAAAACCTGTAAAAATTCCGAGGTTGGACAAAAACGGGAAATTTTTGACCGGAAAATATGGTGAGAAATTGTACAAAGTAAGGCGAGATAAAAAAACTAAGAAGATGATTATGAAAAATGGGAAACCGGACTACCTTCTTTCATCTGCATGGAAGTTGTTACCAAGAAGTTCGTTTGAACCAATGGAGACGCACGCTAAGATGTTCATAGTCGATGATACCCGTTTGATGATTACTTCAGATAACACATTATCCTTTGGAGACACGGAATCTGAACGAGGCGATGCAGGAGAATTGGGACTCATGATTGATCATCCAAGATTAGCCCTTCAAACAAGAGGGAGTATGGAATTATGGCTTCCTGATGATGTTAAAATCCCTGGTGATTTGGCGCGCTGGTGGTCTCTTCTCGGCGAGGAGGTTTCTCTACATACACCCAAACCTAGTGAGCAAATGTCACTGATTGGTGCGTTGGACTCTATGGTTGAAAGAATTGAATCAAACGAGTATCTAAGGGTTGCTTGGGAGCAAGAAGTCGAGGAGATATCAAATCGTGATGAACTCACAATTGTCAATAAATTAGGACTTGGGGTACGATTCGGAATATATTGTATAGCTAAGAATAGGGGAGCCAGTGGAATAAAATCCAAATTAAAGCCGGAGCAAGTCGAAAAATCTGTTATTTCCTTGTCTCGCAATAACATGTGGGAAGATTGAAAGTAGAGAGTTACTAAGATTGAATGAGGGAATAATGTGTCAAGAGGTTCTGGCAAAGGTGGGTCATCGCGTGGCAAAGGAAATTCTCGGAGGCATTCAAAGATGTCTAAATCTCAAAGAGATCAACGGTCAAATAGTCTGAATCCTAACAACAGAGCCAACAAAAGTGGAAATGACAATCGCTCCAATCAGTTGAACCCAAACAATCCTGCTCACGATTCATCAAGACAATCATCCTCCAGTTCAGGGCGATGGAGTCAGAGAATGGATGCGAAGAGTGCATCACGAATACAAGCCCACGCTGACAAAACGGATACGAATCAAGATTTCAAGGCTAGAGCACAATCTGCAGCCGAAAAGAATGAAGATGAAGACAGTTGATGAAGGGGGGTAACCCTTTGCTTTCCCATTCTCTGTTTAATGGGTTCAGTGGAATTAGCAGATAGTGTAAACGGTATGCGCAATGGCTACCCTTTGAAACAATCAGCACATTCGTCGCTGAAAACAGTCATGAAGCGATGAAAACCATGACGAAAGCGTGAATGATAGAACAATCAGAAGGTCAAAACTTTCTCTGAATCAGCCACCCACTGAGCGCAGGCCGCCATGGTGGATTTGAGCGATTCATCGTAGTAAGGCTGGCCTTTGTAGAGTCCGCAGCGGTTCTGACAGGTTCCACAGACGCGCACTTCGACGCCTGCTGCATTGAGGTCTTTGAGCATCTGGACCATGTCTTCGTTGCCTTCGGGGACGTTGACGCCATCTCGGGCGAGGTCAACTGAATCGTTCATCAGAAAGATGCGGACTTCTTCACCGTCTCCATGCAGTTGGCGAGCAAGACGAAGAGCGTTCCACGTCACGTCCGTACCGTCGTAGGGTTGTTGGTTGAGAATCATCATAATGGCCATGGCTGTTGGTAGCATCGCCAATCCATAAAC
>NZ_CALSNW010000004.1:0-58495 GCF_943787815.1 Candidatus Poseidonia alphae
GTACCCATTGCTCAAGCAGACTCACGAAGCCTAAGAATCTCCAACGGAATGGAATACGTATAATCAAACGCAGGCCCAACAAGGCGTATTGATTCAAAATCCTCTCCAAAAAAAACCCGTTCAAAGCACGAATCAATGCTGTGCAACGGCATGCTTGCGACCAACCCTCCTTCTTTCGTCAATGCGATTCCAGTGGCCACCACGGGACCGGTCGAAGAGAAGGAGAGGGAGTTTGTTGTGAACACAACATCCCCAAGCCCGTAGAACATTTTTGAAAATTGAGTGCCGATGTGATCCCATTCCGTCAAGCGGTATTCCATGACGGGAAATAACCCGTTTTGGTTAAAGTTATTTTTACTTCACCTTGGGCGCGAATGAACCTTTCCATTTGGCGTATGATGGTGCAGGAGGCAGGATTCGAACCTGCGAACCGATATGGACTGGGACCTCATCCCAGCGCCTTTGACCAAGCTGGGCGACTCCTGCGGCAAGTTCGGCTCTCGCCCCGCGTATATCAACACCGCGACAGGACAGGTACCGTCATTCGATGAATACCGCAACCTCATCGAGATGTTTACGATGTATGTCGGGCACTTCAGCATCTTCAGCAGGATACCCGACGGGCATGACGAGCATGGCTTCTTCATGCGATGGCCGACCGAGAATCTCTCGGAGGAAGCCCATCGGAGAGGGGGTGTGGGTAAGGGTGACCAACCCCATGGTGTGGACCGCTTGAATGAACATTCCAGCAGCAATGCCGCAGGATTCCGTGGCGTAGTATGTTGGGCCCCATTTTTTGTTGCTCCTCTGACGTTTCTTTTGTTTAAACAATACAACAACCCATGGAGCATCGGTGAGGTGGGCCTTGACAGCGTCTGTGCCTAACGGCTGCAATACTTCGGACCATGCCTCCGGCATTCTCTCATCGTATGTTTTGTGTTCTTCTGTTTCAGCAGCATCGCGAAGATGCACCTTCAATTCATCTTGGCTGATTGCAACCCACGTCCAAGGTTGGAGGTGTGCGCCGTTTGGCGCTGTTGAGCCCGCTAGGATCGCTAACTCGATCAGACGCCGTTCAACAGGACGTGAGGAAAAGTGGCGCGTCGTTCTTCTTGTTTTCATGAGAGCATAGTTCGCTTCAGCCACTTCGAGCATTGTTGCGGGGGGCACTTCGTTCCATTGTAACGGTACAAACGGGTGGTCTGGCATGATGCTCGTGCAGATGTTGAGGGCGTCGGTTCATAATCGCGACCCGAACAGGGTGCGGCCACAAGGATCACTTCTGGTCATCGCATGGAGACGCGTTCAACGGGCAAAAGCATCTCATTTCTTCGCTTGAAGGGCAACGTCATCGGGCCGTCATAAACGGCAAGAATCGGCTCTTGAGTTGGCCTAAGTCCTTGCTCAACGACCATGGACCTCAGGCGTTGGCCTAACTTCTGACTTTTACTTTGATGAAACCGCCCTGAAAAACTCAGCACAGCAACATCCCGCCCTTCGCATTCAGTTAGCAAAACCCCCGCGTCAACCGGTAGCGGTAGTGTCTCAAGCGTGTAAGCAGAAGGCATGGTGAACGCCATCCACTCGCGTCCTTCTTCTACCCAAGTTTCAACCGGCGCCGTCATTGCAATGGAAGTTCTGTCTTGGTTTCCGCCAAAAATATAACCTGCTATTCGCCGAAAACCACCAACCGATGGGCGTCGCCCAGGGCCTGTGGTTTGAACCCGGGCTTGTATGGTGGAGGTATAACGCCGCAACTCAAAACTACCGTAATTTTGGAGAATGTCATACGCCGGTTCTTCGAGTTCTTCACCCATGACCCGCCCTCAGTATATGCGCTTATTATGCGATGTTTTCAGGCGGCATTCTTCCTCGAAGGCGCAACCATGCCTCACTGCAAAACATCAACCCGTAGACCGATGCTAACCAAAGCGTTGGCCTGCCCCATGTTGCAGGAGAATCAGCGGGCAAAACCCCGCTGCTCATTGAGAGCAAGACGCACAACCACGCCAAGGTAACTCCGTGGAGTATCCACCGAATGGAACTGAGAAGTTCTCGTGAGGTTGCTTTCATTTCGGTTAATTCAGACTTGGTAAGCAATGCGGAAACACCTGCTATTTTGTCCAGCGCTGAACCCCCGTTCCACCGCATCCGCCCAAGCTTGAACCGAGTGAGGTATTCAATGGCGGTAAACAAAGTGATCCAAACGACGACCACTTCAAGCAACGCCTCGCCCCCTCGCAGGTTGAGGGAACCCCACGTCGTCCATGCTAACAGCGACCATAACCATCCGACAAGCAACAACTGGAAGGTATGGGCGAACCGACTGATCTTTGCGAGCAATTCGGCATCATGGCCAAGCACCGACTCAAGAATTAACACGCCAGCCGCGGCGATGCACGCTACAGCACCAGCAAGCAACCACCATCCCGACAAGGAACTGTCACGCCATGCGAGCATGAGGGCAGAAAGAATCCAACCAAGAGCAAGTACGGTTGCGACATTAACCACTGCTTGCATGGTGTAGAGCGGGTCACGACCGTCTCGAAGTACCGCTAAGCCACCCATCAACCGAACTTCAAACGCAGAATCATCCACGACGCCATGACTTGCTGCCGCCATACCGCCAACCGATTTGATGCGAGCGGCTTCAACAATGCTCTGGGCGGCGCCGTCTTCCCATTCACCCCCTCCGGTCCACGAAGAGCCCCGGCTGGCAGCGTGCGCCGCGCCTGAACCCCGGGTGGACCCGCCGCGAGCCGAACGAGTCTTGGCCCATGCACGTATTTCGGGAGCAATGATTTCCTCCACCTGGTCTTCGTTCAGTGGCGCACCGTGGTCCGTGTAGAGCCATCTGCATTGAATGGGAACAGGATTTGGGTCGACGTCGGGAGCAACCATTTGGAATTGCCCCGGACCAAGGGTTGGTAATTGGGCGACCAAGTCTTGGTCACCTCCACTTTCCTTGAGCAAATGGCGCACCTTCTCAACGTCCTGCGGCTGAGTGAAACGACCGATGAACGTCGTATTGGCTTGGGCGAGGATTTTGTAATCCACATCGCTTACATTTTGGGTCGCAAGAACACATGCAACGCCGTATTTTCTGGCCTGCTTGAAAATTAATTTAATCAAGTCCTTAGCAGGGGGGTTCCGGGGATATGGAGGGAGATACGGAGCGACTTCATCCATGAAGAACAACAACTTCAACTCACCTTCAGCAGGTTGTTGCGTAAGCATCCAATCGTAGAGTTCACGGGACAATTCTTGGACGAAATACTGCTTTTGATTTTCATCCTGAATGGTATTCAAGTAGACAATATTCAATGGAATCTTACCGGGCATGGCGGGTTCAACAAAAGCGTCAATGTCAATCGGGACTCCGTTTGAGAACAACAACTGGTTAACTCCAGAGGAAAACGCTGAAAGTCTTCTGGCCAACTCACCTCTCGTTGATTTTGGCAGACGCTCTTCGAAATCAGTCAACCTGTGCTCAATCATCACCTCGTTCCAAGTCGGTGGGCTGATTTTGTCTTCAGGGTCAACATCTTCTTCAAAACATTCAGGATACAGATGGCGAATGAATTCTTGATGGGGTTCACGAACAACTCGAGCGAGCGCTTGGAAATCACCTACATCCAACCCACATCGCGTTCCTTCAACCAATATTTCGTAGAGGTACGGCTTCACCGTCTTCCCCTTAGGCTTCTCAACATCAAAGCCTGCTAAGTTTGCGAACCCTGCAGCCATCATGTCCCAAGCGGTGATCGCTTCTTCGGGGTCGAGGTCAGATGGGGGTGCGCGAAACGGGTCAATGCACAAAGGAAGTCCTTTGCTACGCAGCGGAGTCCAAATCCGCACCTCACATTTCTCCATCAATTGCTTCGCACGAGCCACGTCTCCGTCTTGGGCTTCAAGGTCATCCGGGTCAATTCCCATGGCTAGACGGGCAAGGTCGCCTTGCGGGTCGATAATGAGCGAGGGAATTCCAGCAAGAGCGGCCTCCTCAATGAGGGCCTTGGCCATGACCGTTTTTCCCGAACCGGTTGACCCGAGCATGGCTGCGTGACGTGCGAGAATTTGGGGTTTGATGTCAATCGGTTCTCCATTGTCTCTTCGCGCACCAAGAAACAATCCTTTTGGCTTGAACTTCTTTTTTCGAATCAAAGCAGGTTTGACTTCTTCGGTGGAATTCAAAAGGTCGCCAACGAGGTCGGCAAGCTTTCCTTTACCGGAGCCTTCAGACGGCGAATCGTCAGCCCAAGTAGGCCTCCCATCTTCCGACTCCATGACCGCGCAGAAGCGTGGGAGGTTTTGAAAGGCGCGATTGGAACAAGGGTGAAGACGCAGACTCAAGGAGGAGAAACACATCGCCGTACCATGGAACGCATCACCATGGCCAAACCTTCGTGGGACGATGAGATGCGGGATGCTGCGATAAAAACCCTTGACTCCCTTCATTGGGTCAAAGGGCCCCAAGGCAAAGCCTTCGGAAAAGAATTCTCCGAGTATTGTGGTGCCTTGCAAGGCACACCCTGTCAAAGCGGATCAGTGGCCTTGTGGGGAGCCCTCCGTTTGTTGGACATCGGTCCAGGCGACGAAGTGCTGGTTCCGTCTCTCACCTACATCGCAACAGCAACATGCGTCTCATTGGTTGGCGCAACTCCCGTGTTCGTTGACGTAGAAGCAGAGTACTGGTGCGTTGACCTTGATGCGTTGGAAGCGGCCCGAACCGAACGAACAAAAGCGGTCATCGGTGTCCACCTTTTCGGACAATTATGCGCTCCAGAACTCCAGCAGTGGTGCGAGAACAACAACATCGCCTACATCGAAGATGCCGCACAAGCCCACGGAGCATCTCAAAATGGGTCGCAAAAAGCAGGAGCCCTGGGAGACATTGCGTGCTTCTCCTTTTTCCCTTCAAAGAATCTTGCTGTTGGCGGTGAAGGCGGCATGATGATGACAAAACGAAGCGATTTAGCTGCACGAATGGACGCCTTGGTCAATCATGGCCGAGATGCCCGCCTTGAATCGCACGAATTGGGTTCGAATTTGAGAATGTCAGAAGTCACCGCGGCCATTGGCCGCGTGCAATTGCAACGGCTTGAGGGGTGGCTTGAACGCAGAAGAGCCACAGCAAAACTCTACACTCAAGCTTTTTCCAACCTTCCAGGCATACGCCTCCCAAAAATCCGAGAGAACACACAACATGCCTGGCATCAATACTGCCTCTTGGTCGATGAACCCGATGCACTGAGAGAAACATTGGACGGGAAAGGAATTGATTCAAGAATTTATTACAGCCAACCCTGCCACCGCCAAAGCGTCTACGCCTCACACCCTCAACATCATGCGACCTTCCCAATTACAGATTCAGTCGCTTCTCACTTGGTTGCCTTCCCTATCCACCATCAGCTTACAGACGAGTGAAGTTCAGCGCGTCATCGATGCAGTAGTGGCGCCCTTGTTCAATGTCCCGATGGTGTCGGCCAGTGATCGGTTTGACCACGAAGCCAAGTCCGGTGATTTCCTGGCCTAATCCACTTCTGGTTTGTCAACTTCTTCACTTCCGTCTGTTGGTTCAACTCGATTTCTGCCAGATACAAGCCCAGCCAGGGCGCCCTTCAAACTCGTCAACTTCCCACACCTTTCCATCTGTTGGCCGAACCTGGCCAGACATAGCGTGTTTTTTCAACGTGAGGGAAGGGCCCTCCTTCAATTAGAATTCTCGCTCCTGCTTCTCGCATCGATGATCCATTCCAAGTTCGTGATTAGCGGAATCGTCGTGACGTTTTTGACTTGCAGGTGACGATACAAGACGCCATCTTGCGAACCCGCATTCGCGCCACCCCACTGCTGAACTGTTTGCTCCACACTCTTGTCTCTTCTTCCGTTGGGCTCATTTACAAGGGCCATGAGATCCGATAAGCAATACTCCGTTTCTGCCGGCTAAGCGTGCCGCCTTGTGGGAGGTAATATTGCTTGATCTCCGAGGCCGTTGCATTGGTGCGCCATGGTTTTTCTTCACGCCCGTCGACTAATATATCGCCGCTCAATTTCTATCATGCTTCGGTCAGAATCTACATTTCCTCCTTGCGTATGACTGGTTGTTGCTGCAGCAGGCGCCATTACAAATTCGACGTTTTCGATCAGTTGCGTTCCTTGTGGCCCGAGCGTCACTCGGTCAATTTTGAACTGGTCGCTTTCCAAAAGGGCAGGGTCTCCAAAGAGCAACCCCTGCTCCAATTTCTTTGATGTTGAATAGGCGCGCCAAATCAACCAAAGAGGAAATGCAAGGCCTAATCCTGCGATGAATAATCCCAAGAAAACATTCACCGCCATGGCTCCTCCATCACGCAGGAGGACATCAAGATGTGCCTAACGATTCAACAAGCCCGCCCAAGATGCATCGGCATATGCTTTCGCAGAAGATGCAGGGTCATCAGAGCCGTGAATTCCGGAACCGACGATGATGCAGTCCGAACCTGCAAGTACAGCCTCAGTTGGGTCGCCGTAGCGCTGACCCATGGCCCCATCGCCGGTTTGCAAATTAACTCCCGGAGTCCAAATCATTTTTTCCACTCCAACGTTAGCCCGCAAGAGTTTGAGTTCCTCGGGACGGGACCCATTGCCGATGAATCCAAAGACGCCAGTGTGTTGAATGCCGAGCCTGACGACTTCATCCGTGTAATTTGGATTGAGTAGGTTTCCACGGCTCGACATCTGAGCAAGCAACAGCACCCCACCTTCATTCCCATAATCGCTCCAACCGGCTTGGAGGCCGTCCACGATGTCAGGACCTGAAATCAGATGCGCCGTGACCAAGTTAGACCAAGAACCGATGGCGTACACTCCGCCCATTTGGTGACGAGAGATCTTACCGATGTCAGCAAATTTACGGTCTTCAAAAATCAAAAGGTTGTGTGCTGATGCACGCTTACAGAACGCTCCCCAGCGCTCAGCAGTCCAATCCTCTACAAGGTCAACGTGGGTTTTTAACGCTGCGATATAGGGTCCAACATTCTCAATGAGATCCTCAAGTTCCTTCATGGTTGGTTTGTCGGCGGCGAGGCATACCAAACTCTGCTTTCGGCATGCAACTTCCATGTATTCTTTGGCCATGCTGTTGGTAGCCGACTTCCATCGCTCTCCCCAAATTGTTGCGGCTTCCATGACCCAAGGTGAACCGACCCTGCCCTCAATCCTTGCGGCGTGGCGTTTTGTCAAACAAACATCACCTTCATGATGGACCGCCGCGCCAATCCACCCATGCGACAGGCGTTATTTCTTGCTGTCCTGTTGCTTTTCATGCCGCTTTCAGGTTGCTTAAGCGACGAAAAAAACGGTGAGGAGGAAGGCATGGATGGGCTTTACCCGTCGGTTTGGGACCGTCACGAATTGGATTGGAATTGGACCAGTTCGATCTCTTATGTCCTCGAACCAGGACCCTACGAAGCCCTTGCTGTCCAAGAAGCAACGTTTGAAGTTGATACATCCGGAGTTTGGGAAACAGGCCCAGCGACCTCAAACGTCCACCTCTCCTACTGGCTTCCTTCGAACACCCTTGAAGGTGAATCTGTGCCCGTCATCGCCGTTGTCAGCCCCTACTTTTCCTTTGGACAACCCGGTTCGGAAAGTGGAGCAACCAACGTTGTTGGGGCGGGCCGGGGCGATTTCATTTACGAAAACTACGTTCCACACGGGTACGCCTTTGCCCAGGTATCGGTATTCGGAACAGAGGAATCAAGCGGCTGTTTTGATTATCGTGGCGAAGGTGAGGGCTGGGGCATCCACGCTGCGGTGGAATGGTTGGGCCAACAAAATTGGTCCAACGGCAAAGTCGGCCTCTATGGTAAATCCTATGAAGGCGCAACACAGTGGGAAGCTGCGGCCCTTGGAAGCGAATACCTGGCGACCATCGTTCCAATCTCAGGCACAACAGGCCTCCACCCCCTCCTCTACAAGAACGGTAGTGCAGAAGCACGAAGCCAAGTCATGCACATGAATTATTTCAGCAGTACCGTTGACTATAATGAAGACGACTTTGACAACATTTGTCCCGACATTATTGAGGGCTTCTTCGCAGGGCCCGTCACCTACGGCGCCGGGGAACTCGACCCTTACATGGCCAATTATTACGATGAACGAGAACATATTTCCAAAGCCTTGGAGAATTACAAAGGTAGCGTATACTGGGTACAAGGCATGCAAGATTGGAACGTTGACCCCCACCAAGTATTCCCGTGGTATCAGACCTTCATCGACGAAGGCTTCGAAGTTCGGGGGATGCTTGGGCAGTGGGAGCACAACTACCCCGATCAGTGGACAAAACACAACAATCAGGATTCAGGATACGGCGGAGAAGCCATCCAAAACATGACGCGTTGGGATTGGGCCCAAGACCTCTTTGAGTGGTTTGAATACTATCTCAAAGGCGTAGGGCCTCAACCCGAACTTCATGCTCAAATTCAACGCAACGACGGCGAGTGGAGAATTGAATCCACTTGGCCCCCACTCGATGCAGAACCATTGGAACAACCCCTTGACGCTTGCACTCAAAACGGCCAGCGTGTTGCTGGAGCAAGCGTTGCTGGCGGCGGGGCGATGAGCGTAACGTTCGAATGCCCCGCTCTCTTTGCCGACCAAGATGCCCACCTGTCAGGATTGTTCCGACTTCATCTAGATGTAACAGCCGCCATGGACGGCGGGCAAATCTTTGCCGAAATGCAAGATGCGGAAACCGGACTTCGCCTTGGCCACGCCACCATGGACATCCGCTACCATCAAGGTGGAAGCGACCCAACAACCGTCCTCCCCGGTCAAACATTGACCATGTTGATGGAATTTCAGGCCATTGACGCCAACCTACCCGCAGGGCACGGAATCCGCCTTGTCCTCACCGAAACAGGAGAGGATTACCTCGCACCAGCGTGCGGTCTTCTTTGTCCCGTTACTGTGAACGGAGGAATGCTCACGGTAGACCACATTACGAGGGACGGAAGCAGCATGTTGCTCACCCCGCAAGGTGAAGATGCCGCCAACAACCAGTGATTACGAGTAGTCGTTGAGTTCGATGGTGAACGTCCCAGGAATGAGGATATTCAATCCATTGAAAGAACATTCAAATCCAGTGAGTTTGCTGTATCCTCGATATCGCTTCCTGATGACTCATCAGCAAGGGCACTTGGGGCACACAGAAGTACAAACGCCAAACTGAGCAGGGCGAGGAACATAAAACGCGGGCGCACTTGACACGGTGAACCTTGCATGAATGTGGGATAAAGGAATCAGAATAAATTACTTCTCCCTGCATTGCATCCCTCGGAACGAACATTATTGATTGTACACGGGTGGGTAAAGCATCTATTCGGATGCCGCAAAATAATTCGAAAAACACGGCATACGAGCATACACTTGAAAGAATGACGATTTCAATTAATCAAAAGAATTCCATATTATTTCTTAATTGGTCAAATGATTATGTAAAAAGATAATTTTATGAGCGTATGTTTCATAAGCCGTCTTATCAACGAAGCATATGATACTATGATTGATAAAGCAAAGTTAGAGTACATTTGGCTTGATGGATACCAACCAACGCAAAACATGCGCAGTAAAACACTGGTGAAAAACAATTTTTCCGGTGAACTCGAAGACTGTCCAGTGTGGTGCTTTGACGGCTCATCAACCCTCCAAGCAGAAGGTGGAGACTCCGATTGTCTGCTTCAACCGGTTGCAATCTTCCCAGACCCTCAACGTTTCAATGGATTCTTGATTATGTGTGAAGTCATGAATGCAGACGGCACACCTCACGCCAGCAACGGACGGGCAACCATTGACGATGACGACGAAGACTTTTGGTTCGGATTTGAGCAAGAATACTTCATCATGGATGTTGAAACAACCCTCCCGGTTGGTTTCCCAGTCGGTGGATATCCAGGCCCTCAAGGATTGTATTATTGTTCAGTTGGTGGGAGAAACACACACGGACGCGCCTTTGTTGAAGAACATGCAGACCTTTGCCTTGATGCAGGAATCAACTTTGAAGGAATCAACCAAGAAGTTGCTTGTGGCCAGTGGGAATTCCAAGTCTTTGCAAAGGGTGCAAAGCGAGCGGGTGATGAATTGTGGGTTGCACGCTACCTTCTCGACCGTTTGACAGAAAGCTACGGGTACTACATTGAATACCATCCAAAACCCGTCAAGGGAGACTGGAATGGTTCAGGAATGCACGCCAACTTCAGCGATGGACGAATGCGAGATGAGGGAGGGGAAGAACTCTTCAACAAAATTTGTGAAGAATTTGGAAAGAACGTCAAGAAGCACATGGACGTATACGGCGCTCACAACGAACTTCGTTTGACCGGCCTCCACGAAACCCAATCCATTGACCAGTTTTCGTACGGTGTTTCGGATCGAGGCGCATCAATTCGCGTGCCCATCAGCACGGTAGATGATGGCTGGATAGGTCGCCTTGAAGACCGCCGTCCCGCCTCAAACGGGGACCCCTACAAGATCGGTTCCGTGATTATTTCAACCACAAAAGCGGCTTATTGAATGGAAGTTCCCCGCTCGTCCTTTCGAGCACGAACAACGCCGATGATTACGGTGAGAATGACAGCAAGGGTCATGACATTCGCTACGATCATCGCCAAGGAGTCAACAAGTATTCCGTAGAGCAGCCACATTGAAAGTGCTACGAAAACAACGGCGAAGGTAGGGAGCGAAATTCCTTCGTGACGTTTATGCTTCCACACTTCAATGATTTGAGGAACCCATGCAATGATTCCAACAACCCCGGCCAACAAACCGATGGCCTCAATCCATGCTTCTGCCACAAATAAGCGGCCACGCTCTTGGTGTTTGAATCCTCTCCCAAGCGCCTTCAGGGGCTTGATGGAGGTTTTGAAAGATTGAGCCGAACAATACCGGCCCAAGGAACATCTTCAGGCTCTTTTCGTCCAACAACATGCATCCGCAATGATTTACCGTATGGAAGCGATGCTTTCACATGCTGTTGGCCGTAGTATAATTCAACGTTTGACGGCTCCTTTGACCACAGCGAAAAGAATGAGCGGGCGTGACTCGCATTACCGAGAAGTGGCTCTTCACACGAATTCTGCCATCGAGCAATGTCGTCACCAAGCCCCAATCCGAGGACGTCCCCCTTGAGCATCAATCCCCCATTCAATTCGATCTCATCCCACGTCCCAAACCCGTTGACAAAATCAAACAAGTCTTGGTTGAGGGGGCCGGGGTTTTCTTCTTCCAACAAGTTGATGAATTGATTTTCATTTCTGACATCCGAATTGAGTATCCCAACGTTGTTTGGCCACTCGAGTTTGTGGTGGGTGAATGCTAACAAGACACGGACCGTGATTTCCTTACCATCTGGATGGCGTGCTTTGAACATCTCATGGAGAATCTTGGCTTTTCGTTCAATACGCTGACTTACGGTGCTGTGATTGTGGCTTGTTCCGTTGTTCCGTTCTTGAATAAATTCTTCTTTGTGGTTGATGGTAAAAGAACCGGACCAATGTTTCTGTTCAACCACCAGCATCGTTCCTCCGCCAACAATTACAAGGTCAATTTCCCGCTTTCCACCTTGTTCAATATCGGGGATGCGCACCGATTCAAAGACGTTCCATCCGTTGGTTTTTCCCGCAGCTCTGCTGATTTTAGCCAACCGTTGTTCAGCCAACTCACCAGCACGATGAATGTCGTCAGGAGGCGATGAAACCTTTCTCTGGCGCCACCATTTCCATCGCTGGGACCAATTCATGCCGTTCACCGAAGAAGTTGGTCAACGCTTTCCACGATGAAGGTTGGTCGTTGTTCTGCGTCCTGGTTCAATGCTGCAACGTCTTCACGAGTTGCTTCTCCTGACAAGACCAGCACGCCCACGACTCCCGCCCTTGTAGCCATCGCCATATCGGTATACAATCGGTCACCGACCATGGCGCATCGTCCAGGTTCCAAGCCAAGGGCTTCGATTTTGTGAAGAATCATTCCAGCATTTGGTTTACCCGTGATGTGCACGGGGTCTTGGCCGGTCGTGGCTTTGAACATCGCAAGGTAGGCGCCGACATCGGGAAGTCCGCCATCAGGACTTGGACACACCATGTCAGGATGGCTGGCCACCAATGGTACGCCGGAGTGCATGTGAATGCTAGCCATTGAAATTTTATCATACGTCAATTCAGTATCGTAGCCAAGGACGACGTATTGAGGCGCAGAACTCGTTGTCGCTATGCCCTGCTGTTCAAGCATGCTCCGCATTCCCTCGGTTCCGACCATCCACGTTTCCGTTACGTTCTCTTTCTTGAGCCACGCCAGAAGGTCATGCGTTGATAGAAGGACATCGTCGGCTTTTGCCTCCAACCCTAAACCGTGCAATTTCTTCAAATATTGCTCAACAGATTTGGACGAGTTGTTGGACAAAAAATATCGGCGCACACCGCGTTCTGTGCAGCGTTGGAGAAACGCCTCGGCCCCTTCAATGAGGTCACCACCGAGGTAAATGGTCCCGTCAAGATCCAGGAAAACAGCGTCAATTTCGTTGAGTTGAGCGTCCATATCTTTCCCTCAGAACATCAGTGTCTTGAACATAAACCATGGCGAGTGCAGGTTCTCTTGCGCTTCTTTACTGGCGATCATTTCCGTCATCATTTCTTGAATGACAGGTTTCTTTGAAGCCTTCTTGACGAACCAATTGAGGAGCCATGCCTTTCGGCTCATTCGTTGCATGCGGTGTGAATTGGTGAGTTCGGGACCCAAAGCATCCCAAAGGGCCTTCTGATAGTCCATCGGGGCCTTCTTATCGAGAATGTGTTGTGCAGCTAACTCACCGCTAACCAATGCATTTCCAACGCCTTCGCCACTGAACGGGTCAACCAATGTGGCGGCATCTCCGACCAAGAATACGCGATTCGCAGCAGACCTGCGAGGTTGCAATTTGGCCTTCTTTCGTGGTGAGCCAAAGGGCAACTGCCAACCGCGACCCGAACCTTCGATCATGGTCGCATCAGCAAACCGATCTTTGAACAATTTGTGGTTTGCAATCACGTCAGATTGCAAGGCCTTGAGCTTCATCTTTTGCTTGTCCATTTCGGACATAACCATTCCAATTCCAACGTTAACAACGCCTTCAGAGACCGGGAAGAGCCAGAAATAGCCGGGCAGAACCGAGTCGACGAAATGAATCTCAATGTCGCCGACTTGAGCCTCACATCCCTTGACACCGGTCCAATATTCACGGTAACCGGCGCAGTAGTGGTCGCGGTCAACCATGGGCTCCTCGTACGTCTCCTCAAGCATTGACTTAGCGACGGGGCAACGATAACCTGCGGCTCCAACGAGGTTTGAGGCGTGAAACGTCAACTCCTCTCCACCCCTTCCACCGATTCGTACAACAACTCCTGAACCGTGGCGAGCATCGCCACTTTTTGGCCCAGGGTCTTCGCCACCGTTGCCGTCATCGTAGAGGACTTGGCGAACTTCTCCGCCCTGAATCACGGCTCCACCTGCTTTTCGAACCGTTGCCTGAACTTCTCTAAACAAGAGCGTGTCAAATTGTTCCCGGGGCAGGGCATAACCCGCTTCAAGGCGGGCAACATCTTCTTCGGGAAGAGCGACACGAACCTCATGCCCTTTTGGTGATGAAAAGAGAATCCCTGTGACGCGGAAGTGGGGGGTTTGTTCAAGATGTTCCTTGACACCTAACCTTTGAACGTGACTCAAAGATTTACCACCAACGGCATCCCCACAAATTTTGTCTCTTGGCCAAATGTCCTTTTCAATCAACAAGACGCGTTGACCGCCCATGGCCAGATAGCCTGCAGCGGACGCTCCACCGGGTCCACCTCCAACAACAATCGAGTCGAATGAAGCTCCGTTTTTAGGGAGTTCACCCGTGTCAATAGGGCTGTTCCAGGGAACTGACTCAACAGCAGATGTACCGCTCATGAAGGTCCCACAGAAGGGGCACTCCTTGAGGATATGCGTTGTCCATGAAGATGAACCATCATGCTCATGACCCCTACGAACCACCCAGCGAGCATGGGGGGGCGGGAAAAACAGTCGGCTTCTCTGTCAAATCCGACGCGGAGAACTGCTGCACTTGTTTTGTTCAGCGTCACGCTGGTTTGGGGTGCAACATTCATTTGGATGAAGCAAGCATTGAATGCCCTTGAAAGCGAATTGGAACTGTATGGAACCGTCCCCGTTGTCGCCTTTTTAGTTGGGGCGCGTTTCTTCATCGCCATGGTGCTGATGTTGCTGTTTTTCTCCAATGCACGTTCGGCCATCAAGGGAAAGGAATTGTGGCGCGGCGGCGCACTGCTGGGTGGATTAATGCTCGTTGGCTTTGTTACGCAGATGGTCGCTTTGGAAGAGATCAATCCCTCCACATCGGCGTTTCTTACTTCGCTCTATGTTGTCATGACTGCGATGCTCAGCGTTCGGATGACCCAACACCCGCCCCGGGCAACGCTCTATTGGGGCGTGTTTCTTGCGACATTCGGAGCCGGATTTATCGGAGGCCCCCCGCACCTTTCTTGGGGGTGGGGAGAAATTGTCACGGTGATTTCAGCCTTCTTTTTCGCCCTTCATATTGTGTTCACTCAAACCCTCACGAAACGCCTTGACCCTGTTGGTCTTTCACTCACGTCCTTTGCGGTAGTCTGCGCTGGGGCTTGGGTCATCATGCTCGCCGCCTCTGGAGAAATCCGGTCGATGATTCCCGCAGTTCTCTCTACCAAAGGCGTCCTTCTACCCCTTGTTCTCCTTGGAGTTGGAGGCTCATTTTTCTGCCTGTTAGCACTCAATATGTATCAACGCCACATGCACCCGGTACAAGCTGCAATCATCTATGCGTTTGAACCGGTTTGGGCGACTATATTTGGGCTCAGTCTTGGCCTCGTCCCTTGGACATGGTGGATTTTGATCGGGGGCTCTGTACTTCTTTGTGGCAACCTTTTGGTTGAACTGACCACTCCACAAGACGAAGCCGAAAAGGAGAACCCTTGAAGGAGAACCCATGTGTGGGAAGGTTGTTGAGGGTCATGTCGAACGATAACACGAACCACAGGTTTGCTAGTAAAGCAGTTCACAGCGGCACACAACACATTGGCGACGCAGTCAACACGCCAATCTTTCAATCCTCAACATACAAGTTGACGGATGAGCGATATGCTGGATGGGCTGCAGGCGCTCAACACACGCTTCTTTACGGCAGACTTTCTACGGTGAATTCAGATGCAGTGGCCCAGAAATTAACGGCGCTTGAAGAAGGTGAAGATGCAGAAACCTTCGCCTCAGGGATGGCAGCCATTTCAGCAACCATGCTTTCCTTCCTCAATCAAGGCGACCACATCGTGGCCAGCGCAGACGTTTACGGCGGAACCTACGGGCTCTTGACCGAAGAGTTAACCCGTTTTGGAATCGAAGTAAGTATGGCGAACATGCAGGACCCGTCTTCCTATGAAGCAGCCATCCAACCGAACACCAAGATGCTCTACATTGAGACATTAACAAACCCTGTTTTGAAGGTGTGCGACATCCCTGCTATGGTTGAAATCGGCCGACGGCACAATGTGATGGTCGTCATCGACAACACTTTCGCATCGCCTTGGGGTTGCAAACCCCTTACAATGGGCGTTGATTTGGTCATCCACTCAACCACAAAATACCTTGGTGGCCACTCCGATATCATCGGGGGGGCCGTCGTCGGTTCAAGAGAACTCATCGCTCAAATCTTCATGCGCAAGGTTCACTTCGGAGGAAGCCCAGACCCGCACGCATGCTACCTCCTTGAGCGAGGAATGCGAACGCTTGATGTTCGAATGCCACGCATTTGTACCAACGCTGCAACGCTTGCAGAACGCCTCACGGGACACGACCATGTTGACTATGTTCTTCACACCAGCCTTGAGTCTCACCCCGATTACGAGGTTGCAAAACGCATTCTTCCTAAAGGGGCGGGAATGGTTGCCTTTGTTGTCAAAGGTGGAGATGATGCGGCCCTGAAGTTCATGAGAGGTCTTGAGATGATTTACGAAGCAACAAGTCTCGGTGGCGTTGAATCGTTGATCGAATGTCCGTTTAATTCCAGCCACATGTTCGTCCCAGAAGATGTACGTCATTCAGCAGGCGTCGTACCGGGATTTGTTCGCCTCAGTATCGGCATTGAAGACGTTGAAGACCTTTGGAAGGACATCAACGACGCTCTCAACACCCTTTGAACAACCCTCTAGGGCGTGCTGAAATGGACTGGACTGCGTTCTTGGCTCTTTTGGTTTTCATCATCCCCATGTGTTTTTCACCGGGGCCTAACAACATGCTATGCGCCGCACATGGCGCTCAGCACGGCTTTCGTGCGACTCTTCCTCTAACTTGGGGAATGGTCGTTGGATGGTCAACACTTGGAATCGCAGTGGGCATGGCTACGGCTTCAATCGAGTCAAACAAAGCAGTATTTGATGCATTGACGTATGCCGGAGCGGCTTACATTGCCTACCTTGGAATTTCAATTGCCCGCAGCCAAGCCAAATCCGCAGGGGATGCCAAAGAAACGCAACGTCTGGGATTTCGTACTGGGGCAGCTTTGCAACTTGTTAATGGAAAGGCATGGGTTCATTTTCTGGCCCTTATGGCAGCATGGGGGACCTTATTTGGCGAGGGAATTGGAAGCAAAATCATCCTTGTTGCAGTCAATGCCTTAGCGGGATACCCTGCAGTACTGACTTGGGCCATGTTCGGAACCCGCCTGAGCACCATGCTCAATTCACCTCAAAATGCAAAGCGACTCAACATGAGTCTCGGCCTTTCTCTGGTTCTCGTAGCCGTTTGGGTTGTCATGCCTCACTGAGGCATTATTCTCCAATCAATGCGCGAAGCGCCGAAAACGCCTCATGCCATGCATCCCGACAGACGCCAATATCATCATCGCCGGCAGCCAGCAAGGCTTGCCCGGTTTCGTGGAGATGCTTTGTCGCTGGAAACCATACTCCTCCTCGGTCGCGTGCGTTTGAATCAAAATGCCATTCTTGCCCTGTTGAACGATTGACAGCAACAAGCCATGCCCATGCTGCTGCAGAGCGGTCGATAGAATCGTGGCGGCCCGTGGCTTCTCGTTCAACCGACCCCATACCCAAAGTGAGTCCTTTTACCGTGAGCATGTGGATCATTGCAGCAGGACCGTCGTTTGATTCCAACGATGGGAATCGTGCTTTTTGCCGTGCGAGTTCTGTAGCCTTATCCAAACCTTTGAGAAATTTACCAAAAGGCTTCGGCGTTGAATGTTGCTGTTCCCAAATAGCAGTGGCTTCGTCCCCTTCAAGGCCGAGGCCAGCGAGACTTTGCTCACCATGAGTCTCCCAAAATGCGGAGAGAATATCGCCGCACGTCACGCCTTTGAGAACTCGAATTCCACCACTTTCGCGTTGTTCTGTCGTTCCTTTTTGTTCAATTCGAAGCGAATCGTTGTTCTCGTGAGGGTGTTCTATTGCAGCGCGCAGAATGTGGGCGGTGAGGGTACGTTCGTCAGGTGAGCCCGCAAGGGGTTCCAAAGCTTCGGCAATCGCCTCAACATCGGCCCCTGGCATCCAAGTTTCATCGATGAGGAGGCCATCTTCAATCCCTTCAAGCGTGGTAGATTTGATGGCGTTAGCGATCAGCCCCTCATTCAAGGTCAGCCCCTGCCAGGCGTCAACAACACGTTCGATCCCTTCGCTGCACGCCGCTGGTAACGCTTTACCTTCAGGCCATTTTTTGGGAAGATAAAAAGCCTCAACCGACAAAATGGACGGGAGAAGGGGCGGCAGCATGGACAATGCGAGGTGGTGAATGAACGATGCATCTTTTTTCGAGAACGAGTTGAGGGAATCAAAATCAATTCCAACGACCGGGCCGTGATGAAAACGCAGCGTCACAAATCCTTCTTTGCCTCCCTTTCCTTCCATGACAGCAGCGGGGTCCAGCCGTTCAGTGACCCATACTGTCTTATCGTCAACGGTTGATTTGGTCATGTCAAACCGTGAGCGTTTGAGTACATCCGCAAGCCATTCTTCTGGTGGATTCGGGTTTGGGCCAGTGCAAACAAACCCTCCTTCCCAACTGAAGAAATACATTCCTTTCTTTGCGTGGTCTTCCCATGGGAGCATGCGAAGGGTGAGGTTGGAAAAGTTCTGTATCCCAGCCAGATAACCCGGCTTTCCATCCCCTCTTCGGACATAGGACGCAGAACCAAATGAGCTGGAGTTGAATTGTCCAACGAGTGTAAATTGTTCATCATGGGTGGCATGGAGTGAGCCTGCAAAAGCCTTAGCGACAGGATCGCCTCGACGCGCCATCATTCGCTTTGAGAGCCACCCAAGGTCATTCTTTTTCTTGATGATGCGCTCAATTTCCCTCAGGGTTTTTGTGACAGGGTCGGTACGCCCCCAACTTAATCTTCCTTTGAAGTTCATAGCAGGCAAGTGGCCACGAGGGCTCTCTTGGAACGCGCTGAGTTGCCGGGCGAGTTTTTTCGCCGTGGCCTCGTTGGCCTGCTTCGTCCCGCGCATTTTCATGCGCTGTTTCTTTTGGCCAGGAAATTCCACTTTGGATGGTGCCGCCATGATGCTCCCGTTTTCTCCGGACAGGCTTGAGTGTTTGAGGCCTTCTCTTGATGGGGCTCTCTTTGAAAAGCACTATCATGTAGCGCATATTCCCCTGTTTATGCTGACTGCAACCCTTCTTGGCACGGCTCAAGACGGCGGACTCCCTCAAGCGGGGTGTCAGCAACAGTGCTGCATCGACCTGCCTCAGAGCGCACACCGCTATCCTGTCAGTTTGGGGTTGGTTGACCAAGAAGGGAACGGACATCTCATCGATACGACCCGCCATTTAGCCGGTCAATTGTCCATCTGGAAGCACCCCCCACTTTCATCTATTTTTTTGACCCATGCTCACTTTGGTCATGTTGACGGGCTGGGCCTTCTTGGCAAGGAAACCATGAATGCACACGGCCTGAACCTCCACGTCTCATCCTCGATGTTTCATCTGATGGAGGAAACCCCACAATGGGCCCTCATGCTTGCTCAAGGCGTCTTTTCCGAACAAGTCTTCATGCACAATGACCGCATCGTTTTGTCAGATGAATTGAGGGTTGAACCGGTCCATGTTCCCCATCGAGCGGAACTCTCCGACATGCACGCCTTTGTTGTACGAGGGCCAAACCACTCCCTCCTCTATTTGCCCGACCACGACGACTGGGACAGCACACTAAAGCGACATCAATGCACGTCAATTCGCGAATGGTTGAACGTTCTTGAGGTTGACATCGCTTTGATCGACGGTACTTTTTGGGACATGGATGAACTTCCAGCATTGCGACAAAACAACGTCCCTCATCCTCCAGTTTGTGACACACTGAACCGTCTTGGGAATCGCACAGAAGGCGACCCGGAGATTTTCTTCATTCACTTGAACCACACCAATCCGCTTCATGATGAAAACAGCGAAGCTTCACGAAAGGTCCAATCCATGGGCTGGGGTGTAGCAAAGCAGGGCCAGCAATTCACGCTGTGACGGCTTCAATCGTGTAGTCAAAGACAACGAGTTCAATCGTGTATGTCACTTCTTCACCGTTGTCTTCGTTGCTTCCGCCAATGATGCACGAATCACCTTGTGCAGCAACAGAAATTTCTGTCGTGTGCTCGCCAAGTCCAGCGCCCATGGAATCAATCTGCTCAACGATTTCATTTATTGTCAAGCCTGACACATTTGTACCGATCATGCTGGAATTGTACCATTCTAAAACAACCTCATGGCCGTCATTCTGTTCGCTGTTTTGCCCCGCAGCGTTCAAAGAGAATTCAAGGTGAGAGACCGTTCCTGAAATGGTATCGGCTGAAGTTTCCGATTGACAAACCCCTCCCTGGGATTCCTCATCTTCGCCGTATGAAAGCGTTAGTTTCAGGCCCACAATGTTGAGGGCATCTGCGTTATCGACCGAATCAGTGGAAAAGGTCTCATTCCATGGCGTTCCGTCTGCGACGTATTCAGTACCCGAATCAAGCAACACATAGGAAAGTTCTCCGTTCACTTGGTAATCGCCCACAACGTTTCCAGATGACGATGAAGAACTTGGTCCGAGTTTCATATAACTGGCTTCTACAGAGGCAGTGAGGAGTAAGACAACAACACCTCCGATGATGAGTCCGTTTTGACTCGGAACAGCGTAGCGTCCGAAGGGATTGCTTATTGAGGAATCACGTAGAGCGCACATGGCGAAATGAGCAGCAAATGCAGCCCCCATGCCAGGTACGGAAGGGAAGATTCCATCCGCTCCACCGTATCCAAGCAGGGTCCAAACGACCACAGCGCTCATGGCGGACATCATCATCGTGCTGGAGTGGAAGGTATCGGGCTCGTAACCCATCATACGCACCAAGATGAGTGGGACAAAGATTCCACCCAATCCATAGACGGCAAGGACAACGAGTTTAAACACCGAATCCCCAAATCCAGGAAATTGTTGTCCAACAAGGGAAATCAGTGTGGCGAATACAGCAACAGCAAGCGTCACTTGCTTCGTTGTCTTGTGATCTTGGCTCCATTCCGGCCGAATGTCATCGGTGATGGCTGCGGTGCAGGCAAGAACTTGGCTGTCTGCAGTGGACATGGTCGCCGCAAAAATTGAGGCCAAAATGAGCCCACCGAGGAACGGACTCAATTTCTCCATGGCGAGGAGTGGAAGGCCGGTTTCTGCCCCACTGGTGCCCAGTTCAGGCAACAAAACACGGCATGACAAGCCGATGAGGAACATCAAAATGATGAATGGTGTCTGCCAAACGAAGAACCAAACCATCGCTTCTTTACGTGCCTTATCGTCCTTGAGCGTCATCACTCGAGACACCACTTGAGGCTGTCCAGCAACGCCCAATCCACCCAAGAAGAAGGCAGCAATCCACAACGTTGCACCAAACTTGAGCCCCGATGGGAAAAGGTTGGTCATAGCAGGGTCGATAGCATTCAACTGGTCGTTGAGTCCCGAGAAACCTCCCGTTGCTTTGAGTGCAACGAGGCACAGAATGGTCGAACCAACAATCATCACGCAAGATTGGGCGGCATCCGTCCAAATTGAAGCCCGAATTCCACCCGCATAGCAGTAGGCAACGACAAGCACGAAACCGATGAGAATTCCAATCGTTGGAGACCAATTTAGCATTGTTTCGAGAGCAACACCTCCGGCGGTCAGTTGCGCAGCAGCGTAAATCGAGAGGAAGAGCACAGAAAGTACGCCCGCCAGTTTTGCTTCAGGTGAGCCGCTGGTACTCGAAACCAGAGAAGAGAGTGACCGGATTCCACGGGCTTCCCCCTCTTTCTGAATGTATTTGTAAAGCCAAATCCATGCAACCAGTTGCCCGATGGTAGAAACTGCGGCAATCCAGATTGCAGAATATCCTTGAAGGATAACAAAACCGATGAATCCAATGAACATGTAGCCCGAATTCCACGTGCTCACCGCCGACAATGCTGCAAGTGCAGGATGCATTCCTCGCCCAGCTACGAGGTAATCGTCCGTTGTATCTTCCTTAACTCGCATTGAGGCAAGTCCAACGCCAGCAAAAAAGAGCATAAAGAGCAAAAAAGAGAGCAACAAAAGTACACTTTCCGACATGGCCCTCTCTACTCCTGTGCCCAACGAAGCAACGCTTTCTCTTCAACTTCACCCGTCGCTGCTGGAAAAACAAGGCAATTTAGACGACCGCCGGCTTGGCTCCTCAATCCCTCAACGGTTGTCGAAACAATGGTTTGGTCGTCAGTACCCATATCAGAACACAGCACAACTCGCATTATGTGCACATCTTCCGCCACAAACGAATGCAAGGCTTCTTTCATCATCATGTCCGAAGGGCTGTCATTTGAAAACTCACGTTCAGACAAACCCTGTTCAATTTTCTCACGCATCAATACAATCGCTTCAACTGCATCGCTGGGAGCCATTGGACGCTGGTCACCAGTCCCTAAGCCGGTAGGGTCGAGGTCGAGGAGAGCCATTGTATGCAGCCCAGTAAATCGGTTGTGGGCGATGGTTTCAAGAGGCGATGTTGCAACCCATCCGCCGTAGGGATAAGTAAGGGTTGTTTGGCGACCAAACCGATAGTTTGAGAGGCCGATTGCGCCGGTGACAAGCGTGGTAATTGAGATGCCGTGAAACACCCGGCACTCAATGCCGGCTTCAATCGCTTGAAGTTGCAAATCCACATGAGTGGTTGCTTGAAGAGGATCTCCCACGACCAAGAGGGCCACGAGCGAAGTGGATGCGAGTGCGAACAAATCCTCTGGTTGCTCAACCTCAGGCCGCATGACGCGCTGAATTGGGCCAATGGTTTGTTCGAGCAGGTCGAGCTCCTCATCCGGCCACAAAGCGGTGTAGGCCTCATACCTTCGATGCGTGGCGGCAGTGGCCGCCTCCACGGCTTCAAGCGTCATTGCGCCAACGCTCCCAGGGCCCATTCCAACAAGAAGGAGTCCGGTTGAAGGAAGGTTTTGCGTTGTTGTGAAACCCTCCGCCATGCTCAAACCTCCCGTTCGCTTGGCTTGAGCGAAGGCCATGCGTCATTTGAGAGTGCCGAGTGCGGAAACTCAAGATTGGCTGGCCTTGTGCCGCTCGTCAAATTGGTTGCTCACCACCGCTGGAGTTGTTCGTTTAGAAGGCGACTTCAGAGGAATTCCACTTGCAGAACACGCGCCAAAGGAGGCAGACCTCTGTTGGGACGGACATTCGCACATCGAGGTGGAAGGGAAAGGCAAGGGGCCGGTGCATTGGACGGAACGTTTGCCAGAGGAATTGCAAGAGTTGCCTCTGGACACATGGCCATCGGCCTATGAAATACAAGGCGACGTTCTTATCGTCAAACTCGAAGGACCTGCATCACCTCATGGAGAACGTATCGCTCAAGCCATGTTGGAACAACTGCCTAACATTCGGCTCGTATGCGCGGATGAAGGGGTTAAGGGCGATTTCCGCGTTCGTGAATTGACCGTTCTAAAAAGTCGAGATGGAACCGAGCACACCCGGACGAGGGTACGAGAACACGGCCATTTGGTTTGGGTCGACCCAGCAAAAGCCTATTTTTCAACGCGATTGTCAAGCGAACGAGAGAAGACACGAACCTCCATTCGAAAATTAAGGGGGGACCTTGGCCGCCCCCTTGTTCTCGCCGACCCCTATGCTGGAGTGGGGCCGGCCCTCCCTCTTCTTTTTGCAGAGCCAGGCTTGATTGACGGATGCCTTGTTGGCGACTTGAATCCTGACGCCGTTGAACTCTTGCGAATGAACGTTGAATATTGGGGGTCAAAGCGTTCGGACGGCCCATTGAAACGGACAGAAATCATGTGTGCAGATGCCCTTTTGTGGGGCGAAAACCCAACCCTTCGTGAACAAGCAGACGTTTTACTGGTCAATTTACCCCATGATAGCTTGGAACACCTGCCCACCCTCCTGCCGCTTTTGCGACCTGGCAACCCCGTTATGATTCGAGGTTGGGCCATCCGTGAACGTGAACATCTTCTCAAAGATACAGACGCCCTCCGGCAACTTCTAAGCGATCACGGGGCGAATGAAATTGAGGCCACCCTCTCTGAAATCAAAGGGTTTTCAACTTCAAAGTGTTTTGTCGCATTTGAATGCCGTTTTACAATATGAACCAAGCGTTCACTTCATGAAGCCCGTCCGCTTCGGAGCCTCATGGACAACATCGTGAAGTGCGAATGCGGAGCAAGCATTGACATCGCCGGTGCAACACCTCGTAAGGACGGAACCAAGGTTTGGTGCCGAGTTTGCGGAACGGTAACGCTCCACCATCGGCTTTGAATCATTCATCGTGTTCTTCCGTTCGGTCTTGGCGCAGTCCTGCTAGTCCGACTAAACAGAGTATTTCGACAAGTCCCAGCGGCACCGGTAAAAATTGATTTGAATCAATGCTTTCTTCAACGGGAGGGTTGAATGCCATCGAGATGTCGTAAGCATCTGGTTCAATCATAAACCAATCCAAATCCCGAGGCAAATCAGCAGTCATGAATTCATGGTCTTCTTGATTGACCAAAAAATCATCCTCGATTCGAATTCCGAACCATCCATCCAGGTAAATTCCAGGCTCAATGGTGATGGCATCGTACGGTGCAAGCGGTTGTTGATTGTATGAAAGCCCAAACAATGGGTCGTCGGTCCCACCTGAGAGCAAAGGAGGTTCATGGACACAGACTCCAAATCCATGGCCGAGAGAATGAATGAAGTTTTCTCCAAAGCCCTGCTCTTCAATGTGGGCGCGAGCAATATCGTCCAAAGCCCATGCAGGCGTACCTGCCTCGATCAGTGGAAAGGTGAGGTTTTGAGCATCGTAAACGGCCATGTAAGCCTTGATGATGGTTTCATTTGTTGTTCCACCGACGACGTAACTTCTCGTGACATCGCTGACCCAATCGTTGACTCTTGCGCCAAGGTCCACAACAACAACATCACCAATTTGCACCTGCTTTGGACCAGCGCCATCGTTTGTTGGGTCGCCGTGGGGGATGGCTCCGTTGGCGCCGGATGCCACAATTGTGGAAAAGGAAGGCCAGTCAGGGTTGGAGCCGTTTTCGATCATGGCCCTGTCGATTTCATCCGCGATGGCTCGTTCACTGAGTTCAGCGCCCATCAAAACCTGCCACAACATTTCACGAGCCACGTTTTGCCCGATGCCGGCCAACCTTACCGATTCACGAATGGATTCATCTTTGTTGGGAGATATGCCGGTTGGCGAGGGAAATCCGCCGTTGAGCACCCGCTCTACTTCAGTCTCACACGCCATTGCAGGCGGTAATGTCGCAACCAATAGAGAGAGGAGCACCCCTATCATGAGACCCATGCGCATGATTTACCGAAAACCCCCTCCCTCTTTGATGCATCGGCATGTTCATGGTCGTCCCTCTACCGCCAAGAAAGGAAGGTGGCCTTGATGTCAGAAAAACCTCTTGTGATTGATGTTGTTGACAACGGTGGACAATGGACGCACCGAGAATGGCGTATGCTACGGTATCTCAAAGTTGATACTAAAATCATTGAAAACACCACGCCGGTGAGTGAAATTCGTGAACTTGATGGACTCATTCTTTCGGGCGGGGCTGCACGAGTCGGGTTGACCGGAGAGTTGGGGAATTGCGGAGCATTCTTGGATTTGGACATCCCAATTCTTGGAATCTGCGCAGGCCATCAATTCATGGCTCGACACTATGGAGGAGATGCCCGGGAGTCTCCAGAGCCGGAATTTGGGGCGATGGAAATCAATCTTGAACAAGGCGGCGGGAAGATTTTTGCAGGCACCGAACCAACCCAGACGGTCTGGGAGTCTCACAACGATGAAGTGCACGAAGTGCCGGACGGATTTTTCATTACAGCAAGCAGTCCATCCTGTAAGGTTCAAGGTATGGAAAACGAGGCGGGAAACCGTTTCGGGCTCCAATTCCATCCTGAGGTAAACGATTCTGAATTTGGAAAAGAGATGTTTGAAAATTTTGTTCGAGTTTGTCGGGAAAACAAAGAAAACCTCCAGAAATAAGCCTTTTCTGCAATCAATAGACTTAATATGGACAAAAACGCCGGTGAGGCTAATGTCCGTTAAGCGACGCTCTCAATCCGGCCTGCTTGTAACCCTCCTGTTGTTGACTGCTCTTGCCCCCCTTACCATGGTACAAGCACAGCCAACTAACCCATCAGAATTCTACTACGGTGTTGAATACGACTGGCAAAGTCTCGATGATGACTTCGCCAACGTGAGCGGCCTTCACATCGATGAGTTGCTCACTGAAATTATGGACGACGCAGAAGGTGCTGGATTCAATTTGGACATCGGACAATTGACAACCGGTTCAACCAATGTCTATGTTCACCAAACAGAAGACATCACCATGCAAACCATCCAAGACGGAAACGGAGACGACGTTCAGGTTTGGAGTCGGACCAGCGACGTCGTTCTACGACACGGAATTCTCTTTGACGGCGTGCTTCTCACAGATTGGAATGAAACAGCATCCTTCGGAGGCAACGACAATTCCATTGACATCGACGTCATCACTCAGTTTGAAAACGTCCTTACCGTTGACATTCTCTACACTGAGTACCTCACCGACGATTACAAACTCGTTGGCGCAGACATGGACATTGACATGACCGTTGGCGTAGACATGTCCCTTGATGTTGACATCGCTCTAGAAGGTGGTGGCGAAGAACTCGCCGTTGACTTTGCAACCGGAATTAACTTTGGTTACAGCATGGAGTCAACCGACGCTGAGTGGCGCCTTCAGAGTCAAAGCCCAATCTACATTGAAGCTTCAGAGAATGAACAAACACGATGGGGATGCACCGACGACGACGACGACGTCGGCGTTTGGGATGAAGGTTACGAAGCCGAAGTATGGGATTATTGTGGAGATGTATTGGGAACTTACACCGGTTCTGCAGATTATGAAATCTACTTCACAGGACTCCCAACCGAAGAATTTGGCCTTGACTCAGGAGAATTTGATTTGACGGTGTCTGACGCTTTCACACAATCCGGCAACTACGACGGAGAGTTTGACGCCAGTGCTGATTTCGGAATGGAGTCTGACATGGAAGGAGAAGACTTCGAGGTCAGCCTCGGAAACGGAGAGACCGTTGACGCTGTAGCGTGTGTTGACTGCCCTCCAGGAAACCCAATCATGTTCATGATGATGGGCAATGTGCTTGGCCACGCATCAATTGCATTCGGAGAAGAAATTGCTGACGACCTTGAAGCTAGCTTTGAAGATTCAATCGTTGACACATTCCTCAATGAATGGGCAAGCAGCCTCGCAGAAGGCAACAGCGATGGCGACGATTGGGACCCGTACGAAAACCAGTGGCAATGCGACAGTGGCCAGTGGATTTACGAATGGGATGTGAACGATGGATACGAAGATTGCTACGATGGGTCAGATGAGATGACCTTGGGCGCCAATTACCAGTCCTATGAAGACTGGAACAGCGGTGAACAAGTTCACAGAATCGAAGGTGCCGTGTATGCGGATGACCTTTCGTTCACTGACAGAACATTCACTTGTGACGATGGGACCACAATCATGTGGACCTCCGTCAATGACGGCGGCAACGCCGCCGATTGTGCCGACGGATCCGATGAACCCCAATACGCCAATGGGGACGTTAACACATACGAATGCGAATCATCCACGCCTAATATGGTGGAAACCGTTGATTGGGATGACGTGAACGACGGCTACTCTGATTGCGGAGACGGTTCGGATGAACGAAACACAAACGAAATTTACCACATTGAAGCAATACTCCTTGATGGCTCCATGGCAGATGCGAACATCTTGTACCACAACGATACAATGACAATTTGTGGAGGAGGAAATTCCTGGAATGGCGCATGCGACATTACACCGGAGGGCGGTAACGAACGATCTGCGTTCTCTTATGGACACGACGATATGACTGATCCAGGCCTCAACTTTGGGGACAACGTCTTGTGTACGACCGGTAATATCATGCTCAACGGCAACTCGGTCTATGAGCAACCCATGATGTGTGACAACATGTGGATGGGCCCTCAAATTGATTGGATGGATGTTTACAGCGATGGAATGACATTGAACTATGATGCTCGAGTGAGTCACTACAGCACCGAGGATGCCGAATCAGATGTGGAAATTGTAGTGAGATTGGTCCCTGAAGACGGGCAACAAGTAATACAATCCAAAACGTTCCCTCTTGATGAGACCGATTCCGCTACGTATGTGGAAGACTCCTTTGATGTCTCAACCGAAGGGGATTACTGTGTCATCGTAGCTCTTGTGGCCCCAGGTGAAACAGAAGCTTACTGGCAAGAAGAACGTTGCGAAGAAGTTTCTACAGAGGGCGACCCAAGCGAGCGCCTCACCACGATCGCTGAAGCAATTGCCGACTCCGGTCTCCAAAACGTTATGGAGAACTTTGGTGAAAACCTTGAAAGTACCCTTGAGGAAGTGTCAGAGAATGAAGCCCCAGAATTCCCATACACCGACGGCATGTGGGCTCCACTATGGAGTACCGAGCACGCTACCATCATCGGAGTGGGGCTCTATGCAGTGGATGAAGACGGGGATAAGTACGTCATCGCAGGTCCTGAAACCACTGGTTACAGTGAAGACCTCCCAATGACGTTCATGTCCATTCGTTACTTGACCGGCACACCCGCTCAGTCCGCTCAAACAACCATGGCCGACTTTGAGGACCTTTCCGACATCGTTGACATTGAAGACCACGACCTCAGCGCTCTTGAAGACGCACTAGAACAAGCCGGAGTAGACACTTCGACCTTGGACCTCGGCCAAGATGGAACCTCTGACGGCGGCGCCAATGACGGCGATGGAACCAGTGCGCCAGATACTGCTGAAGAAGTTGCAGACGATGCAGGCCTCCTTCCGTTCTTATCTCCTCTGAGCGTTCTTGCAATGGTTGGTATTGCAGCATTAGCAGGCAATGCCACTCGCCGTGAAGACAACGAGTGAATCAATAAGCACGAGGGCCAGGGGCGGTTGTGAAGCCGCCTCGTCCGCGTCCTTTTGCAGCTGCCGGGGGCGTCCGCCTTCTGATCACTGTACTGCTTGCGGTTCACGTGTTCATTTCAGCATGGCTTGTAGCATCTGTAGAGGCCTCGTACACCGAAGGCAGACCTTCGCCAACAGAGTTCCACTCCCTCGTCGCTATTGACAACGAACAGACCCTCATCGATGTTCGCATCGAAAGGGCGACGGCCTTCTTCCTCTACACGCTGCAACGGGACGATACGGCGAGGATGCCCGTCAATACAACTGGAGATGACGACCAAGGTTCACCATCAGATGATTCAGGTGAATCAGATGAATCAGGTGGTAGCGATCGGGACTGGCTCCAAATAGGTCGTAATTGGATCAAAGCCTCTCTCATTCTCCTCGTTCTGAGTGAACTTCTCATGATGGTCCCATGGAAGTGGCGCCATTATCTGCGCGTGTTCGCTTTTGCGATGACGCTCGTTGCGTTCTCTATGTTCCCCATTGCCTACGTCGCAAGCCTCGGAGGTGGAGACGATGGCGGCGGCGACGATGATGACGGGGGGGGCTCAGCCACAGAAGGTGCCCCCGGGGCCGAAATTGAAACACAATCCTTTGCTCATTCCACTGAGGACATCAGACTGAGGCCGATATGGCTTGGCTTTGAACTTCAAGCGGACTTCTCGGGTTACGATCTTGGACTTGTCGATGAAGAGGACAGGGCTGCAGTTATTGAACAGCCGCCAGAGGAAAATGAAACGGGAGCGAAGTCTTTTGTCGCCTTTGAGTCAACCTTTAACATCGAGCTCGGGAAGAATTTGGATGCACTTCTTGTACTTCCATTGATGTGGTACTTTCTGCCCGCACGACCCATAAACCACAATAAAAAGACATACGAAACTCTCCTTGAAGAAGAGTGAGGCGCCCACTCCGGGAATTGAACCCGGGTCGCAGGAATGACAATCCTGCATGATAACCTCTACACCAAGCGGGCAGATTTAACCCGTCGGGGGCGCAACCGCTATTTAAGCCGCGCCATGTGGGGGAATTGGGTGCTACCATGGCGAAACCGAAAACATCAGCAGAAATCGCACGAGAAGAAGCTGAAAATAACCAATTAGAGAACATGCTGGGCGGCGCCTTTGGGGACATCTCAGGTCTTGAAAAGGCACCAGAAGAAGAAGTTCAGCCTGAACAAGCGAACGAAGAGCCCCCCGCAGAACTCGAACCTTCTGTTTCAGAAGCGGCCGATGAGGCGCCCGAACCCTCATCTCCTGTTGAAGAACCGGTCGAGAACAACCCTATGCCTCCATCCGGCCCACCCAGCGGCCCACCCAGCGGCCCACCCTCCGGTCCACCCTCCGGCCCACCCTCCGGTCCACCCTCCGGTCCACCCTCCGGCCCACCCAGCGGCCCACCTTCCGGCCCACCTTCCGGTCCACCCAGCGGCCCGCCCAGCGGCCCACCCGACGCTTCACCGCCTCAAGAAGAGCCAAAGGAAGAGCCAGAGAAACCCGCAACCGAAACGCCTGCTGCTAAAGAAACCGTTGAAGCGGTTGTTGACGCTGTCGTTGAAGCGGATGTATTGGAGGCTGAAAGCGCCCCAAAGTCAACCGAAGCATCCCCTGAGGAAGAATCCGAACCGACCCCTGAACCTCAAGCCGAACAACCGCAAGAAACGACCGTCTTGGCTGAAGGGCCTTCCGAAGAACTGGAAATCACACCGCCGGCTCCAGAACCATCAGAGGCCATGCTCATGGCACTTGCGGAAAAGGAGGCGGAGCTTGAACGGCTTCACATGGAGAATGCTCGCTTGCGTCAATCGGTCGTCGGAGCAACCGAAGTCATCGAACAATTGGAGGAGCCTCCCATGCCCCCCCTTGTTGAAAACAACATTGTCATCCCTGCACACGTCGTTTCAGACTTTGTGCGTATGGGGAGGCAACTGGACCGAGAACATTTGATTCGAGCAACCATGGGGAGTCTGGCTATGATTTCGCCAGACCAACCCAACATCATGGTGTCTACCCGCCACATGGCTATGCTTCCAAGGATGAATGAACGAAGTTTGTGTGCTGGTCAACTTGGCGGCACTTCACCGCGAGGCGCTCCGTCAGACTGGCACGTCATGGAAGTCATTCTGGCATCGGTATCTGTTGTAACCGGCGGTCCTGCGGCAGTCATTCACATGCATGCCCCCCACACGACCACGGCGAGTTGCGAAAAGGACCTTGTATTGCTCAATCCAATCGATGAAATCGGTAAGCACCATATCGGTAAAATCATTATCGTAGACCCCGACGAAGAGCAGCCCGAAGATTATCTTCGCCAAGTTAGAGAAGCGCTAACTCAAGGAAACATGCGCTGTGTTGTTGTCCGAGGCAACGGTGCCTATGCAGTGGGCGCAGATTTCGATCAAGCATGGGCCAATGCAGCCATCCTTGAACACAGCATGCAAATCCATCTCTTGAGTCGACAAGCCAACCTCAAACTTTGATGTTTATATCTGCTTAAGGTGTTCAACTTCTGTGATGTTGAAACGAACCCCACTTCAAATAATCTCGGATTTTTCCGAGGTTTATATGTGGTCGAAGTTTCTTCCTCTCAAAGGTGGAAACCATGGACAATACATTTGAAGTAGAAATCGCAGACAAATCCGGCCACAGTGTGGTTCAGATGACACAAGAACAAATCGCAGAGAAGGCTGAGAGCGCTCCAGGCACCTGGGTGTTCGTGAACGACCAACTCGTCAGCACCGCTGACGTGGCCGCCATGAACATTGACGCAGGCAGCCGCATCCGCCTCATGCCCGGCTTGGTTGGTGGCAACGCCCCGACCTTCAATGTCGAAATTGCAGACAAGTCTGGCCACTCTGAAGTGGTGATGACCCAAGCTGAAATCGCAGAGAAGGCTGAGAGCGCTCCAGGCACCTGGGTGTTCGTGAACGACCAACTCGTCAGCACCGCTGACGTGGCCGCCATGAACATTGACGCAGGCAGCCGCATCCGCCTCATGCCCGGCTTGGTTGGTGGCAACGCCCCGACCTTCAATGTCGAAATTGCAGACAAGTCTGGCCACTCTGAAGTGGTGATGACCCAAGCTGAAATCGCAGAGAAGGCTGAGAGCGCTCCAGGCACCTGGGTGTTCGTGAACGACCAACTCGTCAGCACCGCTGACGTGGCCGCCATGAACATTGACGCAGGCAGCCGCATCCGCCTCATGCCCGGCTTGGTTGGTGGCAACCTCTGCTGAGGCACACATGTCATCTCGAAGCGGTCGACCTTGGTCTGACTCGGAAGACGATCATCTCATCGAGAATCTTGAGAGCCAATGCTGCCTGATTGAAATAGCACATTTGCATCAGCGTACGGCTTCAGCCGTCCGTTCTCGAATAACGCTTCTTTACGAAACAGGCAAGCTTTTCGTGATGGCTCCAGCGACGTTGGATGAACTTATTCGTAGCCGTTCGCAACAAACAGGTTCAAAACGGGATGCACGGTCGCGGTGAATGGAGAGAGACATTATGGTTGAACTCGTAGATTACAAATGCGCTGACTGTGGAAGCCTGGAATCGTTCCATCGAGAGCGAAACGGAATCAGCTGCAAGGCCTGCGGTTCCCGTATTTTCATGAAACTCCGCCGTCACGGCACCAAGCGCATCAACGCTGAGTGAGATTTAACTTTCTCGCAGAGTTGAAAGACCTTGGTCAATTTGCTGTCATTATGACGATGTGGCTTGAGCAATACCAGCCACGCTTTTTTTCGGAACTCGTCGCTCCAGAAAGTTTGATTCAAACGCTTGAGCGCGCTGCCGTCGGATCCAACCCCCCCCATCTTTTGCTTTCAGGGCCAGCAGGCTGTGGAAAAACTGCCGCCTATCGTCTTGTGTGCCGTCAAGTTCTCGGCCCGGCTTGGTCGTCTACAACACACGTGCTTCAAGCCCGTGATTTAGCCAAAACTGCAGGAGCAATGGCCAAGTTTGAGGCGTTCTTACGCCCAGCAGGGTCGGGTTCAGAAGACACACTTGCCGGACGAACAAGTCTTGACGCCTTTGACCATTCCATGAGCTTGGTAGGGGACGGAACTCCGCCGCCGTCTGGCCAAGAGTCGCAACGCGACCCGTCATCCGGACGAGCCCCAGTGTCCCGAATCATTGTTATTGAGGACGCCGATTACCTCGGCCATGCAAGGCAATCGTATTTGCGAAGAATGATGGAAGAGAGCAGCCGGAGTGCACGTTTTATTTTCACTACTCACACGCCTTCGAGGATGATTGAGGCGCTGCGAAGCAGAGTCCAACACGTGCGCATCCCCACACTTTCAAGGGTGATGATCGAACAACGATTGAATGAGATTCTTGGGAAAGAAGGCCATGATGCGGCTCTGGGTTTAGTAGGCGATGTAGCTCACGTGGCCAATGGAAACCTCCGGAAGGCCATCTTCATGACCCAACTCCTCGCTCAGCGGGATTTGTTGAACGATCGCAAAAATGTTCAAACGCTCATGGCCAATACTTCACTTCGCGAAGTCCAACTCATTCTTGAGGAAGCTCTTCGAGGCCGGGTCCATGATTGGCGATGGGAAAAGAAAGGCGAGAAAAACAGTCGAGTGTTGAAAGGAGCCATGGGGGCACTTGACCAGATGATGAACGTTCACGACATGGATTCTCGAGAAGTTGTGGACCGCTTTCATCGTTTTTTGACGGCGGGCCGCTCTCACTTTGATGCGAACTTGTTAACCGCACTCTTGAACGCATTATCATTGTGCGACACCTCACTCCAACGCTCCGCACAGGGCCGAATTCAGCTCGAAGCATTCCTGCATCGAGTTGCCCAGATCGGCGTGGAATACGCAGAGCCATAACCATCGGAAGCATCTTGAAACATTGTCCATCACATGAGAATGGGCGTGTAGCACAGCTGGATAATGCACCGGCCTCCTAAGCCGGAGATCGCGGGTTCGAATCCTGCCACGCCCGCCTTTTTATTTGGACAAGAGCCATATTGAACAATGCGTACGCAGGTACGGTGGCGAAGTGAAGGCGGGAGAAGAGGTTGAACTCGCCGCGGCCTTACCCGACCCCTACGGTCACGGATTCGTTCGAAGTGAAAATCCACTGCAGCGAACGGTTGAGAAGTGGCAACGGCAAGAAGAACTCCGAATGAAAGTCGGTACCTTTGCACGCAGGCGCACCCTTCTCTTGCTTCGTTTGCTGCTGGGATTAAGTGTGGCCATTGTTGCTCTTGTCTCCGTTCTCTTTCCAGAGACAGCTCCACCCAACCCGGGATATGTGATACTGTTTTGGCTGGCTCCCCTCACACTTTGCATCCTCCCGCCGCTTCTCGCTGGAGAAGCAATGTGGCAGTCCATTCAAGCAAGAATTTCTCTTCGAGAAATTGACGACGAAGCCATCGGGGGAAAACTCTCGCTACGCTCTCAGCCAGGTATGGACCGTATTCTTGAGGGATTAACAGATGTTCGCCGGCACAATTCAGTCAATGCCCTACTGGCGTTCAGTGCTGTTTTTTTGCTTGGCCTTGGGACGGTTATTGCTGAAGACTCATTGGTTTGGAACCTCTCGTTCCTCGTGGCCATGACGCTTGGTTTCGCCCATACATTTCATTCGTATTTCACCACCGACGCAGTGCGCCAGCAAGGCGACAAAATGCCTTGCCTGGTCCATCATGCACCAACCCACCACCCCACCCAACTCGGCTCCATTTTAGGAGAACTCATCGTTCTCCATCTCGACCCCGACCTCTACTTGGAATGGCTTGAATGGCTGAATGAGTTCAGAGAAAGTATCCTCCCTGGGTACGATAAAGACCAATCATGGGAGCGGGTATTGTACATTCTTCATCTCCACGCAAACGATGAACTCAATGATGAAAAAGCAATGCTGGAATTAACAGAATTCATTCGACCCGATGCCTTGAATGAGATCTTGCTCGACGAATCATCCAAGTTCAATTGGCGTTCCCTCCAACGGCTCCTTGAACATGCCCGAGTATGGCAGCCGAGTGCCTTCCGACTCCTTGAGCGACTTCAACTTGATTTGTTATCAGGGTCGCCCATGCTTCTTCGCTCACCGTGGAGAATGGATGTGGCTTTGGATTCTGAATGCGATGAAGGTACGGGCCACCTCTTTATCGCTCTGAACAACCAATCGTTCAAATCCACTGTTGCACGCATACAGGTTGTTTGTCCCGGCGGAGAACCGGTTGTTCGAGATCATCGCTTCGAACTCCAACCCTGCCCTCCGCCACGTCATTCCGTCCAACTCAACGCTACGGGAGAAGACGATGCTTTGGATTGGGTGCCACGTTACCTTCAGAAGGGTGTTGTCTTGTGGCTTGGAGTGGCCTGGGGTGGAAAGTTACAGGGTGAACGGTATGTCCAAGTTATTCTTCGTGATGATGAAGGCGTTGTCATTGAATCACGGGTCTTACGTACCGTGGTGAAAAACCGTAACAGCAGCCATTACAGGCAGAAAAACAAGAAGTTGGAACAAGCACGCTCATGGTCTTCAAAACCGCTTCCTAAAACCCATTCTTGAACAAAAACAGGTTGCAAAAATAACCCGATCTTGCAGGCAAATGAAGCGCGCTCCTTATGGCGGGCCGATGCTTCGGCAAAAATGTCGGAAGTGAAGTCATGGAAGCATGGGATGTCATCGTTTTAGGAGACGGCCCCGCAGCATTGCATGCTGCTGCCGAAGCTGCAAAGGAAGGAGCCAACACGTTGTTGATGTCAGCAACAGGACTCGGTCAGCCTGGAATGGCATCCCTCACTGGGCTTTCCGCATCGCTCCAAGAATCCAACAACCGCAGTCACCGAGAAGACACCATCCGTTGCAGTGAGTTCCTTTCCGACCAAGACATGGTATCATCCACCACGGCAAAAGCAGTCAAAATCATCGATTTGCTTGAACGCAGGGGCGTGAATTTCCGTAGAGATGCCCAAGGCCTACCCATGGTCCGAAAGTCACTCGGCCATTCACAACCCCGAAATGTAAGCGCCGGGAGCACCACTGCTCGTGAATTGCACCAAATCAGCGAAGAGCAATGCATGCGCCACGGCGTCATCCGCCGAGGCGACCAAATCCCCCTCACACTGGTTCACAACAATCAAACAGTAACTGGAATGATTGCGCTTGATATGGTTAACGGTCGAGTAATCGGTCTACAATGCAAAGCCCTCATCATCGCCGACGAAGGCTTTGAAGGAGCGTACTCCAGTGGGATCTCCGGTTTGGGCATGGATCTGGCTTTCAGGGCTGGCGTTTCACTTCGGGACATGGAATTCGTCATGAAGCACCCTCTGGTCATCAAGGGAACCAATCTCTTCCTCCCCCTTGACCTCCTCGGAGATGGAGCGCGCGTTCACGAAGGAAGTGGCGCGCCGATCGAAGTCAACTCAATGAGTCCTATCGAGGCTTGTGCGGCCATCGAAGCGGCCGTTCAACCTGTTCTTGACGCAAGAGAAATGGGCGCTAGCACTGAATGGTGGGGGTCAATATTCCGCCTTGTCCAGCAACGTACAGGCATTGATATGAGCCGTCAAACGGTTGCATTGGAGCCTGCTGTCAGCCATACAATTGGTGGGCTGCCGGTTGACCTTAACGGCCGTTGTGTCGTAGACACTTGGGCTCGCTGGTTCACTGGACTTTATGCAGCCGGCGATGCGGCGTGTACTGGAATGCATGGCGCAGCAGCCCTTCCCGGTAATCGGATGCTCGATGGCCTATGCTCGGGTATTGCCGCTGGATCTCATGCGGGACAATGGGTCAAGGGCCGTACCTTTGGCTCTGCAGACGCACTGACATCGTCCCTTGAACAATCAACTGCGGACCTCTCAGCAATGCTTGGCGATGGAGAGGGGACTCATGTTGTTCGCTGTGGAACCGTCATGGCCTCCGTCCGTGCAGCACTTGCTACCGGTTCAAACCGCACCGATGATTCCCTCGCGACCCTCTTGACCAAACTTGAATCTGCTGCAGTTGCGGCTGAGTCAATTCACCTTGACCAAACCTCGCTCATAGCCAATACGAACCTGTTGGAAATTTTCAGAACTCAAGCCTCGGTGCGAATGCTCATCGCGGCTACGCAATCTGGAATGGCCCGCAAGGAATCAAGGGGTGCTTTCCAACGAAGCGATTTCGAAGCATCAAACGAAGACCTTCTCCACCACAATACTGTGGACCATCTTGGGTCCATTGGAACGCTCGCTCTCAAGAAAGGAGAGGGTGGCCACTGGGTTCTTCCTCCACAATGAAGAAAGGCATCGTAGTCCTCGCTTGAGGCAATGGTGACCCTCTTTGAGAAAATTTTGCGGGGTGAAATTCCTTCGCACACGGTCGCAGAAGGAGAAGACTGGTTTGCCTTTCTCGATATTTTCCCTCGACGGTCTGGCCATACCTTGGTGATTCCACGTCGTGGTGTTCAGCGGCTAAGCGAATTGAACTCCAATGAGCAGGCGGCGTTGATGGAAGGGGTTACAGAGGTCCAACGGGTACTTGGGGCGTATTTTTCCACCACCGATTTTACCGTTTGCATTCACGACGGCCCGTTGGCTGGACAAGAAGTCCCTCACGTTCACATCCATGTCATTCCTCGAACTGAAGGTGACGGTGGGGCGACCTTGATGGCGATGTGGCCGTCACAAAGTCCTGGGGAGCCAAACCATCCTGACCTCGCACGTCTTTCTTCCGCTTTGCATGGAGGGGGCAAATAATGGCTACAATCGTTACCGAAGAGGAAGAATTGGTGCATAACGGAGAGACGCTCCCCATCCTTTCATCCTCGGCAAAAAATATGCGAATGGATAAACTCCTCGCCACGCCTCTGCCGACGTATGATTCCTCTATTCCAGGTTCTTATTTATGGACCAAGGTGGCGTTTTGGATGTGCAGGCGAGTGGCTGCCATCCAATTCAGGACAACATCATCCACCCGCCAAACGCCGTTGGAGAAAGGGGGCGGGGGCTCAATGTGTTGTGCATGGCATACCAACGGACTCATGGATCCCCTGGGGGTTTTTCTCCACCATCCGAAGGAATTTGTTGTTGGTGGACGGCACGACCTCGTAACACGACCTTTACTTGGGTGGTGGACGCGAAAACTTGCGGTACAGCCCGTGGTGCGAAAAGCAGAATTGCTTCGGGGAGGATGTACCGAAGAGGAAGCCCAACACATCAACGGCCGTTCACTGCTTGCACTTGCAAGCGGAATCACCCACGGGTTTGGCTGCGTTCTTTTTCCCGAAGGAACGAGCCATGACAACTCGCACATGATACGGTTCCGAACAGGACCGTTTCGGACCGTTCTCGCCGCCGCAGCTCTTGCAAAAGCTAACGACCTACCTATGCCAACACTGCTCCCCGTAGGGTTGCACTATCGCCGCCGCGAATACTTCCGTACCGACCAGTACATCGAGTTTGGGGAACCACTTCTGTTGTCAGAAGAAAGCATTCCTCAAGACTTGGTTGAGGCTGTCGCCAAAGGCAGCTGGGTAGAGCCTCCCGCAGAAATCGTGTTTGCCGTCCGCGACAAGTTACAAGAAAAATTGCCGACATTTACCGCACATACTGACTCCTGGGAAGAACATCGAGCCGTCCACCTGCTCGCTCATGTAGACGCCAGGATAAACGACGCCCCTCTCAAAACATGGCAGGATGAAGTTCACGCTGCTCGTGCTGTGAAAAATAGAATTTCACCACCATCCAACGCCCTGCCCCCTGCTCCACTCGAGGGTGAGCGCATCGCTGATGCAACCACGGCAGCCGGCATTCTCGAAAGCCATGGATTGGACGGGCGAGACCTCAATAGAACCGGTAATGGATTACGCCGAGCGAGCCCAATTCACCTGCTACCGGCGTTGTTACGCTTCCTCCTCTTCTTGACGTTCCTCCCGTTTTCTGTTACGTCGTTAGGCTTGCAGGTTGCCTTAGGCCGTCTTCTTGGTGATTCAACCGATGAAGGGCAAGACGCCAGAACCAGTTACCAGTTCCTGGCGGCGTTTTTCGGTTCCCTCCTGATATGGCCAGTCATAGCAGCGTTGTGGCTTGGTGCGGGGTTCATGTTCCACGAAACCCTTTCCTCTCTTCTTGGGTTTGATTGGCGAAGTGCCTTTGGAGATTCTGGAATGCTTCGAGTGACGGCCGCGACTCTGGCTTATCTCGGCCTTTTCCCTGTATTTTGGTTCAGTGGGAAGACCTTCTCTTGGTCATGGGATGATTACGTCGACACCCGTAAAGCATGGCGGCGGCGATGGATGAAGAACGAGGACCGACAGAATCTCGGACGTCTTCTAAAAAACCTTCTTGAGCGTTAGGAAACTGCAACCAATCCCCAAGGGTTCGGTTCAAACGGGAGGAAGTCTTGGGATGGTCCATGACGCCTGATGAAGTAGCCGACCAACTCAAACAATGGTTTACTGAAGAGCGGCTCACGGCCAAGGCCCAAAACGATCCAAGGGCCACCGCTCATTTTCTCGTTCGTTATCCTGGAGGGAAGCAAGGGCATATGTTTGCCGTAGTCATTCCAAAAGGTAGAGACCTCGTTGCTGTTTCAAGCATGACTCGTGTTGACGAAGGTCAACAAAAAGAAATGCAAGAACACATGGATGATGAAGAGAGCGATTGGGGTGAATGGATCCATGAAAGCCGACTTCACTTGATACGTTCGGGAGTTGATTGGGTGGTTCACATGGGCCATCAAGAGGAGAAGAAGCCAGGCCCAATGCAAGCGTTCAACGTAAGTCTGCCCGTTTGGTTTGACGGGTTAACCAAGAACGAATTCATGAACAGCCTACGCAAATTATGGCTTGCAAAACTTGCGCTCATTCACGAAATCAAGTATTCCTACGGCCCTGGAGTCGGGAAACCCGGCCCCGTTGACGATTGGAAGAAGGCCAAAAACGGGCAAAACCGCCCACCTGCGGATGCCAGTGAAACGGATACCCCACAAATTGAATACGATGAAAAGATGTCATTTGGGTCAGGATTTGACCCCTCGGAATGGGCTTAAAATCACCGACTTCCAAAATATTATTTTGACCTTAAAACGGGTCACTGGGCTTTGATAAATAAGACCGAAAGGGGACGCGGTTAAGTAGGAAGACACACCCCCTGCATTTGTTCTTTCATTAGAGGTGGCCCTATGAATCAAAAAACAAAGTCAATCAGCCTTGCAACCCTTATGGTATTGTCCGTTATGTCCAGTTTGCTTGTTGCGAGCGTTAGCGTAGCAGCGAGTACAGTCGTGATTACCGAAGCCGTGCAAATCGTAGACGGTGGAACTTCCTCCGATGCGCAAGCCGCAGTCGGTTCCGACAGTTCTGGAAACGTTCACGTCGTCTGGACCCGCAACAATCAACACCTCTACTATTCGATGATCTCTCCTCGTGGAGACACACTCATCGATGCTACACAAGTCACCAATCCCGGCCTTCACAAGGTCTGGCACCCAGACATGAAGGTCGACGACCTTGACCGAGTTCACATTGTATGGGCTGACAAATCGGGCCAACACGCCATCATGTATACCGTACTCAATCCATGGGCCGCACCTATGGACGGCATGGCTTCGGACGACGGAACCATCACGGCGATTGATGACACCATCATTGAACGCCGCTCTCAAAACCGCGATTGGCCAGCCCTTGATATCGACAGCCAAAACAACGTTCACATCGTTTGGGAAGACAACTACGACCAACTCGGAAAATTCTACAACCAACCTCAAATCTATTACTCGATGATTCAACCTGTTATTTCATCCCGGGCCATCGTCACGTTGTTTGACGACACACTCCTCACGCCAATTATTGGACACAAGGGACACCCAGACGTCGTCGTTGACGCAAACGACTACGTTCAAATTGCTTGGGACGACACTCGCGGCGGTAAAGTTGAACTTGCGTTCATCGTCGACACATCGGGTTCAATGTACACTGAATGGGCTGACATTTGCACCGTTGTATACGGTGGGAACTTTGCCTCTGGAAGCTATTTCCAAGGAATCAAGCCTATGCTCGAAGTAGCAAACATGACCGTCTACGAAACCATCTACGGCCTCGGCAACACCCTACCCGGTGCAGCCAGTTCCGGAAACTGCCAAGGTTACAACCAAAACGCTGGACCCCGCACCATCCCTCTGGGACAGACTCCCGGTGACGATTCCGGTGGAATTCGCAAACTCCCAGGTACCGTTTACAACGGAAACACCTATTCTGGATACTCTGGAGAAGACTGGGGCCCAGGATCAAACTGGGCTTGCCTTTCATGGAAAGACGCACAAGGTAACGTTCCAGGAAACCCCCCAACCGGTGACGACCATCGCTGGAACCCGAACGCAACAAAGATCGTGATTCCTGTTTCCGATGAAGGGCCCAAGGACGGAGACCCGTCTCAGCAAGCCGACGACAAATCCGCAATCCAGGAAGCCCACGACAACTGTCTCCTTGCCGGAGTTATCCCGGTCGGCCTTTATGGACAAGGATACGGTGGAGCAGGCAACATCCAATCTCACTTCATGGACTTGGTCCAGTGCCCGAACGGCATCGTCTCCACGAACACACGAAACTGCCCAGGAAACACTCTTGCGAACACCGACTCAGGTGGGCAGGCATACGAGTTCCCTTCCGGAAGCGGTACCAACCAAATGGCCCTTCTCGTTGAAGCCATGGTCTACATCTCTACCAACAACTCTCGTGAAATCTTCATGACGGTGCTTGACCCGTATGCAAAGATGAACAACGACCCTTCCTTCGTTCCAGGAGAGCACGGTCACTCCGTCAGCGGACAGACCTACATCGAAGACACTGGCCCTGCTGCAGACGGACACTTGGTCGTCGTTAACGACACCCGCGTTACCATCGATGACGCCTACTCCTTCCACCCTTCCATCGGCGTAGACATGCAAGGAAACACGCACATCGCTTGGATGGATGGCCGTGATTATGGATTTGAGAAGGACACCAATTACGAAGTCTATTACACAAAACTCCGCCTTCAAGGAGCCGGGATTTGGGACGGTGCCGAGGAAGGCTTGTCCACGTACGCCATCAAGAAGATTAACGATATCGCTATCTCCAATGTCGAAGGAAAGAACGGACTCCCTCCAGCATCACCGTATGCAGGAAATTCCGTGTTCCCATCGTTGCTCACAGACGATCAGAACAACATCCACATCGCTTGGGTTGACTCAGGAAACCTATCTGCTAACGAGGAAGTCATGTACGTTCGTCTAAATCAAACCGACTTGACCGGGGACGGTCTCACCGCCCTTGATCCGTGGGAGGCTATACCCGTCACCTCTTGGAACTCGAATAAATTAGGTCCCAACAGTGGGCGGCAACCAGCTATTGGAATGCCACCCGCCTTTTCCAACGATTTGGGAAGCGGCGCACACCTCGCATGGTCGGATACCAACAAGTGTGGTGATGAGGCAAACAACAACCGCTTCACCATCTGTTACTCCCACGTACTAACTGGACAAGTAGACCTTGATTACGAGGAAGGAGAGACCTTCTACCACGTGATCGAACCAGGAGAGCAAACCATCTACAACATGACGATGAACAATTCTACACCTGGGCCGAAGGACTTGGTTGCAGATACCTATGGGCTGAACATCTCCGGTGTTCCACTGAATTGGACTGCCAACCTCTACTTCGCCTCCAACCATTCCAGTATCTTCCCTGACACTCCAATTTTCCTCGAAGGGGGAGAAAACATCCGCTTCTACATGAGAGTGAAAGCACCGTCAATCTACCAAGCAAATGGAGACGAACTGGGCGAGATTAGGGTCACAGCACAATCCTACAAGGATCCAGCCATCCAGAACGAGATTACAACACTCACCTTGATGGACGTTGTTCACGGAATCAATTTGGATACGTCGCACAGTATGGCAGACATTGAACAAGGCCAAACAGCAATTTTCTCAATTACCATCACCAATACAGGAAACGTCAACGACGCCTTCGTATTCTGGGATTCAAACAGTCTTGAGGGCCAGCAAGAATGGCTTTTACCGTTTGGATGGCAGATTGACTTCCCTACCCGTGTAGAGCTTGATCCAGGACAGTCTGTAACCAAGAATTTGGCAATCAGCGTCCCAACTACAGAAGACCCTGGAGCCTTCGTAATTTATGTCAAGGGCTGGTCTGAAGGTGAACCGATTAAGTCGGTAGAAAAAGGAACGTACGACATCCTCGAATTGAGTGTCTTTGTTTCCATCCGTTCAACCGGGAACATTGAATTTGACAAAACGAAAGATACCGGTTCATACATCTTGCCCGGAGAATGTGCAACCTATGAGATTCCAGTTACCAAGAATTTCGATTCTGGCGACCTCGTCTTTGTGACACCTGGAGCACCTGAGATTAAGCCAGACGGCATCAATATGGATGCATGGAGAATTGAAAACTGGGTCGTTGACGTTGACTTCTCGGATGCTTCAAACAATCCTGACGCCGCTATTGGAGTGCCGCTCCCTTGGACCATTGCAGGTGGAGCTGATTCCGTAACAAAGACGGTGACTGTCGATGTTTGTGCCCCGACCAACGCAACAGCAGGTCTTGGACCGGCTGTTACCTTGAAGGCATACCTCGAGGGTTACCCACGTATCTCGGATTCGGTCATCTTGTCAACCAACGTGATCCACGAATACATTCTCGATGCGGGCATTGACCCAGACGTTGGAACTTCAATTGAGGTGAACCCTGGAGAGCAAATCATCTTGCCGATTACTGTTTCAAATGACGGAAATGGACCTGACCGCTTCGACTTCCGACTTGCTCGTGTGACGGACGCCTTTGGCGTTGATGTCATCTGGGACATTGACATCCCTCGCGATGGTTTGATGGAACTTTCACCTGATTCCTACCAGGCCTTTGACGTTCTCATGAACGTTCCAAACAAGGTGGATGCTGGCGAATACACGGTGATCCTTCAGGCATACTCCGAGGAAGCCTACCCCGATTCAAGCGGTAGAGAAACCCGTTTGCGTGACACCATTGAAATGACGGTTACCGTCAACGAATTCCACGACATGCAAATCTCAATGGATCCTCGTGTGGATAACGCAGTCAAGACTTCTGCACCAGGTAAAATTGTCAGATACACCTTCAATGTCACCAACAACGGAAACGTGGCTGATGTTCCATCCATGAACAACCACACAGCTCAACGTGATGGTGACGAATTGGTTTGGCAGATTCTGCCGGGCATGAACATGCTCGATGGATGGAGTGTTGAATGGTACATGCTCAAGCAAATTAGTTCTGATGTCGTTGTTGAAGAAGCATGTATTGAAGAAGTTTCGACCGCCTCGTCCTTCCCTGAAGACTCCTGTGTTTACTTGACCGACCTGAATGAGTACCGCCTTCCAGAAATGGCTCCCTATGAAGTCGCATCTGTGGTTGCTGCAGTGTCCATTGGAGTCAATGCTAAACTTGACACGAGAAACCTTGGTTTGAAGGTCGTTTCGATGCACGGAAACATGGAGAACAATGGCGACCACGACGACTCACCTGAATGGAGTGGAGACGACTTCGATACCAACGAATTCATTGTTACACTTCGTCTAAGGGCACCAAATTTGGAGATCAAGGAAATCATTTCCCCTCCATCTTTCAGCAGTGAAGTAGATTCAACCATCCCCATTGGAATCATTCTACAGAACACCGGTAACGTCCACGCAACGAACATTGAAATCGTTCTCTGTGAGTACGACAAGGTCAACGACCAAGACATCATCAAGGAAATCCGAAAGAATGGCTGCGACGAAGAGCGCATCGTCATGAGGCAAGTTGTTGGAGCCCTTTTGGCCCCTGATGCTACCGAAGATGCAAAGGAAATCGAACTTTACCTCCTTTACCCTGTTAGCGCAGGAAGCAAGGGCATCTATGTCGTGGTTGACCCAATGAACGAAATTGTTGAGTCGGACGAACGTGATAACGTGAAGGCCGTAGGAGAGGCTCTTGAATCCGATAGCCCGTTCTTGGACGTGGCTGGTGAAGTCGTTGGAAAGACAGCACTGCCGTTTGCCGTGATCGTTCTTACCGTTGCTTTGCTCGGTGTTGTTTACCTTGTTGGTAAGGGCCGCCGTGAAGACGTCAACAAGCGCCTAGCAGAACAATCCTCACTTGTTTCGGTTCTTTCCGAAGAAGACGTATAAGGCACAAACAGCCTTCGGGCTTAGTTGGAACCGGGTCCAAGGTACCAGCGCAGCTCTGTGTTGAGTGGAGCCGCAATGATGTGGCCTGAACGACGTGCAATCTGGCGTTCAAGCTGTGCACGGATGGTCTCAATCATCTCGCCTACGTTGGCTTCTCCAACCAATTCGTCTCGGATTAACGAGGTAATGTCGAGCCGCTCCCCGCTGGCTTCAACCATGGATTGGACGATGGTGCGTTCTTCGTATTGCGTAAAGTCGGCTTCGACCCCAGCAGATACACGTTGTCGGATGTGCTGATGAAGCGAAACCAAAGCATCGCGTTGTGCGTCCAGGTCATCCATGACTTGGGCAAGAGTCCGCAAGTGCGCCAATCCTTCTGCAACAGCGATTTTCTTTCTTCCGCTCAGGGATTCTGCGATTGGTACAGATGCCTTGGGCAATTTAGGGGAAAGGCGCATTGGCCCACCCTTTGGGAGTTTGCGTGTTTCACAACGGAAGAGGTCGGGGCCGAGGTCAATGTGGAGCGAAAATGCTCTATCAACACTGTAAACAGTCCGTGGAGGCCCACCTTTTTCCGATGGGACCTTAGCCTTCGAAACCAGTCCACCCTTTTCCAATTCCGATAGATGTTTGACGACTGCGGGCTGACTCACGCCGATGAGTTGTGAAAGTTGCATGGCGTAATGCGGCTCTCGAACCAATCGCTCAACAATGTGACGTCGGGTCTTGTTTTGAAGCAAATAAAGGGCCATATCAAGTTCCGTCATCTTCTCAACCTATGGTTGGGTAATGCTCAGACCTCTATGAACTCACCGATTTGCTCATTGCTCATCCCAGTCTTTCCAACCGTTATCGTTTTCAGCCGGTACAGCGGTATCCGTAGAGGGTCGATTAGCAGGCTTTTCCTTCTTTCTTTCAGGAACAGCCTCATTCGCCTCAACCCCTTCATCCCAGGAAAATATGGCTGCCGCGTTTGCAGCTTCAGCCTCAACTTGCTCGGGCTGTTCTCCTTGGTATCGATCGGTTCTGGCATGGTCTTGAGCCGCTTCCACATCGCCCTTCATTAAGGCAAAAACTTGTTCTGTTGTGAGGAGGTTTCCCGCAGCAACATCCGGCTTCCCATCTACAAAATCTTCACTTTGTGGACTTTTTGCGGTTGTGTCGGCAAAGGGTGGAGCAACGCTTTCATCGATGTTGGAGGGGCTGCCAGTGTTCTGTGAAAATTCTACGGTCTGGTCCGGTGTGAAATCGGTCACGGGAATCATGGTCCCATCCGCATTGATCATCATGACCCGAGGCCCTTTGCCTGGCTTTGATGCGAGATAAACAATGAGGGCGATGGGAGTAATCAGTACACCGAAACAACATATTGCGCCCCCGGCAATCAGCCACGTTGAAGAGAAGAATTCGCTTTGAAATGAATCGATTGAGACAAACCAACCGTCCGTTTCACTGCAGTCACCTTCACATTGAATTTCAAGCATGTATTTTTCTGTGGCATTCAGTTTCCAAGAAGCGACTTCTACGAAGTCGGTGTTGTCCCCGGACATCGCTTGGAAATCAAGATTACAATTCGCTTCCTCAATAGTGTCTCCAACCGGAGCCGCCCCAGCCACCCGCTTCAGTTCAACCGTCATGCTTTCCTCCCCAGAGATCTGGTAGAACCGGTAGCATGTATCTTCAACAGCCCCCGTAGTGAAAATGCCCTCTCCGGTGTATTTGCCATGGTGGTTTTCTCTAGGGTCAAATGCTTCCGAGACATGGGAAGATTGGCTCATGAGCAAGACCATACCAACGAGGATCATCGCTCCTCCAACTGCAATAAGGCGCATGGGCCAGGGGGAACCCTTCTCCTTCGGCGGGGCTTGCATGGTGGTTTCCACACCCTCTTCCCCCATAAGGCTCGCTCATGGGCTTCAGGCCAAGCCGAGGTCAGCCAATTTCTCCGGAAGGTAAGTATCGGTTACGAAATCAAGGCCGTATTTGGCTAGAGATTGCTGTTCAGCCTTCTTCCCTAGCTCCAACATCATGTTGATCTGTTCCTGCCACCATGGGTCAGCGAATCGCGGGTCAGAAAGTTCCGCTTTGAGGGCCTCAATATCTCGAGGTGAAAGGTCGTCATTGGGGAGGTCGTAAGCCATGATGTCATCCGCAGTAATTCCAAGATATGTGGCGCTGGGGGTTGCAAGATATTCTGAAATGTGTGCCGTCTTGATCGCACCGTAGGCAATGGATGCAAAGATTCGGAACGACCACGGGTCGCCGTCAAGGAAGACGACGACAGGCAAATCCCATTCTTCACTCATGCGCTTGAGAATGCGACGCGTTGAACGGGCAGGTTGCCCCTTGAGGTGCAAAAGTCCACAATTGTAATCTTCATCAAAACCATTTTCTATCAGTCGGTCGAACATACCACCGGTCTCGATGGCCATAATGAATTTGATGTCGTGCTCAAGCAACTCGATTTTTTCGAGTTCAACGTTGTAGGGTACGCCATAACCGGAATCTCCGACATCGTCCCGGGCATTGATCCGCATCCATTCACCCCGTCGGTTTCGCTCCCGCAAGGTGAGGTTTCCAATCATACGAGCGCCATCTTCTTCTGGACGGAGTTTGAAATCTTCACGAAGGCACTTGGTAACAACTTCCAAGTCCTCAGCAAGATTGTTTGATTCGTTTTGTGACCCGAATTTCCCGAGACCCCACGCTTCCGAAATGTAGTACATTTCTCTCAGAGTTGACGACTTTCCAGCATCAATCATTTCCTCAATAAATTCAACGACGTGCAGAGCTCGTAGCAGTTGCTTGGCCGAACCAAGGCTTGTAGCATCACGAGTTGAGCGCTTCTTTCCGTACTTGTACACTCCCAATTTATCATCGAAAGCGATGTTGGTTTTGGTTCGAACTGGAAGCGTCATAGTGGGCGCCTCTCCTTTGACGATTTTATCGTACATTTCAGCAACCACTTCATGCAGTGCGGTCTTAGTTTCTTCATTCGTATGTGTTCTTGACATCATTCACCACCCCCAAACAAGGTTTGTTGCCCGGTGGGCGGAGGAACTTCTGGGTCGGCTAACGCCTCGGCAACTTCTTCAGATTCAGATTTCCCATCCTCTTCCTCTTCATCGGCATTTCCAACCGCCTCTTGCCTACGGATTTCTTCCAATAACTTCTCGTCCATCTTTGTGGCTCCGATGACATCTTGACTTCCTCTGAAAAACACGTCCGTATCGGTCCAGTCGCCTTTTTCCAGTCCCGTAAGCGTGTATTTGATGACGTAGGTTTGGCCCGGGTCAAGCGTCTCTAGTTTCCAAGCCCATACGCCGGTCGCTTCCTTTCTTCCACCGGTCTCGTTGTTCTCCATGGAAGCACCTTCACGTTCTGGCCACGAGGCTAAGAGCGTGTAAGAACGAGCACGGGAGGTATAATTGAACAGTGTAATCGATACTTCAGTATTCTTCGTTTCCTTGTTCCAAACGGTTTCGGATTCTGCAATGACAGCACTCATGATTTTGGTAATCGAACCTGCTAACTCGGGAACAGGACGGCCAAGAATTTGAGCAGATTTTTCTGCAATGGCGGGAATGATGTCGTTGACCAACTCAAACTTTTCTTGAGTTTTCGCCATCTTTTTCTTCTTTTCAAGATGCTTTCTCAGTCCGCGACCCATTTCTAAGAGCGCTTTTCGTGTCTCATCCAGCACCTCGTTGTTATCGGCTAATGCTTCTTTTGCTTCTGATGTGAATTGGACGTTCGTGCTGGCAAGGTGAACAAGAATTGCCGCAGGCCCTTTCGGAACGCCTCTCCCACCGGCCTGGTCCAACCCGTACTGTCGCCAATCTACCGATTCAATGGCCTTGGTGAGCAAGCAGCCACCTTGTTGATACATCAAAGGTACTCGATTAGCAAACCGAAGAACTTCAACAGGTTTGTCGGCTAGCATTCCTTCTCCAAAGATCAGTCCGACTTCAACCTGGTACGGGTTTCCTTGTGTAACTGTAGGCGCCCGCGTCATCGTGGTAACGAAACGAGAATCAATGGTCTTCGAAAGACCTTTTTTGATGAGAAGCTCTTCAATTGGTGAAAGACAGTTCGTTGGTGGGTTAAGGAGTTTAACGGGTTTGTTGTTCAACGTTCGTTCACCCTGGAATGCTTCTAAAAGCGCCCTATACTGATCTGGTTTGAGGGATTTAGGTTTTGCCTTTTCATTGATTTCAGCAACTTCCAACAATTCCTTTGCGGCACGGGTTGACATCCCAGAGAAATTGTTTCTTAGAAACACGGTCATGCGTGAATCCGTGGATTCGGTACACATTCGCTGCAATGTTCCGAGGTGAATGCCGTGCGGGTGAGGTTTGATGCTCTCGACTTTCGTGGGCAGTCGTTCTGTTACACGAGGCCAGTGGTGTGTTTGCCCTTCAGGGTCAATGAAGGTAATATCAGCGTGAGGGTTGACGATACTGGTCATTCGAAGGTATTGGTAAACGCTCTGACGCCCCTTCTGATACTTCGCTTTCATTCGCGTCGTTACTTCAAGTCCGTGCTCTTTGAAGGAGCCATCAGGTCGCTCCCAAATCTCACGACTTTCATTGGATTTTGTTGCTTTGTTTTTACGCGTATCAAGGCCGATATCGACGATGGCAGCCGATGCCTCAGTAGCGATTTTTGAGCGAACATGAGTTTTCCGACCTGTAGTGAGTTGACTGTACATGACCACGCCAGTGATTCCAATCCCCTGCTGCCCTCTTGATTGACGAATGGCATGGAACCGGGAACCGAACAGCAACTGTCCGAACACTTTCTCGATGCTCCGTTGAGGAATGCCGGGGCCATTATCTTCTGATTTTAATTCAACAATGTTCTTTTTGTCATCAATTTTTGTGATTTGCACGCGTATTTCGGGAAGAATACGAGCCTCTTCACAAGCGTCCAATGAATTGTCTACAGCTTCTTTTACTGCTGTGATCAGCGATCGGGTGAGCGAATCAAATCCTAGAAAGTGCTTGTTTTTCTCGAAAAATTCAGAAATTGCGACTTGCTTTTGGTTTTTCGCCATTCGTTCTGCAGTTCCTGACATGCGCACACCACCCGACCGGTCCTCCTTCGTCTTGATGACGTCGGGCCGACAGATGGCTTACCCGCTTCTTTGAGGGTACATATAGAAAGCAGTAGGATTGGGATGAAGTCACGCGCTTTTCGGGTCAAAAACTGACGCGGAAATCAAACAAAGAGTTTCGGGTGCCAGGAAGAAATGACTCCTGTGAATGCGGATGCAGCAACCGTTAGGGGGCTTGCCAGATACAATTTACCTGGACCTGAGCGACCTTGGAAGTTGCGGTTGATCGCCGAAACAGTGACCTGGTCAGGCGTGATTGAAACGCCTGGACCAGCACCAATGCATGCGCCACACCCTGGGTCAATGAGATTGACGCCAACGTCTTGGAAGAGTTCATGCCAGCCCCTGTCCTCAGCGAGTTGCTTGACCTGGCCAGAACCGTATTGGATGAAGAATTCAACGCCTTCCTTGACCTTGAGGCCTGCTTTTTGAGCAGCCTTGCAGACTTCTGCGTAGTAGGCAATATCGTCTTCTTTACCGGCAGTACACGAGCCTCCGTAGGCGATGTTGATGCTCACTTGTCCAATGTCACTGATGTTTGCTCCATTGGTAGGGTCGCTTGGAACGCCTTGGTCCGGGTCGCCCGGGTGAGCAACCATGGGGACAATTGTTGAGAGGTCAATGGTGTGGACGCCTCCATCGTAATGTGCGCCCGGGTCGGGATGGACGGACCGAGCTTTTTGTCCCCCTATCGACAGGTGCGGCTGGGCCGAAACCATCCAATCATAAAGGGCGTCATCGGCTTCACAAATACCGGTTCTTCCTGAGCATTCAGTAGCCATGTTGCACAGGGTTGCTCGCTCGTCAATGGAGAGCGATGTAAGCCCAGGTCCTCCGAATTCCATGCTGCGGTTCAGCGTTAATTCTTCGCGAGCGTGGTCGGCGAGGATGGCGAGAATAACGTCTTTTGCAGTGCAACCGTTGTGGAGTTCGCCAACGAGTTCAAACCGAATGGATTCGGGTACCTTGACAAAGGTAAATCCTGCACTTACAAGATTCGCATATTCTGTAGCACCGACGCCCCACGTGAGTGCATTTGACGCTCCACCCATGCAGGTGTGGGAATCGGTTGCTTGGATGAAATCTCCGACTTCAATAAATTCCTCACGAGCGACTTGGTGGCAGATTCCGGGAGAAACGCCGTCTTTTGCAGAATAATCCCGGACGCCAGCATGTTGCTGGAAGGCAACTTGCAAATCGCGCAAGGTCTGCACCTTGTGCATGAACGGGACGAATTTAGGATTGTGATGCGCATAGAGCAGATGGTCCTCAAAAACCGCGAACTTGCTCGGGTTAGGAAGCGAGTAGTCCACTCCGTATTCTTCTTGGAGAAACGTGTGAACTTGAGCCGTTGTGAATTCGTGTGAATATCCTCCCTGAACTTGGGCAATGACCGGGTCACCCGGCTTAACGCACTGACCTTCTGGCTGTCCGACCAAGTTGCGACTGATGATGTGTTCTGCCATGGTCATGGGCTTGAGAGGTGTGTTGAGTGGGGCGAGTTCCAATTCGTTGGCTTGAAGTGCCTTTGCAAAAGGAAACAGCCCTCCCCGTTCAAGGATGAGTTGAGTTACTGGGTCGTAGACTCCAGTGAATTCGTCGAGTGAGATTTCTTCTCCGTCCTGCAATCGTTTCAATACGTCGTGTCCGGCCATGAGTTGGCCAAGGTTGATGTTATTGCGCTCGTGAATTGGTGCGAATGAAGCTGCGATGACAATGTTAATTCCCGCCCACCGCTCACATTGAGCAGCCGTTTCACGGCTTGAACCGGTACCCTTGCGTTGGCCTGAAACGATGACTTCAAAACCACCGTCTTTCAAAGCATTTTCACGAAACACGCGAAGCCCGTTGTGCATGAGTCCGGCGTAGGCATTCTTGGCGATTTCAGCAGGATCATGGTCAAAACAAACCCATGCAGGCGTCATGACGTCGGTGTTGATGTCGTCAAGCAGATCTTCAATCTTCAAATCCTCCATCTTGAGGTTTAACCCTTCGTAGAGTTGTTGCTTGATCAGTTCAAGGTCTTTTGTAAGGAACAAGACTCGCTTTCCGGGCGATAAAGCGACTTTTGCAGGTGGCCAGTTGTCTCGCATTGCTCCCCCTCAACTCGGTTCAAGGGCCAACTGTTGATAATCGGTTCGGGCCATATTTTTTGTCAGCCCGGGTAAATACAGGGTCAAAAACGGTTCTTCAGAACGCGATTGAACAACGGCGGGACCAATGCCAGCAAGAACATAACATAGTACCCGTATGGAAGTTGAGGCGCTTCATCATGGGTTTTGAGATGATGATAAGGCGTACTGGACTTCATGTGATGGGCCGGGTGAAGTGGTAACTCAAGCAATGTCCAACGAGACAGACGGTGACGACTTTCCCAAGCATGCTTTGCGCTAGCCCGCTCCCCATCTTGACGAGATAATCCATGATGCTGAAGGAAATTTACAAACTCAAGAAGGAACACAGCGATGAAGGCTTGGCCGACAAAGGCCAACAACCATTCAGGATTGAGGGCGTATAGGGCTACAAGGAACACGAGTTCAAGCATCAGCGACCGCCGGGTGTCCACAGGTCGGGCGCGGTAAGCTCCACGAACTTGAAGCGGAACGGTCGTGATGAAATGGCGGTAAATGCTTCGACCCGATGGCGACGAAGTAGGGTCGATCTTCTTCGCCCAGTGTTTGTGATGGGTATGGTTGTGTTCGGTCGTGAAATGCAAGTAAAGGACTGAAAATAAACTTAGACGAGCGAGCCACCAACTTCCAGAGTGTGGTTTTCGATGGCCAAGCTCATGTGCAGAAACGATTCCTGAGGCTCCGCTACTCAGTCCAACAGAGAGAATCCCAAGGGCAGTGAATGATGTTAACCCTTCAACGGATATGCGCCACAAAAGAACCCCAACAGTCAACGGAACCAAGACGCCGTGAAAGTGGAGAATGACGTCGTAGGGCCTTCCTTCTTGAAGCGGGTCGGTTTCCTCATCGATGCCTAGGAGTGTATCAAGCAGCGGATACACGGCCAACAGCAGGAGGAGCGTTAAACCCATCCACCAACCGCCGAGCCAGAGTCCAACAAGGGATGCCGCCGGCGTTGCGAGGCCAAGAAGGTGAGGGAGCCAGAGCTTTCTCATCAACGGAGTGTTATCCCCGTTTCTTGTAAAGCCTGTGTTCAGTTCTTAGAGAAAAGGCCCTTGACCCAAGAAAGCGCTGAAGTACGGAAGATACCGTTTCGAAGAACCTGGGCGTTCATGGCCTCATCAACGTAGGATTCGAGATAATCGTCCATTCAGTACGCCCCCTTTCGTGCGTGGTAAGCCCCACGACTGTCAACACCGCTGCGGTAAAATGCAATGGCGTTTGCAAGGCGATCTAGCATCGAGCCAAAGATACCGTTTCGGTATTTTTGGGCGGTCATCGTCAATTCTACGTAGGTTTCCAATTCTTTGTCCATGGGGCTCATCCTCTGAGTTGTTCTCATGTTATAGTTGCACTCCGCCCTATATCAAGCAGCGGTGAATTCGCCAACACAAAGGTGTATAATATAAACTAACTGTTTTTCACAACACCACTTCGCGAACCCGCATCATCTCGGTAGAAACCTTCATATTCAGAAGAATTTCTCCAAAATCTCGAGAATATGCACACAGACGACGCACGGATTCTGACAGACTCAAGTTTTGCGCCATCCATTGGCCAGCACCCCTCTCGCTCAGTATGTTGTGTTCGTAGACCAGGAGTGTTTTTTGCAGGGCTTTCAACTGATGCCGCGCTTCTTCAATCCGCGTGGAGTCCCTCGTACGAATGTTGATCATCAATTCCTTCAGAGCAGACTGCCATTCAGGTACATGGTGAATCGGACTCTCTTCGGTATTCTGCTCAATGATCTGCGGGTATTCAATAATGAATTGCGCCATGGTAAATGCGTGGTCCATCATACGCTCCAGGCATCGGGCAAGGTTAGCGTATTCAAGGGCCTGAGTCCGAGTGAGGTTCAATTTCGTTGCTACCAGGTGAGAATCAAGTAGAATTCGGACTTGGCGCTCGATCAAATACAACAAAGCGTCCACCTCACTTTCTCGTTCTTCAGCATCGCTGATGAACTCTGAATCGCCCCCCTCAAACACGCTGATCACGTCTCGCATTAGAGATGTAACTTGCAGGTACATTCGATTAAGGCTTGAATGAAGTGGCATGTCGCCGGCGTTGAGGAGGCAGCGCAAGTCCAAGCGAGTATCCGATTCTTCTATGATTTCAAACCCGCGCGTTGCACGCAGGAAGCGTCGGATGGGCGGATTTATCATTTGACGCGCCCCCTCTCCACACTCAATCGTAATCAGGTCAGCCCCGGAGATGTATGCGCCCATCAAATGGTCATGAAGGCTGTGTTCCGGTAGCGTATCAAAATCAAAATATACATGTTTTCCAAACGATGTAGCCAAATCCAAAGGAGTGACTCGAAGGGCGCCGCTTGGCCGCCAATCCATCCTCAACGAATCTCTTGCATTGAGGCCTTGGGCCAGCACCCAAGGCTTTGGTAAGCTGATTGTGAAGGTGCTACCACCAGTGGATTGCAACTTGCGGACTTCGTTTTCGCCAGGTCCTAATACCATGTGAACACGCCTCTCACTAAATAGCACTATATAGAGTATACAGGAATTCGGATATATACTGAGTTACTATAGGAAGTCCCATGGAAGCAATCACGATCGTACTGATTGGACTAGCACTCGTAGTCTGTGCTTACATGGCTTGGAACATCGGTGCAAACGATGTAGCCAACGCCATGGGCACCTCGGTTGGCTCAAGAGCACTCACCCTCAAACAAGCGGTCATCATTGCAGCAGTGTTCGAGTTTTGTGGGGCTTTCTTTGCTGGCGATGCGGTCACGGATACGGTACGAAAAGGCATTCTCAGTGTTGATTTTGCCGACCCACTCATTGACCCTGCGTTTTCCCAAGACATTGCTTTTGGATTCATTGCCGCCATGATGGCTGCAGCCACATGGCTCACCATTGCTACACGAATGGGCCTCCCGGTTTCAACCACGCATTCAATCATCGGAGGAATCCTTGGTGTTGGGCTCATTTTGGAAGTCAAGTATGAAACCTCCTTAATCGACTGGGACGTTGTCCAGAAAGTGGTGCTTTCCTGGGTTGCAAGCCCGGTTATGGGCGGATTGCTTGGTTTCTTCTCGTTCATGATCATCAAGAAACTCATCTTGGAAAACGAGAACCCAGTCGACCGCTCACGATGGCTCGCACCTCTGCTTGCTTTCCCCACGTTCTTCGTTCTCGGTTTGGCGCTTCAATTCAAGGCGCTCAAGGGCTTCATTTCAAATGCGGACAGAAGGGGTTGGATTGACGATAAGCGCGATTGGCTGCCAGCCAAGGAAGACGGTGTTTTCGACCCATGGGCAGTCAATGCATGGATTCCAATCAACTCCATTATGCTTGCAGCGACGATAGGTGTCTTGTCGAGTTTGGTACTCTACCTCGTGCTACGCCGGATTGACATCGCCGAAGAGAAGCGCGGTTTCCGTGGCGTTGAGCGTATCTTCGTTTGGTTGCAAATCATCACTGCAGCTTACGTTGCGTTTGCTCACGGCGCCAACGACCGTTCCAACGCTATTGGACCAATGGCCGCGGTCTGGCAGGTCCTCAGCAGCGACGGTGGTACGCTAACGGCCAAAGCAGACATTCCTCTTTGGCTCATCCTCCTTGGTTCCGCTGGAATCGCCATCGGTGTCATGACCTGGGGCTGGAGGGTTATGGAAACCATTGGAAAGAAAATCACCGATATCACTCCAACTCGCGGTTTCGCTGCAGAGTTTGGGGCGGCGACCACCATTCTTGTGTTTTCAATGCCATTTTTGGCCGTACCTGTTTCAACAACTCACACCCTCGTTGGTGCAGTTGTTGGAGTTGGATTAGCCGGGGGCGCCAAAGCCGTTGACTTCCGAGTGTTTGGGAAAATTGCCGCATCTTGGGTCGCAAGCGTTCCGGCTGCGGCTTTTGGGGCCATTGTATTGTTCGTAGCCTCCGGAGGCGAACCGTTGAACATGATCGTCTTGCTTCCCCTCTCGTTCATCGCCGTCGGCTACGCCATCTGGAAGAGCAGCGGTGAAGTCCATGTTGAAGATGCCCTCTCTGATGCTGGCGGAACGGCTCATTCAGTGACGCCGTTCGAACTGTTCCATGCGCACGCACAAGCGGTGGAGAAGACGGTTGAACACATGCTTGATGCGGTCAATATTGCATGCGATGGAGAGGACGCAAGCGAAGCGATTCAATCCACCATCGAATCTGAACTTGCGGCGGACAACGTCAAGACTGAAGTTCGCCGTTTGGCTCTCAATGACATGAGAATTGGCGTACAACTCAGCCTTGATGACTTTTTGTACATGGTCACGCGCCAGGACAGGATTGCTGACTATGCTCAAAATGTCGCAGAGCAACTGGCCTTCCGCCCTCTGTTCGATGACAAGAAAGCCAAGGAGAATCTCAAAGAGATGGCGAAGGCTGTCGCTGAGACGGTTGCCAAGTACGAAGATGCTGTAGAAGCACTCCGAGACTTCACCATCAGCGGTCAAACCAAGGCTGCAGAAACCAAACTGGCTGACCTCATCAGAGAAGTCAACATCAAAGAAAATGATGCGGATGGAGTGGAAGCAATGGCGGCAGCTTACGTGTTCACCAACGGAGAAGATTCCCCGCTTGCAGCCATGCACATGTACCGGGTCCTGCAACGTCTTGACGATGTCGCTAATGCTTGTGAAAAGGCCGCAAATGCCTTCCTCCCAATCCTCAACAGATGAGTTTTGATTGAGTCAGTCTTCGATCAAGACGCTTGTTATCGCAAAAGCATGGCCGCCATGTTCTAAATGATGGACATTCAATGCAGGTGACGTGTGTTCTCCAAGAGGCAAATATCAACGAGGTACAGAAGTAAAAATTTCGAGGTGGAGCCTTTTGGGTCAAAAACCCCCAGGGCTGCTCGCCGCGACCTCAACTAACGGCTCGTTCTCAGCGAGGCCTTGATAGCATGGTAACTTGACGAGTTACCAACCGAGCCGCTCCCAACAGGGCCTGTGCCCAACAGAGGATAACGACTCAAGGTGTGATTGCATGGCAGGAATGGACCCTCAACTCAAAGCCAAATTACAGAAGCAACGTTACCACATTGTTGGTGAGCATGGCGGTGTGAAAACCTGCCATTGGACTAAAGAATCGCTTCTTCGAGACCGGCAGTGCTACAAAGGGAAATTTTACGGCGTTGAAAGCCATAACTGCATGCAGATGTCGCCCGTTGTTGACCAATGCAATCTCGCTTGCACGTACTGCTGGCGAGAACCCCATATGGACACACTTGAACTCACAGATCAAGACCCGCTTGACCTACTGTACGAATCCGTTCGTGCTCAACGACGCCTTCTTTCCGGCTTCGGAGGCAACCCCAAAGTACCTCGGGAAAAATGGCTCGATGCCCAAAACCCGAAGCATGTCGCCATCTCCCTTAACGGAGAACCAACCCTCTACACACGCCTTTCAGAATACATGGATTTGTGCCATAAACATGGAATGACAACGATGCTGGTGACCAACGGGACGCTTCCGAAGGTACTCGAGAAATTGGACACCCTTCCCACGCAACTGTATGTTTCGGTCGATGCTCCAAACAAGCAAGTGTTTGACGATGTTTGCCGGCCAAAATACAATCATGGCGCATGGGAACAGTTTGAGAAGACCATTGACCTCCTTCCATCTCTTGACACACGAATTGTATGCCGCCATACGCTGATGAAGGGCATCAACATGAGCGATGAACATATCTCACAATTCGCAGCCCTTGATAACCGCGCTGACCCCGACTTCATTGAAAATAAAGGATACGTCTTCGTCGGACACAGTCGTGAAAACCTGTCCATGGAAAACATGCCGAGTCACGATGACATCATGGAGTTCTCGAACAAGATTTCTCCGCTTACCAACCGCGAGGTGCTCTCCGATTCACGTCCAAGCCGAGTCGCCCTTGTTGGGCGAGAAATATCGCCGATTCCTGTGCCTGAGCCAACAATGTTTTTCCCGGAGGATTTGGGAATAGCGCCTTCAGTGAAACATTTGCCCATTGTTTCCTAAATTAACTGCTCAATCGCAGCACGATGTCCACCGAGTTTGGGCGTATCGTACTCCCGTTGTCCAATTCACCCGAATTGTATGACTTACTCCGTGTTTGCGAAGTAAGGTATGAACAAGCTCCCCAGAATTGCCGTGGAGTAATGCAACACTGAAGTCAGAACGTATGCATCACCGGTTGGAGCGCGTTGATTGGTAAAGGGAAGCGTACTGAGGGTTGCGATTGCAAGAGCAAGAAGCGTAAACATGTTGCGAGATTGCTCACTCCAGCGCCCATCAATCTTCGTCCAAACGACTGTACCTATCAATCCGGGAACGATCCCTCCACCCATGACGGTTGCAACTGCAAATACAGGAACGGGTATCTCGACTCCACTTGGGTCAAGTGGGGTTGTATCGTAGCCAATAACCATCATGAACCCCAAAATCAAGAGATTGATGGCCCCCATGACCCCTGCTGCTTTCATTCCGGTGCGAGTGTGTTTTTTCC
>NZ_CALSNW010000005.1:0-50896 GCF_943787815.1 Candidatus Poseidonia alphae
TCGTACCGGGATTTGAACCCGGGTCGAAGGAATGAGAGTCCTTCATGATGGGCCACTACACTATACGAGCGTGGATGGTTTGGCCACCGCCATCCCGTATTTAGCCATCACGCATCACAACGACCGTCATGTCACTTCAACGTTCACTTGACAGTTCACTTTAACTGAAAATGGAAAGTGAATAACAAGCCACTGCGTCGCATAATCTGTTTCACTTCCAAAACCGCCGTGTTTCATCGCTTGATATACCACCGCCGCAGCATTTGTACCATGCAAGAACCCCCGAAACCACAACGAATCCATTTTGAGGACATGATTTCAAGCACAAATCTCCGTACACCTCCTGCCTGGGCAAAGAAGAGCCGAACGGTGTTGGCTCATCCAACGGGTCGACTCCCCTCCCACTCGAAGCAAATCACCTGGCAGCCCCTTGCAGGACCTGGATCGTCCCCTACACCACGACCGATGAGCAACAGTATGCGTTCACTTCATCAACGCATTGTACGAGGTGAAGCATAAATGAGTCGAACCAAGCGATTACGCAGTGAGATTCAAGATTTCTTGAGCGAAGTCGGTGAAGCAAATACGACCGATATTCTTGACCATGTCAATCAACGGTTCCGATGGGGTGCAACCATGAACCAACTCGGTAACGTTCTCGCCCGAGACCGAAGGTTCATCAAAGTTGGATTCGATGAAGGAACCGGCCTTGGGGGCTTTCGGATGCGTGTTTGCATCTGGTCAATCGCCACCGCTTGAAGCCAAGCAATCAAGAACAATACCCTCCTCCTCCAAACCATGGCAGGGACGATTGGGGCGGCCGTTCAACTCATGCGTCCAAAGAACCTCATCCTTGCTGGAGCTACCGTTCCATTAGGGGCATTCTTTGCTCTGCAAGATACCAATGCAAGTTTTCCTTTACTTACAGTGCTGCTGCATACATTGGCGGTTATGTTCTTTATGGGTGCAGGCAATGCAATGAACGACATAAAGGATGCAGAAATCGACCTCAAAGCCCATCCTCAACGACCGATACCGTCCGGTGCGATCGGCGTTGATGATGCCAAGCGTTTCACTTCATTGCTATGGGTGCTGAGTGTTGGTGCTCACATCGGTGGACTCCTCTCCGTTTCAGAACTTGATGTGGAAACTGTTGCCCCAACCGTCATCATTTACATCATTGCAGCCCTCCTTATGGTCACCTATGACCACGGTCCAGCAACCAAGAACAAGGGTCTGATGGGCAACGTCGTGATTTCAATTCTTGTTGGGGCCGTCATTTTGTATGGCGGTGCGGGCGTTGGACACATTAGCAAACCCTTGCTCTGGTGGATTTTCGGTGTCGTCTTCACAACAAACTTGGCACGTGAAATGGTCAAGGATTGCATGGACATGGAAGCTGATGCCGATGTTCGAACAACACTTCCAATGATTTACGGGAAGGAAAAGGTGAGAATGGCTGCTTACATCCTCGTTATGGCGAGCCTCGTTTGCCTTTACATGCCCTTTTGGCTCGGACCGTTTGCATTCGGTCAACTGGTTCTACAAACACCTGCAATTCTAATGCTTATCACACTCAACGGGCCACTCTACAAAGGCGAAGACGAACTTGTAGCGGGACGAATCAGAGCGGCTATGCTCCTTGGCCTCATCGGTTTTGTTGTTGCATTGTTGGTCTAATCGATCAGACCCATGAATTCGCCCATTGCTTCCCATGCTCCACGGTTGATCAAAAACGCCATGAGTGACATTTGGGCCCACATACGGTTTTCTGCCTGGTCAAATACAATGCTCTGCTTGTGGTCCATCACGTAATCCGTAACTTCCTCTCCACGGTGGGCCGGAAGACAGTGCATAAAGGACCAATTGTCAGCCATGTGTGCAACCATTTCTTCGTTGACTTGGTAGCCTTCAAACGACTTGATTTTGTCCGTCATATGCTCTTCCCCCATTGAAATAAACACATCGGTGTAAACGACACTTGCATCGGTTACGGCTTCAATTGGGTCGGTTGTGTGGACCACCGAACTTCCATGTTCATCAGCGAAGGCTTTGCTGCGTTCCACTACATCTTCGTGAGGCTCGTAGCCTTCGGGACATGCATAATGGATGTCGATTCCTAGAATAGCACAGGCCAGCATGAGGTCATGGAGCACGTTGTTTCCATCACCAACCCATGCTACTTTGAGACCTTCCAACTCATCGTAATTTTCGAGAATGGTCATGAGGTCGGCTGCTGCTTGACATGGATGGTGCTTGTAAGATAGAGCGTTGATGACGGGAACCGTTGCGTATTTCGCCAGTTCTTCTACATCTTCATGGCCAAAGCAACGGTAGGTGATGCCACCAAGGAAGCGAGAAAGCACCTGGGAAGTATCTCCGATGGTCTCGGACTTGCCGAGTTGAATGTCGTTCTTGAGAAGCGTCAATGCACTGCCTCCAAAACGCTGAACGCCGACTTCAAACGAAACACGTGTGCGGGTTGAGGGCTTTTCGTAAATTGAACCAATGGCTAGAGTATCAAGTGGAAGGAAGTTTTGGGCAACATCATCACCTTGTTTCCATTGTCGTTTGAATTCGATGGCCCATTTGAGAATCGCTTCAAGATCTTCTGCTACATCGTCAATCGCAAGCAAGTGTTGAGTCATGCACCGTCCACATCAAGGCGGCTTCTAAGCGTTGTGCGCTCAGTTCTTCTCATGCTCGATGTCCGCTGCGAAGCCATCACGTGCATCGCTCATTCCACCAAACAAGGCTTGTGCAAAGGTCAAGATATCAGCCATTCCTTCTTCAAGCTCCGACGAAAGGGGTGTGAGTCCGGGTGCTTGGGAAAATTCTTGCATCATTCGGAGTTGATTGATGGCGAATTCAGTACGCTGACCTCCTGCTTCCTCATACAGTGCAAGTTCAAGAATCTCAAGTCGCTCTGACCACTCGAGAATTTGTTCCAGTTGTTCAGGCTCCAGTAAGTCTGCCTTTGAAAGGAAGTTCTTGGTCGGGAGTCCCAATCGGAATTCAACAATGGATGAAAGGAGCATCTGGGATACGAAACCAGATGGAGACCGTGAAAGCATGGGGTCGAACAGGTAAATGATGGCGGATTGTTCACGGCCCAGCGTTTCAATCAGGTGGTTGCTCGCTTCGCGGAAGGCGAACAGTTCGACTTGTCCAGGTGTGTCAACAATCATCACGTCTCCAGAGAGTGAGTGAAGTTGCTCAGCGACATCGCCTGCTTGTGCAGCCAATAAGTCAGCAGCAAGGATCTGCGCACCGTTCGGGCCGAGGTCGTACTCCGCCATGACTTCGGTGAGTGAGATTAAATCCCTTACGTCAAACTCTGCATCGTAGTGGACACGTTCTGCTCCTGGGTCCAAATTGATCGCAATCGCTTCAGTTTCCAAGAAACGAGACCAGCGTTGAAACGAGGTCACCAACGAAGATTTACCAGCACCTGCTGTTCCAACGACAAATAGTACTGGGGGTGAGCCACTGTCCATACCGACCATGAACAACGCTCCGTCCTACCCTACATCAACCCCTCGCTGTATTCTCGATAAAATCGGCTTGAAAACTCAATAATCAAACACGATGTTGGAGAACGGTTATGTGCTCGGCGTGCGTCCGAACCTTTGTCGCACATCGTGTGAACCGGAGGAATTGAAGATGACTGACGAAAAACCACCTATGCCACCAGGAATGCCACCTATGCCTCCAATGCCTCCGGGCGAAGCACCTCCAGCACCGCCTGGTATGCCTCCAATGCCTCCGATGGCTGATGCACCTCCAGCACCGCCTGGTATGCCACCTATGCCTCCAATGCCTCCGGGCGAAGCACCGCCAGCACCGCCTGGTATGCCGGCAATGCCTCCTATGGCCGATGCACCTCCAGCACCTCCCGGTATGCCGGCAATGCCTCCTATGCCTCCTATGGCCGATGCACCTCCAGCGCCTCCCGGTATGCCGGCAATGCCTCCTATGCCTCCAATGGCCGATGCACCTCCAGCACCTCCCGGTATGCCAGCAATGCCGCCTATGCCTCCGATGGCCGATGCACCTCCAGCTCCTCCAGAGATGCCTCCAATGCCTCCAATGCCCGAAGCACCCGCTGCTGACCCGTTGATGGACCCGCTTGCAGCACCTCCAGCACCTCCCGAGATGCCTCCAATGCCTCCAATGCCCGAAGCACCCGCTGCTGACCCGTTGATGGACCCGCTTGCAGCACCTCCGGCACCTCCCGAGATGCCTCCAATGCCTCCAATGCCCGAAGCACCCGCTGCTGACCCGTTGATGGACCCGCTTGCAGCACCTCCGGCACCTCCCGAGATGCCTCCAATGCCTCCAATGCCCGAAGCACCCGCTGCTGACCCGTTGATGGACCCGCTCGCAGCACCCCCGGCACCTCCCGAGATGCCCCCAATGCCTCCCGCAGCAGATCCATTGATGGACCCGCTCGCAGCACCTCCGGCACCTCCCGAGATGCCCCCAATGCCTCCCGCAGCAGATCCATTGATGGACCCGCTCGCAGCACCTCCAAGTCAAGAACTCTTGGAACAACCACCGCTACCGGATTTGGTCCCATCTGACCTCACTGGAGAACAAGCAGGAGCGACCATTCGCAGCCGTGCTGAAGTTGAGACTGTCCCCGGTGACAAACTCGAAGGAACGTTGCATGAAATTGAAACGACAACCTTGAACGCTGATGGACATATCATCAAACAATCCGTCAAAGGAACCCTTACGGTCAACAACCCTTCGTCAGAAGACAGAATCTACGACATCGACGTCATGCTTGACAACATCGATGCAACCGATATCGGCGGGGAGCATGTTTCCGTAGACGAACTTGAACCATCAAAGAATCATACAATGTCATACAAGGTAAATGGAAAGCAGATGATGACGCTACGAGAGCGATTGGACACCAACCCGTCCCGCTCTCAAGAACGCTCACTTTCCGTTGCTATGAATGAGGACCCGGGCGAGATATCTCTTGAACTTGAAGTCGAGAACATGTCCGGTGTGGAACTCCACGATGTTGTCGTCACCCGACCGATCCCCGAAGCCATGCATTTCGCCATGACCGGTGGAGCTGAATTTGAGGATGGAACCATCACTTGGAACATCGGCCGACTTAATGCAGGTGAAAAACAAGTTATCTCCATGGAAGGTACAATCTCAGTGTCATCGACAAAGGCCATCAAGGCAGGACAAGCAAGCGCAACCTACCGTGCTGATTCCACACTCTCAAACATGATGTTCCGAGAGTTGGATGCATTCTGTCGTGGATTCACCTACATGCGAGTCCGTGAAGACGAGCGCCCTGACAACTGGAAGTGTCAAGCTATCTTTGAGAACCGCTCCTCCTTTGCCGTTGATTTGGTAAAACTCCAAGTTCGAATGAAGGGCAGCGAAGAACTTCTCTTTGACATCCACGATGTTGACGAGGATGTCCACCCCTACGGTAAGTGGGAATCTGAAGAGCGAGTTGTTATGGCCCAATCTGAACCTGACTTTACCTACGAATTGTCTTACTCGGTTCTACCGCGAGCCATTCAAAGCACAGAGGGTTCGATGAAACTTGAGGAAAAGAAACTTCAAGTCCTGGAAGCAGATATTTCGAAGGCGTACTCCACAAGTGGTTTGCGTTCCTATCGTGCACAGAAAATCCAATCGGTTATGGTCCTCGAGAACAAGGGTTCCTCTGTCATCAACTTGATGCGCATCACGGATGATATTCCTGGATTGTTTGACGCACCTACACAGGAGCAGTTGACCATCAAACTTGATGGTAAAACCATTGATGACGACCAATTCAAAGTCGAAATGGCTGAAGGAGTTACCATTGAGAAGGAACACAAATCCCCTGACGGCATCGGTCATACCATGACCCTCACCGTCGGAACACGCGGGCCTCTCGGACTAAAGCCCGGAAAGAAGATTGAAATTTCTTACCCCCTCAATGCTCCGGACCCAACACCGAACAATACACGTGTGGACGGTCCTGCACGGGTTGAATTCAGCTCGGAGCGTTTCGGCCCGATCTGTACCCGCGAACCAGCGGAAACACCAACCATCAAGGTCATCCACAACCGTCGTAACTTCAGTGCCGGTAAGCAAGCGATTCCTCTTGGAGGAAAAGGCCGCTATGAGGTCTTGATCCTCTTTGAAAACAACGGCGACACAGCCTTGAGCGACCTGTACATCAACGATGTGCTTCCAGCTCAATTTGAAATCAAGGACTGGTCGATGAAGGGTGCAAACGGAAAGCGCGACGATGTCAAGATGACCTCCGAAGAAGGAGAAGGCGGATTGCACATCGTATGGCATGTCCCCAAGGTTGAGAAGGGTGAACGTTTGGAAGTATCCTTTGACATCAAGGGAACCGGAGAAGTTGACGCAGAAGCACTCAATCGCTTCCATGGTGTTCACTTCGGAGATGAAATCGAGTCCGATGATCTCCCTGAGGTTGAAGAGGCGGAAGAAGAAGCATCAGAAGAAGCAGAAGTTGAAGCAGTTGCTGAAGGTGCAGAAGGTGAAGCATCAGAAGAACCCTCAGAAGAAGCAGAAGTTGAGGCAGAAGCATCAGAAGAAACCTCAGAAGAAGCATCCACTGAGGAAGAATCCACCGATGTGGCTGAAACCTCTGAAGAAGGTACAGAAGTCGAAGCGTCAGCTGAAACCTCTGAAGAAGATGCAGAAGCCGAATCCACCGATGAGGAGCCCAAGATGAACTGGCGAGAAGACGTACTTCTCCGTGTCATGGATGCAGCCGGTATCTCTGACCGCGATGCCTTCATTGCTTTCGCTGCGGACTACGATAGCGACGACAATGGCTACCTCAAGAAGGGCGAATTGGAAGATGCTGCAAAGGCATGGAACTCCCGTGACGAAGAAGGATCGGATAACGCTGAAGAAAAGGCCTGCGGAATCTGTGAAACCCTCAACCCTGCAGACGCTACAGAATGCAGTGCCTGTAAGTTTACCTTTGAGTGATTCAAAATAGCCTCGTTCGTCAACCGCGGTTGAGGGCATGATGCTAGAATGCGCCTGCGTCGATGTTGGTTACGTTCACTCAGGAAGCACCCATTGAGGCCAATCTTCATGCTCAGATGATCGGCTTACTAGAATAATAATGGGTCGCTTCAATGAAGAAAGCAATTCTTCCATTGGTGTGACCGTTGAAGGCGGGATCACCCCGTCTCGCAAATCCACTGCAAGCCAAGCATTACGGTATTGACCGGCCCATGCTAGAAGTTCAGCCTCTACGCCTTGTGGAGGGATGCCTTCTCGGACACTTGCGATAAATCCCCAATCGTTCGGACATTTTCGTTCAGTATCGGTCCACAAAAACATACGAGGGGATTCTGGAAGTTGGGCCAGTTGAGTAACGGCCTCTAATTCAGTTGCACAGACCGGTTGGCCGGGCATCGGCATCGGCAAAGGATAGCGCCAGGTAGTATCTACGGTGAGCGGTTCTTTCTTGCGCATGTTTGACCGTGTGACTGCTCTTGTTTGAACTTCACGCTGGTTTGTGCACGACCTCTCTTGAGAGCGGGCTGTATGAGTGAAATCAAGGCTAACCTTCATGCCCTTCCCGCTACCCAGGTGAATTATGGCCAATGGTCCAACCCCACCTCCGCCCGCCCCGCCGGGTGGCTCAATGTTCTTGATGCTCATCGTGATGGTGATGATGACCGTTCTCATCATGACCCCTTCGATTCGACTCTCGTTGGGTACCACTGCGGATCCTATTCTCTCACCTTTGCTCCCTGAAGAGTCTTTCTTCGTGATTACGGTATTGATTCTCGGAGTGTTTTCAATGACGCTCAACACGGTGATTCGAAATTTCTTTGTTGACCCTATGGACCAAGCACACATCGGACACCGTCAAGGACAGGTTCGTCAAATTATGAACGAAGCACGTATGTCTCGGGACCCAATTCTCCAAGAAAAAGCAATGACGCTTCAACAACAGATGATGCCCGAACAACTCGATGTTCAAATGGGTGCTATGAAACCCATGATGTTCACCATGATTTTCATCATCGGAATCTTTGCGTGGTTGACTACAGCCGTTGAAACGTTCCGTGTTGACTATGTTTCCTTGCCTTGGGCACCGGAGTGGAATCTCTTGGAAGACCGCTTCCTGTTCTTCCCAGCTTGGATTTGCTGCTACATTTCCATGAGCGCTGCTTACGGTCGTGTTCTTGACCGACACATCAAACTCGCTCGTTACAAATCCCACCCTCTGGTCCTTAGCGGAGAAGTCATCAAGGAACCACTTCTTCACCTCATTGCTACAAAGCCTGCAGCAGCGTCAAACCAAGTTAAGAAGCGGCAACAGAGGTCCCAACGAAGGTCTCAACAGAATAAAAAGAAGACCACCTCCTCCAAGAGCGTCGATTCAGACGAAGAAGTTGAGGAACAAAGTGTCTATGATTTTTCATGCCCTGAATGTCAAGGTGACGTCATCACTCACGATGGGCCACGAACCAAGCGCTGCAATGTGTGCTTCCATGAATGGGTGTGATTCATGCTTCACATCACCGTTTCGGGCCATCCTGGAAGCGGCACCAGCACTCTGGTGAAAGCGCTCATGGACCGTTTTGGTTGGACCGCTCTCAACGGTGGCGATGTCTTCAGAGAAGAAGCAAAACGACGTGGAATGAGTCTCGCTGATTTTGGACGATTGTGCCAAGAAGAACTCGACGTAGACCGCTCACTTGATGCCTTGCTCAAAGAGAGAATGCAATCCAACGATGCCTCAAACATTGTCGAGTCCAGACTCGCAGGCTGGTGGGCATTCAAGTTGGACCTTCCCTGCCTCCGAATTTGGTTGGACGTGGATGACGAAGAACGTGCTCGTAGAGTTGTGAACCGTGAAGGGATTCAACTGAGTGAAGCGCTCGCTGCTAACGCATCAAGGTCCAAGGTTGATGGGGAGCGCTTCATGGAACTTTACGGCCTTGTGCCCGAAGACCCAGAACCCTATACACATGTCATTTCAGCATCAAACCTCAATGCAGATGAAATACTTGAGGCTGTCGTCGTCCTCATAGAGGCCGCATCATGAACACCCACATCCTTGACCCCGAGGCCGGAACGGACCCCCATTTTGGGACCATGCCCGATGAACGTACGATTGAGCAACTTCTCGCCTCAGGTTTCATCCTCGTCGACAAACCAGCAGGCCCCACTTCGCACCAGTTGGCTGCTTGGGCAAGAGACCTGTTCGGATTGCAGCGACTTGGTCACGGTGGAACACTTGACCCGTTCGCAACCGGTGTCCTTCCGCTCATGGCCGGACGTTGCATGAAAATCACCAACAAAGTCCTCAAGCATCGTAAATCCTACATCGCAGTCTTCCGATTCAAGACGCCTCCAACCGAAGGCCAACTTGATGAGATCATGGGTAAAATGACCGGACGTATCTACAACGTACCTCCGGAGGTATCGGCTGTTAAGGTCCAAGTTCGCACCCGCCGAATCTTCAAATTTGAACGACTTGACTTCAATGAAAAAGACATGGTTGCTCGAATCACGTGTGAAGCAGGAACCTACATTCGAACCATGGCCCGAGATATGGGGCTCATGCTCGGTTCACCAGTAGAGCTCAAAGAACTCCGACGTGAGCACTCTGGAGTGTTCTCGCTGGACGACTGCGTGACCATGGATGCCGTGGCTGACGCCGTATGGCTTTGGAAGGAATGTGGCGATGCAAGCGCTCTCATGCGTATTGTTCAACCGATTGAGAAATTGCTTGCTGATGTTCCTCGTTGCGTTGTTAAGGACAGTGCAGTTGCTGCACTTACCTTTGGCGCACCGTTGTTGCGTCCAGGAATCGTAAGCGTTCCTGCTGGGATACCGTCCGGCGAGGACATTCTGATTACCTCCATCAAGGGAGAGGCAGTTGGATTCGTTAAGCTCACCGTAGATACCGACAATATCGGTGCTATGGAAAACGGAGAAGTTGCTCGTCCAAGCATGGTCCTGATGGACACCGAAGTCTACCCTCGGCGCTGGGTCAAGCAAGCTTGATCCGTTCACGCTTCAACGTATTCTTCGTAGATGTATTCTTCTGTTTCAATTCGTATTTTCAATAGAGACATGGTTCCCACTCCCACTCTGTCAACCGAAGTTGAACGGTCCCCACGACCTCAAAGTATCCTCTTCTGACACGGTCCGGTTATCAACTTTGAGGCAGGTATTCGCATTATGCGACATCTGTGACTTTATTCCAAGAGGATGTAAGAGACCTGTGCAACAGCAACAAGTTTCTGGTTCGTATCGTACAATTTAGCCTCAGCGAGACTGAGGGTTTTCCCAGGGCGAATCACTTCGGCATGACAGGTGACATCCGTGTGGCATGGGCGCAAGAAACGAATGTTGAAGTCCGTAGTCGCTACTTTGGCCTCTGGCCCCAATTGTGTTAGAATGGCAAAACATGTGATGGAATCAGCAATGGTCCCGAGTATGCCTCCATGAAACGTTTCGAAAATACCATTCCATCGTTCATGTCGAGGTACAAAGGCCGAACACGCACCTACTTCTAATCCAGTGATTTCCATTGCGAGCGTGTCCATGATGGATATGGAATCAATTCGCTTCATCAACGCCGTTATTGCTGCGGGAGAAAGTGTTGCAGAGTTCATCAATATCACTCGATTTTCTTGATCTTAGCAGGAGTCAGGTATGCAAACAACGCGATGACCGCAAGAAGCAATCCAATGCTTCCAGTCCAGACTGTGGTTGAAGACAGCCCTGCATCACTGCTCGTTTTGTCAGCAACCTGTTGTTCATCAATACCAACGAGTTTCTCCATGATGTTGTTGGATTCGTCACCTTCGGGAATTTCAAGTCCACGGTCCACCACGGCACTGAAGCGAATTACCTTTGCATCATCTGGGACCTGCCAGTCGCATGTTATTGAGCCGAGTTCACCGGGCGCAAGTACTGGTATGATCTCTACCGACATGAGTTGTTGGTCGTTCTGGCAGCGGACAGAGATGAACGTAGCCTCTGCTTGCCCTTGATTGCGAACCATGACTCGCATGGACACGATGTCTCCTTGTGTCATTTCCTCGCTGCCAAAGTCAATCGATTCCACAAGCAAGTCAGCGAGTGCCATCACCTCAAGGTCAAGGGTTCGTTCCGAGCATGATGTTTGATCGCAAACCGATACGAGGACGGCAAAGAACCCTGCATTTGGAGGCTGAACGGTCAGAGTTCCATTGGACAAGTCTACCGTAGCCCAACTTCGGTTTGTGGATGCTGTTAGCATCGACGAATCACGGTCGCTAACGGTGAGGTTCACGACAGTGACTTTGTCCCGTTCCGCAGGAACCAACGATTGGAACTCTCCGAGGTCCGGAGCGTCATCAACGGCGTTGACGAGGAGATTGAAGGATTGACTCCACATGTTTCCAGCTTCATCGAGGACCTTGATTCCAATCACGGACTGGCCGCTTGATTCTGGCATTAGTTTGAGCCGCATTTCACCCTCAGTCAAATCAACTTCAACCAATCCTTCATTGCTGTTCGTGAATTCAACCATGAGGTTTTCGTTGGATGTTCGGTCATCTGAGCATCGCAACAGCAGAGGTAGAATGATTCCTCCTCCGTCTTCGGTCAGTTCTTGGTCGCCAATGGCTTGACACACAGGGTCTTCGTCCCATTCTATAGCATAACCGCCGTTAACCGAAAGCGATGAAAGTTCCAGGGCTGTCTGGCTCGCATTCCCTAGAGAATCCCATGTAAACCAAGCTTTGACCGAGACGGTGTAGGACGTGGTGCCAGGGACCATGAATTGGCCGATGGGCCATGAGTGAGTGAAGGAGCCGAGTGACATGGGTTCGTTAGAAACCAATTCGTCATTGACGAAAACCAACCATCGCGAGTAGGCTGGGTCAATACCATCGTTGGTTCCAAAGACACGACCCGAGACGGTAAGGGAGGGGTCGTTCACATCTGCCCATATCGATTCAATACAGGAATCGATTGCAGTTACCCTGATTTTGTAGGCTTCCCCCTCTGGAAGTAACGTGTTTTCGAGGAGTGCTGTGAATGAAGAAAACGATTCCCCGTCTGCAGATACTGCGTATTCAAGGCTGACGTTAGCGGCTTCACCTTCTGAGAGTTTGAGGTGAACACGGCCGAGCATTTGTTCAGGAGGGTGTTCAATGATACCACTGACCCATTCTCCAGTCGTTCCACCGATTGAAGGTGTTAATCCGCAATTTGTAAGGGCCATATTGACGGATTCACCTTGAGATAAATTGAGGTCGATCAGAGGCATTTGATGGCCGGTAAATTCTGTTGATGCAAGGCCCACCTCGCCTCCGTACCATGGTGTCTGGACGGTAATGTCCAATCCAACTGCATCAACGATCAAGCGCGAGTCATCAACACCTCCGGCTGATACGTAATCAAGTGTGAACTCCAAACTGTTGAGGTCCTGCCAATTCCATTCAAGAAGCCCAGTGAGGTTCACTGTGTATGCTGAATTGTTGATGTAATCCAAACCGCCTTGTGTATGTGCAAAGGTTTTGAGGAGGTCGTATCCACTGGAATGCTGAACTGAAATCCGAACGGTATCTTCTGTCAAAGCATCGGGTATCTGAATCACTGCTTTCATGTGAACTTCAACCATCGTGTAATCGCTCAGCCCACTGACATCAAAATTTGTTACTTTGATTTCAGGGCCCGTCGACCAGGTGCTTGCGCCGTCCGGTGCACCGATTGAATAATTTGAATCCGTAGGAGAAGTGCCGGCCCAAACCGCCATGGTGTCAAGGTGAACAGGCCGATGATGCGCCATGGTCATGCGCTGGTCTGCAACCATTGTCTCAGTGTATGTGGCATCTTCTTGGGTGAACGAAGTCTCTGCACTCATGCTCCATTTTGATGCATCAACCAGTGTCCCTTGAGGGAGCATATCAACATCGTATGTACTGTGAACGCTACGGGATGCAACCGTTGAGGCCAAAGGCCCAACAGCGGTTGTAAGGCATAGAAGTAGGATGCAAAGGATGACTCGCTTCGTTCGCATATTATCCCACACTCCTCGGTAACACTTGAAGGCAGGGGTCTTTCGCTTGAAAAACACGAGACTTCTTCGGTGAATCTACTGCGGCGGATGGTTGAAATACCAAGCACATGAGGGCCATTTACTTCTCATGGCTGTGGTGGTGTAGGGGTTAGCACGGCAGATTGTGGTTCTGCCAGCCCGGGTTCAATTCCCGGCCACGGCCCTCCTCTTCACAAGTCATCATTTTCGATGTGATGGCCCATTCGTTCAGCCTTGGTTGAAAGGTATGCTCGATTTGTGTCGTTCACACCAACAATGAGTGGAGTCCGTTCCACCACATTGATTCCATGCGATTGCAGTTGATTGACCTTCTCAGGATTGTTGGTGAGTAAATTCACATCGGTAACATTGAGTTCCTTGAGCATATCAGCCGCAATGGAGTAGTCTCGGTTGTCCGCAGGAAGGCCAAGCATGAGATTTGCATCGAGTGTATCCGCTCCTTCATCCTGAAGGTGATACGCTTGGATTTTAGCATGAAGCCCGATACCTCTTCCCTCCTGTCGGAGGTACAAGAGGACGCCCCATCCTTTCTGGACGATGGTTTCGAGGGCGGAATGCAACTGAGGTCCACAGTCGCACCGTTCGCTGCGAAATACATCTCCAGTCAAGCATTCTGAATGGACGCGTAGCAGCATGGGGTCTGGCCCCACCACATCGCCAAGAACCATAGCGACGTGGTCAAACCCTGTAGAGGGTTCATGGAATACTTGTATTCGAAACGAACCGTATTCTGTTGGGAGTATGGCTTCACTGGGTACGTTTTCTCTGCGGATTACAGTCATTTAATCACCTCAATTTTGAATCGAATTTCCCCATTTTCATTGACTATGCCCAACAATTGATGCAGACTCCGATTCAGTAAAAGAGGCATGTCATGAAGGGTTTCAGGGTCGTCGGCGAGGACTTCTAAGACATCTCCGTTGGTTAATTTGTGCAAAGTTTGCCGTGTTTTTACAACGGGAACTGGACAATAAAAGCCCAGAACATCAAGGCGATGCGTAGCCTCGACTTCGCTTTTCCTTTGCTCCATTGTACCCCCCAGGCCTCGGACCAATTTGAACGCATTCCTTTGAACTCAAACAATGCATCAGCACAATGTCCAGCACAACACCTTCTTGAACAAGACCTCTCATGTAATCCCATGGCCACCCAAAACACGACGCGTCCTGATGGCGATATGTCGTGGAAGGAGGTGGGGGAACTTGGACTTCGATACGGAAGAATTCCTCTTGCACTGATCTTTGTGAAGATGTTCTATTGGTTTTTGACGATACCCTCTGACACACTCGCACCCATTCAAGTCACAGAAGCATGGTTGTGGAATGAACTCACGAACTTCCTTTACGGGGAGGGCAGCTCGGTCATCAGCCACCATAACGGTTGGTTGACTCGGATTGATTTTGTTCATCCCAGTTTCCCAGGGCCGTTTGACACTGTTGGACTCTACGTCTCTGATGAATGTGCAGGAGTCCATGAAATGATCTTCATCTCCACACTGGTGATGATGACCGACGGTATGTCACAACGATTCAAATTGAAATCAGTAGTTGTGATGTGCTCGATTGTGTATGTGATCAATCTTATGCGCCTGGTTGCATTTTACCCAATAGCCCTTGAAGCGTGCATTGCGAATCCTGACCAACAAGCGTGCCTCGTCAACATGTGGACCTTCCATCAATACGTTTACGAATGGGGATTCTTAATCGTCCTGGTTCTCATGTGGATGGTGTGGTTCTTCAAATTTGGTGGGCCGGAAGGGACGCTTGAAGCAGCGAAAGGTTCCAACGATTCTTGGCGTATAAGTCGAAGAACGAACTGGGGGCCAAAGCATTGGACCATTCTGGCTTTCGCTGCCTTATTCGTGGTTCTTGCGCTTTCAAACATCACAACCAACGAGGAAGCCATTGAAGCAAAGCAGACCTTGGACGTCTGTGAATTTTCAAACCTCATCTCTGCGGAATGCGGGAATGCACAAATGAGGTGGGATGACGCCATCGGGTACGCTTGGTCCCTTTCAGCCATATCAATGGTCATGGTTGGAGGTACAGCACTTGTCATTCAGCGACCGGATGAATTTGGAAATTGGCCGGAACCAGCATCGGCTAAGGCAGCTGAGCCATCAAAGGAAAAAGGTCACTACAAGAAGAAGTCAGGCTCTTGGAACAAGCGTAGTGGGCAAGAAGAAGAGTGATCACTCAACGATAGAAGCGACGAGGGTGTCGCTTCCATACGGACGCTTTTGCATGGCTTTCATTGCAAGTCCAATCTTGCTGGTGTGCAAACTCACAAAGGTATGTTCATCGGAAAATCGAACTTCTCCGACAGCCAGTTCATCGCACTTGAGTTGCTCAACAAACCAAGTGGACACTTGATGAGCCGAACCAGCAGCTTCAGGAGTCAAGTCGAGTTTTACGGTCACATAACCAAAGACGTCAGCGGATTCGCCAAAGTCATCTTGTCGACGAACGGGGTCTCGGTCAATTCCTTCAGGGAGTTCAGGTGCTTCGCACGGAAGGATGTCTAGACCGTAAGTGGCCATGATTCGGGAAAGTTGTGGTGCATCGTCTCTCGAAACAAGACTCCACGCTTCTCCGCTTCGTCCAATACGCCCCGTACGTCCGATTCGGTGGACAAAGGAATCCATGTCATTGGGGAGGTCGTAATTCACAACCAAACTAATGGCGTCAACGTCAATACCACGGGCTGCGACATCAGTAGCGATAATGGTTTTGACTTCTCCCTCTCTGAAGCGAGTAAGTATTTTCTCACGTTGATTTTGATTCAAATCTCCGTGGAGCCCTGCGACATCAAACCGATGCTTGCTGAGGCGTTCAACTGCGAGGTCAACCATGCGCTTGGTGTTGCAAAAGACGATGGTTTGGTCTTCGTCGTTCATGCGAACGAGAAGGCGTCCAAGAACCCATAATTTGTTGGAGCGGCCGATGTGAACGGAATAAAGGTCAATTGGAGGAATGTCCAATTCTTCAGCGTTGGTCAATACGAATTCAGGGTCGTTGGTGAATTCATGTGCCGCGTCAATAATCTCTTGCGGGAAGGTTGCGGAGAACAGAAGCGTTTGTTCGCGTTGAGTCATGCGTTCAATGACCCACATGATGTCAGGGAAGAACCCCATGTCCAACATTCGGTCAGCTTCGTCCAAGCAAAGCAATGTAGGGAGTGTCAAATCGATGTGGCCTCGTTCTGTCATGTCCATGACACGACCCGGTGTTCCAACGATGATGTCAACGCCTTCAGCAAGGGTCTTTGCTTGCTTGTCAATGTCGGTTCCTCCGTATACGGTAAGGATGGTCAGGCCGGTTTCGCCTTGAAGCATTGAGATTTCTTCTGCGACTTGATTAGCAAGTTCACGGGTTGGAGTGAGGATCAAGGCTTGAAGTGAACCCGTGACCTGACATCGTTCAAGAATAGGCAAGCCAAATGCGGCAGTTTTACCCGACCCGGTTCGGGCTTGGCCAATCACGTCACGTCCGGTTCGAGCGAGAGGAACGGTGTCTTTCTGGACTTGAGTTGCAAATTCCCAACCAATGGCCTTCAATCCGTTCAACAGATGTTCGGGCAGGTCCCATGAATCAAAGCGTGTGGTGGTGAACATTCGTTTTCCCTCCGTCTCTCGTTTGGTGATTTGGTCGCCGAGACGAGGGCAACCTGCACGAAATCAATCAATAATTGTCCTTGTCGGCAATTTCCTTCTGAAGTTCGCCCATCCAGTATTTGCGTGCGTTCTCTCGGTTGAGAGGGCGGCGCGTCTGTCGGACATGCTCGAGAATGTACTGTCGGAATTTGAGAGCACGTGGCCGGTTTACACCCTTTGGAGTGAGTCCGTCCCACAGTCGGTCAAATTGTTCGGCCTTGTCGTTGAACGGTGCGTCACTCATACAATCCACCTCTTAAGCGGTTCTGCGACCGACCACCTGTTCTTAACCATGCCGTATTTGTCTGCACGAAAATCATGTCAAAACATCTCTTCATCTGGGCCCGAATCAAAATCGTCAAAGTCATCTTCCTCATCGTCCATGTACCCCATGATTTCATCTTGTGATGGACGCCGTTCAACACTGGGTGATTTGGATTCTACTGAGGAAAGAGCGGCTTCTTGTTGTTCGGCCTTCTCCATGAGGTTTTTTGGTTTAGATGCGGTAAGAAGTCCGATGCCTTTGCCTTGTGACTGGGCGATTTCTTTGTCAATTTCCGGTACAGGGATGGCCGGAGCAAGGGCTGCATTCTTCTGTGCTTCAGTTCCTTCGAGGGTAGCATCAAATCGCATCTCAATGAGGGTCTTGACGAGACCTTCATTGGTTTCAGTCTTGAGAAGGTCTGTTGCAAAGATGCGCAACTCATCTTCACCCATCAAGCGTGGAAGCAACTCAATGCATGCTTTGCGCACTCGGAGGTCCTTGGAACGAGCTCCACTGACGATGAGGTCGCGGGCTCTTCCATGGTCTTTGTCGAGTTTTTGAATCGCCTTGATCGCAGCGAGCCGAACTTCTGAATCGGGGTCAGCGATGGCCCGCTCTGCGAACATGGTCGCCATGCGAACGTCTTGGCGAGCAAGCGCAGGAAGCGTTTTTGCAGCAGTTCGGCGGACCTGTGAATCGTCATCGTTGAGCGACCATGAGATGAGGTCCCAAACGGCCGATGAATTTCGTGACAACACCTTGCGGAGTAATCCCGCAGCTTTTCTGCGAAGGGTCACATCTTGTTCAAGGAGTAGCGTGTCAATGTGATCGGCTACAACTTCAGGCCACGTGTCTGCAAGGGATTTGAGTCCCTTCCATGCTGCTTGTTGCCGGTACGGTATCGGTGAGCGAAGTTCGTTTTCAAGGGAAGATTGTACGCCCGATGGGAAGGTTGGTGCAGCCCGCGCGAGGGCATCGCTCGCAGCCTTACTGACCTCAATGGAATCGTCGTCCAAGAGAACAGAGAGCCAGTCGAACAAATCCTCAGCACGCCGAACAGCAAACTCGGGGAGTACCTCAAGTGCTGAAATACGAACGTCGTCGTTGTCGTCTTCAAGCGCAAGGAGCAACAAACCGTGTGCTGCACGAACCATGCTTTGTGGAACGGTAGACAGCGCACGAACACCATGGCTGCGAACCATGATGTGCGTTTCTCCTAACCATCGTACTTCTTGCTGTTCAAGAGACCCTTCAGCAAGCGACATCGCATCCCCAGCAATCAACGCAGACCAAGGGCCTTCTATGGGTTCAAACGATGCTTCAACCGCTTTGGTTTTGGCGAGATTAATCGGTTTTCCCGTCCGTGGGTCGCGTGCAATGTAATCTCGTACCATGTGCTCCCCTTTACCCCGCAGCGTGCCCACCATCATGAACCTTGGGAAGTTCACACTAGAAAAAGAAAAGTATCGCTAACAAGAAGGATATACAAACTGTGGCGCCGTGGCTACGACATGACCAATCCTCAAGTTCGTATGGCTTTGGTCTTAATTTCCCTGATGGTATTGTGCCCTTGGCTCCCATTAATGGAATCAGAGGAGTCCCCTGTTACGTTGGTAGAGGCGTCGACAAAAGAACGTTCGAACGAACGCATCAACGTTTTCGGAACAAACGATGGATTCGCTCATACCAACATCACAACCTCAGCCGTAACCGGGACCACAGGTCTTGAACGTCCCTCGTTCACCTGGACCTATCCGTCTGGGATCGGAAGCCTCCTCCAACCAAAAACCGGTGGATGTGCTGCTTACCTGCCATCGCTTGACCAAGTGTTTTACATCGGTGGACGGGAAGATCCTAACCCACTCCAGCCCGATGATGAAACGCCAACTTCTGACGTTGATGTTTTTTACAATTCGAATCAATCATGGTGGCCCAGTGTTTCTTCGCTCCCTCAAACTCAACAATACCACGGGTGTGCAACGGTCAACAACAAGATTTACACCGTAGGTGATTTCCACCCGAACTCCAATCCCTCCATCACTTCAGAGGGCTTGATGCAGGTGTTTGACCCCAATACAGGAAATTGGACATCAGGCACCAACATGCCCACCGGAACCAAGGTGGGTTTGGCCGGTGTGGAATCCCACAACAACATGATCTACGTCGCAGGTGGAGCATCGAGGCCTGACCGAACCGACCTCACCGACCGTTTGATGCGATACGACACAGTCAACAACAATTGGACCGAATTAGCCAACATGAGTTTGCCGAGACATTCGTTTGAATTGGTCTCAATTCAAGGCAAACTCGTGGCCTATGGAGGAGTCGCCCGCTATTTCGACCCCATCGCCAACCAAACGGTGGTTGGAAATACAAACCTAAGCGAAGCCTACGACCCGTTGACAAATACTTGGTCTCAATTGCCGAACACGACCACCAGACTTGCCGCCTATGCAGCCGATGTATTCAACGATGAAATCGTGATTATGGGTGGTTACGAGCCAAATGGATGGCAGATTTCTAAAAGTGACAAAGTCTACGGGTACAACCCGTTTACTGGTGAATGGAAGGTACGCTCAACGCTTCAATACGGTGTCTTTGACTCAACCATCACTCAGGCTAACAATACCCTCGTTTTCGCAGGAGGCGATTTGAGTGCAAATCGATTCAGCAGTTGGGGCTCAGCTGCCTACAGTACGGAAGGAGAATTCTTTCTCAATCCAAATCAACACACCGGTTGGATTTCCTCTCCAATATATGATCTGAGTTCAACAGAGCACGGTTCGGCAAGTCCGATCTGGTTGGAATTTTCGGCTATTGAGCCTGCGGGGACTTCGGCATTGATGCAATACCGTACAGCAGGCAGTGAATCTTCAATCGGGTCAGCACCGTGGAAACCCACGACCGTTCCTGTGTACTCATATGTCACTCAAGGAAACACTTCTCTTGGCGATGTGTCCGAAAACATCCCCGTTCTTCAATACCGGTTGAAGATCTCCACTTCAAGAGTCCTTGAATGGGTCACACCCACTCTGGTTCAGGTCACCTTTGGAGGCGATGAAGCAGCCTTCACCTCATCCTTGCCTCAATACATGCAACCCACTTCCTCAGCCGTGGATATCATCACCCATCATCACGCATCTACCGGTGAAGGTGAGTATTTACTTTCTATCCATGCATCGGACCAGTTTGGAAGTTTTGACTCGTCATCAACCTGGTCGACCTTGACTTGGAATACCTCGGATAAAACCCTCCATATTGACGATCCAAGTGGACTTCTGTTCGCCAATGAAATTTCAGCCAATCCACAACCGATGCAGCTCAACGGGCAGAACATGACGTGGAGTATCTCGTTGAGCGGTAGTATGCCAAGCGATTATCTTCGCTTCAAAGTCGGTACTCACGCTGAACGCAACGTCTCTTATCTCCATCCAGATACCGTCGCTATGGACAAAGATGTCACCGTAGAAGTCATCGGCATCGTTGCGGATTATTCCAGTTCGGGAGACGCTACCGTTTCCACTGACGAAGTTCTGCCAGCCAACACTCAATTGAACGTAACCATCGACCATACGTTCACCAATTCAGGGCTTAGGCTCTTGGGAGGCGCCATCCAGGTACGCCTCCATACAGACGTTGAAACCTATGTGCTTGATACTCAAAATACACGCATTTGGAGCAATTCATCCACACAGTGGTTTGATCTGACTTCGGGTGACATCAAGCATGCACTGCTCAACCTTCCAGAAGGGGTTTCAGGTGAAGTTCATTTCTGGCTTGAGGCCAGGACGAGCGAAGATTGGAATCTGATTGTTGATACACAACCGGTTGAATTCATTCTCAATGGAGATGGTCCAACCCTTCTTAGCGTATCTCCATCTCTTGACGAGTACATCAACGAAGAAGATCATCGTACGGTCTCTTTTGAGTTCCACGATGTCGGAGGCTTTTCATCAGACAGTTTGGAGGCCTTTGTTTGGATTGAGGCTCGAGACGACGGTGACGCTACTTCACCAGCAGACGGCGTGGCCCAGCGTGATGAATACAGAACAGCCACCGTATACATCGACCAAAACAGCAACCTTTGGACGATTAACCTCTCGGTGAACGATACCATGAATGATGACCATCAGTGGGTGCGAGTGTTGCTTGAGGGTACGGATGCTGCAGGATTTGCACTTCCTGTGTCCACCGCTGAAGTTGGACACATACGATGGGAATCAAGAACGCCTCAAACTTCTACCGTTGAAGAAATCAACCAACTCGGGAACATGATGAATGCCGACATCATACGCATTGAACCATCAAGGGATTTTGGATGGAAATTGGTCGTCTTTGACCCGAACGGGATTGACGACATTTCAGAAATCAGAATCAAACTTGGAAACGACAGTCAGTTGGGGCTAAAGTACAGCGTTTCAACCGGAATCTGCAGTTCCTTTGATGAACGACTGATCGTGGATATGAGCCGATGCTTGGCGGAAATCATTGATGACCGGCTTCATTTGGAAATGTGGGCAACTGCAGATTGGAGTTTTGGTTCATCAGGACTCGTTCAAGGAGCGGTTGAATTGTTGGTCGTCGATGAAGACGGGCTCATGAAAACCTTGTTGACCGATCAATGGAGCCTCCAGAGAGCCCTTGCCTTTGAGGTAGAATCGGTTGAAGACCAAGTTGGGCCGGTCACTCAACCGATTGAAGCAGGCAGTTCGGTTATGGCTGGCGATGAACTCAATCTCACCGGTTCTGTCATCCATCTGTTGAGCGAAACCCCTTACGACGGCGTACTTAACCTCCAATGGAGAGGCAAAATACTCGGAGAACTGTGGCGCGGTGGGACCGCCGTTACGGTAGAACAAGGCCAACTGTCCTACTCCATTCCAACACCAATGAAAACAGGACTTGTTAAGGAATTGGAGGTCTCGCTTTGGGACCCATTGGAACTTGAAAAGGTCGCTTCGTTTTCCCTTCCAGAGTTCATGCTCGATGGCGAGGCGCCCGAACTGCTGAGTTCAAACATGGCTTCTGTGGTATCACGATTCCATCTCGAGTCCGTTGACATCGGTGTCAACGTGCGAGAAGGGCAAGGTTGGAGCGCTCCCCTGTCCTTGACTTGTCAGGTGCGCTCCTTGGATGTCGCATGGGATGCAGTGACCTTAAGTCGCAATTCAACCACGGTTTTCGACGGCAAGACCATGTTCAGTTTTGAGTTTGATTTCAGTGAACTGGGCGACCCATCGACTCTGCCACCTCAAGCCTCGATCGCTTGTTGGGCAGTCGGCTCAGATGATTCGGGCTGGAACCTTGTTTCGGCCAGTGGAAACTCAGACCTTGACCCGTGGCTGGTCACGAACCTCAACAGCATCGGTCCAGACCTCACCTTGGAAGCAGTTGAGATGAGTTCTGAAATCGTTGAAGGAGAAACCGTGAGACTGTCCTTTAGCGTTGTTAACGCAGGTGAATCTCTGCCGATTCCATTCAACGCCAGTATTGAGATCGTCCAAGGCGATGAAAGAACCTTAGTGGGCCGTTCTATATTTTACTCAATGGACGAGAACTCAGCAAAATCCATCAAGCGTTCTTTTATTGCCCCAGCAGGAACATGGAGTCTTGCCATCACCATCGATCAGGAAGAAAACATTTGGGAATTGGACGAGAGCAACAATCAATGGAATGCAACCTATACCAGCGAAAACCAAGGTCTAAGCGGACTGGTTATGGCGACTGGAGGCTTATCCCTCGTAGCGCTTCTTGGTGGTGCGGTTCTCTTCCTTCGCCGCGATAAAGAAGAGATCGTGGAAGAAAAAATACTCGAGGCGCTTCAACCCAGTACAACCGAACTTCCAGCACCAGATCCGGTTGAACAAGCACCCCCTAAACGCCGAGGTCCACCTGGAGCAAAGGTCGCCTCAAAGGGAGACCGTCGCCCTTCTAAAGGACCTCCTCGCGGCCCGCCTAAGTCCAAATCTTCCGATCCGACTCCACAAGAAATGGCTGCAAAATACATGGACGCCTTGGGCACGGTTGAAGCAACTGAACAACCTTCGTCAAGCGCTGCTGACCACGCTGCGGACTACAGCCAACTTCCCGGTGGCGGGGATTACGAATATACCTTAGATGCTACCTATTATGTGGGCGAAGAATGCGGTCGCTGGTTGCTCAATGATGACAAATCCTTCTCAAAGATTGACGATGACATCTGAAGCCTACATTCTTCAATGCTTACCCGTTGAGCCCTACCATGAGTGAGGCAGATGCTGACATCCGTCGTGTCCTCACCATTGCGTTTCGTGGCCAATCTGAACTGAACCTCTTGGACTTGGAGCGGTTCTTCTCGTTTGATATGGAATGGGTCGCTCCTCATGAAGCCGAACAAGCCGTTGATCAACTCACGGCCAAAGGTTGGCTTCTCAATGAACAACAAACGGTTCGGCTTGCTGTTGAACTTGGCGATGTGAACGTTCCATTGGGTTGGTTTCCACGCCCGTCCCGTCTGCTCTCCCCTCCTCATGCAATCGCTCACGAAGCTGCGCCGTCAGTGTCGCCTCCATCCGTTCAGGGCAAAGCCGTTGCTCCGGTGCCGGTTGAGGCGCCCCGTATGGATGAAACCAGCCTTGACCCACGTGCACGATTGACCCAACGTCTTGTTCGGTTTATTTCACGCAGCAGCGGGCTTGAACTCGCCGAACTTGAGCGACGGGCTCAGCGGAAAATCACGGCGTTCCACCACATCACTCCATGGCTTGCCTATGCGTTGGTTGCTCGAGAGCAAGGTCTCGGAATGGACGACATAGCAGATGCTCTTGCGGTCGTCTGATTATTCTGAATCAGCGGGCAACTCAGCGTTTGATTCTTGACCCCGTGCAGACAGTTCGACAAGAACTGGAAGCAGCATCAGTGCGAGAATGAGCGAAAACAAGACGGTGATGGCGGTGATAAGGCCGAAGTCTTGGATGACCGGCATTGGAGAGAACAGCAAGACTGCAAATCCTGACATGGTGGTAATTGCACTCAGCATGAGAGCGACACCGGTTGAATCAATTGCGGCACGTAAGGCTTCCCAATGGTCACCACGCTTCGCCATTTCAACCTCAAAGCGCCTCCACATGTGGATGGAGTAATCGATACCAATACCCAACGTGAGGGCGGTAACCATCACGGTCAAGACGTTCCACTTGAGGCCGATCAACGCCATTGAACCAACGACCCAAAGCGAAGCAACTCCGACTGGGAACAGAACGACCACAGCAGGCATAATCCGCCGCGTAAGGGCAAAGAGGACAAAGAACGAAACTGCGAGCGAGATTGCAGTGCTTTCGATTTGAGAAAGTGAAAGTCCGTCAAGTACACTTTGTAAGACCACCAAATCCCCCGTTACATGCAACTGAGCATGTTCTTTGAGTTCGTACTTGAGCGTCCCTGATTCGTCAATTGAGCCGAGGATGTTGTAGAAGTTTTCAACCACTCGGTTGGACTGTGATGAGGTTGATGCTTCTACACGAATTTCATGCCGGAGATACGTGATGTTGGTGCCATCCAGATGGACTGAGTTTGCAACACGGTCACTCCATGTTTCACCGGTTAGGGGGTCGGCGATTGAGGTGTTGTCGGAAAGGGCTGCAAAGAACAGGCCAAGGTCAATGCCCAGTTCACGGTCGATTGAGTAGACGTCCCCCGTCTTTCTGGTGACTTCCATGTTGTGCTCTTCTCCAAAGGTTGCATTGCGGAGGACCGAATCACGGACGATGGTATATGGTCCGTCGTATGAGGGGGATGATATTCTGAAATCGGTTCCAACGACATCGTTATTGGATTGCAAATCACTGTGCAGGTTTCTCAATTCAGTGAGGAGTTGGTCGTCCCCTGGAATTGCTTCCGTGTCTTCAGCGGGTTCCATCAGGACATAGATGACCTTCCAGCCAGCGCTCTCGTAGCTGGAGTCCAGGTCGTCGCGTACGGTCATGATTTCAAGGTCCTCGTTCACGAAATCACCCAAGTCAAAATCAGTCTCAAGTGATGCTGCACCATAGATGGACAGTCCCGAGATGAGAATGGTCACGAGAATGACGCCCAATTGCTGCTTTTGTTGGAGCTTGACGATGGCATTTGAAATCCGAGGAAGTTGGAGAGGCGTATGGGTCTTTGCCGTAGATGGGTTGGTGAACATCACGTGCAATGCGCCTACAAATACAGTTGATGAAAGGAACGCACAGATGACCCCAAGAGAAAGCGCGTAACCAAGTGTTGCCAGTGGTGGGAGCGGAGAGATGATGTTCGCCAAGAACGCTGAAACGGTTGTTATCACCGCAAGCGACAGTGGAATTGAGAGGTGGGCTGTTGCCCGTAACCACGATTCGGCAGGATCCTGGTATCGATCTGAAAACGAGCTCTGTGAGCGTTGAAGGTGAATGGCATAATCAATACCCAATCCGAGAACGAGAGGTGCTACCGTTGCTTCAAGAGCGGTGAAACGTGTTCCCGTAACGTTGAGAATTCCATAGGTCCAAATTAACGCACTTGAGAGTCCAATAAGGGGGAAAATGATTTGCTTAGCAGACCGGAAGGCTACGGCGAGCATCAGGACGACAACGATGGAAGCCAACCCGATAAGGAAAATAAGATTGTCAAAGGTCCCTTCGTCGATATCATGGGCCAACAGGTCATTTGAAATCGCCTTGTAATCCATCATCGAATCTTTGGACTGTTTGGAAAAGACATCCCGCATCTGGTCCTGAAGTTCCTTGCGTTGCTTCTCATCCATTTCAGGGTCGACTTCCAACACCCAAAGCGTTGATGAGGCCGTTGGAGAACCGTCTCCCACGCCGTTTTCAAGGTACTCACAGGCTGGGTCAATGGACAGGTCGTTGTGCAGAAGTGCCGATGATGCGTAAGTTGCTGCAGACAGGAGTTGGTCATCGGCGGTGAGTCCACACGTCTCGTTTTCGTCAAACAGAATGTCGAGTACTTCGGTCCACTCGTTCAGTTCACTGATTCGCTCGCCATCGCCTTCTTCGTCCAAACTTAATTGCAGGATTCCGGGAGCAGTCGTCCAAACATGAATCAGATTTTGGCGTTTTATGGATTCGTTTTCAAAGACGACCAAATCCCTCTGCATGGCCTGCAATGACTCCATGCTCAGGACGTTAGAACCGTCATCAACCGTGACATGAATGAACATTGGTCGTGTTTCATCGGGGAAAAACTCGTGAATGGCGTCGTGGGTAGCGGTTGATTCGGATTCGGGGGCGAAATCGTTGAGGTCGGTCTCGAAGGTTGGTGGTGAAAGAACAAGTTGGCTCAAAAGGACTGCCGTGAGGCCGACACAAAATGCGACAATAAGTGGCGCAGCACGCCTAAATTGGCCAGCGCCCGTGGCCAGTCTTTCCTCAAGACGGGCCGTATCCATGAACTTCCCCGTTCATGCTGGTACAAAAACAAAGAGGTGCTCTTGGGAACGAACACGGCCAACTTAAGCGATTTTTAGTCGTCACGACACGCTGGGTTTGGAAGAATTTGATGAGAAGGTTCAAAACGAGTTGGCCGGTGGAACGACCGGTCATCATGTCTGTTACAGTGCTCAAAAAAGAGAAGAATGAACTGCGACTCCGAATTATCGGTGAGAGCCATACTGCTCTTCAAGTCCTCCGTCAACGCCTCAACGCACACAAAAGTGTCGATTACGCCAACTATTTCCCAGGGCATCCTGAACTCGACGATCCTGAATTTTACATTCGCACAACCACCAAGGCCGGTGTCGAAAAAGTTCTGAAGGACATCGTCAGCGGCGTCGCCAAGGAATTTACTGACGCCAGCCTCTGAAGAGGTCATCGTCATGGACTCGGTCGCTCAAGCCATCGGCATGATTGGCTATGCAACCAAAACAGACGGCATAGGCGGCTTGATCAAGGCACGAGTGTCGGATTTTCGTGTTGAAGAAATTGCAACTCCGATTCATTTTGACAATAAGGGCCGTTTCACGGTAGCCAAAATAACGCTCACCAATTGGGAAACCAATCGTTTTTGCAATCAACTTGCAGCAGCCTTGAAAATTCCAAGAAACCGAATTTTCTTTGCTGGAACCAAAGATAAACGAGCGATTACATCCCAACTCTTTGTTATTGACGCACCCATGAACAAGGTTTCAGCAGTTGAACTCGCTGATGTTGAAATTGAGGTTCTTGGCCGCTCGCATCAAAAAATAGGGTTTGGAAACCACCGTGGTAACCGGTTCACAATCATCGTCAGAGGTTGCTGTGACGCAGACGGGAATCCACTCTCCAACGAAGAGGCCATGCAAGAAGTTGAACGCATCCAATCGGATATGATGGATTCGCTTGGAGACGGCCGGTTCCCAAATTGGATTGGACCGCAGCGTTTCGGCTCAGGACGCCCAGTCACTCCCGTTGTCGGCTCACATGTTGTCCGTGACGAGTGGGAAGAAGCGGTTATGGCCTACCTGTCGATGGAGGGAAAGAACGAAGAAGAGGCAGCTCAGAAGGCTCGTCTGTACATTCGAGAAAACGGTGTTGACGAATCCGTCATCGCAATGCTCCCCCGATGGATGGGCTTTGAGCGCAAGATGATTGAACATTTATTGGCTCATCCAGAAGACTATGTTGGAGCGTTTAGAAAACTCCCTGGTAACTTGCAATTGATGACAGTTCATGCGCTTCAATCCATCGTCTTCAACAAATCACTGTTCCAACGCATTGAAGCAGGTTTGCCTCTTTCCCGCCCTGTATCGGGTGATATTGTCGGCAGGTTGGATGACAAGGGTCAACTCGATGTACCGTCCTGTGTGGTTGTGGAAGACCGAACCCTACCCCGCATTTCACGAAACTGTGAACTTGGCCGATTGATTACCACAGGTCCACTGCCCGGAAGCGAAATCACAACCTGCGAGGGAGAACCCGGTTTGTTGGAACTTGCTACGTTGGAGAAGGAAGGGCTTGGTAATGTTACATGGTCGGTTGACGCGATTCCTCGGCTTTCCAGCAAAGGAACCCGTCGCTCATTGGTCAGCCATTTTCAAGAGTTTAGCGTTGATACCGTCCCCATCGCTGAAGCGAGCAGTTTGAGCAAGCGTTGGGATGCTGGGCCACTGGATGGAGACCGCTGGCACCCTGAAGGCGCATGCATCCGATTCCGATTTGTACTCAGTTCAGGAAGTTACGCAACCACTTTGCTTCGTGAATTTATGCAATCTCCATTGTCTCACCTTTGACTGCAGGTCCAACCTTGATTGAAGCTTTATTCTCGCCCTCACTCAAGTGAAGCGATGGTGGACATTCATCGTATTGAGACGTTTTGAACGATCGGTCAAGACATGATTTCATCTTGCTCAGCGTCTTCCATAAGAACGAATTCAAACGCTCCGGTTGCACTGTCGTAACTAATGCTGAGGAAAAGTGCCTTCATTTGGCGCTCTTCAAAAGGGTCATGGAACCATGGCTGGCCCGACCTGAAGATGATGAGGATTTCTTTGTATTCGTTCAATGACATGTTTCCTGAAATCGTGTATTCTGCTGATTCTGAACCCTCATCCAGCAAGTCATCACCCTCTTGTCCACGAATAACCGTTCGTTGGAGTCTTCGCTTGACGTTCATGTGGACGTTGCAATTTGAGATTTTATGCCAATCTTTGCCTACGCTTGCTATGAAACATTCGTTTGCTTCCATGGTTTCTATGTCGTTGGGACTACCCTATTAGGTGTTCGCAAGGGGTCTCGGCCGCACCTCAACCGTGCGTTTGACGGAGTTCGCGCGATGAGATTCCAACACCAATGCCCTCATCGTTCATGTTTTGAGTGATGAACGACGCTATGTCTTTTAATCGTGGCCTGCAATGCATAGCCATGCGACAGGGCCCGTACATGGTTACAGCACTGTTACTCGTAGTCGCGTTGACTCCGTTCTTAATGATGGGCAATCAACATCCAACGGATTCAACGGCCGATTTCTCTCAGAACGTTCACGAAGCTGCGGGACGCTCAACAACCTACAGCATGAGTCCGGCGAATGGCTGGACGACCGGTGGTGAGGAATTGACCATCACTGGGATCTGGCTTTTTGGACATGGCCTACAAGAACGTCACCAGCGATGGTGAGGCTTACACGTGGACCACGAGCACAGCAAACTACGCTACTGCAAATGGGGTGGACCCGTCCATTGGAGTTGATTCCAACGGGACGGTTCATATTGTCAGTCAGAGTTGGCAGGACGACCAACTATGGCACAGTACTTTTGATGGCGCATCATGGGCTCATTCCATGATTAAAAATTGCTACGGTTGTCGAAACATTGACATTATTATTGACGGCAACGACAACATTCATCTCGCTCATTATCTCAAACAATCGGGTACCACTGGATACCTCAAATACGAAATGTTTGATGGAACATCATGGACCTCTCAATGGAGCCAAGGTAGCGTCCAAAACGACCAAGTATCAATCGCTCTTGATGCGCAAGACAATCCACACATCTCGTACTCAAGGTCGGGATACCTCTGCAATCAAGCTATGCTCGCCTACCATGATGGTGCTATTTGGAAAACGGTTGGATTGGATTCGACCAGCACGTACGTCGGCTGTGACTCTTCCATCGCTGTTGACTCAAACGGCTTCGTACACGTGGCTTACAGGCACCACTCGAATATGGACATGAGAATCGCCTCAAACACCACAGGTACATGGCAGCGCTATACCGTAGATAACGGCAATGGCGTAGGCTATCACAGCGCTATGGCCGTCGATTCAAACGACCAACTTCATCTCATCTACGCCAGCAATTCTGCTGGGAATTCTGTATACTATGCGGACGGTTACTCAGGCTCTGCTTGGGCCGTTTCACATCAGGGTACGTCAAGAAATGAATTTAGTATGGACATCGATGCTTTTGACATCATTCACATCTCTGAATACAGTGGTGGCTCAAACCTTGGATATACCATGAAGACCCCTGGTGGTTCGTTCCAATCAATGACCGTTGATACGGCAGGAAATGTCGGGGGGAATAACGATATTTTCGTCGATGAAAACAACATGGTTCACATCGCATATTACGATCAAACCAACGACCAACTCAAGTACGCCAACCGGTCCACCGGAATGTACCTTAATCAAGAAATCACGGTCCAATTTGGCACGTATGGTTCCGTGACAGGAACGGTCGTGAACGACACCACCATCCGCGTCACAACGCCGCGTGCGGGCTCAGTGGCGGAGCAAGTTGACTCTGAAACTCTTCGGCGACCAAGGCTCATCGCTTGATTTGGGTCTTGCGTTCCAGTATGTTTCCCCTGATGATGTCGACATGGACGGTGTGCTCAACGATAACGACGACTGTCCCAACGACGCCGGCACCTCAACCGTTGACCTCAACGGCTGCCCCGACAGCGACGCTGATGGCTACAGCAACGCTGGCGATGCATTCCCGAACAACCCTACTGAATGGATGGACAGCGATGGGGACGGCGTAGGTGACAACACCGATCTCTTCCCGAACGATGCGAATGAAACGATGGATTCGGACGGTGATGGCGTGGGTGATAACGGTGATGCGTTCCCGCTTGATGCGAATGAAACGATGGATTCTGATGGCGATGGCGTGGGCGATAATGCAGACGTCTTCCCGCTCAATTACTTCGAGTACATGGACAGTGACGGTGACGGTGCTGGGGATAACGGTGACGCGTTCCCCTTCGACCCCAACGAGACAATGGACTCCGATGGCGACGGTGTTGGAGATAACGCTGATGCGTTCCCCAACGACGCCTCGGAAACGATGGACACCGATGGAGACGGAATCGGCGACAACGCCGACCAATACCCACTGCTGGACAATTTCCTTGATACCGACGGGGACACGATCGTTGACCTGCAAGACGACTTCCCCAACGACCTGACACAATGGAGGGACTCCGATGGTGACGGATACGGTGATAACCCAGACGGCGCAAGCCCCGACCTCTTTGTCAATGTCCCTTCACAATGGTCTGACCTCGACGGTGATGGCTACGGTGATAATTGGGGCAACGGCTCATGGAACCAAACTCGAATCAGCATGGGTATTGGTGCGTACGTGCAAGGGGCGGTGCTCGCAGATTATTGCCCTGAGGCAAATGGAAACTCAAGCGCTACCGGATTTTTTGGCTGCGTTGACGATGACGGCGACGGCGTTCCTAACATGTTCGAAGTGGACGATGTTGTGGAACTTGACGGCGACGGTGATGGTGTTCTTGACAGCGAAGACCAGTGTCTTGAAACTCCTGCAGGGGCTGTAGTCAATTCTCTCGGTTGTGAAACAGTCGAGGACGAACCAATACAGGTTCAAACCGAAAGTGAGGGCTTCATGTCGGGAGAACTCGCTCAGACCGTTGGTATTGGTGCTATTTTGCTCGCCCTTTTCTCCCTGTTACAGACGAATATGGTGGCCTCAGTGCTTCCAGATACCTTCCGTTGGGTGCAGGTACTGCGTCGCAATTCAAAGTTGTCACAGGAAGAAGAAAATGAACTCACCTATCTTCAGTCGGTTGTTCAAGCATACTTCAGCGAACCCAACGAACTGAATCAGGAACTTCTGGATCTAAAGGCTGATTTGACGGCGCGTTACACGAACAACCAAATCAAGAAAGATACGAGAGAGAAATTGTTTACCATCATTGACGAATTGATGAAAACCAATCCCGATGAGTTGGAGCACATCGCTCATAACGACGTCTACTTCGGGTTGTCAGATACGCTTGATACCGGTGAACGAATGGCGTTGTTGAACGAGAAGATTTCAATGGACCAAGCCTCAATTGACCCCTTTGAAGAAGAGGGTATGGCAGTTGACACCGCACCCAGCGATGATGTCAAGGGTGATGTTTCAGAGGACGGATACGAGTATCTTGAACTTCCTTCAGGCAGTGGAAATTGGTTCATTCGCAACCGTGTTTCTGGTTCCTGGGAACGCTGGACGCAATGAGCTGGCGCGGTTGTGGACACACCGTGCGAGTATGGCCGACCATATAGCAACCCGAAAATCCACTTTTACTTCTGCTTCTACAAGCAGAATGACAAGGACACACAGCCCGATTGTCAATGAGAAGTCAGAAGCGCGTGGGCGTATATAGCAAAGGTGTAACATATGGAGCGATGAGCAAGCAGACCCAAGCAGAACCGTGCGTTCTCTATATTCGAGTTTCAACAACTCGCCAAGCCAACCAAGGTGTAAGCCTCAAAGCGCAGATTGCGAGAGGCAAACTTCACGCACAATATCAGAATTTTCTGCTTCCAAATACCCACATTTTCATTGATCGTGGAGTCAGTGCCAAAACTCCACTGTGGTCAAGACCTGCTGGTAAGCAGATGAAGGCGTTCATCGCTAAGCACAAAATCAAGCAGATAATTGCTTACAGAATGGACCGATTATTTCGCAACACCATCGATTGCCTTGCTACAGTCGAAGAATTAGAGAAACAAGGCGTAGGGAATTCAGCTCTGTGAATCAGGCGGAATGCCGCTTGATTTGTCAACGGCAATGGGTAAAATGATGCTGACCATGCTTGCAGGATTCGGTGAAATGGAGCGCAACATCATCAGCGAGCGAACCACGATGGCTCTGCAACATCTCAAGGATACAGGAAGACGTTTCACCTACGACAAGTATGGATGGGATGCGGATAAGGACAACAATTTCATTGAGAATGAGGAAGAGCAGTATTGGATTTCATACATCCATGCAAGATACCATGAAGACGGCATCAAAGTCTCAGAGATTGCAAGAGAACTGAACATCTGTGGTGTTCCAACCAAGCGTGGTGGAACGTGGTGGCACAAACAAGTGAGAAGGATTCTCGATAGGTTTGACCCCGAAGAAAATGTGGAGGATTAATGATGCGTCGCAGTATTCATAGAGGGTCGCCAACGGAGGTATGATAATGGCGAGGAAAAAGAAAGTCCAAGTGGAAACTCCGCCATCTACGGCTCCCAAACGCTGGAAAGCGATTCTAGCCAAACATTGGCAATCCCACGGTGGCAAGTGGGCTGCTCCTCAGCATTACAATTGCACATACATGGCAATGTTTCCTCCCGAGTTACCCCATTATTTCATCAAGAGATTCACTAAGTTAGGAGATACTGTGCTTGATCCTTTTTCAGGCAGAGGCACGACCGCTGTAGAAGCCTCGGCTCAAGGCAGGATCGGTATTGGAAATGATCTGAACCCTCTCGCTGTTGCTCTCTCTAGAGGAAAGATTTCCAACCCAAGGCTTGAACCTGTATTGGCTCGCTTGAAAGAATTAGAAGCAGGTTATGAGGCTAAAAAATGGAAAATCGGTAAAGAACCTGATAAAATAAAAATGATTTACCATCCTAACACACTCTCTCAACTCTGTTATCTCAAAGGCAGTTTGGATTGGTCAAAGCAAGGTATTGACGCATTCCTTGTGTCTGTTCTAATGGGTGCAATGCACGGATCATCATCTGGTTTCTTGAGCGTATCAATGCCAAACACATTCAGCATGGGGTGGAATTACGTCAAGAAATACATCAAAGAGAAAAACCTCGAATGCCCTGACAGAGATGTATTCGAAGTTCTGGAAAAGAGAGTAAAACGCTATCTCAAGAAAGGGATACCTCGCTGGTTCAGGAAAAGTCATTGAAGGTGATGTTCGTGATTTAGATTCTAAAGTAGAGCATGATTCAGTGCAACTGTTGTTCACTTCTCCACCGTACCTCAAGGTGATAAAATATGGATTATACAACTGGATTCGGTTGTGGTTTTTGACAGAATCAGGAAGCCACGAGGAAGTCGATGCTAAACTTGATGATACTCACGCATTAAACGAATATCTCGAATTCATGAAGGACACTCTAACTGCAACTCTCCCTCTTCTAGATCGAAAGCGTGGCCTCTCTTGCTGGGCGATTGGAGATGTAAAGGGACTCAATTTGGCTTGGGCTGTTTGGCATCATGCTGGCTCAAAAATCGAAGTCAAAGCAGACGATGGCACTGTGCTCAAGTACAAACTCATAGCAATCGTAGAGGATAAAATCCCTGATAACCAGAAGGTTTCCAAAATTTGGAAGACGCTCGCTCATCATGTAGATTACGTGAATGAAACTGATGAAGTCGTAGAATCTGTTGGCCAGTGGGAAACAGAAAAGGAAGCAAAGGCAGCCTTGAAAAATGCCGAGGAAAAAGAAGGCCTCACACTAAAGATTCGAGTGGAGAAGACCAACGACAAATCTGGTAAGGCAACCCCTACTGACCGTATTTTGATAATCGCTCCAGAGTCATCTAAGCCAAAGGCCTTCATGAAGGCGCAAGACCTTGATTGGAAGCCCTTTCACATAATTCCAAAACTAACACTCAAGGATTACAAATAATCAGGTGTAGTATTCTTTCAAAAAGGATTTGTCAATCAGGACATTCGCCTGACATTGGTATTGTAATGGGCAATTAGTGCAATCCGGGCTTCGGTCGTGGCAAAACTCCGCCACATGCATCAGTAAATCATCGAATTTATGGGGAAGGATTGAAATTTCTGAAGTTGCCCTAAACAATTCTAAAATTATGTTAATTGCAACTTGTGGTGGCAAAATCTTACCAGGAAATACAGATGACCGATATTGATTTAATACCGGCGCAAGTTCTTCATTTCGAATTCGTCCATGCCTGCGAAAATCTGTAACACGAAGAAATACTCTTTCTTTTGGCGGGTTTCCATCAATTAATTCAGCCTTGCCTTTTCCAGGGCCTTTCAATAGAAAACGTCCATCAGAAATACATGTTCCCAAATCAAACAATTCATCCATGAATCCAATCCTCATTAACACTTTTCCGATTCGTTGATCCATTGGGACAGGTACATCAGTCGAGGCCATCCCTCCAATGCCGATGAAAAGACTAAAACTGCCATATATCCATTTCACATACAAGTCCAATGCTTTGTCGCCTATGGCGTAGAATAAACCATGGAGAGTATCCTGCCTCAGTACTTCTTTCACTTCATCACGGTTTTTACAATTCAAAAGTAATGAGGTCAGACCCCCCTTAATTTGAAATGGTATTGACAATGGTGGAGCAATTCTACTATTCACATACCAATTTGCACTTGGCTTTCCTCTCACACTATCAACTGTAAAAACAGAATATGTTGAAGCCGAACGTTTACCCGTTTGAGCCCAGAGATCGGATCTCTCTCGAAATGCTAACTCTGCTCCATCAAATGCAGTTTTTATCATAATCTGATCGCCGATGATTTGCTGCTCGTGGAAAAGATATCTGTCGTTGGAATAACATTCTGATATGAAATAATTCATGAATAGTCTGACACCTGGAATGTCAGCTCCTTGGTCAGAAACAGCATATACTAATAGTACTCTAAGATACAATTCCCGTACAGTAATACCTTTTTCGTGTATTGATGAGAGATATTCATTCCATTCTTTTTGATCATCAAAAGAATTAGGCGTCCGTAAATTCAAACAATCAGGCAAGTCAATTGGATCAGGTGACACAATGTCTAGCTGATTGAGGCGGTCAAGGGAATTTGAAAAATTAGGTGCAATGTCTCTAAATAACTCAATGGAATAAGGTTGACCTGGCAAATGCCTCTGCATAAAACGAACCAAACACGGCTGATTTATAGTTTTGAACTATCTCACATAAAATACAAATTGGCTTAGAACACACCACAGGTCTATCCAATACAGAAAACCCATGCTCAATTTAGGGTTCACTTTCCGCTTCAGTTTAAGTAGTGTGAGCCTTACGTCTGAATGATGACGATTTATGGCCAAGACTGTTTCATTGGAATGAAAATCAAAGTTGATGATAGAGGGAATTGTTCGTGGCAACCAAATAAATTTGCTGGAAATCATGGAGCTCGATTCTCACTTGAAAATGACGGCGGCATTGGTAAAGCAGTCATCTCCAAGTATGCCAAAGGTGCTAATGTTAGAATCACCCGAGACGGGTGTCTACATTTCAGAACAAAAGATGGAATTGAAAGGTTGAAAAATAAGTTTAAGCCCCAAAAAATTTCAATCCCTCCCTTTGATTTAGTGGGCGACAATCTAACTCCTGGAATGATTATGACTGGCCCGTTAGATGGCGAGATGCATCATTGGTTTGATGGAAAGGTTTGGACAAGAAACATACATGGAAAAAGATGCCACTGGGATCAGATTCCGGAAGAACTTGAATCTGCGCTCAATCGGTTTAAATCAGAAGGCGGCTCTTTTGTAATTACTTGCTGGGGGAATATTGCCGCATTGATTCAACCAAAACCTCTACCTCCTGAAGCAAGAGAGCAGTGGTCTAAATTGGCGGAAGAAGAAAAGCGCTTACTTCAAATTAAACAAAAATCAATTCAGATGCTGCCTATATTCTTAGGTAAATTCAGTCCAGAATGGCAGGTTACATTAGAAGATCCGGTGGACTATTCTAGACCAATTAGCGATGATGAAATGGTTGAAATGGACGATTTCCTTTCGCAGTATGGGCTTGGTAAGAAGTCTTCAAATTCAAAGATTGAGGAACAAGAAATAGACCATTCTGAAGAAAAATCAGAAGAAGTTCCAGAACTAGAGGAATGGGCGGAAGAGGACGAATCATTCTTCGGAGATGGCTTAGAACTTCTATACTCGCCAGGTGAATAAAATGTGGATCTTAGAACAAACTGTGTCAGAACTCCCAGTTCTTGAGGGTCTTGTTGAAAAGATTCGGCCAGGTGATTACTACCCTGGTGGTTACAGGGGTTCACGATTCACAGTCAAAGCAAAAACATTTCAAATTAAATCATATGGAGACGGGCCGCCAACATCGAGAATCCCAAAAGGGCTCGTCGATGCCATGGAAAAATTTGGAAATAAGAGGACAGGAACAATTAGGATTCGCTCAAATGGCGACACTTTGACAAAATTGAATGATAATGATATCTATCTCGGACGAATGGTATTTGGGAACGATCGTGAAATTTTTACTGGTCTTCAACTGTTTCCCGAGTGGAAAGAAGAAGGTTTTCTTTGGCAAGGCCCTCAATCCTCAAATGATATTGGAGAGAAATGGGTCGTTCCGGCTCCTAACAACAACAGGCCATACCTTGGCCGAGGACGTAGAGAACAACGCGTATGGTCAATCAAAAAGAGATTTGATGTGACCGATCTGATTCTGCAATATAAGGAACAAGGTGGTAGACTGTATGTGACATTCAATGGATATCTCGTCTCTCCAATCCCAATCACAAGAATACGACATTTTGATGTCCTCGGTCAGTTGAAATCACTTAATGCTAAAGAAACAACCCAAATATCTGCGAGATGGATAAAAGATCGGCTTAAACGGGTACAGTCCGGCTATGGTGCGGTACCTTATGCAATGTTTGTTCTTGGTAAATTAGATGGCAATGTTGAACAAAGCATTACGGACATACAAAATGTTCGCGATGATGACGAAATAGATTCGAGATGAGGAATGAATCATGGGTAGAGCTGCGATAAGGCTAAGCCCCATGCCTAGAAATGCTGACCAGTTTTTTCAATTCTTAACGGTGATTTCTGATTTAACCGATGAAAACGATTCAGTGGATCTTGAGTTGCTCATTCCGATCTTAAGAGATAAGATTCGCAAAGAAAACGGAAACCCCTACAAAGAATCGAATCTAGAAGGAGTTCTGAGAAATATTGCACGTTTTGGACTCATTAATTATGAAAGTGAAAATGACAAAGCCGTAGTCCAATTGTGCGTGAATCTAGTAGACAAAGAAGTAAATGACCTTGGAGATATAATTGTTGATTCCTTAGTAAGTCTTGGCTTTAATAATGACCCATACATCATTGATATGCTCTTTGATTACACTGAGATTGTTAAAGAATCAGATAAGGAAATTCTCACAAATTATGATTTTATGCAAAGAACCAGTTCCAAGTCATCCGAGGTTCCAAATGGAAATCCAGTATCAGGATATGATTATTCAGAGTTGATAAAGAGAGGTGAAGAACGAGCGGTCAAGGAGATTATAAAAATCATTCAATACTTTGGGGTGCTATTTCCTAAAGGCGGAGGGAAATATTCGTTAGGTTCTGGTGATGAAATCACATCGATCTTATCAACTCTGAGAGGATTAAAAATTGAACGATTTGTTGTGAACTGTATCTCTCGAATTGGACCAGAACATAAAATTTTCAAAAATAACAAATCTGGGCAGAGCGTCGTCTCAAGTTTTTCTAAATACATCTGCTATCGGTATTCCAGCGGACTAGGAAAGCGGCTGACTTTAGCGAATGAATTACTTAATTCACTCATTTCACTCAAAGACGATTTCCTTTCTGAGTATAAATCGAAAAAGCAAGGAGTTCGAAAGAACCGAACGATAAACGCACTTCCAAATTTAATATCGAACCTTCGAAGTATAATTGTTGAAGATCTAAATCGCATACATGCAACAGATGAATTTTCTTCTGCGTTCTTGAGTCTTGCGACCTTGGAGCGAATAAAAGAGTCTCCAGAAAAGACTCAAAGAGAGTTAATCATAGCAGAAAGTACTGGACATAAATTCAGCCCTGCTCTAGTCGAACAATCAAGGCACGGCCGAGGTATGTTTTTGATGGATCCGAAAATTATTCTGCATAAATGGCAAACAGAGGCTGCCAATTCATGGGAAGCAAATGGAAATATTGGTGTCGTCAATGCCGTAACTGGAACCGGGAAAACGATTTTTGCGATTGAATGCATTCGAAGATTCATTTCGAATCATCCCAATGCTATCGTTAACATCATTGTCCCCACTCGCGTACTTATGTACCAGTGGGCTGAAACTGTCACCTCACTCTTAGACTTGGGAATTGATGTTGTTGGCTTACATGGTGACTCGATAGATGATTCACATCAAAACGGGAAAAAAATTATGATCAGAATTGTTAATTCGGCAGTAAACAAAAACGCAATGAAACTTGACGTAGCATCTCACTCGAATGAAGATCACCTCATTGTGGCAGATGAATGCCACATGTATGGTGGGGAAAAGTATCGTACTTTCTTGGAAATTCCTTGTACTGGTATGTTGGGGATATCGGCGACCCCACCTGATGAATTACCAAATGGCAAACCACACCCAATCATACAAAAAATTGGAAAGCCAATTTATACTCTAAATTACAGAAAAGCCGCAGATCAAAATCTAATTTCACCCTTTGGTCTTCGATATGTTGGACTTGATTTAGTCCCTACTGAGAAATCTCTGTATGAACGCCTTTCGAAAGAAATGTGGAATTGCTCAAAAGAAATTGAAAATAATCACCCGTGGGTGTTCGAACGTGGAAACATGATTGCTCAACTGCAGCAATTATTATCCAAAGGTGAAGCGCATTCTTCGGTGGTTAAGTATCTTGAATTAATGCGAAATCGCCAAGATGTTGTTAAGAATGCGATGAATCGTGATATTGCAAGTAAACTAATCATGGAAGATTTTATTGACGAGGAGAGTTCTGAAAATATGATGATTTTTTCTGAACGGATTCGTGAGATTAGAAGTCTGATATCGGTATCGCCGGGACGGTTTCGACATGATGAAGTCAAAGATTCGGATGATTCTGAATTTAAGGACCTCGTCAAAGGGCAAGCGAATTCATTACGTGTCCTGAATGATAACCTTCTTTCGAGAGCATCTCTTAAGTTTGGATTGTATCATTCACAATTCCCTCCGAAATTGGCAAAATGGATGGTGAATTGGTATCGAGATGGCTTGCTTAACATGATGATCTCCGCTCAAGCATTGGCTCAAGGGTTCGATGTGCCTGGTGCAGAAGTAGGTCTAATTCGTTCGTCATCCGGAAATGTTCGTCAGCGAATTCAAACCATCGGACGACTCATTCGTAAAAAAGGTGATAAAAACGCTGTAATTTGGATTTTGTTTGTCAAGCGAACCGGTGAAGAAGGCATTTTTAGTGAGTTAGATTGGGAATCCGAACTTCCCGAGGGAGATGATGTGCAAAGTTACTGGGAACTTAATGAAAATCAAAGTAAACTTGAGAGAATTGGAGGGCCTGAATCTTTACCTGTTTTTGATAGAGCTCTGGAAGAATCAGAGATTGAACAAATTGACGTCTCAGATTTGGAAATAGGGGATAGTTATCCCGAACCAAGAATAGTACACCATAGCAGTCTTGAGTTGATTTGGAGGGATCACAAACTATCTTTTATTGATAAGGGTCTTGAAATTGACTTTTCTAATTCAGAAAAATTAGAAAAAATCATTCAGCAATGGCCTATTAACTTGAGACAACGATGTTATGCGTGTGTTAACGGTCATTTAGTTGGTCGAATGAAGGACGGCCACGTCGTTTATCTTGGATCTATTCAGTTGGATGAATTTTTGTCATTACGTGATTCTTCCAAATCATCAGTCGATGATTTTGATGACTTTCTTTCTGGATTCAGTTAGAACTCACGGTGTCAAGGTGCTTACCACAGTGTCCGATGATGAATTTTTTTGTCGATTTATCAAAGGTGAAATACAATCTTAGTGTTTTAGATTGATCATGTTGAGTTCCAATCTTGATATGTGTTTGAATTTCAATATTACGATTTTCATACCTAAAAACTCTCTGCTCTCCGAATGATTTCATAGTAGATTTCGATTCTTTATTGGCAATGTCAAGGGTTCCAGTAGCTGTATTTTCTCGTAGAATTGATTGAAGGTTTATTGATTGTTTTTGGTTTGTACGTTGAAGAACATGTTCGTACTTTTCGATGAGTGCCTGTATGATTTCCCACACTCTAATTGGTGGTCTGAATGTTGACTGTCGAGCACTTTTAAAGGCTGAATCTAGTATGATTATCTTATTGTGACATTCAGATTTGGCTCTTTGAAGAACTTCCACCAGGGTTGCAGGGTTATACTCTTCAAATACTTCAATTTCCTTTTCTTCAATTTCGAGTATTTCACTTCGAATTAATTTAGTAAGTTCGCTCATCGATTCTAATCCATGGGTATCCACGATTTCATCAAGTAAAGGGAGTATCTCTTTGCTTCTCCTTCGCTCCTTTTTTAATTCCTTTTTTAATTCCTTTTTCATTCGCAAATTCTCTTCATTTTGGATGCTTAATTCCTGCATCCTTGATATGATCGTTTCAGAATTTTGTTCGAACTGGAACAATTTATTCTCCTGTTTCTTCTTATCAATTTCAAGTGAATCAATAAGATGTTGTAATTCCTGAATTTGGCTTTCCTTAAAATCAACGAGATAGTTCAAATTTTCAATCGCTTCAAAATCATCCAACGATTGGATATTATGTGGTGCCAATTCTGGAACAGGCTGGTTGAGCATTCCCCATTCGTTGAATGGAATATCATTCTTCAGAAGTCCGTTAAGGCTCAGTCTGAGGAAAATGTCTAAGATAACACTACGGCCAAACTTCGCTTCAACTTCTTTGATTCTGCTCGGCGTGTAAACAACCGATGGATTCGATTCGGATGCGCCAATGATTCTGATTGATCCTGAAGGGATTTGGTCTGCACCTACCTCGGCATTCATTGCATCCATTACGGACGGCGTAGATGTGAAATATACTTCCGCTACCCCTGACAATATTTTAGCAAGAATTCCTGGGTCTAAAACTGGAAGAGGAGAGTTTTTACTCTTACCGATTATCACTTGTGGTAGATTTACAGACTTGAGTTTAGTTTCATCCCACCATTGAGTTACTTCATCAAATCCGACTTCGACCGGTGTTGATATCAACTTAGTACCCGTTAAACTAAATAATTCAGTCTCGGATAAATCCACCAGTAATTTTTGTGGCAAAAAATATTCATGTAATTTCTTTGGTAATTCTTCATCCTCATTTGAACATGCCAACCCAAAAGCCAAGAGCGCTAAAAATTGCTCTTCTCCTGGAGCATTATTAATGCCACCACCTCTTGGATGGAGCAATGGATCGAAATGAAGGGATGTGTATTGAGTGATACCTAAATCATCCTCCAATGGTGTTTCCACCCAGTAAGTCATCCGATCTTTCGTGAATCGAATTTCAAAATCCCCAGCCCATTTTTTGAAAACATCAAGAAGAGTGTTCTGACTCTTCTCATCTCCTGAAAAAATTGGCAAACGAAGCATCGATCTAACCCGATGTTGGCTGCCCATGTGTTCCCACTCTAGTCCTATCTTGAATAATTAGCGTTGCAAATCTTACTTCATATTGTGAGGGATTTTGTTCCGGAATCAGTTGAAATAGGTCAAGGACACGCCTTGGGTTATGAGTGAATTTACTGATTTCATGGCTGAAGTTGTACGTCTTCAAGTAGAACATGAAAAAGAGGGTATGGAGGATGCGTTCACAAGTGGCCAGAAGTAACTGATTTCTGCATGGATGCATTTGATGATCCTCAATGGGAAGTTGTAACATCTGTCGAATCAATGAGAGCAAGAATCCAAATTAATGGCTGGAGTGCTACAGACAGAAATGCGGGTGAAGCAGCGATGAATACTTGGTACGCATTCAAAGGATTAAGACGAACAAGTGAGAGATAGAATATTTCCTGATAAAACTCTTGAAATAGGTCTAGGACACACCGTGCTCAGTGGTCCTCATCAAACAGTTTCCCCAGCATCCGATGGAAATGATGCACGCCTTGTTCCCTCGTGGGGGAATATCTGCCACGATCGTAAACAGACGAAGCCATCCCCCGTTGCACCAACTCAATGACCCATTGGTCCTGTTCCTCAACCGTGTCGAGCAGTGAACCCGCACCCTGGCTCGCAAGGTCAGCATCCCGAACATAGCCCCGGTAGAGCACCCTTGTTTCCGTTGGGGACACAGGAATCACCACGTTGAGCGAAAGCCCCCAGGGGTAGAAGTTGAACATCATGTTGGGAAACAGCCACAGGTAGTAGGCCGCAATGTCTTGGCCAGCATCCGGATGGCCGTCAGGTAGGTCAAACTTGACATCGCCTTCCATCGCCCTTCCAATTTGCATCACGCCGCCTTCAAAGGTCTCGGTTGTGTAGCCTTCGTAGTCAAGCGCCTGGTTCAATTCGGGATGGACGTAGGGGATGTGAAACCCCTCAAGGTAGTTGTCAACATAGAGCATCCAGTTGGCTTCAATCGTGTGGTCGCGGTCGCGAGATGGATCGTGGGTGAACTCCTCCGACTTGAGGAATCCAAGACGATTTCCGAGCACCTCCCATGGAAGTTGAGCCGACTCATCGAGCGCAGTAAAGTGCATGCCCATCCACTGCTTAAGCGGAAATTCAGACAAGTTATCGCTCGCTGTAGGAAATCCAATGGCCTCTGCGAATTCCGGCATGTGTTTCAGTGTCCCATCCAAGTTGAACGTCCGCCCGTGGTACCTGCATTGCAGGGTTTTTGCCGTGCAGGCTTCCAAGGCCACGCGCATGCCCCTGTGGGTGCAGACGTTGGAGTGACAAGCCGTTTTCTCGCCCTTGAGCAGCACCACTGATTCGCTGGTGATGGCCTCATAATGTTCGACCGGCAACACGTTGTTGGTTCCAAAATCAGATTGGTGGGCGGCAAACTGCCAGCCAGAGAACACCGACTTGAGCCGATTGAAGTGTTCCATTTCGGTATACCATGCTGAAGGGAGGGTCTGAGCGGTGCGAATGTCATCATCGATCAGTGGTTTGCCCATTATCCTCACACCCAAACGTCATTCGCAGCGGTTAATTCGCCACCGGTATCGCCGGTATTGACGACGCCACGCGGTTCAACAAGCATGACGTGGCATTCGGTTTTGGCGTAGGGTTTGTGCATCACGCCTTTGGGCACGACGTACATTTCGCCCTCGGAAAGATGAACGGTCTCGTGCTCCATTTCGATGTCCATCGAGCCTTTAACGACGATGAACACCTCGTCGGTGTCCTCGTGATTGTGCCAAATAAACTCGCCTTCGAGTTTGGCCAGCTTGAACTGATAATCGTTCATCTCTGCAACCACGCGTGGGCTCCAAAGGTCATTGAAGGCGGTCAATTTCTCTGCCAGGTTGATGGCGGGCATAAACGGTTGAGACCGCCTGCTCTTCTTTGGTTTATCTCACAGTCCAACGGCACTCTTGTCATCGCATTCGACTATGAGGGTACCCATGAAGGCACATATGACTTCGAGGGTTCCCCTTGTGTATGGATGAGTTTTTGTTTCACTCTTCCGAATCGTTCGGACAGTGGAGTTGGCTTTTCTTCGCAACGAGCAAGACTTTCCTTTCATTACCTTCTCCTTCAAGATAGATTAAATCGGCGAAATGTTCTTCTAGGATTTCAAACAACTTTAAAGAAGCAGTCTCTCCATTTTCCTTAATTCTTTGAAACAAAGCAGTTCTTTCTTCTTTAGTGGACGCTTCGTTTATTGCGGACGTAATTGCACGCCAATCACAGGGGGCAGTCGCTTTGATCGCCTTTCTAGTTGATTCTAGCACATCCTCTTTTGTGCGGCTTGGCTTTTTACTCATCTCAGAGTTATGATTTCCGGTTTTAGTTGTCGATTTTTTAGACGGAATTTTATTGAGATGAAGTAGGGGTTTCACCCAGATATTAGCTTCTTGTTGCTTTTTCATTTCTGGAGATAGGGAATTGAACCATTTATTGAAATTATTGTTAAAGCCTGCAATTGCTTTTTCAGTTCTTTTAATTTTAGGAACTGGAGTTTTTGTATCATAGGTCGTTTCAAAATCTATGATTGGGGTTGGTTTGTAATCGAATGATGGAATCATAATGGAAGGTGAAAGTGTTACATTGTGTTGATCGCTCCATTCAGAAACTTTTCCCTTGAGTTGGGGGAGTTCCCACCACGGACATAGAATAACTTTCGAAATTTTTGCATAATCTAATAATTTCTGAGGGGGGTTTTCATCGCAATGAATGAGAAGCGGTATGGTGTTACGATAAGGAGCAAGGTTAGCGTACTCACTTACCTGTGCAATGTAATCTGGCCATGTTGGTGCGGACCCGGGTAGAGATTTAACTTCCCATACTATGTGCATATAACCAGTTGAGGTGTTTCCAAGTTTGATGATACCTTCGGGGGAGTATTGTTGGGGTGGACTGTGTCCAGAACGAGATAATTCAGCGTTGTAAATGATCTCTGCTTTTGAGTTTTTGAATAATTTCCAAATAATGATTTCAGAAAGATATTCTAACCATTTCCCTCCGGAGGGCCACCATTCCATTTTGAATGGAGGGGTTTGTTGAGCCCTACCCATAACACATTTGAATTTCACATGGTTTCCTCTTATCTCATCCAATCCAAGATGGGAATATGTAATGAGGTTTGGATTAACGGTACGCAACGTAGTTGTTGACCGAGTTTCTTTCCATATTGTAGTAATCGATTGCCTAGCATAAGATTCTAAAAAGAGATTGATGTCACTTACGATTTCAGTCTTTTTTGTAATTTTATTATTTTTTTTCCAACTTGGACTTGACTGTCCATTCAATTCCCATCCAGATAAAGCATAAATTGTCTTTAATTCCATCTCTTGCGACCAATTTCTTATTTCCTCTATTTCATTCCTTGGTGCAATCCCCCAACTGTTTTTTACGGGATCAAACTTACCAAGAGTTCGGTTTTCCAGTATGGTAATTTTAGACAGACTTTTTTCGAGTAATACATGGCCCGGAATAGACCCCGATCGTGCGTTCACGACATGCAGATTCGTATTTTTCATTACCCTAGATTCCATTGAGCGGTCAATATCTTCTAAGTTTACATATGTAACATTTTCGGAAAAAAACTCTCTTTCTCTGTCCGTAAGTTTACTCATATTCATTCGGTTAAGGATTATACTCTCACTCTCTTCGAGACTTAAACCCCTAGCTTTATCGACATAGCAATAAACACAGCACCCACTGGACGCCATGTCTCTAGAAAATATTCTAACCAGAGCATAAATTGTTAAGCAAGTCAAGGTGATGTTTTTTGGGTCAAAGAATTGGTGGAAGCTATAAAAATTTAACTTTTCTTGAGTTGTATGAGTTTCTGGATTAGTCCTACTCACCGGTAGAGTGGTAATGTCCATTTTTATTGCATTTCTTCCGAAAATTGCTCCAAGTTGTTGAACAATTGCGTGGTAATTTCGAGTAGATATCTTGTCGTGAGCGTCCTCACTGATACGAGAATCGTATGTTAAGTTAAGAAAACCCTTCAATTCTATATCAAGAAAAGGTCCGATCTTAGAACCTTTTGAGTCAACAATATACCTCCCTTTGATTCCCTCGTCCACGAGTAATGAACAATCATACAAATTGAGATAATCTTCAAGGGCAACACCATCTATCTTGTGTTTGAAAATTGGACTCTCCTCAATTACTGAAGTCGTCGAGTCGTGAAGCAGTTGCAGAATTGTAAGTTTCTCTTCTGATGTGAATTTCCACAACAATGGGATCGTTAGAGAACGTGGGCCTAAGCCAGGATAAATTGAGTATCCTGTTCCATCGTGTTCTCGAATTAAATTAAACAGAGAATACATTTTTTCGAATGAAATCCCAGGATTGGCATAATCATGCAAGACGATGCTGAGGTCATCTGTGGGGTCTTCATCGAATAATGAGAGCGCCATATCTAGACTTTTCTTCGTAGCTTTGTTAACCAAAATATCGACCTTTTTCCAGCGCCAATGAGTGCTAATTTTCATAGAAAGAATCTGATAGATCGGAAGGGGCGACATACCAGCCACCAACACGAGGTGGCGAGGAAGATTGGACGTCATGGCCTCTGGTAAATCAAGTCCAACATAATTATTCCCTTTCATTTACTCTGCATTAAATCTAAAACAGATTGAATTGGATTATGTTTGTTTTCGAGGTGGCCAGGGTCATGTATCGCTGGAAGCCATTATCCAACATAGGGCTAGCATGCGAACGAATATTTGTGACGATATCTTGTGGAATGAATAAGTAGTTTGCTTTTGTTCAGGAGGGTTTCAACATAACACCCTTGTCAACATTGCAAACGAATACATGGGTTCGCAGTCCGTCCTATTCGTGCGTACCGTTGTGGTCGCCCGCATATACAAGGGGGCCCGTTGTGTAGAGATGATCTAAAATACATCAAAATTTGGACTTAAATTGGTTTCTTGGGACAACTTTCAAATGACATCGTTGTGCAGCATTAAATATGAAAAAGTTGTGCGTGATGATTTGTTTGGTATTTTTACTTTCATTTGCTCCAATCAGTTCGAGTATGCCTTCAGGTATTGGCTCTGCGGCTGATAATGGATGCACATGTCATGGTGTTGAAGATTCGGGACCAAACAACGCTTCGTTTGATTTCTCCGTAGAGGGGATCCCGGTAAATTTTACTTCGAATACAACCTATTCAATCACTGTAACAATGGATAACGGATCCCTTGTGGACAACAATGCCAATGGTTACCGCATGATTGCGAGCCAAGGAGTTATCACAACAAATGCTGGCGATCCAAACTCACACATTTTGGATGAAGGAGCAACTCAGACCGCTGATGGCCAATCTACTACCGTCTGGAATTTGACATGGACATCTCCATCAGAGGCAGTTGGTGATGTAGAATTCAACACGTTCGTTCTGTTGGGGTCTGGTGGTGATGGAGCCGGTGGTGATTACTGGATTGGCAAAACCAACAGTTCTTCACCAGTTGAGAGCAATTCACAGGAGGAGGAAGACCCCGAAGAAATTCCGTTTGTTGGAATGCTCGCAACGGCTTCTGTTCTCGCTTTGGCATGTATTTTCAGGCGAGATGATTTCTGAATATCTGAAAGACAAACACAACAGTCGTCTTTCGTCTTCAAGGGGTTAATGCGCTAACCCTCGTAGGCAATTGAATCATGCACAAGGGCTTGCATTGGATGCTATTCGTGCGTAGCGTCTGAAACAGCCCACTGCGAGCCCTTGTATATCCTAAGTTTGCACACATGGGTCTTATGCAGAACCCTTGTGAGTGTCTAACCCATTTACAAGGGCGTTATACCCATAACTCGTAAACAAAATCAAACCATCGGTCATTTTGAAAAAATATCAATATCTTTGGCACCGCTGGAACTCGATACAAATCAAATTTCAGATAGACTCACGGAAACCTGAGGGGTTGGTATGAGGATTTATTTGACCATTCGAATGTATAGAAATTAATTCCTCTTCTTTCAGCTACATTCACAATTTTTCTGAAATTCTTCTTCTTCTTCGCTCTAGATATAGATGCTGAATCTAGCCCCACCAGAATTATTCTTTTAGTCTTAGAACCACAGCCGATAAGTTGCGAGACGGTAGCTTCAATGGGGTCAAAAAAATCAACATAAATTATGCATTCCGGAAAACATCCTCCTAAACTTGTTCCCGGATATGAATTATGTTTCCCAGATACCGGAGCCTTAGATGATGTCAGTAATTCTTCGGGGTTGGGGTTTTCATTGGGAACACATGTGTCATGGTGGCCATGAGGGGTGCTTGGACATCGGCTACCTTGCCTCCACATAACTAGAAATGGTGGAATGGTGTTAGGGTTGGCTTTGTGAAAAACCGTCGTGCCACATGCTCTACAAACATAGCTCCAAGGTGTGCTCATGGTGTTTGTTTGTAGCTGCTTATACTAAATATTTATGACAAATTAACTTGGAGAATACAAGGGTCCCCCTTGTAGTCCTATACGACATCGAGGGTACCCTTCAATACGCATACATACACAAGGGCTCCCGATGTGTTTATATGAAAAGTATTGATTCATGCAGCGTATTAGTTTTTAAAATTCAGAACACTGGAAGTGTTTATGAGAACTAAAATTTTAGTTGCAATTCTGTTTTCAATACTGTTGATACCTCATACCGTTTCAGCTGAAGATACAGATGGCGATGGTTATCCTGATGAAACTGATCACAGAGATGAAGAGGATGCGCATATTATTCTGTCATTGGTCAGTTGGGATGGAAATTTAAGTGGAGAATGGGATTCAGGTGATGGTGCTCCAGACCCTTATTTTGAAGTCTGTGTATACGCAGATGATGAATTGGTTGATTGTTATGATAGCCCTCAATGGGAGGATGTTTTCGAGCTCAGTAATGCGTGGAATTTGACAATAAACATACCAGATGATTCGTCTAACATCCGGTTCCTTATTGAATGCAGAGACAACGATATTGCTAACGATGACGAGTGCGACATGCAGAATGATCCAGGAGAGTGGAAAGGAGAATTCTTCTTCGGTTGGTTGACAAATACAGAGAGTGAAGTTGAATTATCTGGATATGGAGATGATTCGAGACAGAATAGAGATGTGAATTCAACATGGAAAGTCATTTCTCCAACTACTGAGCCTACGGATTCAGATGGGGATGGATATGATGATGAATCCGATGAATTTCCAAATGACGAAACAGAATGGTCTGATTCTGATGGTGATGGAATAGGCGACAACTCTGATGATTTTCCCAATGACGCAAGTGAAACAAAGGATGGCGATGGAGACGGATATGGCGATGAAACCGACGTTTTTCCTAATGATTCAACGCAATGGTCAGACCGTGATGGAGATGGTTATGGAGACAACCGTTCTGGACTAAACCCGGACAATTGTCCAGACAGCCCGACAACAAACGTAGGGTCAGATGGTTGTTCATTGGATGAAACTTTGGATTCTGATGGTGATGGCGTGCTCGACTCCAAAGACCAATGCTCAAACACTGAGACTGGTGCATCTGTTGATCTTGATGGTTGTTCAATCAACCTCCAAACCGATTCTGAGGAAGATTCGTTTTCAAATTTACAATATTACTCTGCTGTAGTCGGTATCATTGGTGGTGCCCTCGGAATTATCGGATTTATTCTGAAAAGATTGAGTGAAAGAAAGGCTAAAATTCAAGAAAAAGCAGACAAACAGATACAAAATTTCAGAGACCAAAAAATAGTTGAGACCGCACAGACTGTTTCAACATTACATGATGAAATTACGAAACAGTAAATCTATGCTCTAGACGAGCGTAATCTACAAGGGTTGCTCCATAACACCCATGTGTTCAAAATTGGTGTTTATAGCGGCTTTACCTGGGCCATATTCATGCGTAGGTTCTCATACGGAGTCCGCTGACTTATAGGGTGCACACCAGTACACGGGATCAAGGTGGTTACTCTTCTTCCAGGAAGGCATTGAGATGGTCGTTGAGATGATTGATGGCCTCGTCAATGCCCTCGCTTCGTAGAATTTGCTGCTTGGTCTCAAGGTCACTCACGAGAAGGGCAGTCACTGCAAACACGGTGTCGCCATCATCGTCAATCAATTCCATTACCGGTGCCTGTTGTACCCATTCCTGTGCCGATTCATCATCAATACTCAAGAGCGATGCGATGCGAATCATCACGTGGTTGGCCATCATCTTCAATCGTTCTTGCTGTTCATTCGTCGTCTCATCCAACGGGTCGAGGTATTCCACTTCAGCACTGATGTAGAGTTTCGAATGACCGACCTCATCAGGAATGAATTCCAACAGTGATTGCAAATCGGGGTCAACGCCTTCAGCGTTGGTGAGTGGGTCCATCATCGGATGGTCAAACGGAGGCAGGGCGGGTTCAATGACGTCCTGAACCGTGAACCTTCTCCTGCCTACAATTTTGAGAAAGTGGTTGCTGCCTTTGGTTTCATGGTGAAGAATTTCTGCTTCACATCCGTGGGTTTGTGGGGCGTCCCAGTGGTTGGTCAAGGTGAAGGGGTCGTTGAGGACCAAACCGAAGTTGAGTCCGTCCAGCAAACAATCGTCCAGCATTTGCCGGTACCGTGGTTCAAACACGCGCAATTCCTGAATTTCACCCGGCATGAGGACCATGGGTAGAACGAACAACGGGAGGGGGCTCATGCAGTTCAATGGAATCATTGGCTTTTGAAGGTGTGTTTGAATGGATTCTCTCATGGATTCGAATCCCTAT
>NZ_CALSNW010000006.1:0-99091 GCF_943787815.1 Candidatus Poseidonia alphae
AGTCCACGACCTTCGCAGCGCAGTCCCTGTAATAAGCAAGGTAGTTGTAACCGAGAAACGAAGTCCCATAGAGGGGGTGGAGATGTATTAGATTACATTAAAGGCGATAGAATAAATTTCTATACTGGTGGGATAAAAGACAATTCATGGACATGATGAAATGTCACTTTTTGTTGTTCTTGATTCTTACTATGCCTATGGCTGGTTGCCTTGGAGGTGAGACAAGCCAACCCGATCTCCTCTACGAAACGGAACTGGAATCTAAAAACGAAACAATCCTAATCATTCAATACGAATTAGAGGAATCTTTGTCCTTCATTGAATCCCTCCAAAATGGATGGGAGGAAACAAATCAATCCTTGTTAAACGCTGTCAATACAGCAGATTTGGCTCAAATAGAAATCTTGGAACTCCAGATGGGCTGGCAGAGCGCAAACCAAACTTTGCTGCAATTTGAGAAGGAATGGGCCGCTTACAATTCCTCCATCAACGAATACCTCCTTGAGTGGAGTCAAGCAAACGGTACAATTGTAGAACTTGAAAACAACTTGCGAGACGCAAATCAAACCATAATTAATCTTCAAACAGGTTGGGATGCAACCAACCAAACTTTGAGGAGTTTCAATCTCGGATGGGATAATGCAAATGCAACGATTGCATCCTTTAGGAATGGATGGTACGTTACAAACCAAACCTTACAAGACCTACAGTACCAATGGCTAACCATGAATGAATCGTTGATACCATCCATGCCGGGCTTGATCGGTTCTTGGACAAATCCGATTTTCAGCAGCGATCCAAATAGAACAAATCTGTACAGCTGCCAGGACAATATAGGTTGGAAATCAGCGGATGGAAACAACACCTTGAACGCTTTAACAAATACTTCGCAAAACCTCTACCTTTACACCATCAAAGCCAAGGTTGCAAATTCGTCTGATTGTGAATGGCAGAATTTTGATCGGTTATTGAGTGCGTTTGACAACAGTACTGAGGAAATTACAACGATGACGGTCTTCAGAGACAGTTTGAATCTGACAACATATTTGGCGCAGATTAACAATACCAAAGAACGAGCGCTGGTTTACAACAAAGATATTGGTATAACAGTCGATGACTTTCATGAAGCCTTGCAATCTCCAACCACGCTTTACAACGATTCTGGTTTGAATGTAAGCGATGTCACACAGATGCGCGATACTGCCCATGTTGCATCATCTAACCAAAGCCCCATTGATTTCATGCCGTACATACCCGCTGAGGCTCTTCCGATTTACTATGCAAATGATGGAATTATGATGGGTACCGCGGGTTGTAACTCAAACCATTGCTCGCTGACGGATGGAACGGTTGGTGTGGATGGAGATTTCTACCTTTATCCCGAAGATACGCTCGAGATGAACATGACATTTGACACGCCACCTCAATTTGCCAATTTACAAGCAAATCTTTCGTTTATCATCCAAGAAATGTTGATGTCTGTACCCTACACCATGGATCTTGTGATTGAGGTAAACGGTCAACAAGTAGGTGTGCATTCTATGGCCAACGCCCAAGGAGATGAGTCAACGATTTTTGAGGTAAAGTTTTCCACTCCAATCTTGCCTGAATCAGGTACAAACCACATCAAATTCAGTATAGACACTGGAACTTCTTCGGTTACAAAGTATACTGAAAAAGTGGCATATATGTGGGATTTTCGTTTGGGGGATCAAGGACAGGACGGTGATCGAGTTGAGTTGTCGAACCTCAGTGCAACAATTGACCGTGGAGTTGTACAAAACAGACCTGTGCACTCTACCGATTCTTTCATTGCACAAACCAATGAAAATTGGACTATCACACATATTGTAGACGGTATTTTGTTCAAGTATCCTCAACGAGAAGGCCATTATGATCCAGATTTACAAGATAGATATGTCTCCTCAATTTGTGAAATTGCACATGGTTTAGGGCAAACTTGCATGGAAGTATTTTGGGCAAACGATCAATGGACAGGCGATGTCGTAGGCTCAGTTGATACACCAGATATCACCCCCTATCTCGATAACGCTGCGAGATACACCGATGGAATTATTTTCTGGGCACTCGACCTCAATCTTTACGACAGAAACCTTGGAAAATACTCCATCCGGGACCCATGGACCTCAGGTTTTGAAACCGCAGTTGGCTTTCCTGCAACGGTTAGTCCACAACCTAATTATTACCACCGATGGCAGCTTGATGTGCCCAAAACCTGCAATTACACCGTCGATTGGAATATTGAAACGAATCTTGGTCCTGGGAAGGTTGTACATATTGTGAAAATTAATGGGTTTCAAGTATCTTACTTTGATGTTGATGAAGGAGATCATAGGGTCTATCTCCACAACCTTAGCCGGAACTCAAATCTAGAACTTGAGATTAAACTTATTGATGGCTATTCATCTCGAGCTTATGCAAGTCAATTTTACATCAGCGATGATTGTGGTGATCGTCTAGACCTTGGTGAAGCAGCGCACACGACAGGACTCAGCACTAGTACGGAATTGATGTACATTCAATTTACTGAACGAATGATACTCTCTCGGATGTATGATTCATAGTGGAATTGAATAAGGGTCACACTCGCTATCTAAGTGTATCGAAAATTGATTTAGATGAACACTCACTGAACCCTGTTGTGCCTAACGTTGAGATGAACCGTGAATATATGGGGGCCCCTTGCGAACACCCGCATTCGGAAGGGTAGCGTTGTGAATAGGACCCACTGCAGAACCCATGTGAATCTAATTTATGTACAAGGGTGTTAGCATGACCCCCTGTGAACATATGCTATTCATTTATCCCCTTCACTAAATTACTTTATTTTGATGCCTAAGGTGTGGAGAAGATGATAAATAGTAATTATGCAAGCCCCTTTTATGCCTAAATTTAGCAAAGGGACATCTGATAAAATCATCAAAATTCTTGCAGAACTAGAAGAAGGCCTTCATAAAAAAATTGAAAATATTACAGTTGACATTATCAACAACAAACCAGTAGATGAAGCATTATATTTTGGAAGAAAGAATGAACAAATCTTTTATCGAGTGGTGCAAACGGTTTCAACCTCTTTTTCCACGAGACTAGGTCAAAAAATGGAAGAAATTGCATTATGTGTTCTTGAGGCTGGCGGTAGTACTGATATCAAAACCAAAAAAGAGGCAAAGCCAGTTGATCTTAAGTTTACTCATCCCGACGGGCACGAGTATTGGATTGAGATGAAATCGATTTTCGGCCAAAATAAAAGTAATAATGCCACAATAGAAAAAGAGAAGAAAAAGGCAAAGAAAGCAGGAAAAAAATTTCTTCTGTGTGTGTACAACGAAGACAAAGAGGACGGTGATGAAACTAAATCCGGACGGGACTTTTGGAATTTCATTGGCCATGACGATGATACATGGGCTAATTTATCAAAAATCCTTACAGATGAAGGGGAAAGGTTCAATCTAAGCGAGATTATCCGAAATAAAATTGATGAGTTAACAAAACCTTGATGACAAAAATAGAGGGATGTATTGTCTATTATACACAAGGGGGCCCCTCGTGTATGTATGTGCCTTCATGGGTAGCCATGAATAGGACGGACTGAGAACCCTTGTCAACGGACTAATTGTGTACAAGGGTGTTCAGCGATACCCGTTGTGTATATATGTAAATCACTTATTCGCTTGACAAGGCTTGATTAAATGGATTGAGTACATTTCAATATGGCCCACTGCGAACCCTTGTGAATTTCCTATCCATACACGAGGACTACGATGAAGCCTTTGTGAACTTGGTGAATTGAACTGGATAGAATTAAATAACAATGAATGAATCCAACAAACATGTTTAGCGACCCCCATCACGACCACATTGTTCACAACATCGACAACCAGAATCATCTCATTGCCTGTTTTGAAGATGCGATGATGAATAATCTAGATATTGAGAATTGTTTTGGAAACTATGGACAGGAAGTAGCCGTTTGGGCTGATGGGCACCACTATGGGCACTGCTGTCAAACCCTCGTCATTAAAGCAGATTTTTGGTGGAATTATCATATGCACCCACAGCATTTAGTTCATCAAATTAGGGATTACATCAGAAATTGTCCAGCCGTTGAGAGAATAATTGTACAAGGGTCCGAATTTTCCATGAAATCCATGAAATTAATCACAAGCAAGGGACGAATTGATTCCAAATTTTCAGCGTTTATTGCAGGCATCAACGTGCTCAAAGGACCGCCAGTTGTTTTGACTTGTATGACCTTACGAGGAGCAGGCCCTACTCAACACGTAGTAACTGATCACTGTATTTGATAAATATTGTAAAACTGTCTGAAAGGGGTGCCGTTGTGCACGCATACGATGCCATGGGTACCCATGTGAATGCAGACGTGCATAAGGGGGCCCGTTGTGTATAATGTTTGAATTTGACAATCTGGGATTGATATCTCACTCTACTTCTTGAAGTCGTGTGCCGTCTCCAAGAAGGCCAACACTGCAATCGTACCCGGGATTAATGCAATTGTTGATGATGAGGTCCATGATGTCCGGGTCCCATCCATTCATCCAGTCGCCATGCAAAGATGAGCCGCTCGGGTGTGATGCATTCATGTCTGATGAGAGATACCATGTGTCCGATGGACCGGTCTCTTCCGTGACCCAGAATGCAAATTTGTACGATATTTCAGGAATGGCTACGGGGTGTGAGTCCGGGCAATATCCCGTGCCTGTGTTTGGTGCCTCAGCGAGGATAGGATAGGACATGTGGCTGCGCTGATTTTCTGAGGTGAGATTTTGTCCATCCCAACATTGTGGAAAAACGACCCTAAACTCGAGTAATTCACCTGGTTGACATTCAGGCAAATACGGCACATGATCCATTGGATCTCCCTCATCGAATTGAGGAGAAGGAGCCTCCCAATGTTCGCAACGATACTTCGCACTTATCACGTCTTGCGGTTCTGGTCTGTCATGACCTGCAATCATCACCAAGCCTTCAGGTGGGGCTTGAATAAGCTCCGCAGGAATATGGTAGCCGCTTTTGTAGTAAAAGAGAGGTTCAACATATTCCAGCCTGGTTCCATCTGCTGAAAACAATGATGGCACCCAATAAGCGGCTTGATTCAAAGCCACTCCTTCGCAAGTCGTTTGATCTGTTGCGTTCCTCAGTTGTTCCGTCGTGGTGTTTGCATCCGTTTCAGGGAACCCAAAGAAAACATGCTCGTGAGCAGCCCCTGTTTGTCCGGGATATACGAGAGGGTCGTCATTGTTGACATGGGATTCTGTGCAGTGTGTACGAAAATTCCCGGTTCCGTCTTCGTTGATGTAGATGTTTTCATCAGAATAAATTCTGCCTGGCTGTAGGTCGATCTCAGGAGGAGGGTTCGTCTTTACGAGATCGCTTTCATCCTCACCATCTTCGTCTCCCTCAAACCAATCGAAGGCATCAATGGCGATGATGCTTGCAACAATCATTAGAAGAATAGAAAAGGACGTGATTTTGGTGCCGAAGAACTTCGCTGACGTAGCAACATCGACTTCTCGGAAATTCTCAGTTTCCTCCACGAGGCTCTCTCGTGTTGGTTATTGATAAGGTATCGTACATCTTGATTTCAGAATCAAGGAAATCAAAATTCCAACATAAGTTTCATGAAAATTGTTCATTAGCATAATCCCGATATTGAGGATTTTCATTTGCCAATCTCCAAGGGCCTCTTCACTGACCCACGGAGATAAGATTCGAATTCACAAGGGTTCGCAGTGGGCCGTATTCGTGCGTACCAATAGCAACGACGCCATATACAAGGGGCTCCCTTGTGTATACCCCTCTCTATTCTGTTAGAAATTCTGGTTCCCAGAAAATGACAAATCCGGCAAGCAAATAGAATCCGATTTCGACATAGAGAAAGAATCGAGTCTCGGGTTTCAATTCCTCCATTTCCCCCTTGAACCACTTCAGCAGTGTCCTCAAGATTGTTAACATTGTGCTCCCTCATTTACGGCAATCATTCGATACCTTGCCGATTGCAACTGCCAAACAATAACATGATCAATCTTCATGAACAGGCCTATTCATTCAAATGAATAAACTAATCCCAAGAATAAGTGGTTATGGAGATTACACAAGGGTTTATGCTCAAACCCATGTGTTCAAAGTTGGTGTTCATAAGGTCTTTCAGTGGGTGCTATTCGTCGCTACCCTTGCAACTTGAAAACATTCGCGAAATAGATGACAGCATCAGCGTCACAATTGTGTTGTTTTCGGAATCAGGAAAGATGGTTGCAAACAAACATCGATGAATTTTTCATCGTTGTTCGGGAGAATGAAATCGATGTGGAAACCTTGCGCAACTTCATTTGAGGACCGCAACAACAACAACCTCAACCCAAACCGTTTGAAACAATGGACAGGGAGTTGATTGACGTTGACGCCTTTGAGCGGTGGTTTCTGTTCGCTCCAATGGTGGTGTTGATTTTTGCATGGTTGCAATTGAATCTCATTCTCCTTGGTTACAATTCATCGGTCTTTTCTGCTCTGCTTTTGTTGCCTTTGAGTTTGTTCATTGTTCAACGGTTTGCCCCAAAGGCATCAAGAGAATCCACCTCATCCCATCTGGTACTTCTTACGCTTGTCAGTCGTCATCGTCATCTGTGAACTGATCCGGCCCGCAAAAGGCTATCCTGTCCACTACGATGGCGCTTACCATATTCTGCAGGCGTCAACCTATGCTAATATCTTGGATTTCGATGCCTTCAGTAATCGAATTTTTCGACCTCCGTTGCTGCCAGTGCTCCTTAGTACTGCACTTGCTTTTGACGAAGGAGGCTCGCTATCGTTAGTTTTGATGCGTTTCATCGTGTTGCTCTTTGGCTTACAGACGTATGTTCTCGGTAAAAGACTGGGAGCATCAACGGTTTCAGCCACGCTTTTTGCCGTTGCTGCCATCACTTCGCCGGTTGTCATTGATTGGGGTCCAAAATACTATCATGGAATCTTTGCAGCTATGTTGGCGACTACGGTTATGAATCTCCTCTTGAATATTGATTGGAAAAAACCCTCACCGATATTGATGCTCTTCATTGGCTTTTCATCGGGAGGCGTGGCCCTGGCTAGGTATTCATTCACCTATTTGTTAGGCGTTGTTGGATTTTCAGGATTGATGGCTAGAAGGGTGAAGCCGATGATGTGGTTCCTTCTCGCATGGTCATTAGCCGTTCTTCCCTTTATGCTCAACGATTGGATGGAGACAGGCGACGTGTTGGCTTCTTTACGACCTCAAATCAATGCACCAGTGGACCGTGCGTTGGACCCCGTGGAGGGAGTTGGATGGTCTGCAGAAAAATTTTCTGTGCTTGGCTATTTGGACTTCAGGCTGGACCTTCTCTCGGACGGAATCTGGTTTCTTGCTCTTGGAGGAATCGCCTTGCTCATTCGGGATAAAAAATGGAGCGAACTCGCAGTCATTTCGGCCATAGCAGTCCCTCACATTTTGATTTACAGTTTACTCCTTGGATATGGAGAAGCGCGTTATATGATCTTGGTGATCCCCCTGTTCTGTGCACTGGCTGCGCGCTCTTTTGATCCTGTCATTAACTGGGTGAACCAACTGATTCACCCACAGCCCGAATCATGTATTGGCTCCCCTGAGGGTGGCGGCGGGAAAGGAAGGATGAATGAAGCTGGCCAAAATCGGTTTGATTCGGCCGTTCGTCCGGCGCTTTCTTTCATGGTGGTCGTGTTGACCATAGTTGCTCCATTTGCCGGCCATCTTATTGAAACCGATGACTATCACTCGAGGACGAGTGAATGGGTGTACATGATGCGCTCAATTGCAGATGAAGTACCTGAAGATGCAACGGTCGTAGCATCGTCAAAAGACCTTCAGATGAAATGGCTCAGCAAAGAACATTCGAAAGAACCACCCCATTCATTGGATTCCCTTCGCTCTTGGATGAGCGACCGTGATGCCAGCCATATTATCACAAGAAACCGAGGGACTCCGGAGCCCTGTGCCCGAGACGTTACTTTGTGCATTGAAGCGCCTTGGTTGGTTCCGGTTGCCGGTGTGAGTGAGGTTAACGGATGGATGGTTCTGTGGGAATTCGACGACACTGCAGGAGAGTACCAGCCCAGCGAACTTTCGATTGAACCCTTTGTCAAAGTTAACGATCAATGGCACGGGCATGAAGTTGGTACAACCGACCTTATTCGTAACGACCTGTTGGTAGTGAGGCATTACGATGATAGCATAACATTGAATCCTTCTGCATTTAATTCGAGTTCAATTGAGATCGATATCGTGGTATTCAGATTTGATGCGTGGCCCGATGCTGCAATTGACCTCGAATACGGAACAATCGAAGACCTTAGTGCGGACAACAGGTTCTATGCCGCTTCTTGGAACGGAACATCATTTGCCCACAGCGGTCCTTTCGCCGACCAAAACGGTCCACCGGGAACCTTGAATGACCCGTTCACCTTTAGCCCCTCTGAGTATGGCCACGGGGGTGCCTCAGGAGTTCATTATATCCGATTGCGGACCGTAAACTCTTGATGTCCTGTTCAACACCGTTTGCACTGAAGCTCAGGAAAGCACAGCGGCGAGGGGCCTTGAGTTGGGTTCTCAATTTCCGCAGCCGCAGCCACGAGTTTGGCAGGAAGGGTCATCTGCTTTGGCGACGACTTCCTCCTGGGGCTCTTTTTTGGGCTGACGGCGGAGTACGGTTGGAATCCGAATTTTTCTCTGATTTTGAGAGGTGCGGCGGTTCATGTTTCCCCCACGGGGGTGTAGATAATAACCGTTATTGAATAGTTAATAACCAGTGCTGGCCCATATATTTACCAAACTGTGGGCGAAACACGACATCTATTGCATTTGGAAAATTTTAAATATGAAATCAAAAAGGCCTTATATAGATTCACTAGATTAGTGGGTTGGAGTGGAAATTATGGATGATCAACAAGTAGAAGATATTGTCAAGTGCAGCGACTGTGGAAGTCGTTCACTATCGAGGGACGAAACACGTGGCGAAGTGGTTTGCGACGACTGTGGATTGGTGTTGGAAGACAACGTCATCGACCAAGGTGCTGAATGGCGTGTCTTTTCGCCCGAACAAGGCGATCAGCGTGCTCGTACCGGCGCTCCAATGACCGTCATGCTCCACGACAAAGGTCTCTCAACGGACATTGACTGGCAAAACAAAGACTACTCTGGAAAGACCATCAATTCCCGATACCGTTCACAATTTTACCGTATGCGAAAGTGGCAGAAGCGAAGCAGAGTCAGCAACGCTACCGAGCGAAACCTGGCCATGGCTCTCGCTGAATTGGACCGAATGGCCAGCCGCCTTGAACTTCCTAAATCCGTCCGAGAGGCTGCAGCTGTTAACTACAAGAAAGCCGTTGACAAGCGTTTGATCCGCGGTCGTTCCATCGAAGGTGTCGCAGCAGCATCACTCTACGCAGCTTGCCGACAATGTGGGGTTCCCCGAACCCTTGATGAAATCGGACAAGCATCTCGTACAGGACGCAAAGAAATCGGCCGTACATACCGATTCATGGTCCGTGAACTCAAGATGAAAATCATGCCGACAGGCCCTGAAGATTATATCTCACGATTCTGTTCTGGACTTGGTTTGGATGCAGAAGTTGAAGCTAAAGCATACGAACTCATCAAGGCCGCCCAAGAGAAGGAATTGACCAGTGGCCGAGGCCCGACTGGAATTGCAGCCTCAATCATCTACATTGCATCGGTTTTGTGCGGAAAGCGCCGGACTCAACGTGAAGTTGCTGAAGTTGCTGGAGTGACAGAAGTCACCATCCGTAACCGGTACAAAGAACTCATTCAGAACTTGAACATTGAGCTTGACATTTGAGGATTGCATCCTTAGGAAATGTGTAGGAGGGTTTGTGCGTGAGCAAGATTCGTAAGAAAATTTCAAACCAAGCGTTTGAACTGGTTGCGACCGGTTTGGTTGAAGCATTGGAACGCGGAACCATCGCATGGCCCCTTCCTTCTCCGCCGATGAGCGACCCGGATTTCCCCGCCATCCCTCCCACGTCACCGCACGTGTTGTTTGAGCAAGGCCTTGGAATTCTCAACGTTGACCGGGGCATGTTTGACCGACACCTCAATTCAGTTGTCGACCTCATTGTGCCTCACAGGATGAACCTCAGTGACGATCCCTTTGAAATTCATGAGCGATGGCTAAAACGCCGTATGAGTGATGTTTCAAATCGCCTTTTGTTTTGTATAGCCACAGATTGGTTGGCTCAAGCCTTTGACCCCCATGCACCCAATACGGACCGCTGGTGGCTTAGCATCGCTTTGCTCAACGGGCTTTCAATCGCCCCTCACGGCCAGCCCGTTCATCAAGGGTACCACCTCGTCGAATCCATCGCTCTCGCAGAACGCCCTGGAACATGGCATACTCAGCCCGATGCTGGACCCCAACATATGGATTGGAACCCTACCGCCGTTGTCCCAAGGATGTCAACCGTCGTTGTCGCTCACACACAGGGCGTTGAAGCGGCAGTTTGGCTTCTTGAACGCCTTGAGAACAGCGACTCCCCAAGACGTCTTCTTTTGATGCAATGGGTCCGTTTGTTGATGGAACGAAAACCTTTGATCGACCCGTTAGGACTGAAAGAAATTCTTTTGAGAAGGGCGGCTGATGAAGACCCTGAGATTGCGGCTCAAGTCACACTTTGTTTGGCGAAATCGGTTGAAGCCGACCGTGATTTTGGCCTCGAACTCACGCACCGACTTCATTCCAGAGAGGAGCCTTTGGTCCAACGCGGTTTAGCGGATGTGTTGACTCGTCTGTTCCGCCGACTCGGTGAAGACGCCATCCCGTTTCTCAACGATATGCTTGATTCAGAAGACGAAAGTGTGTTGGCTGCAGCAAGTTCAACCGTTGGTGACTTGAAGTATCTCGACAAGGATCAATGGGCTGACCGTTTAGCAACCCTCGCTCACCACCCCTTGGCCATAGTACGGCGAAATCTTGTTCCAAACCTTAGAGAGTACATTGAGTTTGATTCTACCGACCAACGGGGACTTCTTCACCAACTTTGGTGCGACGGCGATGAAGTTGTGCGAACGCGACTCCGAGAACTGCTCATTCGCATGGAAGAGGTTGACTCTGACCAATTTGCTCAACGAATCACAGGGCTCAACGAGCAGAACTCTGACCTCGAACCGCTGTGGGAAATTCTTGCCCTCCGACGCCCTGAGCGGTGTGAATCATGGAAAACATGGCTTTCCCAGGGCGGCTCTCACCCCACAACCCTTCAGAAACCCCTTCCACAATCAACGATGGAAGAACCAGGGGAACTTCCTGAATTGGGCGATGCGCTCGATGTCCTTGACCAAGAACTTGGTTTCCTTGACTGATCACTCTTCTTCGTCCAGAGCAAGTGGCCCCTTGGTAATGGACCAAACATAGAGTCCATTAAACAAGGCAAGGGAGCCAATCAAAGCAAGAATCAACCCTGCCGGTTCCGGAGCAACGCCACCCGCATCAAACAATGAGAGCAAGCGAGTCACAACCAAGCAAACCAAGCCGAAGACTACGACTGACAACCACGTATCTTCAGGGGTCTTCCATCGGTCAACTGTAGGGGCAATTCCAAATTGACCAAATGTACGCTCGTACCACGCCAGATACAGGAAGCTAAGGCCTGCTAATCCGAGAACACCGCGGGTAAAAGAGGCAGAATCCCAAGGCCCCGAAGGGGCGACATCGAGGAAGGTCTGTAGGACAAGCCCCGTCCCTGCTACTGCGAGGGAGAGCGAGATGGTTTTTGCCTCCATGCTCCTCCCGTAGTGGGCCACGCTTGAAAGCCTGTGCCTTTGTCGCAGTGCCATGCAGCATGTTCGTGACGCCCTGATCGTGGCCGGCGGCTTGGGAACTCGGATGTTTCCGGTAAGCGCCATTCAACCCAAGGAAACCCTCCCTCTCGTTGACGTTCCTTTGCTTACACACTTGGTTATGGAAGCCAAGAATGCAGGAGCAACCCGCCTCCATATCATTCTCTCACCGCGAAAAAATCTCGGTGATTTTCTCGCCGATCGTTCTGACTTGGCTACGATGAGGCCGGAACTTGATGCATCTCTGTTTAACATCACAAAAGACATCGAGGTATTCACTCACATTCAACATGAAGCCAAAGGTATTGGAAATGCGCTACAGTGCGCTCTACACGCCGTTGAAGGGCCCATGCTGGTTTTGCTTGGGGACAATGTCCTGATGGACATCCACAGCCCAACAACTGCCTTTGCATCATCAACGGCTTCACGTCGGTTGGTTGAACAATTCAACGAGCACGGGCAAGCAACCGTTGGATTGATGGAAGTTCCAGAGGACCAAGTGAGCCATTACGGGATTGTTTCAATGACAGGGAGCGTTATCACCGGAATGGTTGAGAAACCGTCATTGTCAGAAGCGCCAAGCCGGATGGCGATGTGCGGGCGATACGTCTTCCCAGCCACAACCCAAGCCTTGTTGGAGAACTATTCCTTTGAACGATGTGGGGATTTGCAAACCATTGCTCTTCAGGAGCACTGGATGAACGAAGGGGCTCTTCATGGGGTTCTCCTGGATGGAATGCAGTGGTATGATTCAGGTTCACCGCTTTTGTGGCTTCAAGCCCAAGTCGACCATGCGCTACGCCGGCCAGAATATTCGCAACCTATGCGGGCCTGGCTTCAAGAGCGACTGAATGACTAACGCTGTCCGGGTTTCCAAAAGGTCAGGGGCTCCGGTTGGTCACCCTGTGCGCGACGTAGAGCGAGGTGGTCGGCCCGTTCGTTCCAACGATGGCCACGATGCGCTTTCACATGCGACCATGTCAGCGGCCGCAAGCCTGCAACTTCCCTCCAAAGCAATTGCACTTGGCGAACCAATTCTTTGTTGGCTTTGGCCTTCCAAGCTCCGCTTGCAAGGTTGCCAGCGTATTGGGAATCGGCACGAATCACAGCAGCTTCTTCCCCTCCTTCCACGAGAAGCCAGCGAAGAGCAGCCGCAAACCCGCACAACTCAGCCGTGTTGTTTGAGCCCACCTCGGCCCCAATAAAACCGTCAACCTCAGGGTCAGTGATCACTCGGCCCGATGTTTCCTCAACGATTTCACCTGTTCCACGGCCCAGCCCCGAATCGCCTTTGACAGCAACCAATGCCCAGGCGGCGGGCGTTTGGGCGTCTACATTTTGATTCCCAAGACAGGAGCCATCAACATAGAGGCTCCAGACGGGAGATGCACTCAAACAGCTCACTCGCCGATTTCAGCCTTGTAACCAGCAGCGTCCATTAACTCTGAAACGCCTTCCGGGTTATCGAGCGTCATTTTGACAATCCATCCCTCATCGTAAGGAGATGTATTCATCAATTCGGGTGCATCATCAAGGTCCATATTGACGGCCGTGATGGTTCCGGCAAGCGGTGCGAAAATTGGCGAAGCAGACTTGACCGACTCAACCACAGCGAATTCACCCATGACGCCCATGACGTCGCCTTCAGCAGGAAGTTCAATGTAAACAATGTCGGTCAGCATTTCTTGAGCATGGTCGGTAATTCCGATGGTGACTGTGTTTCCATCAAGTTTCAACCATTCGTGTTCTTTGGTATAGTACAGGTCTTCGGGGATTTCACTCATGGTGCTGCCTCAATTGCCTCACAAGGAGGACCCTCATGAATCCACCGATTTCTGGTTTGTTCATTCCTCTTCATTCAATTCGCTGGTCAGAACCTTGGTTTCAAGTTCAGCCCATGCATTGTTGACGTCTTCGGAGCGCTGCACGTCTTCGATATCATCCCGGACTCGAGCCGCCATTGCCTCATCGTTTTCACTGGAGAACTGTGAAGAAAGAGGCCCCTTTCCATTGGAAAGTTGCCAGCCAAGAACAAAACAAACCAACGCGACAATCGCAAATCCATGAAATGCGCCGATCGTAGTCAGCGATGCCCGCCCTTCTTGCATCGCAAAACCAACGCCGAGGAACAACCCCACGCCGGCTCCCATAAGGAGTCGGGAAACAGCAACTGCAGGGGGGTGCATGAACGTTCCAAGAACTTCTTACGGATGAATCAACCGATGAGCGAGGTATGCTCAGTAGGTTTCCCGCATCAACTTGTGAATCTTGTAGGGCAACAAGGCTCGATTAACCGGAGTCACTTCGAGAATTCGACCGTCGTCACGGCGGCGAATGTCTTGCAAGAGCGGATGACGGCTCTTTTTGTGCAGGGTTAGTAGGGTGGGCATGTCAACTTCCAGAGCACTGCGGACTGCACTGACAAAGGCTTCGGACTCAACAGAGAATTTACCGATTTCATCGATGACCAAAACCTCACAGTTGTGTTGGGCGTAATCAATGGCCGGGATGGCAACACGGTTCAGTTCTTCAACATCGATTCCATACCCCAGTACTCGGAGTCTGGAGTCGATGCTCTTGTGGGCGATGATGCCTTCTTCACCGGTGACAACGTCAATGATTTTGTATCCTAGACGTTCGCCGTTTTCTAAAAGTGGTTCTGTTCGAAGACCGCCCAAAATTGGCTTTTCAACGGTGCCTCCGCGCATTTTTATTTCTCTCGTGCGTTCATCTACCAGCATTTTGAGAACTTTTTCCATCACTGCAGACTTCCCACTTCGCGGCAAGCCGGTGATTCCGATTTTTGGATGAATGCCCATTGAATTGCGTCCTCCGAAAGTCGTACAACCTTTTCCAACGGGTTATGTGATATAAAATCTAGGGCTGCCAAGGAGGATTTTCGGAAATTAAATTCGCCAAACCATACAATCAGTTGGTAATAGTGCTGATTTGCGGAAAAGCCTCCGGCAATTCCAACGGAAGCATTTCCAATTCGTAATTGTTGACGTTGTTGTTTGCTGCCCAGGCACGAGCCCACTCGTCGAGATCGTCGTTGTTGAGGTGTTCGCACAACCAATGCAGGCCTGTTTCAAGGCTTTCATGCTCGGATACGAGTCGGTCTTGTATTTCTTGATGGAGTTCAATGTGGTTCACACTGTTGCCCAGCACGCTTCCTTCGGGAATAACCGCCCAACGCAGTCGTCGCTCTTGGTGGGCGTTGACGATGGCCTGGCAGGCAAGCCGAGGGCCGAAGCGGGGATGGTGGTCTCCGACCCACATGGCGAGTTGCCTTTCACTGGCTCGCGAAGGGATATCGGTTCTGAAAGCAGGGTGGCGAATGAAGACTTCACCGTCTTCATTTTCCGAAAAGTGCACGCCACGAATGAAGGGGCGACTTCGTTTTCCTTTGACCCAAGTTTCAATGAATTTCGCATGAGCAGTTTGGTCAATTTCACCAACGCGAACACGGACTTGACGCTCGTTGGTGGTCAGCGGGTGAGTAGCATCGCTCAGGCGCGGGAGTAAAGCCAATCGGTCCAGGACCTCAAGGGTGTACTTGCGCTCAATGCGGTCCCTAGGAAGTCGGGGTACTGCCCACGTGTTTCGGGCCCACGAAGTCCATCGCTCATCCTTCAGTTCAAAGACAGGCACGCGACTTGACAATCCTTCACCATCTCGGCGGAGGTCGGACCGGGTGATGGGTCCGTGAATCATGAGGTTGGTTCGGTTACCGTCAGCGGTAATGCCCAAGACGACAACGCCTTGAGTCATGCCGGGGAACAGCAAGTTTGCCTCTTCGATAGCCCATACCTGTGTCCAAGCATGTTCCTTGACCAACAACTCTCGCAAAGGATGAGATGATTGTTCACGCAACAAACTGTCCGGTGCAACCATTCGCAATCGTCCACCTTCTTCCAATATTTGCAAACTGCGTTCAATGAAAAGTCGGTAGAGGTTAACGTTACCCCGCATGGTTGAGAATCGAGGCTTGTTGTTGTCTTGCAAAGCGCGGAGTTGCTCTCCGAGCTCCTTGCGAAGACGGCTTCCGTCCTCCATGCCGCGGAACCGGTCTTTGATTCGGAGCCAAGGAGGGTTGGTGAGGACCAAACGGGGTTGTTGCGACCACGGCCACTCGCCTTGAAGAGCGTCACCTTGCTGGACCCCTTCATCAAGTAGGGTTTCCATTTCTTTTCTGGAAATTTTGCCGGGAGTCTCTGGTCCGAAACTGACCAGTTCGTGCCGGATGGATTCAAGAAGAAGGCGAGCCTTTGTGCTTTGAACGACCAAAGGGTCAATGTCCAAAAGTTGGATGTTGCTGAAGAAACGACGGGTATCCTCTTTCTTGATCTCAGCGTCTGCCTCATCGTGGGCATCAGCGTGGCGGCGAATGAGGCGGGCGTGGAACAAACCGCCGCCGGTAGCGGTATCTGCTACGGGGAGCGGGATTCCGCTGAGGGTGCGGAGACCTTCTTCGACCGCTTCTGCTTCTGCTTCGTTGTCCACTTCGTTTTCTTGAGAAGCAACGGGTAGGTTGAGTTGTTCAACATGTTGTCTAAAGCCAGGTGGAAGATTGCTCATAAGGAAATTTGATTGCTGTACAGGTTTCTTCGGATTGATGAGGGTTTCACGCATTTCGGATGCAATGACGGCGTCGGCCAGACGAGGAGGAGTTGGGTGGGCGCCCCGAGGAGAGCGACCATCCGATTCAGCATCGTGCCGAGCCAAAAGATGGTCAAGCACATGGCCCGGGTCGGTGAGAAGATTTGCCGGAAGTGTTGGCCAATCTTCAGGGAGAAGTGCGGCAATGGGTTGGAACGATTTGAGGGACTGCTCCCATGTGCTGAGCCAGATGTCAATCTGTTGATTGCGGTCAGCAAGACATCGATCTAGGCGCGCATACCATCCGCTGACTCCGTTTTGCATCATCCCCACCACTCCAAGCGGGTCGGCTTTCTATCTTTGAATGTGACTCTTCCCGCAAGGCTCGAAATTTATCGTTTTGTTCACAGAAGTTTTGAAAACTCTTGATACCAATTCCAACCGTCTCCAACCCAATCAAGGACGGAGGACAGATCTTCTTTACTGACCTCTCCAGCCTTTGCAATAGCCTTCAGTGCTTTGATTTCTTTCGGGTCGTAGTTTCCATCGATTGCTGCAACAAAGGCAGCATCTCTAAGAATAAACCGGATGAGGCCATGTTCTAAATCCACGAGCGACTGTTCGAGCGGGACGGGGTGCTCAAATCCAGAACGGATGTCCACCCGAACTTCGGGATGTATCATACAACGCCCCATCATTGCTTCAATCACAGCAATTTCTTCTCTAACGAGTTCGCCGTCAGCAGCAGCAATGTAGACCAAAACCTCAGCATACTTGCGCAATTCCTGTGGTGAGCGATGGCTCAAACCATCAGGAAACATGGTTCATTCCTCGAGGTTATCCAAAATATCGTAGCCGTCTTTCATCCACTTGTAGCCCTTAACGGTCCATTGAAGCAGTTGGTCAACGGCATCTTCCTTGAGGCCCAAGATCTCGGAAATGTCTTCGAGTGCGTCGCGCTCATCCTCGTCGACCTTCCCATCAGCTGCGGCCATCATGACCGCGTCCCGCAGGGCGAGACGACCGGCTTCTCCGGACAAATTCTCCATACACTCTTCGAGAGAGGGCGGGTTCCTCAAATCATCCCGAATACTTTCGCGCTGGTTGGGTGAAAGCAATGCGGTTCCGAGGCGCTGTTCAAACATCGCCATCTCATCAATGGTCAATTCATCATCAATTCGAGCGATGTAAGCGAGGAGTCGCGCATAGGCAAACCGTTCTTCTCGGGGTAATTTGTGAACCGTATCAGGTAGCATCAAGTCCCCACGAACGCTTCTTCCCCATGAACTCAACGGTTGGAAACCCATGTGTGAGGGCTATCTTCAAACCCCATAGCCATCACCGAAGGGTGTGGGTGCGAAGGCCAAACCAGACGTCGTCATCTGGACCAACAAGGGTTGTGGTGCTTGTGTTCGTGCAAAGCAATTGTTCGAGAACAAACAGGTGGAGGTTATCGAGCGCCGCCTGAAGAACTCTCCGGCAATTCAGCGTGCATTCAGCATGGCGTCACGAGGTGCGAAAACAGTCCCCCAGATTCTTATTGATGGCACATTAGTCGGTGGTTTCGACCATCTTCTCATTCTTGAAAAGTCAGGAGAATTGGACGTGATGCTCGGCTTATCGGATTCCCTTCCAGAGAGAACGGCGTGGCAGAGGTTTCGGGCTTGGGCTGGGTTGGGCTAACATCCAAGGCAAGTCTTGAAAGACGATGGAACATTTAGATTGTGCATGGACCCTAGTATCAATGTGCTTGGAGGGCCACTCCAAACGTGCTCAAACGAACCGCTGACCGGCTGGTATCGGGACGGTTGCTGCAATACCGATTCGAACGACCGTGGCTCCCACACAGTATGCTGTGTTCTCAATGAAAGTTTTCTTCAATTTGCAAAAGGCCAAGGAAATGATTTGATAACGCCCGCCCCGCAATTCAACTTCCCAGGGCTAAAACCTGGCGACTCATGGTGCGTATGCGCCCGAACCTGGCTTGACGCAGTCAATGCTGGCCAAGCCTGCCCGGTCGATCTAGAAGCGACCCATGAACATGCGCTGGAGGTCATTCCGCTTGGGGTTCTCGAAACTCATGCCGTTTGAGGACGAGATTCTTCATCCTTGTATTGGAAGACCAAAACCCGCATAGTAAGCCAAACAACGAAGCCCCAGGCGAGCATGTTGAGAACCGATAACCACCTCAGGTTGGCCGGATACATTTCCGATAGCACCCCGATAGTATAGCTCGAGCCAACGAGGCTGATGACATAGGTTGGAATGGAAGTTGCAAAAGTCCACTTGACGGGTTTTCTTGAATCAAAGGTGTAGGCGCGATGAACGAAATGGGCCATAACTCCAGTTAGGCCCCACGCAGTACCCCACAAGATGCGAACATCCGTGCCTGACAACGTGATCAAAAACACTTCCCAGACGATAAAAAATGCAAGACTGTTGAAACTGCCTGCGATTCCAAATCGTAGCAAGGAGCCCCGCGGCGCGAAGCGAGTTAAAACCGATGATTCAACCATATCAATCGTCATTGGTGATAACATCACTTGGTTTGCCGGTAAGGATGCCGCGCAACTGTGCATTATCATGCTGAATTGCATCCATAAGGGCGTATTTGACGCCTAATTCTTCAGCCAGCACGCCGAGTGCCAGGCTGTCTTTTGGAAGGCATTTGCCCCCAAAACCTCGGTTTAATCCGAAAATAGGGTCGAGATGGGAGGGGCCAATAGGCTGCGCTTGCTCTGCCGTGATGATGTCCCGAATACCGTACCAATCTTCGCCCATGGCCTGACATATGTCGTAAAGTTGGTTGGCGAAGGTCACCTTGACGGCGTAGAACGTATTCTTGGTGTACTTCACCAATTCAGCCTGAGTCGGCGTCACATGAAACAATTGCTCTCTACGAAGTACTCCCGCTTCCTTGTGTTGCTCAAACACCCGTTGCACAACGTCTTCATGATGAGAGCCGACAACCAAAATATCTTGGTTAGCAAAATCCTCCAACCGTTGTCGTTCAACCAAAAATTCTGGCGAATAAGCGATTTTCAGATGGGGGTAACGTTCGTGATAGAGCTGTGTTGTCCCCGGAACAACCGTGCTCTTGATGACGGCCGTGAAGCCTTCAGGTAGGGCGTCCAGAACATCCTCAACAATTCGCGTATCACAAGCTCCAGTCACTGGGTGTGGAGGCGTTGGTACGGCGATGTAAGCGAAATCCACATGGGCAATAACATCCTCAAGGGACGTCCCTCGTGCGGGGTCGTGAATGAAGAGTTCATGAGCATCTGAAAAGCAATGCTCAATGGCGCCTCCGACCATGCCCGCTCCAATAATTCCAATTTTCACAACATCTCCTCCTCATCGGTGCGGCGTCGGGTCCAGCTTGCCTTCCTTAGCCATCATCGAGGCCTTAAGCAACGTTTCTGGTGTTCCACAATCGACCCATGTCTCTTCACCTACAGAAATCAATTCAGCCTCTTTTTGGTTGACATAAAAGCGGTTCACATCAGAAATCGAGGTCTTGACTCCATGGATGCTTTCCGCTTGATCCAGATACGTCCAAAAGCGCTCATCAAAAAGATAGATGCCACCAATGGCTAGATTTGAGGGGGGGTGCTCAGGCTTCTCCACAATATCGACCAAATTCCCCTCTTCGTCCAGAACTCCAACACCAAATGCTTCAGGATGGCGTTCTTCCCTCGCCATCAGGATGCAACCCGGCGGCAATTCTGCATCGGAAAAGTTGGCTACGATTTCGTCCAACTCCATGGTGGTGATGTTATCTGAGAAGTAGATCAAAAGACGGACTTTGTCGTTGTATGGGCGGGCAAGTTTCAGTGCTTCTGCAACACCACGGGGCTCTTCTTCGATGACGTAATGAATCCGTTCGCCTTCAAGTCCTTGACCAACGTGGCGGGTTATTTGTCCAATAAATTGGTTCGATACAATGGTGATGTCCTTGATTCCGGCACGGCGAATCGTTCCAAGCGCATAATCAATGACAGGACGGTCATACAACGGAAGCATCGTCTTTTGGACATAGTGGGTGAAGGGGTAGAGGCGACTTCCGTGGCCTCCGGCGATAAGAATGGCCTTTACCTCCATGAAGATACCACGAGGCGACCCTGTATTGAAACTGCCCCACCTTGGTTATTGAGTATCGTCCGATTTCATCACTTCAGAAACGGCCCCGTCCCGTGCATTTTTTTCGAACCATTCAGTTGCTACCAGATCCCCCAAGCGCTCCACTCCCGCTTCGATGAGGTCGCTGTCCCCTGCTTCAGCAACCCTCCATCGTTCTTCTGCTTGTTTTGCATAGACAAGGTCAGCATCTCGCAATAGGTGCTCACTGTGTCGCAGAGGTCCTTCTAAGCCTTCGTATTCGTTCTCATGGAGGGCAGGGTCTACGCGCCCTCGTTCTTTGTTGAACTCATCCATGTGCTCAGAAAACGCTGGTCCCTTTTCATCGCTACCCCGACCTCTTTTTTCATCGGAGTTTGTGTGCTCCATACCTGAAAACTTGGCGGCGATGAAGGCCTGATGGAGCCGCCCCATGGATTCTTCATCAACATCCAAGTCAGCCAACACATCCCAATCAAATTCGATTGCATCAATAAATCTGAGCAGACGCGCTTCGCTCAGAGAACGATAGTTGCGCCTCAACCCCTCACTACCAAGGGTGATGACCGCAGAAACGGCCCCCAAGTATTGCAGGGGCGGTGGCAAGAACAATAAAACTGAAAAAACTCCAAGAAGGAAATTGCTTCCTTTCCATCGAAGCAACGAGGCGTCCTCGTCAGCGAAGTAATCCGAAAACGGGTCAAGTTCGCTGGCCACATCAAACCCTCACAAATCCAAGAGATTGTTCAGCCGCTCCATGCATGCATCATCAAGTTCGGTATCTTCCTTCCATCCCAGCGCCTTCAGCCCCTGAACTTGGCTCGAACGGATGCTCGTACCCATTCGTTCCAAGGAAAATTGCATCAAGAGTCCAAAAACAAGCAAGGCGGCGAGACCAAATTGCCACCTCGTGAGGAAGGTGATTCCTAAGGCAAGGCCAATTCCAACGATACCAGCAACTGTTGCTCGGTTTTTCATTCGGGAGTTTGAGACTTGAGCGTCAAGGATTCGCCGAGCCCCTTCCTTCTTCGTCATGGCCGCCATGACAAAGCCAAAACGCTGTTCAAGGTGAAGATACCGCTTCTCGCTTGAGCCATTCGTTGATTTCTCTGAGCGCCTCTGCACCACGATGTTGGTTTCTTACTTCCGAGGGGGCAGCGGTCATGTCTTGAACCAGTACGCTGTCCTGCATGGTGACATTGCCTCGTGGTTGAAGGGCAATTTGTTGGAGAAGGTCGCCCATGGTTTGCTGCATGTTGGCCGTTTGTTCTGCCTGGAATGAAAGCAACCTCTCCATACTCTCCAGAACGATGTTGCTTCGCTCTTGTCGACTGTCAAGGGCGCGCGAAGCAGCCTTCATGGCTTCCTCTTGCCGCTTGAGAAGTTCTCTTGCTGCGGGGCTTCCGACCGCATCACGTCTTCGAAGCTCTTCAATGGCGGTATTGAGTTCTACATGACGGCGCGTGAGAGCGGTTTCCAAACCCTCAATGTGGACGTTTGCCTCTCTGAGGTGTCCAACCATTTCACGGTGGCGATGGTGCATGGTTAGCATCTTACTGTGATACTGGGCGGCTTCTGAAAAAAAGGCCATCATGATGGAGAGGGTTAGAGCGAGTTGTGGATGGAAGAAAAGCATGGTGGCGGTGATCCATGTCAGCGTTGCAACGGAGAGTGAGCGCAGTATTCCCATACAATGTACTCTGTGTCCGAACATAAAGAGGATGACTTGGGACTTTTGTGGGACCCCGCTTATTGAGGGAATAATATGAAGCAATTATCATCGATCTCAATCAATCCGCCAATGGAAAGGAGATGGTCAAGGGCTTCATCTGTCTCGTCATCTTCAATGTTGCATGAGCGGGTTCCTTTGAAAATCGCTTCAAGGGTAGCAACAGGTTCACCACGAGCAAGTTCAGATTCTACCGTGATCAACACGGTCTGACATGCAATAGCAAGCAGCGGGTCGTCAGTATTGTCATTCGGCATGAGGTCAATGAAGACGCTCGAGGGATGCGGTTCTTGACCTTGGTTCACCGTCTCAACTTTCTTACTTGGCTCAACGGCCCGTTGCCCTAAACCCCGCAATGGGTGCTCTTCATTGATGTCAAAGCAATCAAACAAGTTTCGCTGGTGAGGGTCATCCGCGTCGTCTTTACGAGCCACTCCTTCAATCCTACGACCGAGGTCATCCAATCGTTGAAGCCGCTGTTCAATTGCCATTTTTTCATGAAGTAAATCAACCGTCAAGAGGTCCATGGAATTAGAGGCCTGCATCACCAGCCAATCATGAACGTTCCAATCAGGGTTGACGCCGAGCATGACGTCCGCTAATTGCCGAACCTCTACAGGCATGTCGGCGAGGGAGACACGGCTTTCTTGTTCCTTTTGTCCCTCATCCGCCATGACAGTGCTTGTGACATGACAGCCTATGAAGCATGCCCTTGATGGTGAACCATAGTTTCCAATGGAGACCGTTTACAGTGTCGGCACTGAATGGAAAAAGGCGCGTTACCGGAAAGCAGGGTACCCGTTTGGCCGCGCGTGGTTACGCCTTTTTCTATCGGGGGTTTTGTTCATGTATGGGCGCCCTGTCCCGACATCATGGGTGACCACCGCATCACAGTACTGCCGGGCGATGGAACAGGGCGCGAAGTCGCCTTGGAAGCCCAACGAATTCTTGATACAATCCAAGCAAATACCAACCATGGTTTTGACCAAACGGTCATTCCATGCGGCGGCCAGCACTACCTTTCAACCGGCGAAGAATGGGCGCCAGGGTCATTTGAATTCTGCCGAGACGAAACGGATGCAATCTTCCTCGGAGCCATTGGTCAACCCGGAGCACTTCTGCCTAACGGCGATCTTGCCGGAGGGTCGGTCATCCTCGGTCTTCGTAGCGGCTTGGATTTGTATGCGAATGTTCGTCCGATCAAACTCTATGAAGGCGTACCACACAAGATTCACGGCGGCTTCCGTCAAATTTGGGAACCCGGAATGGTCGACATGACCATTCTTCGTGAGAACACCGAAGGACTCTACCACGCTCTTCTCCGCCGAAGTGCAGACCGAGCCCAAGGTCGCCCAGAATACGAACCAGAGCCCATGACCTTCCCCGGTTTGGAAGGCGAAGTGGCCTACGACCCACGCCCGATTTCACGAGCCGGCTCTCAGCGATTGATTGAGATGGGCTTTGATGTTGCAGCAACTCGGAACGGCGCCCCAAGCGACGGGCAACGTCGTGTATCATGCATTGACAAGTCCAACGTTACCCGCGGATGTCAGTTGTTCCGAAAGACATTCGAGTCCGTTGCAGAGAAGCACCCCGATACGGAAGCCGATTACGGCTATATCGACGCCTTCATGCAGTGGCTAACCCGCTCACCTGAGCACTACGACGTCGTCGTAACATCCAACATGTTCGGAGATATTTCGACGGACTTGGGAGCGGTCTTGCAAGGTGGAATGGGTATGGCAGCATCCGGCAACATCGGTGACCAACATGCATTCTTTGAGCCCGTTCACGGCTCTGCCCCCAAGCACGCAGGCCTCAACAAGGTCAACCCCATCGCCTCCATCAATTCCATTCAGATGATGATGGACTACCTTGGTCGTAAAAACGGTGAAGACGAATTGATTGAAATTGCCCGTTTGATCGACGATAGCGTTGCAGACCACCTTCGGGATGGAAAGCTTGTCACCTATGACATCGGCGGAAGTGCTACTTGTTCCGGCGTCGGGTCGGCTATTGCGGACCGCTTGGCTCACAAATTGAGCGAGCGTTTCTGAATTTGGAAACAAGGTTCACTCGCGCTTGAGTGTATTGAACATCCATTCCAATGCGCGGTCCAATGTTGCATTGTTGTCATAATTTACATCAACAACAACTGCGGCCTTATCCTCCAGCATCGCAACCATGTTCTTCAGCGTCCTGGACAATTCGTCAACGATGGTGATGGTTCCTTCCCGAGCCGACCTTGAGCGTGGATTCAGGTCGATCACAATGACCGTTTTCCCCATCTCCATCAAGGCGCGACATCGGTCTCCGTCCTCAAGCGGGACGAGAATTACATCGCTGTCCAAGATGCCTTCTTTGTGACAAGCTGCTCGAGGTCCCTCGAGCCCAGGTATTCGTGCATTCGGCGCATGACCCAAGACTTCAACTTCCAACCCGAGGACTCGTTTTCTCTCGGAGATGTGTCCAAGAATGGCTTCCATACGCTCGGGGGTTCTGTAGAAGATATTGACTTCTAAAGGACACCCGAGTTCAGATGCTAAAATTATCATCTCATCGCTAGCAAGAGCGGCAACGTTTCCGTTTACACTGAGGACCGTTCGCTTTCCTTGAATCATTGAAGCAAGAGCGTGGCGCGTTGCTTCAAGGGCGCTGGGAGTGGTTACTTCTCCGAGAAGGTAGTCAAACGCTTCTCCGCGACCGTGTGCAATCATTGCACTGGCCGCCAGCATTCCCTTCTTTTCAGCTTCTTCCAAACGGTGCCTCATCAGCAATGAAGCATAACGTGGATGACTGGGGTCTGCCGCGATTTCATCCATGCCATCACCTTACACGCCTTGAGCAAGCATACTGAGGTCCATCGGTTTGACGCCCCGATTGATAGCACTGGTGGAGACAACATCAAGTCCACATTCACGCCATTCGTCAAGACCTTCGAAGGTAACTCCACCACTTGCTTCCAACACCACATGTTGACGAAGGTCCTGTTCAATCATCTGTTCAGATACGGACTTGCATGCCTCTGGAGCGAAGTTATCGAGCATGATGACGAGACGGTCAACACCTTCTGCCTTTCTTCCGGCCCAAACCATAGCGGCCATCATCGCTTCTTTTTCCGTGCGAACTTCAACCTCGAGAAAAGCCCCTACATCCGACATGTCAACGGTTTGCAAAAAGGCAACGAGACGATGTTCGTGCGAATCCAATTCTTGGTGCATGCTTGCAAGGTCGTTTTCCTTGATCATGAGAGCGTCTGTTTTGGAGAGTCGATGCGATAAACCCCCACCCATGTGAACCGCCCATTTGTCCAAGAGCCCCCACACGGTTTTACGAGTACAAGCAATTTGTTTGGGAGCGATGGCGGACCAGCGTTTTGCGTTGGTTGCAATTCCTGAAAGCTGCCCCAACAGGTTGAGAATTGGTCGCTCAATGATGAGAAGACTGTCTCGGTCTCCAGACAAACTGGCGATTTCGTCACCTTCTGAGACCCGCTTCCCATCGCCGGCAAACCAAGAGATTCGGACGGATGGCGCCCAAATCTGAAGCATGTAATCAACAGCGGCACAACCGACAATCAATCCGTCCTGGCGTGCAACGATGGTAGCATCTACCTGTTCTGAACGACTTGAAAGAGGCATATCGATGCCGTCATCGCCGACCATAGCACTGACCCAGCGGTCAATGCTTGCTAGCAATTTACGACTTGCCCCACCCTCAACCGTCCACAGTTCGTGTCCGCGGTCGTGTGGTACGGGTTGCTCATCGGCCATGAATAACGGAATGCGAACCTTCACTTCAAGCCAACCCTTGAACGCACATCTTTTCATGAGCGACCCTGAGCCGATGGTATGGCTCGCGTTACGGTGATCGGTGCAGGCCTTTCTGGGTTGACCGCTGCCCTTTACGCTACAACGGCGGGGCACCACGTGGTGATTCTTGACCGCGGGGAACATCTCGGTGGGCGCGGTACTTCAGAATCTCTTGATGGAATTCCATTCGGGTTTGGCCCCCATCTCTTGCAGTCGAACGGGCCCCTGGCAAAGGTTACAAAAAAAGTCAGTCGCCTGAAAATGGTGCTCGGAAGGCTTCGCATGGACCGCCTGCATGTTACCGGCGTTGGGCCACTTCGCCCGCGTGGGAATGTGAAGCAGGCTTCCGTACTTCGAAGGTTATTGAAGGCTAACGACCGAACACATCCCGCGGTTAGCGGTGCGCGTTTCCTAAGCGATATGGGTGCTTCAGATGGCCCCATCTCGCGGTTCCAGGCATTGCAGAAAGGAAATTTATGTGTGGTTGGTGAAGGATGGTCTGGCGTTGTCGGTCGAATGGCTTCGGCGTTGGACGAAGTTGGCGTGCTGATTGAAGCGGGCTGCGATGTGGTATCAATTGAACATGGAACCGTCCATCTCGCGGACAAACGGGAATTGGAAACCGATGTCATCATTGTGGCATGTGGATGGAAACGGGCTAAGAAATTGCTCTCCCCGCATTGGAGCGAAGAAGAACCGAACTTGCAACCGATGCTTGCGAGTACGGTTGACGCCGCTCTTACCTCTCGTCCTTTGTCACAGCGTCACGGGATCATTGACGAAGAAAGCGGGGTTGTGATTTTGGATTATGCGAACATCCAGCCTCGAATGAAATTGGAAGGAGCATTTCTTTCGTCAGTGGCGTTTGAACGAGAAGGGGAGTCTCACGAAACCCGCCTCCAACGGCTGAATGAAGCGCTTGACCATCATGCCCCCGGATGGCGCCGTCATTTGATCAACGAACGCCAACAGCGAACGATTACAATCCAAACGGTCGGCGAAAAACCAGCGTTTGACGACCTATCTGACAAGGGAATGCTTCTCGCAGGCGAGTGGGTGGCCAGCAACCATGCTTTAGCAGACGCAGCAGCGCAAACGGGCAAAGATGCTGGCCAACATGTGTCATCAGCCCTTGATTGAATCCTTATTCACCCTCGGCCCTACGAAGGAATCATGCGCTTTGTTTCTTGGAACGTGAACGGTTTACGTGCGGCCATCCGAAAAGGGATTGATGCCTATTTTGAGGAACTTGATGCAGACGTTACGATGCTTCAGGAGACCAGAACGCTTGAGGAACAACTCCCAAAAAACTGGAACTGGCCAGAAGGTTGGCAAGTCACCCTGCATCCTGCAGAAAAAAAAGGATATTCCGGAGTTGCAACGGCTACGAAACAACCCCATACTGTCCTTCAAACAGGACATGGTGGAAGTCAAGACCCACTGGACAGTGAAGGGCGCGTTTTGGTCTGCGAAGTGAACGGCCTTACCTGCATCAATACCTACCTCCCCAGCGGCTCAAATAAGGAAGAACGTCAACAGTTCAAAGAAGCCTGGATGGAACAATGGCGAACGTTTCTACTCCCGTACCTTGAGGACGAACGACCCGTAATCGTGTGCGGCGACCTCAACATTGCCCATACTGAGGATGACATTTGGAACCCAAAGGGAAATGCAAAATCCTCTGGGTTTCTGCCGCATGAACGAGTTTGGTTCACCGGTTTGCTCAACGATGGATGGACCGATGCGTTCCGTCATATCGCGGGTGAAGGCAACAAGATCTACTCTTGGTGGTCAAACCGCGGTCAAGCCCGAGTCAAAGACCGAGGGTGGCGAATTGATTATTTTCTTTTGAATAAGGCCGCAACTCGAGCGTTGAAAGATTGCTTCATCGTTCGCCAAGGGGGAATCGACGTCTCTGACCACGCACCCGTTGTTTTGGACTTGGATTTGTGAAGGATTCATTCGCCAAACAATCGATGACGGTACCTCGACACCATCCGGTAAATTCCATCTCGCAACGGTAGCGGAAAGAGCCACACAAAGGGATACCACATGGCGTAATACCAACGCATGTAAAGCAATAAGCGGATGCTCGCAGCTGAGCGAATATAGGGTTGCCCTGCCCGAATCAGATACATTGAATCGGCCTCTTTGAGCGACTCGGGTAAGCCTTCAATGACGTTCAAACCTTCTTCAGAATCAATTCCGCGGATGTTGAGTCCTCCCTTCTTGGAACAGCGTTTCGTGAGAAATGCTCCAAGACGGTTGCACAGAACACAATGAGTATCAATGAACAGGACATCCGCCACGTCAATCGCTCCGTTCGTCCTCGCTTTCTACAGTGTCAAAGGATACCAGAAGAGCGTCAACGGTGTCACGCAGTTGTTGCAAATCGGTTTCAACAACGATGACGGTGAGTACCACCGAGGCCCGACCATCGATCGGTTTGATTTCACATGAATGCGGGCCGGCTAATCCAGCCAAGCGGTGAGCGGTTTCAAGGTCCCCGGTCCATGTCAGGGCCATCTGGTGGCGTTCCGCCATAACGAGGTCTTGGGGTGGGCTGATATGAGGCTAATCCCCCCACCGTCCATGGCCCAACCGCCCGAGGACCCCTTTGTCGTTGCCGGGAGCGGAGGTGTCGTCTTGGGAGAGGCACGGACCAACCACGAGGGGCGTCACGCGCTGCTCTTGGTCCGCGGTGAAGAAGACACGTCTGAGTTTGAGGCATTGGTCGCTACCATGGGCATTTCTGTGGTTGAAAAAATAGAACAAAAAGGGAATTCAGACCCTCGAAGTTACTTCGGAAAAGGGCGTTTGCAAGACGTAGCGGACGAGCGAAAAAGCGCCATCAAAGAACACCCGTGGGCGAAGGTTGACCTCGTTCTCATTCACACCAATGCAACCCCTCGCCAACTGGTTAACATCAGCCAAACCATCGGCCTCGAACTTTGGGACCGAGTACGACTCTTGTTGTCACTCTTTACTTCTCACGCCTCGTCAGTTGAGGCAAGAACACAGGTACGAATCGCTCAGTTGCAATCGGACCGAACCGTACTTCGAGAACTCATGCATCAGCAAACTACGGGCGAGCGAGCAGGATACGGTGGCGGTGGTGTGACGGCGCTTCAAAACGTGCTTGCAAACGTAGGGCGAGAATTAGCCAACCTGCGCCGAAGGCAGGTCAGGCAAACCAATGCACAGCGAGAACATCGCCGCCAACGGGTTCGCAGTGGAGCGGTTACGGTTGGTTTAATCGGTTACACAAACGCTGGAAAATCTTCCCTTTTCCGACTTTTATCGGGGAAAAAAGTGCTGGTTGAGGACCAATTGTTTTCCACACTAGAGACCACCGTGGGCCGCATGGAGGATAGCCCCCGCGTTCTTCTTGCCGACACCATCGGATTTATTGATAACATTCCAAACGCCACTCTATCGGCATTTAAAGCAACTCTCGCTGAGGCGTTAGAAGCCGATTTAACTCTTGTTTTGGCTGATGCCTCAGACTCCCCCCTTGAACTTGAACGAAAACTTCTGACCACCAGGCGAGAAGTGTTTGAACGACTTTACGGCGAGCCGGTTGACGATGAATTTCCGTGGAACGATGCCATGGACCCATACCACCATTCCATGCAGGTCGTATTGACAAAAATCGACCAAGCAGACGAGCACATGCTGGATGAAGCACATGCTACCGTTGCTGGACTTGGCTTCCCTCCTGCACTTGGTATCTCAGCGCATTCTGGCGATGGAATTGATGCATTAAAGCGAGCCATCCTCCGACATTTGTTTGGTTCACCGTCAACGGTTCATGTGCATCCTTCTGTCGACAGTAACGGCGATGCAGTAGAACGAATCGTTTCCGATATTTACGACCAAGGGATGGTCACGTCAAACGAACGCGATCCAAACGGAACGGTCTCGCTCACGGTTTGGCTCACACACGCAGCCCTTGAGAAATTGAAGGCTCGCTGGAACGAGCGCATTGAAGTCAAGTAGGGCCACCTCTACCGTCAAACATGGCGGATGAAACGGAGGAAGAAGCCCCGTATCTCGATGAAATGATCGAAGAGACGCCGCTTTTGTTTGCCTCTTCCGGTGCTGTGCTGACGATTGAAGACCCCAATCTTCACCCCATGGGTCGAGCAACAGCAGTCTTCTTGCTCTTTATTTGTGCACTTGGTTTTCTCAACGGGTTGGATTTCGCATCTCCCGATGATGGTTTGATTCGGCCCGATGAATTCGTCTATCGTTTAGCACAAAGTGCACCAGCCGAAACCGCTACTTTTCGCGGAACTGTCATGGATGAAGCGGGGCAACCTCTCACTGGAGCGACCGTTTACCTCTCTTGGTTAGAACGCGGCACTCAGACATGGCTATCGGTGGAAAATACCACTGGGGAAAACGGAGGATTTGAATTTGAAAAACTCACTCCTGGACTGATACGCGCAGACATCATCGTGGAACGAGACGGTCACCGAGATGTTTACTCGAACCGCGTCCTTCTTTCTCCACCAGCGTTGATTGAACCCATCGGTTTTACCACACTTTCATTCGATGTGCCTTCGTCAGAAACCTTCGCCAAGCAACCCTGTGACGACCCGGAAGTGACCGATTGTGAGATTCGCGAAATTGACATGACACCGACACAAATGGATCATCCTTTGATGGACCCGAGTGCGTCTGCAACCTACGTATTGGTCGGATTTGGATTCATGGGCCTCGCTCTCATTGCAGCAGGATTCAGCGTTTGGGCTCTAAAAAACGGCTCTATTGGGTTATTGAGGACCGCAGCAGGCCTTTCCGTGTTTACAATGGGCCACTATTACTCGGCTTGTATCCTTGGTTTGCTAGCCTTCGTTCTCACGTTCGCTGTCCCTCGGCGACGGATACCCTTGACGGATTGAACTGAGGTTCAGCAAATCCAGTTGACCTTTCCTGAATCAACATCGTAAATGGCGCCCCGTACCTGAACATCGTTCTTCAGTAACGGGTTTGCCAGCAAGGTTGCAACATCTCTACGCAACTTCTCCTCTTGATTTTCAATCATTCTCGGCTCAAATGTAGAGAAATCAAGCCCGCTTAGCCGCCCCAATGTTTCCTTGACATCGGTAACACTCAAACTGGCCATAGCACATCGCGTGTGGGCCATGATGACGATGTTATCGCAGTCCAAAAGATAGCTTCCGAGGACGATATCACGTTCAACTTCAGCGTTCAATTGGCCTCCGGCGTTTCGGATGACTTTCATGTCGCCAACTTCCAATCCAAAAACATCATGCGGGACGATGCGGGAATCCATGCAAGTCAGCAATAAAAGATGGACGGCAGCCCTTCCAGGGACATCATGAGCGTCGAAAGATTTGACAAAAGCCTCGTTGGAATCGCTGAGTCGATCGGTGAACGAAGTCATGGTGCTCAATCCCTAACGCACGGAGGTAGCATTTTGTTCTTGTCCGTCGTTCCCCATTTAGGATGGAACCTCATTTATTCCAATCAATCAAGCGACCTCCTTATGGCGGAGAACTTCTGGCTTCAAACATGGACCTCAGGGGCGCTACTTGGATGGTACGCTCTCTTGGCGAAAGCGTTTCGATGGTCCACGTCATGGAAAACGGAGACGTTTTCGCCGGAGGATGGGACGGCCATCTGATTCGTTGGGACGAAGAAGGAAACGTTCGTTGGACTGCTCAAACGGGAAACAGAATCAGTGCTCTTGCTGTGAACGAGCAGGCGGTTGTTGTGACCAGCGGATTGCATTTGGTCGCTTTGGACCCAGGCACGGGCGAACAACGTTGGAAGGTTGCCCTCGAAGGAAGTGCTGACGATGTCCGATGGTGGAACGATGCTCTTCTTGCCGTCTCTTCGGTCTACGATATCGAGCACAATGATTTCATTGAATCCGCTCTTTGGAAGTTTGATGTTGACGGTGAATGTCTTTGGGTCGAACGAATGGATGAACGACCTTGGTCTGTGCTTGAGCTTGGAGATGAGTGCTACGCAGGCCTTGGAAGACCTCGTTGCGGTTGGTTAACGCTCTCGGACGAGCCTCCGTTTGAACATCATCTCCCTCCTACTTCGTATCCTGTAATGAGCGGCGTATCAGGGCGTGAGCGTCTTTTGTTCGGTCAAACAGACGGTTCCGTTGTGGATCACAAATCCACCGTGTTGAGTACTGAGTCGGGAGCAGTTGAACATCTTAACCTGCTATCACAAGGCTTTGCTGCGTCAACCGATGAAGGACATCTTGCCGTTCGTAGCGATGAAGGGAAATTGCGATGGGAATCAAAAGGCGACCCAATTACCGCACAACACCGAGGCCTTATCGCAGACGAAACGAATCTTTTCTGGGTCGCTAGAGCCTCGGAAGTTACGGGCCAACTGTCGGTTTACGATTCAGGCGACGGCTCTATACTCGCTAGCACAGCACTCTCTCGAGTTCGTAGTATTTCCAGCACCGAGACACGGACAGCGGTTGGGTGCGATGATGGAGAAGTACTCGTGTGGGATTCAACCCTTTTCGCCAGACGATTGAACCAAGAAAGCACGTCAAACGACGAACCGGTGAGTGACCGAAAGGCTGCCTTACAGGCCAAACTTCTTGCTCTTCGCCAATCCAAGTGACGCTCCTAGTCCGGAGAAAGATTGGCCTCATTCGCCTGCAGTTTCTTCATCACGTGGAGTATAAGCCCACACCTTTGTGGTGACCAGCGCTAATGCGACAATTTTCATAGCATCCCACAGGAGAAACGGTTTCGTTCCTGCATTAAAGGCGGCTTCCATTGACCAATCAAGCGAGTGCGCAAGCCACAACGTTCCAAACACATACACGGGAATCATGGCCAACGTCCAACAGACCAGTTGAGATTTCAAATCCGCATGTCCGGCTTTGCGTGAGCGGTCCAACCCTTCAGCTACCAATGCTGATGCGATCGGAAATGACAGCAAGTAACCGCCCTGGTAAAACAGTGCACCCTCAACAAAGAGGTAATCTCCACCACCAGCAAATACAGGCAAACCAAATGCTCCGAGTACGAGGTAAAGACTTCCCGCCACGAAAGCATCGTTACGTCTTAGATAGACGCCAGTGGCCATCACTGCAAAAGTTTGCAGCGTGAATGGAACGGGTGAAATCGGAAGATAGAGAATGAATTGAGCACAGAGAGCGGTAAGTGCTGTGAAAAAGCCGATAGCAATTCCACGCTCCAATACGGTCATCTTGTCTGAACTTAAGTCAAGATGCCACTGTTGAGGCCTTTCCCATGCAACGTGCTGAAACATATTCGTTCCATTCTAAGAGCGTATTTAGTCATTCCATCCCTTTTGAGGGCCCTGCGTCTTTTTTGAACAGGGAGCCGGGCGTTGTGACATTGATTCAGAGACGCATTCAGTCCCTTGACGGGCAGGTTCAAATTGACCAAATAACCGGTCCATCCCTTTGTTCTGGAGGAGCGGTGAAGAACTCTGCAAAACCACCCATAATTCCTACAACCAGAGGTGCGGCTTCGATAAAACTCTCTTTGGAGTCATAGACTGCCAAACCTACAGCTTCTCCTTCACCGGTTTGAATGAAGGTCACCGATTGCAGTCCAGGAAGTCCCTTCATTGCATCTTCAAGTTGTTCTGCCTTCGCAACAAAAGCATCCATTTGTTCAGGTTTTATTTGTGCTATGCTCACTCTGTGGTACATACTGTCGCCTCTTAGATTAGGAATATAATCTTTAGTTAAAGTTTCATTTGAATTCAAGAGTGCGGTATACAACAGATGCTGGCTCCTATTTTTCACAGGCATACAAGGGTAGCGATACAAACGACCCACTGCGAACCCTTACAACCTATTTTTAGAGTTGAATGGGTAATGAGATAACCCCTCGTAACATGTCCGAATTGATTGGTTGATGGTTCAAACAGGAAGGCTTTTTCATGCCTCTCCACCCATAATTCCAATCAATTCTGCGGCTCCAAATGAACTGTCAGAGCTAAAAACTTTGAACAGGATGAAGAGGATGACAGTACCAATCACAAGAGGGTAAAAAAGACGGCTGACGAGGGCATAACCATGATTTGCAAGACGAGTAAGCAAGGTATCGTCTGGAGAGGGTGCTTCATCATCCATGCTGAGAAGTCCGACATTCCGATATCTAAATGTAACTCACCGTACTAAATCATTCAATGATTCGAGAGGGGACCCCTTCCGAATGTTTTTGTTTGAAAGGGTAGGGACGAACACGACCCACTGAGAGCCCATATGAACAGAATAATTGTGCACAAGGGTGTTTTGGATCTACCCTCGTGCTTCTAGGTAGTGGTTTATCCATTTATTATCGGTTTGTAGGAACTCATTCGACGTCATAGAATCCATGGTTTTGCACATCATACCATGGGTTTTGACCAATCATTGAGGAGCCATCATAGTGAGCCGTCGCTTCAACGAAATAATATGGTACATCGGACTTTGAGCCGAATCCATACCAACCATCACCAGAATGGTCAGGAATGAAAATGACTGCCCACGCATGACCGCCCCATTCTTCATCGGAACTTGATTTAACTTCACCAATCATTAACGCTGAATCGTAACCGATACTTTCAGTCAGGCTGATGTAAAGAAGTGCTGCATCCTCGCAATCACCATTCTGTTCCCAAAGCATTTCAATAGGGAATTTGGGGTATTCCTAATCTTTAATTTCAGGAAGCGCACAAGTATTGATGCCGAGTGCGCGATAAATGTAGCAATTACCTGAAATCGCATTGAAAATAAGAACACCTGCAACCCCAAGACCAAATAATGCAACGGTATTCGTTGCACTTGATGAAACAAAGAAGTAGGCCAAAATCAAAACTGCAGCTATAACAACTCTAATTGTTCGGTCTTTATTGCTCTGATTTGTAATTAAAATTTTGAAGTCCGATTCTTCACTCATATCCAATGTTCACCCCATATCGTACTTGTAGTTCTGTAATGTTTTTTACTTCATAGTGTTGATTTGGTGGTGGAAACAATCACTGCACCAATTTTGTATGCGCCTCCATTAGAAGCAGGTCCGAGGTCCTTTCCGTGTCGGCCTATGGTTCCCTTTAATGTTCGTCACGAAGGGCCCGTCATGTCCTCAGGACGGACCCATTGGTCAAATTCTTCGTTGGTCAAGTATCCAAGTTCCAAAGCCGATTCCCGAAGAGTGGTCCCTTTTTCATGAGCGTTCTTCGCAATCTTAGCTGATTTGTCGTATCCAATATGGTTGTTGAGAGCCGTCACCAGCATGAGCGAGTTCTCAAGATTGGACTGAATGTTGGCACGAACGGGTTCAAGACCTTCTACACAACGGGTTCTGAAGGTGCGGCAAGCATCGGTGAGAAGGTCCACTGAATGCAAGAAGTTGTGAATCATCATCGGTTTGAAGACGTTTAACTCAAAGTTTCCTTGGCTTCCCCCGATGGTTATGGCCGTGTGGTTCCCCATGACCTGACAGCAAACCATCGTCAATGCTTCAGATTGTGTGGGGTTGACCTTTCCAGGCATGATCGAGGAACCCGGTTCGTTTGCTGGTAGAGCCAGTTCACCAAGGCCACAACGTGGCCCAGAACCAAGCCATCGGACATCGTTGGCGATTTTCATTAATGATACTGCGAGCGTATTCAATGCTCCAGACGCTGCAACTATGGCGTCGTGGGCAGCGAGCTGTGCGAATTTATTCTCTGCTGAACAAAAGGTCAATCCGGTGATGTTGGCGATTTCATCCGCAACCATTTGCGCAAAGAGTGGATGAGCGTTGAGGCCAGTTCCGACTGCGGTTCCTCCAAGAGCCAATTCAAAGAGGTCGTCCAGCGCAAAGTCCAAGCGACGCAAGTCAGCATCCAACTGAGCAACCCATCCAGACGCTTCTTGACCGAGGGTGAGCGGTACAGCGTCCATCAAGTGTGTTCTGCCGATCTTGACAATGTCCGTCCAAGCCTTGGCTTTAGCGTCCAACGCATCTCGAAGGGCGCGAACACTCGGTAACAAGCGATGCGTGAAGGCTTCAGCACCAGCAATGTGCATGGCGGTGGGGAAGGTATCGTTCGAAGATTGACCGCGATTGACATGGTCGTTTGGATGCACGGGATGCTTTGAGCCCATTTCGCCTCCAGCGATTTCAATGGCTCGGTTCGCGATGACCTCATTGGAATTCATGTTGGATTGCGTGCCGCTTCCAGTCTGCCATACACGGAGTGGAAAGTGATCGTTGAGGTGCCCGTCAATGACTTCTTGGGCAGCCGCTATGACGAGGTCGCCCACCTCAGGGTCAAGTTGTTCAAGCGCAACATTTGTTTTTGCAGCAGCCTGTTTGAGAATACCAAACGCACGAACAACACCGACGGGCATGGTGTCTCCCCCGATATCAAAGTTCAACAACGAACGAGCTGTTTGACATCCATAGTAGCGGTCAACCGGCACTTCGAGTTCGCCCATCGTGTCCTTCTCAATTCGCATCTCGCCCATACCATAATGCTGGAACGGCCATCCTAAGAAGATAAGTGCCGCTTCAAATCGTTTTCAAGAGCCGGAGCGTTGCACTTTCCTCTTGAGAAAGGCCCTGTATTTTCCGTTCAGAATCAACACTTTCCCACGCATCTCCGAGGGTTCCCTCCATCCAGGCATCCATAAACCACGGATGAATGTAGGACGAGCGGCATACAGCACGAGTGTTGCCCAAATCACTTGCGACCGTATCGATAACAGCGAGCATCACCTTGGTACGCTGCGCTTCGGATTCTGGACACTTCCATTCTCCCTCAGTCCAAATGTTGCCCATTGACTCTACGTCAGGCAGGGTTTTCAACCATTTTTTCATGGCTTGTGGGGTTTGGGTTTTGGACAGGAATGCAAGACGTTCAGCGCAACGGGAAGTTGCAGCCCAGGTACGGAAATTTTTCGCAGTGAACCCTTCTCCACTGCTGGCGCGAATGTATTGATTGATGTGCTCGGCCTTGAGGTCAACTTCGTTGCCGGCTTCCGAAATGTACATGAATAAATCAGCGTCCTTTGCTCCGAGACGATTGGTTCGTAAAATGAGGTCAACCAAACGGTCGTCCTCGACTTTAATTTCCCACTCTTTGTTGGACTTTCCTGTGAACGTGAAGACGACGTCGTGCTTCCCTTCCGCCTTTGCTCCACGAATGTGCTTGACGTGCATTGATTTGAGGGTGGTGAGCCCATAGGATTCGTTCAAGCGGGCATATTCATCACTGCCAACCCGAATATTGTAGAGGTCAATAAGCCTGACCACGAGTGCAGAAACGGTCTCAAGGGACATCGTCTGTTCCTCCAAATCCCGATCAATCTGTCTTCGAAGACGGGGCAATTGTGATGCAAAATAGACAACGTCGTCGTATTTCATTTCCGCAGTAATTTCTATCCAGTCCGGGTGGTAGCGGTATTGAAGTCGATTTTTTGTATCCTTTCCAGTGGCTTGAATGTGCCCTCTTGGATTTGGACAAATCCAAACATCAACCCATCCTGGCGGAAGGGCCATAGAATTCCATCGGACTACGATGTCTTCTTCCGTGATCGGCTCTCCATTTGATGAGAAATAGTTCCAGTCGTATTCACCTTCAACATCAGAGCCATTTTCACGGGTAACGCCACGTAAGGAGGGGTCGCTTCTTATCAGCGTAGCACGCAGAAGCGCTTCACTTGCGTCAACAGCCATGGCCCTCCCTTTGGTTATGGGTCAAGAACCTACGGGCAGTATTCTATGCGTGCCGTAGGTTCGATCTTAGTCAAAAGATTACGAGTCATCAATGACAGAGCAGCGGACGATTTGCTGCGGTTGTTGAGGACGGTCTCCAGGAAGCTTTGCACAGTTTTCAATGGTTTTGACAACGTCCATGCCTTCAGACACTTCGCCAAAGACAGCGTGGTTTCCATTCAACCAAGGAGTCGCCACGGTGGTGAGGAAAAATTGGGAGCCGCCAGTATTTCGTCCTGCGTTAGCCATGGAAAGGACTCCTGGCTTGTCATGCTTGAGAGCGAGAGCAGAAGGCTCACAGGGGATTTGCCAGCCAGGTCCGCCAGTACCGGCGCGTCGGTGCATCGGGTCTTTGGAATGAGGGCAGCCGCCTTGAATCATGAAGTCCTCAATGACGCGGTGAAAGTGGAGGCCATCGTAGTGCCCCATGTTGACGAGTTTCACGAAGTTGGCCACAGTATCGGGGGCGCTGCCGTGAAAGAGGTCAATCGTAATGTTTCCTGCACTGGTTTCCATGAGAACTTGCATGGTCGGGCGACAAGGCGGGGATTGAAGAGGCTTTGGTTGGTTCAGCCACGAACCACATCTTCATAACGCCCAAGTTGAAGGAGAACTTATGTCCGAAGCACTCGATACCAACATCACCACAATGGAAGGAACACAAACCACCTTGAGGGAACTTGGTGGAACCCGTTGGCTCGTTGTCAATGTTGCAAGCGCATGCGGGGCAACCCCGCAATACCAAGGGCTTCAAGAGATTCATTCAGGAAACGAAAACATCACAGTGGTTGGTTTCCCTTGCAATCAATTTGGAGCACAAGAGCCTGGAACTCACGCTGAAATATGTGAATTTACGGCTGAAAAGTATGACGTGGATTTCCCTTTAATGGCCAAAATTGATGTCAAAGGAGACGGAAAAACAGGACTCTATTCCATTTTAAGCGAAGTTGCTGATGCTGACGGATATTCAGGCGACATCCGGTGGAATTTCGAGAAGTTCCTCATTGAATCTGACGGTACCATCCAACGCTTTTCTACTCGAGTAACGCCCGAAAGCATTTCACTTTGAAGCAGTAAGAACCATGCCCTTGTTGCTGAAGCATCATCCATGGGCCAAGCATGGGTGGTGGATTCGAACTGTTTTATCCACTTGGGGCAAAAAGCAAAAGACAAGGTTGTTGAAGACCTCAAAATTGCATTAAACGGGGCAAAATTACTCATTACTCCTGGTGTAAGAGACGAGGTCGCCACGGTGAGCATGCGCAAGATACCTGGCCGCCCAAACCTCTTGGTGTTGTTTGACACACTCTTGCACTCCGCTCCCGTAGATGAAGAAGATGTCCGAAAACTCGCCATCAAAATTGGGGAGCGAGCAGCCCCTCAAGATGTCGATTTATCCCTGATGGTTCTCGCAGACCAGTTGGGTAGTGACGGGGCAGAGGTGATTCTCGTTTCGGATGATTTCAAAATGACGACAACCGCCGAATCCGCGGGTCTTGCCTTCACCACATGCCCCCCTTCGACCTTCATTGAACGGCTCATTGACGGAGGTATTGAAGAAGGGCGAGACGAACGATTACGCAGTTTGTCAAGGCAAGTGAGAGCCTCAGAAATGAAGTACGCCATCAGCCGTCGAGATCAATACGACGTGCAGAAAAAACTGACTTGGATGGTGGACTCGCTTCTCGCTTCTGCTCACGCTATGGCCGATGAAACCGAATCGGATGAGGTCGAGATTGATGAAAGCCGCCTGATTGCAGACTTGACTCGTACCATCCGCGGATACAGCATCAAACCTAAACGGCTTGAGGCCCTTGGCGACCTTCCCACCATTTGTCAACCCGTCCAACGATTGGACGAGCACCTCTCTTCTTTGCGTACATCCGCTGAAGATGACATACCAACAACCCTCAGAGCAACCAAGGCCCTTCTGACCGACGTCATGGAACAGGTCGGTTTGGGCCTGGCTCCACTTGACGAGGCCAAGGCAGAAATCGCCCACAGAGCGATGGCTGGAAGTTTACTCCGAACAGAATCCGCCCTCGGCGTCCTGGAAGGAATGGAAGGAGAAATGGAGCAGGCTCGCAGCCATCTTGTTCGTGCGCTTCATCTTGCTACACTGGTCGACGATGTTGGTTCAGAACGCAAGGCGATGCGAAGGCTGGGAGTATTAGCGCTCTACGAAGGCAACCTGCAGCGTTCGTTTGACCTGCTTGCTGCAGCGACCAACCAACCAACATCAAATCCGGTAGATACCATACCTTCGCTTGTCCTTTCAGCCATTGTTGCGATGCTCCTTGAACAACAAGCAGAGGCGCAAAACCGTGTTCAACAAGCCTCAGCCCTTCTCTCAACCTCGCCGGTTGAAGGCGCAGCTTCATTGGACAGGTTGGGCAGTATATTGCTCGCCATTGACCGCCCAGAATTGGCTGTTGAATTGTTTGATGAAGCGATGGAACTTGCGCTCATTGGAAACGATGAGACTCATCTTGAAGCCATCGCTCAACGACTGCTTCAGGCCGAAAAAGCACTGTTAGAAAACGACCATCCAGACGCTTCTTCACTGCGGTCCTTACTTGACGGACTGACTCCGATCGACCAAGGTAAAGGCAAAAATGAAGCGATGCTTCAAGCCTCATCAAACGATGCTTGATGCCCTTTCATTCAACAGGAGCCGGTGCTGCGGCATTCACGGCAGGCGAAACGCCTGCTTCATAGCGCTTGAAGTTGTCATTGAACATTTCAGCGAGTTGGTTTGCAGTAGCATCGTAAGCCTCACCATCGGTCCATGTGGTTCGCGGTTGGAGGACTTCGGATGGCACGCCAGGACAACTGGTTGGGACTTCAAATCCAAATCGTCCGTCGGTGATGTAATCAACAGCGTCCAGATCACCATCAAGGGCAGCATTGAGCATGGCCCTGGTGTACTTGATTTTCATTCGGTTCCCTTCACCGTAAGCACCACCAGACCAACCGGTATTGATGAGCCAAGCAGTGGAACCGTGTTCGGCCATCTTGTCGGATAGAAGGTCGGCGTAAACACCAGGGTGCATGGGCATGAAAGGCTCTCCAAAGCAAGCGGAGAAGGTTGCTTGAGGTTCCTTGACTCCGATTTCTGTTCCAGCAACTTTAGCCGTGTAGCCCGATATGAAATGGTATGCGGCCTGAGAGGGTGTTAGTCGGGAGATTGGAGGTAGAACTCCGAAGGCATCACAGGTGAGGAAAATCACGTTTTGAGGGTGGCCACCCTTTGAGTCTCCTGTTCGGTTATCGATGAATTCAATCGGGTAGGATCCACGCGTATTTTGCGTCTTTGAAGTATCGTGGAAGTCCGGTACGCCTTCCGAGTCCAACACCACGTTTTCCAAAACCGTTCCAAATCGGCGGGTCGTTCCAAAGATAGCAGGCTCGTCTTCTTCGGAAAGGTCGATGAGTTTTGCATAGCATCCTCCTTCAAAATTAAACACACCGTTGGTGCCCCAGCCGTGCTCATCGTCACCGATGAGTGCTCGTTTGGGGTCTGCGGAGAGAGTTGTTTTTCCAGTTCCTGAAAGTCCAAAGAAAATTGCTGTGTTTTCACCGGTCGTGTTTGCAGAGCAATGCATTGGAAGAATGCCTTTCTTAGGAAGAATGAGGTTCATGACCGAGAAGATGGACTTCTTAATTTCTCCAGCATAGCGTGTCCCGCCAATAATCACTTCTTTTGCAGCGTAATTCACGATGACGAAACACTGTGAATTCAGTCCGTCAGCCTCAGCATCTGCTTCGAAATGCGGTGCGTGAAGAACGGTAAATTCAGGCGTGTGGTCAGCCATTTGGGCTTCATCGGGCCGAATGAACATGTTGCGCGCAAAGGTGTTGTGCCATGCGTTATGGTTGATGACGCGAATGGGGAGCGCTTCTGAGAAGTCAGCCCCACAATACAGGTCCTGAACAAAAAGAGCGTCCTGGGCTGAGAGGTAATCAACCACCTTTGCTCGCATCCGCTCGAAGGTTTCAAGGTTGGTTGAGACGTTCACATCGCCCCAATTGATGTCGTCGGAAACCGTTGGTTCATCAACGATGAATTTGTCGTTTGGTGACCGCCCTGTGCGCTCCCCAGTTTCAGTAACTAAAGCACCGTGGGCGCTTAAATTTCCTTCGCTACGAGATACTGCGAGGTTGATTAAATCGCCAGCAGCGAGGTTCCAATAAACCTCTCCTGATGGTGTAATGCCGTATTTTCCGAGGTCCCCTGAAGGGGTGCCGTGGACGCCGCCCATGCCGACCGTTTCTGCCGCCCCTCTTTGTCCCTTTTGGCTGTTCATTCCTCTTCCTTGAGCATTTTTTCTGATCTTCCACCCCCCCGGTTTCATAAAAACCATGCCGACATAACGGCGATGTACGACGATTTGAACCGTTTCCCTGACAAACAACGGGCATATTCAAGGCGACGAGGCCTCACCAAGTCCCATGGACGACCGAAGCGGAACCCAAACGGGTCCTGCGGGGGAAGATGAAGTCTTGCGCAAGAAGGAGTTTGGGCGCGCACGTGGATTGAATCTTGGAACGTTCATGGTGGCTTCTGAAGACACAGAACCCATCGAGAAAACTCCCGAAGATGACGTGAAGGTCGGAGAGCAAGAAATTGATGCCGCTGTCGGAACGTTGAATGAAATGTTCACCGCCGATTTGGAACCCTCCGATGATGATCATGAAGCGACAGACTCCGTCACTCAAATTGCCGTGCACGGCGAACAACAAATCAGTCGGGCCATGATGGTGATGATGGTCCTCATATGGACCGCAATCGGGGCGCTGGTGGGGACCGTATTCCCTCCTCTCCTCAGCGCTCTTGGTCTTCTTTCAATGGCTCTTTTTGGTTTTGCCTTGGGTGAGCGATGGATTCCACGGCCATCCATGCACCTACTCGGAATCACCTGGGTCATCATCTCAATGAAGTTGCTTTACGGATTGGCTCTTGACGCTTGGAGCTGGGGTTGGTTCGATTCCAGCCCAATCGGAAGCAGTGAAACTCTAGGCATCGCAATGTTGGGCCTGGTGGGTCTCAACGTCGCCGTTGCTTTTCGCCACGATGAAGACGCCATCGCCGCACAGTCCGCGCTGGTCCTTTTTGCGGTTGGGAGTTCTGCAGGAGCCGTCTTTGGTGGCGCAGGAGTGGCCGTCTTCATTCTGCTCGCCATGGCGTTGATGCACGTCCTTGCTCTGTTACGCTCATCAGGAAATTTGGCGAGCCTCGGCATATCCATTTCTTATCTGTGGGTAGGGGTTCACGCACTGTCAAACGATTGGTCCGTTCTTTCCTTGACCCTGATTCCAATTGAGAATGACCTCACACTTTTCCTCCTTTTAGCAGTGGTCAGTGCTGCGAATGCGGCCATGGCTGCGGTTTTCGTTCATCATGAGAATTGGCTCAGTTCTGCTGCTAACGCCCTTGGATTGGGCAAACCCGGCCTCTGGGCGGTGTCCGTATCGATTGGTATGATCGGCGCACTCATGGCCATCGCCGCTCACCGTTCCGAAACAGGGTATGCCCTTGCCCAATTGATGCTTATCGCTACAGCGTTCAGTGCGTCCTATCTTGTGGTTCGAGGCGTTCCTTGGACGACGTTGATGCCCTATGTTCTTGGCCCCACGCCGTTCTTACTGGCTGGATTGGCGTTGATGGTTACGGGCACCGTGTCCATCGAATGGCCGTTTGGTCTCGAAGCATATTCCATCTTTGCCTCATTGTTGGCTGGATTAACCGTCATTGTTCTTCTGCAGCATCAGACCAGTGTATCCGACCATGTGCTTTGGGTTGGAGGCATTGCCGTGGTGATTTTGCTCACCTTGCTGATCCCTGCCGAAGACGGTGGAACGAATTCGAGAATCCTTCTCGCTACACAAGGAATTGTGTGGTTGGGACTGGCAGGGCTTGCATTGCTTCGGCGCTCGCCAAGCATAGCGGGTGTGGCTGTGTTGACGCCTTATCTCTGGTTGCTTGTTTTTGCCACAGACTTCGAATCACGGCTTGTGAGTTCGGACGTGCTTCCGATCGTTCTTGCGGAGCAGGACATAGCGGTTTGGATGGCCCTGTTGGTGGTTCAACAAGTCGGCGTGAACATGTCACTCGGTAGTTCAAACCTCAACCTTGCTGGGCGCCTTGGGGGCTTTTCTGAAATCAGTGCACGGCTACGAGATTCGAAAGCCCTGAACCTCTGGAACCTTAGTTTTGTATTGGCCGTGTTGACCTTCGTTTCGATGGCTCGCCCGGGCAGCCTCACTGCATTGGGACTCTTTGGCGGCATGTCGCTGCTGATCCTCTCCCATGCTTTCCTTGTGCTACAAGACGTTCACAGAGGAAAACCGCGAACGCTGTTTACCGTATGGTGCGTAGCCGCCATGACCCTCTCATGGAAATTTGGCCAGGAAGCAATTTGGTCCCTGATTCTCGTTCTTGCAAGCGTGCTCCTCCTCCTCGCAGCAGAGCGACGCCAAAAAGAAGGGAGAACAAAAGAAGAGTTGGAGCGATTGGAAGCACTTCCTGGGCGACTGCTCACCCTCCATCTTGGTATCATCACCAGCCTGTTTCTCATCATAGGACTTGAGCCCCAACGGCAGGCGGTTCTCACCGGTCAAGATGGATGGCTGAACGATGTCGAAAACCTTCGCATGTTAACGGTCCTTGGAGCAATCTCTCTGGTCATCTACATGAATCGCATATTGAAGATTGAATCGTTACTCACACCGACCATAGGTGCACTTGGGCTGTTGGTCAGCATGGCGCTAGCCGGTCAAGGGATGGACCAAGCAGAAATCCAACTTGCAGCCTTGGTACTCTTCGTCCTCACCGGTGCTTACTTGGCTCTTCAAGGAGAAGTGCGGTCGGGATTGAAAGCACTTGCAGCCCAAGAACAACGGCGAGAAGAGTTTGATGAGAAACGGGAACGTCTTCGCCACTTGGTAGCCGAAGAAATGACTTCAGACAAGACAACCTCGGTTCAACTCAAGCACCTGGATGCGGAGATGTTACGTCTTGCTGAGGCACAACGAAAGCGGTCCAAACGAACCGATACAGGCTCCGCAGACGACCTCATCATCGGAGATATTCATTACCGCCCGGTGATCATTCTCATGTTCCTTGGAGTGGCCTTCTTGGGAGCTGCATGGGTTTCTTTTGCAACAGACGGTGGGCTGCAAGCCCTCATGTTTAGCGCAGTCCTTTCGGTTCTCATGGTCGGCCTTTCTCGATTGCGTGCGAATTCCATCGGGCTACGCCTTCCCGACATTGCAGGAGTGGAATCTCCCATCGCGTTCTGTATGACAGGGTTGGTCGTTGTTCACCTTGCTGGACGCATGACCACCGGTGTTCTTGATGGAGAGGATGCGTTCCACCTCTTCGTTCTCATGGGCTCAATCGGTTTCCTTGGTGGAATGGGATTGATTGGACGCAATGATCTGGGACTTCGTTTACCCAGTGCACTTGAAGCCGTTGTCGGCCTTTTTGCCGTTGACCGCGTCCTTGCACTGGTTGTTGGAGGAGAGGTTCCAGTCCCGTTTTCCTTCAACCCCCTGGAAGGAGATACCATGCAGTGGGTTCTACCACTGATCGGTGTTGAACTTGTTCTTCTTGTTCTTGTTCTGTTGTTTGACTGGGTTGAAGGCGAGCGCCTTCGGCGGGACCTCGACGACCACCGGGGTGCTTTAGGACGAAGCGCATGGCTCGCTTGTTGCGTTCTCCTGTCGTTTGGACCCGCCAGTCTTGTCGTGGTTCTGTTCGCAGCTCGGCGAAGCATTGCATGGGCGCAGCCTGCTGTGATGTTGGCCGTAATCGCTGCCCTACCGTTTGCGTTACAATCGTTCAATCCATGGGCCCTCACACCAGCAGGAATGACGCTTGAACCTGTTCTTTCAGCGTCCATTGTCGGAATCGGATGCATGGTTTGGACTGCCTCCATTGTTGCTCAAGAGCATGGCTCTTGGCTCTCAAGTGCATTATGGGGGGTTCACATCATGCTCTATCCTGCCGCCTTGCTTGGACAATCGCTTCCTCTGATGGTGTTTGCAGGTCTCGCCGCATCGGCAACTGCATGGATTTCTGGCATTTTCACCCTCCGCAAATCATGGCGCGTCATCGGCGCTGTAGACCTGGGCATCGCCTGGCTGTTTGCTGCTGTCTCGTTTGTTGCTGGTGCTCAAGTCGGGTACCTTCTTGCAATGCTTGCAGCCTCAGCCGTTCTTCTCTTCGCAGTAACAGCCCTGACTCAAGGCCGTCAAGAAGCACTTGCTGAGGATTGAAGCCTATTGCAGGGCCTCGGTCAACACACGCTCGATGTCCTCAAGTAAGGGAAGGAAGGTCTCTGCGTTCAACTCAGGAGAAAGACGCAAGGAAAGACTCGTCTTTGCTTGAGTTCCGCTGTTGCGAATACCAAACGAGAGCGTACCTTCTAACCCATCACCGTGAACGAGGAGGAGATTTTCTTCCCCCTCAATGGTTCGTGTTCCGGCTTCAATGCCTTTGTCCTTGAGCGTCGTTAAGATCTTGTCAGAGACAGTTTCTTGCAGCGCATTCCCTCGCTGCCAGCGTTCACGGTGGCTCTCTTTCACCGAGACTCTTCGCTTCCATCCGCGATTGAAGGAACGAGAATTGGAACCGTCTTGGGCCAGTAAAAAGGCGCAGAGTGAAGCAGCACCGTCACCAACGAGACTCCAATCTCCTTCACGGCCAGGGTGCGATGCCGGCATGACAAGATGCCCCGAATCTTCAACTCCAAGCCGGAGAGGCATGGAATCGCTGACCATCAATCCGTCAGGGTGGCGTAATCCAACCGAGAGCCAACGGTCACCAACAGCTGTTTCGAGGCACTGTGTATCTGGGTGGAACTGTGAAACAAATCCTGTTAATGCAACGTCAGATTCGATGCTTGCGGCAAAACGCCACGGCCCCTGTTGCTGTCCTGCTTCGACCAACATTGCAGCCATGGCGTCTCCGTCAATTACTTTGTAACCCTCTTCTGTTGACTCGATCAATAAACACCGGTCGCCATCACCGTCCAATGCGGCTCCAACCAGAGTTCCAATAGGTGCTGGTTTCAGGTTTGAAAGGAGTGCATGAGAGGACGAAGCAGCTTCCTCAACCGTCCATGTTTGTGTTGGAGAGAAATCCCCAGCACCACAGTTTGCATTGAGGGCGAGCGCGCTCCCACTCACTTCGCGTGTTTCTATGCCACGCTTTGTGAGAACGTCCGAGAGCCATGAAGCCCCTGAACCGTGGGCGCAATCGAGGAGGAACGGAGTAGCAATTCTTCCGTTTTGAACAGAAGTCGTGCATCCTCCAAATACGCCTTCAAAGTCTGCCCAACGAGCTTCAAGCCAGGCTTGATGGAAGGTTTGAGCCCATTCCTCACTCATCCGAACCGCAGGCTCGCTCAGTCGCTTTTGTTCATCCAAGTTGACTTCACGCTCTTCGCTTGCTAGAGCCAACAAGGTTCGACTGATTTCCTGTTCCTGTTCAGGCGTTGTTTTGAAACCATGAGCGTCAAAGACTTTGATTCCAGAATCTGAAACGGGATTGTGACTTGCGGTAATCATGCATCCCATTCTCGCATTGTTGTGCAGAACTGCCGCGTGAAGCGTTGGTGTAGCACACAAACCAATGTGAACAACGTTGCTTCCACTGAGCTGAAGTCCAAGGGTTAGCGCTTCAACGATGGCTTCGTTATGCGGCCGGTCATCCCATCCGACCACGACCGTATGGCCTTGCCCCGGGAACAGAGATTGAACGTGGCTTAACGCCTCTCCTAACACCCGCATCAACGAAGGATGAAGCGTCCTTTTCTCTGTGAGAGCAAGAATTGCTTCCTCTTCATCCACCTTCTCAAGCGAGGTTTCCCCACGGATTCCATCGGTTCCGAAATACGAGAACGTCATACGGTCCACCTCAGCGATGTTCAACGTCAGGGCCGTGGATTCCGGTAACGGTTGCGTTAGGCCACACCACATTGTTACAGCCCAAGACAACTCCGGGGTTGGTGACACTGTTGCACCCAAGGGCACAACCTTCCCCTAACACGGCGCCAAATTTCCTCAACCCGCTTCCGATTCGTTTTCCGTCAATTCGAACATGGACTTCGTTTCCGTCATTTCGTAGGTTGCTCAGTTTGGTTCCAGCGCCAAGATTGACGTTTGCTCCAAGAATTGAATCTCCTACGTAGTTGAAGTGCGGCGCTTTGGCACCTGGTAGCAAGATGGAATGCTTCACTTCCGTGGCGTGTCCGACTACGGCATCGGCGCAAATCCACGAGTATTCACGGACATAAGCGCCGCTTCGAATAACAGCTCTAGGGCCAATGTAGCACGGGCCGATGATGTAAGCACCGGCCTCAACCGTTGCAGTAGCGTCGATGATGATGCCTTCTCCCCCCGTAAAGAATCCAGGGTTTTCACAATCAATTGTTCCAGAAAGTTGGCTCATTTGGGATTTGATGCCCATTGGATGAGCTGGGTCAAGAATTCGCCAAGCCGGTTCTCCTGCTGGAAATTGAGGGACTGCTCCGTCTTCATTACCGCTGAATGAAGGAAACAACGCCTCAGGTTGGGCAGAGGTTGGCCAGTTCATGTGTTGGCGCACCAAGCACCTCAGCATGAATGTGGTGCTTCATCAAGCGACCAAATGATAGATTCGCTTTCCAGTAGAGGAATCCAGGTGAAATCCAATCAGTTCGGAGAGGTGACGTGGGATGAACAATCCAACCTTTCTGGTTGTCAAACCATGATTTCGCATTTTACGATCGTTTGATAGAAAACTAACGATGTCCGCCGCAGATGCGCCCGGCGATGTGCCTACGTAATCGATGATTTCGTTCTTCAGTCGTTCCAGCCGAGCCTTTTTTTGTGAGCCTTTTCCTCGCATTGTATTCTCATGTTATACTCTGTTGAGGAAGTACATCAACCGTGGTTGGGTTCGCCCGGGGGTCCCACTTTTTGATGGCACTAGCAAACGGCAATTCAACTGCATGATGCATGGCGGGCGATTTTGCATTGTAGGTTCGGACTCATAAGGATTCCATAAGGCTTAATCTAATATGGGTTCCTTGTGGAAAAAAACTCTTCATTTTGAGATAACCACTCATTAATTTCAGTATGATCCCGAAATCCCAATAATGCTGTATTTGCTTCAATTCTTTGTTGCTCTCTTTCAAATTTATTGTTAACACTGTCGATCATTCTTGTGTATTTGTTGACATTAGAGAATTCGTCGAGCGAACGATTGAAAAATAGAATAAAAAAACCAACTAAGGCCAGATAGAGAAAGCACCATTTCTCAAAAAAGTCTTCAATGCCAGTGTTATTAAAGAGAATCATTCCACTGAATACCACTGTTATCGTTCCAATAATGTAGCCAATTCCCTTTTTCCAACTCTTACTCATTCTGTCAGTATATTTTTGATAATCCCTATCTCTTTCTATTTTGCGTTCAACCGTAGAATGAACCAAACTAAGAGTCTCTTCGATTGTTGACATGTTGGCCATTCCTTGAGAGTAAAACGTATACTCCGAAGTGATTTTTCGGGAATGCTTTGTTGCAATTTTCCGCATTTGGATTTCAATTTTTGCGGCTGTTTCTCTTGCAAGACGAATGTCTTCAATCTGACTAAGATATCGATTAAAATAATCATTTGATGCGATTATTCTGAACATGTGTTCGCAATAGTAGTATGAGTATAACGGGAATTTATCACTCAAATTACAAATGTTTCTAAATTCAAATTCAATATCAATTAGTTGTTGTCTTGCTTGCCTTTCTAAATCATCTCGCCTGTTTTTTTGTTTTTCCAAGTGAACCAATTCGGATTGCACATTTAGTTGAGCTTGCATTATCGCAGACTGGGCTGCAAGCATTCTGGCCTGTTGGAATTGTGCGGCAGTATTTGCCAAGTTGACTGAATTATCAACCCCACCCGTCATATGTTTTGGTGTGAGTGCAATCTAAATCAACTTTCCAGTTGTTTGATATTATTCATGTTCCATTCGTTTCGTAGGTTTAGACTCACCAAACTCCCCCGTTGGTTATAAACCCCCCACCAACCGTTACGGAAAGATTGCAAGAAGGGTTTAGACTCACAAGTGCCTAGAATCATCTCTAATCCATGTTTGTCAACAAGGCTAAACACGGAACCCCATGGTTGGAGACGTTCCTAGTTTACCTGGACGTTCGGTTTGGTGGTGCTTGCTCAACAATCGGCCAGCATCGGCGTCGAGCTTGCGTTGCTGAAGGTCTTTTTCACCGGTTTAGCAGCGCTGACCGTCCCGCATATGATTCTAGTGGATGGATTCCTAAACTACGAAACCTCTGCTGGACAGGCTACTGATGGGATTCAATTTTTTCTGGCAGTCCCCACATCCGAAACGGATATTAGTTAATCCAATACATGGTATCGCATGACCCAGAGGGCTGTACTGTCTTTTGCGGTCGCATCATCGGTCATGATACCCTTTGTCCATGATGCCTCAGGTCTCTCCCCCCCGCTCTTGTTTTCAGCCTTAGCCTTCCTTTTGGTTTGGATTCAAGAGGCTTGGATTATTCAGCATCATTACCGTTCAGAAAACATAGCATTTTCACGCAGATTTCTTGCAAAATATTCGAATTTCCCTCTTTCCTTAGTCCGCTATTCTCACATCTTTCTCGCTTCCGTTTTGGTGAGTTTAATTATCATTCGTTTGGGTTATGTGCCGGGATTAGAGGGCAGGTTGATTTTGTGTTTCGTATTTTTGTGTCTCGTTCGTCTTTTCGATCCGATTCTTGGTTGTCTTGCTCAGCCGACATCAATCTCTTGGAGTAGCCTCGTCGGCTATTTTGTGGTGTTTACCTTTGCTGTTTCATCGACGTTAAATCCAGAGAGGTTGGATTTCTATGGTTTACCCATTGAATTCTCCCAAGGTATTCTCTTTGGTCTTGTTGCTTATACTGTACTCAACCTACGCATCGCATACTACGAGAAATTTTGCTTCTTGCACGAACAAAGTCTCGAATCACAATTGAGGCTTGTGCTCCTCCCTCTCCTCATTTTATCCATCCATCAGGTGCTATCAATCATAGAATCTACCGATTTATCTGCAATATTTTCGAGGTGATCTCCTGAAGAAGAGACAAGCGCTAACCCTCGTTATCCTACTTTTCGGGACATTGCTTCTCCCAATGATAAATGTCTCAGGGAATGCATCTGTAGCAACGTCGGTCTCTGTTGACTCAGACTACCACGGGAGTGTATCCAACGGAGGGTTTGTCTATACATCTGCAAATCCAATCTTATCTCTAAGCGTTGACAATCCCAACAATGTATCCCTGTTTTCAACTGTTTACCGGCTTACGTCGAGTACATCAAATCAGACATTTGTTTACAACGGTAGTTTCACGATTAACCAGAACCACTCAAACAATTACACTTTGAATTACAGAACCAACTCTTCAGCAGGTCTCGAGACTTGGAACACTCTTTCCATAAGTGTTGATGCAGACCCTCCTGAACTTTCCATTTCCTCGAACAATCAATCCCCTGAGAGGTACATTTACAATTCAAGTTCGTATGTTATTTCTGCATCAAACCCTCTCAACATTGGTTGCTCGGACAATCTCTCTGGAGTACAATATTTACAATATTCACTCGGAAATCAATCTGCACAGGTGAACTCCAGCTCTGTTAACATCACTTCCTCCATTCTCAACCAGTCCACCACAAACGGACATGGGCAACTAAATATTTCCTGTAGTGACAGGGTGGGCAATTCCTACAACATGACGTTCTCTTTGGTGTTGGATGATGAAGTTCCCCTTCTTTCCGTCGTGGAATCCGGCACGCGATCAGGGTTTTGTGTTGGGGCTTCCTGGAAAATTACCCCTACATCCAGTGACAATCACTCCACATCAAGTGTTCAACAACTTCAACAATCGACATGGATCTCCGCTCCTCAATCAATCAGCCCTGCCTCTTCGGGGAATTCGACAATCATACTTCGAGCGCTGGATTCAGCCGGTCATTTTAGCTTTCAACAACAATGGTCCGTATACCTCGACTCATCTCTCCCCCAAATTCAAACGGTAATCAACAGCACGACAGTCTCAGTGAATGTAAGCGATGATTGCGGCTTTAGCCATGCTTTTGTGCAGTGGGAAACATTGGCTGGTCAAACGAGTGGGTGGTCATCTTCGCTTAATTCCCAATTCTCAATGTCAACTTCGTTTAACGGAAGTGTTGTCAGGGCCAATATCAGGGCTTTTGATTCTGTAGGGAACCAAAAAACATCATCGACAGGATGGATAAACACACCCGGTGCAGCCCCACAAAGTTCTGTAGCCCTGCTTAATGATCATGTGGGAAATTACACCAACAACTCTCTTTCTGTCATGTTTACACCAATTGGAATGAACTCTACTGTAAACTACACGTTGCTCATCAACAATCAAACAACGCTTTCTGGACAAAATAATTCCAGATCATACATCAACCAAACCTTGAATCATAGCGATGTTGTTAGACTTATACTCAACACATCAAATGGTCAAGGAGGTTATTCCGTTCAGTCTTTCCAATGGACTGCAGACAATCAAAACCTGCAATTTCATCCGGTTAGCATTGCCGGGACATACGTATCCTCTCCCTCTCTCCTTCTTGGTGCAAACGGCAGGCTACTCCCTGGTGTTGCCTCGGACGACCCATCGGGTGTTGGCGGCAGTCATGCGTTGTGTTCGACCGATGGAAACACGTGGTTCCAAGTTTCATCTGGGTCCTCACACGCTCCGACATCCAATCAAGGCAGCGTTGAACCGTTTACGTTCGCCTGTCGAAGTGTTGATCTACTTGGAAACGAAGGTCCGATTACTTGGCTCAACGGTTCGGTTGACCTTCAATCACCAACCCTCACACTCTCTCCAAACGCTGGTGAGACGATTGGGCTGAACAATACGCTGACCCTTAACACATCTGATTCGAACGGTATCGCAGCGACCTCACTTCTGCTCACATGGAGCAACGGTTCCTCCACCTCTTCAACGAACGTCAGCATCAGCACGCTCAACTGGTCCAATTCGATTGGACAACTCTTCACGGGACTGAGCGACGGTACGATTACAGCCTCAGCTTATACCGTTGACCGTCTTGGTAATTCGGCCACCATTGCCAGCCGTACATGGACACTCAACACCTCCAATCCTTTCATCTCAATGAGCCTCGGCGGCACTTATTACGGTCAATTCATCACGAACGATTCGACCGACATCACCTTGTCCTTGCCCTCTGGTGGATGGACGGGGTTGTACACCAACTACACTTTGATAGATGGTTCTGGTGTCGTGTTATCGGGCAATGTTACCAGCAGTATTCAACTTCAACCAACGGATTTCGTCGAGGGTAGAGTTTGGTTGAACACGACCACTGGCGATTCACTTGGTCGGATTCAAGTTCAGGCGTGGATATTTGAGGTTGACCGTTCGAACAATGCGTCGGTTCAGATTGATGTTCGAGGACTGAATGTTTCCTCTCCCTCTCTCCTTCTTGGTGCAAACGGCAGGCTACTCCCTGGTGTTGCCTCGGACGACCCATCGGGTGTTGGCGGCAGTCATGCGTTGTGTTCGACCGATGGAAACACGTGGTTCCAAGTTTCATCTGGGTCCTCACACGCTCCGACATCCAATCAAGGCAGCGTTGAACCGTTTACGTTCGCCTGTCGAAGTGTTGATCTACTTGGAAACGAAGGTCCGATTACTTGGCTCAACGGTTCGGTTGACCTTCAATCACCAACCCTCACACTCTCTCCAAACGCTGGTGAGACGATTGGGCTGAACAATACGCTGACCCTTAACACATCTGATTCGAACGGTATCGCAGCGACCTCACTTCTGCTCACATGGAGCAACGGTTCCTCCACCTCTTCAACGAACGTCAGCATCAGCACGCTCAACTGGTCCAATTCGATTGGACAACTCTTCACGGGACTGAGCGACGGTACGATTACAGCCTCAGCTTATACCGTTGACCGTCTTGGTAATTCGGCCACCATTGCCAGCCGTACATGGACACTCAACACCTCCAATCCTTTCATCTCAATGAGCCTCGGCGGCACTTATTACGGTCAATTCATCACGAACGATTCGACCGACATCACCTTGTCCTTGCCCTCTGGTGGATGGACGGGGTTGTACACCAACTACACTTTGATAGATGGTTCTGGTGTCGTGTTATCGGGCAATGTTACCAGCAGTATTCAACTTCAACCAACGGATTTCGTCGAGGGTAGAGTTTGGTTGAACACGACCACTGGCGATTCACTTGGTCGGATTCAAGTTCAGGCGTGGATATTTGAGGTTGACCGTTCGAACAATGCGTCGGTTCAGATTGATGTTCGAGGACTGAATGTTTCCTCTCCCTCTCTCCTTCTTGGTGCAAACGGCAGGCTACTCCCTGGTGTTGCCTCGGACGACCCATCGGGTGTTGGCGGCAGTCATGCGTTGTGTTCGACCGATGGAAACACGTGGTTCCAAGTTTCATCTGGGTCCTCACACGCTCCGACATCCAATCAAGGCAGCGTTGAACCGTTTACGTTCGCCTGTCGAAGTGTTGATCTACTTGGAAACGAAGGTCCGATTACTTGGCTCAACGGTTCGGTTGACCTTCAATCACCAACCCTCACACTCTCTCCAAACGCTGGTGAGACGATTGGTCTGAACAATACGCTGACCCTTAACACATCTGATTCGAACGGTATCGCAGCGACCTCACTTCTGCTCACATGGAGCAACGGTTCCTCCACCTCTTCAACGAACGTCAGCATCAGCACGCTCAACTGGTCCAATTCGATTGGACAACTCTTCACGGGACTGAGCGACGGTACGATTACAGCCTCAGCTTATACCGTTGACCGTCTTGGTAATTCGGCCACCATTGCCAGCCGTACATGGACACTCAACACCTCCAATCCTTTCATCTCAATGAGCCTCGGCGGCACTTATTACGGTCAATTCATCACGAACGATTCGACCGACATCACCTTGTCCTTGCCCTCTGGTGGATGGACGGGGTTGTACACCAACTACACTTTGATAGATGGTTCTGGTGTCGTGTTATCGGGCAATGTTACCAGCAGTATTCAACTTCAACCAACGGATTTCGTCGAGGGTAGAGTTTGGTTGAACACGACCACTGGCGATTCACTTGGTCGGATTCAAGTTCAGGCGTGGATATTTGAGGTTGACCGTTCGAACAATGCGTCGGTTTTGATTTCTCTTCATGGTCTCAACGCCACGGTTAACGGGCTTCAGTGGGTTGGTCCCCAGTTCAATTTCTCTCTCGGTCAAATTTCAGACGATTCATGGGGTGTTGGTGCTGATGAAGCCAGGTGTTCTTGGAACAACGACTCGTGGTTCAGTGTAATTCTTGGCGATCATGTTTCCCCTTCGTTCCAATCCGGACAGGTTGGAAATGCGACCATTTTCTGTCAAAATGTAGACCGGTTGGGCAATTTGGGTCCAATTTCCACAATCAACGTCAGTATAGATGCAGTTCTCCCGGAAATCACATTACTGCCGAGTTCTGGGGCGATTATTTCTCCACAAACCACCTTGTCGTCGCTGGTTTCAGATAATTTACTCAACGGTTCATATCGAATCTTTTTGCATTACCAATCTGCTGGAGATAACAGACAATATCACAATATCTCTGCCCAGAATTCACAACGCAATTTTTCTGTTGCGAATACCTTCACAAACCTCAATGACGGTACAATCTCAGCCACCGTTTTTGCCGAGGATTTCTTGGGTAATCTCAACCAATCCTCAACATTCGTTTGGACATTGAATACAACCATGCCCTCAACCACGGTATTGCTTAGTGGTCAGTACTATCAAGATTACACGGCAGCATCTAATTTTTCGATTACTCTCGGCCCTTCAACGATTGGAAATCAGGCAAGTTTCTCAAATTACAGCCTAACTCATCAAAATGGTTCCCAAATCAGCAACGGAAATGTATCTTCATCCATAACGATTTCATTTTGTGATGATTGTAATATCACATACCCACTTACAGCAGGCCGATTATACCTCAACATCACAACCTACGATATTTTCAGCCGCCAACAAACTCAGTCCATCATTTTCTTTGTTGATGTTGGTGTCGGAACCGCACCGTCTCTGTCTTACACCGGGCCCTCAACAAGCGTCAACGGGACGGTCGTTTTGGGCTCAGATAGCAGGGTCGAACTGGGTTTGTTATCCGATGACGCAGGGGGCGTAGGTGTATCGACTGCATCTTGCAGCTATGGTGGTTCGACCTGGTTCAACGCAACATCCAACGCATCGTTTTCTCCTCCGTCAAGTGAAAACACTTACTCTGAATTCCAACTGCGATGTAAAATCATTGATATGTTGGGGCATGAGGGGACACTCTCATGGTTGAATGGATCCGTGGATGTGATCACCCCCAGTATCAACTTTTCATTGTTGAACAATGCCGTTGTTTCCCCTTCCACCAGTGTATCAATTGGGTGCATTGACTCAAGTGGTTGTTCTTTGACGCAGATTGCTGCAAAATACCAATCAGGATCAACCATCATATGGTATACCACTAATGTCAGTGGTCCAAGCTTCAGTGGATCGCTTTCGTCATGGATTTCGTCAACAAATTCGGGATACATTGAGTTGTATGCCGTGGCGGAAGACAATGTGGGGAATTTCCTCAACAGTTCTGTTAACGGTATTGTGTTTCTCTACGGACCACCCACATTATCAACTCGAGTAGACAGCACCTCGCACGAACATTACTTACTAAGTAATGCATCATTCACATTCATCCCGTCAACAGGTTGGGTAAGTGGGCTCTTATTGAACATCAGCATAACACATGTCTCAAATGCTAGCCCGTTGTTTTCTGGAATCATCAATCAAACGACAGCATCGGTCACCTACACAAATCTAACAGAGGGAAGTCTTTGGGTAAATTCCACAATATGTGATGCAACCTCTCGATGCACCAACGCTACACAACATTTCATCATTGATTTAACGGGGCCTTCAATGCCCTCAATTTTCTCTGCTGACTCCGTTGCCTTGCAAAACGGTTCCCTCGTTCTTCAATCAGGTGATGACTTAATGTTTTCATCCGGTTCCGATGGAGGTTCGGGAACATCGTTTACTCGATGCAACGGTACCGGCGGCATCATGACATTCTCATCTGCAAACAGTTCAACTGGGGTTCAATCAATTTTGAGTTCAAACACATGGGATGAAATACGCTGTGTTTCTTACGATCACCTCGGAAACTTAGGTTCAGTAAATCAAACTCAAGCCTTCCTTGATACATTAGGGCCTCAACTTTCAACAACGATTGGTGACTTTGACGGCGTGGTTGTTCCACAAACGTGGTTCAATGTATCATGCTCTGATAATTTTATGCAGGGAACTTTGAATCTACGCTTCTTTAATGGCTTATCACTACTGGATGAGTTTAACGGCACATCATCCATTTCTGTGAAGTTTGATGACATCATCAACCTTAACTCAAATCAGAATATTACAACGATTCTTCTGTGCTATGACCTTGCGGGAAACAGCGCCACCCAGCAAGATAGTCTCGAATATCTTCACGGTCTTGAAGCCGGGCAATTAGCACTTGATGTGTTCAACGACGGAAATGTTCTGTTCATCAACAATGCCTCTGTGGTTCAGTTAAGTCACGACCGCAGCGATGTTGACTATCGATACAGAATTCTGTCAAACGGCACATATTCAAGTTGGATTTTATTCACCGGTCAATCTTCAGTCTTGAACTTGTCAACCTACTCTCATCTCGACAACATCCGAATTCAACATGAGGTTTCCTTCGGTAACTCAAGTTTGGTTAACACCTCCTTAGGTCCGACTCTCATCCTGGATTCCACTGGCCCAACTTTCTCAATCAACCAGTTGTATTCCTTGGCGAATGGGTCACTTGCCCCTCTTTCGGTCACGGATTCGGGTTCAGGTCCATCGCTGATGTTCTGGAGATGGGACAACGGTTCACTCCAACAAACAACAAATCTGTCAAATGTTGTCCTCCCATCTTCCCTCTCGAATCATTCATGGTTAGAAATTTATTCTGTTGATGAGGTGGGGAACCTCGGGGAGGCCCTCTCCCTATCCGTGTCCAGAGATCTCAGTGCACCCAGCATCAGCGTAAATTCCAGCCATTTGAGTTATTTTGGCCCAAATTCTCAAATTTCTGGTGAGATTTATGATGACACGGGCCTCCAGAGCACAACAATTTCCTTCCATGCCGGATCAGTATTGGTCTCTGTGTTGGCAACCAATGTTTCAAGTTACAGCATTACAAATAACGATCTCCCTTCTTGGTTCTGGAATCAGTCAAGTGTGGAGATCAGAACAAGCGTTCAATCTAATTCAGGCCACTTTGTCGTGTCGCAATTTTATGTCGTACCAGATAACGTTGCACCCTCCCACGCAATCGTTGAGTCCCTCTCTCAAAACTATACTTCATTGAATTCGAGTAATTATTCGGAAATGTATCTTCAATCCTCGCAAGATATCTCCACACAATGCGTTCGGATTGGTGGAAATGTTTCCGCTGTGCAATCAGCATCATGCCTCGAATTTGAATCAAGCATTTTTTCGGTTTCGAGAAATTCAGGTTCCTATTACATTATCGTCTCAAGTACTGATTATGCCGGCAACACCAACACTGAACAATATTTGATGGAACATTTTACCCAACCCCCCACCATATCCCATTCACTTCCTTCCATTCTGCGACCGGGCCTTTCCTATTCTTTTTCAGTCTCAACGGGCTTTACCTACGAAACCAGTATTAGATTGAACAATACACTCATTGGAACCGGTCAGTCGAATTTTACTCTACCATCCGAAGAAGGAAATCGTCTCCTTGAAATCCTGATTGTTAATGCCCTTGGTCTCCAACAAACTCTCTCGTTGAACATTACCTTGGATGATTCCTCACCACAAATTGATTTTTCAGGAGAATTGTACTCAAACCATCACTTCGGAACCAACACAAGCATATCGTTTGTATTTGAAGATGATTACTCGAACCTTTCTTCGTTTTCTCTTTATTTCAACTCCACTTCCACCTCGTGTACTCTCTCACAAAGCTTGTCAGGAACAGAAGCATGGTTGAACGTTACATTTTCCACGCTTCTTCCCTCCAGTTGTACTATTTTGCAAGAGGCGAATACACCCGTCTCCCTCATCGTCCTTGTTTCTGATGATCTCGGACATGGCCAACGATGGTCTCGAAATTTGACATATCACGGGTCGATTTCTCCACTCACATGGTCCTCGGTGAATTCGAGTCAAGGCTCTGGTTTTGTGTGGTCCAGCGGCCTCTCTCGTCATGTTTGTGCTGCTCACGCATCGACCATTTCCCCAACATATGTTGTTCATTGGAGTTCAACGAACCAGACCTTCCAGAACACAACGTTGAGCAACCTTAGTGGCGATGGTATTGCGACATGTACCGTCAATGACACATTCGGAAATTCGGGCCATCGGGCCATCAGTATCAGAACTGATTCAACGCCTCCAGTTGTCAACCTTACCTGGCCGAGTGCTTCATTCCAAAATTTCATTCGATCAAATGTTGGCCACTTCTTCGCCAATGCGACCGATGACTCATCCATCCTAAGTGTACATTACTGCATCTCATCTGCCGTTTGTTCTCCCTTGACCCAAACAACAGGCATCATCGGTTCGTTGCCCTCAAGAGGTAATTTCACGCTATATCTCAAGGTCGTGAACGGTGTCGGTTTGACCACCACCAGCTCGCATGATTTTGTTGTCGATGATTCTCTCCCCACACAAGAAATCAGTTCAGTCCTCAACTCCACCATTGGTGGAAATGTGATTTATGTCGGTATGGTCTCCCCAGCAGTGAATCTGTTCTCGGAGGATGAGCATTGTATAGATGGGGCAACCTATCGTACATCTGGGGGCACGATCTCCCTTTCAGCGAACGCGTCGATCAGCATTCCTCTAAACGTCTCTTGGATTGAATTCGTTTCAATTGATTGTGTTGGACACACCACTTCTTCGAATTATACCGTCCAGCAAATTGGAAGTATTTCCACGCAACCCATTGCAGCCCTTCCATCCACTCAGTCATTGATTCATCCTAATGGGGCAGAATTCTTCCACAGTGGGAATGCATCGTTTTTGATGAATACTTCTCATCCAGTCTCAGTCAATATCAATTGTAGTGTTCAATCGTCCTCTTCTTGCTCGGTATTGGGCATTCAAAACTCGTTTAGATTTGACATTTCATCTAGTCTCACCAGCGAAATGATTGAGCTGGAGTTGACGGATGCGTTAGGAAACAGGAAAGTCATCATCCTCAACCTCCGTGGTGATTTTATTCCTGGAACTTGCGTTCCCGATGATTTTGTTTCTCTTCTCGGGACGACATTGGTTATTCCGGCAAATCGCCCTTCGTTCTTCTCTTGCACAGATTCAGGCTCTGGAATCGCCAGCATAGCATGGGATTCTTCCTCTGGTGTGGTTCAATGGGCGGAACAGGGCAATGGAACATGGATTGCCCCCACAATCTCTCAAAGTGCAGTCCAGCTTGTGATCGTTGATCGGGTCGGAAATGAACGACGTACAAATTACGCAGTCATTCTCGATTCCTCACCGCCTGTGCCATCAATCATAGCAGACAATGCGTTCATCAATTTTGACCAAATGCGCACCCGTTCAGATGGGCGATTCGCCTTTTCGTGCAATGACGCTGTGTTTTCTTCATGTGAAATCAATGTAGGTGTCGAAGTTCTCGGAACTGGTGAGCACGTATATTTCGGTGAGTTTGTCAACAACGGCGAAATTTCTCTGGTAAATTTGCCTCAAACTGGCTCTATTCGAATTATCGTCAATACGACGGATGAACTCCACAATTCCGATACGCAGACCCATGTGCTGGTGATTGACGATGTTGATCCTGTGTTTTCACTTTCCTCTCTGTCGTATTCGGGAGTATCCCTGCCCGAGGGCATCGTATCCGCAAACGGTTCCATTCAACTTTCGGGCTTGTCTTCAGATGTCAACAACTCATTGTCCCCAAACATCGAATTTGATTGCGGTCCAGGAACGCAAGGTCAGACGATTCAATTTGAAGATTTGATCGATCTTCGTGAATTGAACCTCGTCGGATGTTCAGAATTGAATGTCTATGCCATCGCCCGTGATCATGTTGGAAACGAGTATTCTGAATCAAAGGTTTTTGCAATTGATTTCTTCCAACCCGAAGTTGCGTACAATCTCGATTCCACGTGTTCAAAACCTATGCAGAATGCGGTTGACATCACCTCGTCTTGTATCGTTGAAATTCAAGTTTCGGACGATGGCGGGCGCCTCTTGGGTAACTACACGTTGAGCTACTTAGTAGATTCAGAGGTTGTTCATGACGAATTAATCGGGCGGACTCATCGAATGCCTCTTTCTCAGTTTGAAGGCGAAATTGTCACGCTCAGGGTGAGTGGTTTCGACAAAGTAGGTAATCTGGTTTCTCCGAACAGCGCAGTCTTTGCAGTATCCGATGAATTGGAGCCCATTTGGACCGGAATTGTGTGCAGTGGTGGGACTGTTTGCGATATGCGTGGAGATGTAGAAGCGGCACCAACAGGCGATGAAATCACCATCATGACTTCCAATCTTAAGGCAGACATTGCTGCTATCAACATCACGTTGGTCAACATTGACCAAGCAGCCATTTCATTCAACACTCCTGTCCTGCCGGTCGAAGAGATTCCCGATGGAGAATACCTCTTATCCATCAATATTGAGGACGAAATTGGTCGAACAACCATCACACAAGCCATGAAATTTGTTTTTGACAGTTCCAAGCCCGAGATTGAAGTGATTCAAACGCGTTCAACAGGGCTCCTTGAAGACGGGCGTGTATTGGCATGTGAGGGCTGTTTCCTGGCCTGGAAAGTCAACGATTTGACGAACTCCACCTCGTTTACGAATCATGGCATTGAAGTTGTTGACGGGGCACAATATGTCATGGAAACTTCACTCTTGGGAGGCAACACTATCAACATCACAGCGATTGATGATTTCGGCCGAAAATCTCACCTTGAGTTCTCCTCCGTATCCATCATCTCAACTAAAGTTGAGCCCGTCACATCTCGGCAGGAATACGACAGTGTTCATGTGCATTGCATCGAGATTGAACCGGAACTGAGTGTCCGGCAGGTGAAATGTCTGTGGACGCGAAAGCAGCCCACCATCTCGAACATCCCGGTGGCGATTGATGTGTTCATCGATCAGGAAGAACTCAGAAATGTGCAATTGGTGATGAGAAAACCTGGGTCCAGTGCGATTGTCCTCGATATAACGGATGGAAGTATGCTCATCTCTGATATTTATTCTTATGACCCACTCGTCAATCTTGAGCTTGTAGACAAATATTCCCAAACCAACACCATTCAACTCCAAATGGTTGAGCACAACCGCGGATGGGAATCAGTTGACCTCTTTACCTCAACAATTTCAGAAGAGGATGAAACCTCCACCATCACGTTCAATGTCCATCCTCCTGCGGATGAAGGCCGACATCTTGTCCTCGAGCGCGGGTACGCAGAACTGAGCGATTACTATACGTGTTCGGTTGAATACACGTTCAAAACCTCCGAACAGAAGCAGTTTGAGGTCCCCTCTGAAGCTTGTACGTTGCCGACGGAATCGGTTGTGTTCCTCCCGAATGGAACGATGCAGCTTTCAGCCATCATTGACCATGGGGTCCTCCGCAATGAAGAGCATCCGTTCTCCCAACACCCTGCCTACCTCTTCAACCTCCTGGAGTTCAGGATTGTACTCGAATACAGCGATGTATTCGGGGTCCGTCTTGAATCCGGTTTGAATGAGTTGACCATTGGGGAAAATATCCCTGGTACCGTTGTGCTACGTACTGATGATTCGAAACCGGTTTTCAACCAAACCGTTTCGCCGTCTTGCCCGTTGAATTTTGATTCACGAACTAAACTGGCAGGGGATGGCTACATGCAAAGTCAAGCCTCGTTCCCAATGTCCGAATGTACCGGCGCATTGAGCGATGAAGATGGGATTCGAATGGGTGGTCTGGCAATTTACATTTAGAAACCCTTCCTCAACCACATACTTGGAAATTGCGTGTAGAAACGGCCATTTCCCGAAGGATTGGGATTTCGAAGAAGCCATACGACGAACGCTTTGCCTTGAGCCAAGAGGTGAATTCCCCGACGGTACCTTTGATGCTGAAATTGTGCCCCCTTATCGTAGACGGGGCTGCCTTTAATCGAGATCAAAGTGAGTACGTAAACACCACTTATGGTATGCTGGCCAAACAGGCTTTCGAGCCGTGCGAGGAAGAAGAATGCCCGATGCTCATGGTGAGCATCGCAGATGTGGTTGTTTCATCTGATTTAAGCCCGGCCTCGGCGATCTCCAACAGCAAGGAACTGGTTGACACAGCGTCATCGATAGCTGACTCATTGTTCTTCAGGGTTTCATTTGTGCTGATTATGGGTGGCCTCGCTGCTACTGTGGGTTACTTCGCCATCAAGTTGCGTGCTCGTTTAAGGGATAGCTTAGCCTTCGAGGTTGAAGAAAATGAACGGCCCGCTCTCGCAAACGATCTTCACTTCGAGATGCGACCAAACAGCATCAACAATGTCGTGGATACCCACAACATCCTCGACCGTGATGACTTCATCAAATTCGCTGAACAATTTGACCACGACAACGACTTGCATCTCAGTAAAGAAGAATTGACGGAAGCGGCTGTAGAGTACCTGAAACAAGGCCTCAACGAGGCTTGAATAAGGTTGTTGAGAATCAACCAAGGTGCAAAGAAATTAAATGCCCGCCCCTCCTACCACAGCCATGAATCAAGATATTGCAATCTATGCAGGTGTTGGAGCAACCATCGGGTTGTTGGTGGGATATGCTTGGGGGAACATTTCTTCCAAGCGTAACCAAAACAAAAAGGTCAACCAAAAGCTTCTCCAAAATGAAATTGATCGCTGGCGAATCAAACCTAAATATGCGACTCTATTGATGGGGAAAGACCCAAAAAAAGACGCTGAGGATGAGTATGAGGAATACAAACAATTGGTGAGTAAAAATGAGGTCGTCATCGAGGAAATAGAAGCAAGTGTTAACCAACATCTCAAGGAGGTTACGAAGTTGAGATCAGAATATGAAAAACTCGAATCTCCGATTGAAAAGTCTTTCTTCATGGAACAACGTTATGCTATTTGGACCGCACGAGTCGTGAGAGAACGTCTCCGTACTCAAAATGCTTCAAACCAATTGATTGCACATGCCTATAATATGGAATTCCTCAATTTCTGTCGTCAAGGAAATGTGAAGCCAGAGATCGTGGGTCTTATGGATCAACTCGATTTAGCTAGAGAGATTAAAAATAGTCATAAGAAAAACTGGGATGGAATTGTTTCGATAACGGATAGTATCTTCACTGATTATCAAGAGGAGCAGGGTCACGCAGCATACTTGTTCGGTGCGAAGAAGTGAGGGTTCACCTTGGTTCGAAACGAAGTGAGCACGGTTCGTTCTCTCTCTCGTGCGAACCTGAGTGATAAGCAACGGGAAACGTTATCGGATGACCTCCGGCGAGCGATTCAACTCCTTGTTCCACTGATGAAATCCGAACCTGAAATGCTCATTGATGAGCCAAGAACACCGGGCTCAAGAGAAGAGGCCGTGATGTACTTTGGTCGCGCGCTGGTCGATTTTAGTCATCTCCTTCAGCGATGCACAGCGGCCTCACTGCACCACACCATGTTGGGAGATGAAGCCTACCTTTCAGGTGAAGAACACGCAAGCCTTGCCTCGTTCACATTGGATGATGACACCCATTCTTCCATCCGTGTGCTCTCAGAGCAACTTCGAAAAATCCGAACATCACTGGGGAATTGAAATGGGTCTTGCATGGTGGATGAAAAAGGCAGAAGTCTCTGCCGAGCAGTATTTTTTCTTCCTCCCTATGCCCTCACCACCCTCGCCAACGGTGGTCAACCCTCAAGAACTCGAAGCCATTGAACATGAATTCACCGAAGAATCGGTGATATCAACTTCCACGGTCGGCCGTCTGCTCGAACTTCGTGAGCAGCAAAAGAACAACATCTTTTCCGACCTCAGCCTCATTGTGGGCCAGTCTGCCACAAAGCGAATGTTGATACCAAAAACTGAAGATTTGCTTCCAGATGAGATCCTTGAACTGGCAGAGGGTTTTGTAAAAGCCTTTCACCTTTTGACCAACAACGGTGATTGAATGGAGGAGGACACCGCCCCCCCCGATGAGATTGTGCCGAGTCCATTTGAATCCGTCATCTCAATGGCTCAACAGGTTGCGGCTGTTGCAGCTGAACGAGCAAGAAGGTTCGCCGTTGAGGATACGAAAACCAGCGTGTTTGCCTTCTTTGCCGGTTTGGTTTTGTTGGCTGCACTCTTGGTTCAGGCAACCTCCGCTGTGAATCCATTCAAAGTCCTCGATCCTCGTTTCCTGTTTGGGTTGGTTGTCTTGTCAGTTTTCCTTGGACATGTGTTTTCAAGTGTTCTGACAAAAGTGTCGGTGTTCAAAGGCGCCATTGTGTTGAGTTGTTTGGCCGAAGCATTCTTTCTTATCACGCACGCACTCTTCGGGTACCTTTCAATGGACAATGTTATGACGGGCTTTCTCTCAGCATCAACCGTTGTTTCCTTCTCACTTCTTGGTGGTATTCTTTCCTCCGACCTTCAAGACTCAACCTGGCTTGGTGCGGCCCTCTACATGCGTCATATCAACGGTAAATTTTCTTCACAAGGCATTTCCTACCTGCTTTGGGACACGAACGGAATCGTTTCGATATTGCCCTCGAATAAAGTCCGTGTGAGATGGGACGGTCGTTCACAATCCGTTGTGTGCTACAGCGGGAAACGTCAATACCCAATAAGCCATTGCGCTCCCATCCTTTCTGCTGGGCATCAGGTGCGCTCAGCGCAGGTGGAGGTTTCAAGATTGTTTCAGGGACTGAATCCTTCTTGGCAACGCCTGCTTAAGCCGTATTCTGAAGCCCTTGAGCATGCAGAGATTCGAACCTCTTGGTTGGTCATGTTAACCGTCTCTGTTCATCGCGACCCTTATTCGTTAACCTCCGAGCAATCAAAAGTCTCTGTAGGGGCTCAGTCCTTGGAAATTGAAGGGGTTTCACGTAGCATTGCTTGGGGCCACCCACGATTGAGTTGGACCGAATCGCTGAACTCAATTTTTTTCCAAACTGAGGCTAACTCCGTTCTTCATACAGCCTTGTGCTCTTCGTTACCTGATGGGCAGCCACATCCATTTGAGGAACTGATTCAGAGTGAATTCAAAGGTGATTCAACGCTTCATCTCAGGGTTGGCTTGGATCGCACCCGCTTGGCCTTGGTGGTCGTCTTGTTCACCAACCTTCACGAACGAAGAAGCGTGGTTTCTGAACTGGCAAGGCAAACGCTCAGGGGATTTGCTCATTGGTACCCTCGCCTCAAAAGGGATCGGGTTTTTCTCGACTGTCTTCGGAGCATGACCGCGCAAAATCGGCCAGAACATGTCGTGTTCTCGTCTTGCGATGTTTGGGCAGAGCATTTTTCTCACATCATCTCCAATCCAACAAGCCTGTACCTCACCATGCACGACCGGCTTTCCAATCTCTCAAACGCCGCAAGTACACCGTTTGAGCAAAAAGCCTTGATACGCCAAATCATTTCTCAATGCACAAAACAAATCATGAGTTCCAACAGGCAATCACCGAATCCGGTGAACAAGATTTCGAACCAGAAAAATTCGCTGATTGATGGTTTCCAACTTGAGATTGGTCATAAGGCTCAAGTTGTGCTGAGCGCCATGAAACTGTTGTTCATTCATGAATTCCTTGTAGGTGATGGGGAATGATGCCATCCTCAAGGTCTGTGCCATCTTCTCATGCGAGGAAAACCCTCCACATCCTTGCCAGTTCGATTAAGGAGTTGGCCAAAGAGCTACCATCAGCGGCGACTGCTGATTGCAAACGATTCAAACAAGAGCAACTCCTTCTCTACCTTCAGGGGAATCATGTTGATGTGTTCTCGGGTGAACCGCTTCCCGAAGAGTTGGTCCAATCCAACGCCTTGAATTCATTTTCTCATCTTGGCGCCATGAGTAAAGATTTGATTGAATGTGATTTTGATGCCCACCAAGGGCGTACCTTTGTTTCCGTCCAGGAACTGCATACAATGGGTGATGATTGGTGTGGTTCTTGCCCAAGCAGCGCCAGTAAAAAAATCGATCTTGCGAACGGGTTCTTGAATCCGTTCGGCTGTTGGCGACGATCACATTCCTCGGGCCATCTTGGCTTTCCTTCTCACCTCTGAACTTCGATTTGCTGCGAGGGGGGAACTACTCCTCCGAAATTCTCAGACATTTGTTTCCCAAACCTTCGCTGCCCAAACACATGGGCAAGACCTTGGAGGGGCATTAACATGGGATTCTGGCCAACTCGACCCGGGTACCTCCATGGTCCAAATTATTCACGTCAACGTGAACCAAAAGTCAGAGAACGATGAATTGATTGAGATTGAGGGCCTGCTCGGCCAACAACTCCTCCGTTCGAAACGAGTGAAAAAGCGAACGAATAACCGCAGGATGGATTACACGCTCCGGAATCAAAAGATTCCGAGTTTTGTTGAAGAGGAAATTCGAAAAACGCACAACCGGTGGCAGCTCGATGGCCCTTCCGTCAACTCAAAGGGACTTCTTGCTGTGGCCATCGTACAAAACAACTCACCGTATGCGGAATCACCGACCTTCCTAAATCCGATTAGGACGCTGTGTGCAGAGCACAATATTCAACACATAAATCATACATTGCAGGAACTCAATGACCACATCAAAAAGCACCTCTTGCTCAACGAACATTCTGTTCCAGAAGGTTCGTTTTCTGTCGTGATGGTTCTTGACCCGCTGATTGACCTTGGTGAGGTGAAATAATGTCGGAAGCACAACCTCGATTCTCTCCCTTCTCTTTTTCATTGATGCTTGTCGCCGTTCTGGCCATCACGGCAGGGCTTTCTGGGTTCCTTGACTTCAACATCGCTACCTACGGCGTGTATTTTGTCAGTTCTCTTGGAATATTGCTCATGGTTTATCGAATTGAGTTGCAGCATAGTCTCTCAGAGTTAATCGACAGCAAGTTCGGGTCAGTGCCAGGAATGGAATCAGAATACAATTCAACCCGCAGTATGATCAACACAACGCTTGTCCTCTCTTTTGCAATTCTTTTACTCACGTCGTTTTACGCACTCAGCAGGCAGTTTACTTTGTTATTTGCCGTATGCCTCGCCGCGAGTGCTGGACTGTTTGGACTGTTCCTAGGCCGAACCTACAATGGCATTTCCTCCGGAGGTTCGGACTCATGGAGTTCTCAATCCTCGGACCAAAAATATGCAGAGTTCAATGAATTGCGTCAGTGGTTGGAGGGGGGGCAATCCTCAACACTTTCCGTGCACGTGATGTCGAAAATCGAAAAACAGCGCAGCGTTTTCGTTCGTGAAATTGAATCTGTTATCTCCGATAAATCAAGCCTCACGCCCCTATCTGATCAATCTCGCAGAGAGCGAAATCATGCACGAAGCACTGTTGAGGGGGCCTCTCAGAAGAGTCCAAGCCAAGTGGCTGGTCGACGCGCTGGAGTACATCAAGAAAGAGCGAATTACCCAATTCCGACAATTGTTAGGAAGTCTTCTGACCTTGCCCGTCAAAATGAAACTCCTTGAAGCGTTGTCAACACCCGGTGTTGGTCATTTGCCGCACGAAGAAAAGGCGAGGCTGTTCGGAAGATTATTGCAGGGGCGCTGAGGAAGATGCAGTGCGGTTGCAAGGTTTTGGATTCAGTCATACCAACGCCGACGAACGAAATCAGGTGTCTTTCAACATACAGGACGAGGCCTCCCAGTTTGTTCTCTTTGTATCAAAGAAAGCCAATACCACGCCCTTGTATGACTTTTCGCCAGGTTGGCTTCATCGGCTCATGTGTGTGTTTCAACTCCAAACTGACCAGCGCGAACGTTCAATTGACGCACGCCCGCAGCACTATGATTTTGAAATCAGGTCTGCAGTAGAGGATTTCGGCTCATGGTGCCTCTGCATCTCCGAGTTGTTGCAAGGCAGGGAATTGGTCGATCACCAAGGCATACCCGAAGATTTTTCAGATTTGTTTGATAAGATCCGCGAGAAAAACACAGGCCAATTTGAAAGAGATATCGTGTTGATGACATGGTTTGCATACGTCAAACTCGCTTAGGTGTTCAGGATGAAAATCGCACTCACCGACCCGCAAATTGACCTCCCCAATCCGGTTTCCAGAGAGGTTTCCTCACCAACGCTCGCTCAGTTGCTCATCTCGATTCTCGCCGAGGAGGACCCGAAAAAGTACCGGGCCATCGCCACGAAGATTCACCAAGCTTCTGCCCCTGATGACGAGCATGACGATACATACAATTGTCTTCACCCTGACTGGTTTGAAGACATTGCCGGTACCTTCCCCATTGACTCGGTGACGTGTTCCTTTTGCGCTTATGCCCATGCTTGTTCCCTGGGAACAGATAATCGGCCCACGGTAGCGATTGTTCCCCTTCTTGGTACATTCTTGCCAGAACGTGAAGTCCTCGTTGAGCTGTTCGAGCGTGTATCGAACTCATCAGACATGCCTTACGACCCATTTGTTGGCTTTTCTCACCGGGCCGGTAAACCTCGGAACATTTACGCCATTGAATATTCGAGATTTTTGAAATCCTTTCCTGAGTGTCATGTTTCCACATTCAAGCCTCAATATGCAGTGGGTTATGACCGGTCTTCAGGAGTCCCCCTTTGGCCGCAAGACCACGCCTTTCTTGAGGTGTTTGAGCAACTCAATAAACAAAATCTTGAACATTTTGAAGAGATAAAAATCGGCTCAAAAGAAACCTTGAGCAGGTTAGAGTCAAACCTTGTTCTAGAAGTATGTTATGAAAACAATTGGATTCTGGCAAGCGATGATGGACCAACAGAGGAATGCATGCTCAACTTTTTCTCCGGGGTTCGTGATTTTCTTTCTACATCACCTCTCTTCGGTCCCCTTTCTGCGTTGGCAAATTCGTCCGCCATTCCAGGTGTTGACCACCCCCATCCTGTCGGTGCATCGAGGTGGATGCACCTTGCAATAAGGTGGATGGAACTTCAACCACGCACATTTCATCGGTTGTTGTGTGAAGCATATCCAAATGGTGAATTTCCTGAATCCATCCAAACTTCATCGAAAAACTATTCACAGATGGAACCTGGAAAAACTCGGTACATTCCTCGATTTCCTGCCGTAGCCCTTATCCCAAAGAATACACCCAAATCAATAAAATTGGAACTCGGTGCTTGTCGAATTATCGATGTTCACGAGTATCGTGGCCAGGACACTGTTCTCCTGCTGGATTCACTCGGCCTCTCTCTGGAGGATGAGTTGTAAATGGGCCCTCCTCTCGACCCAAATTTGGACGCAGTCATTGAAGGGCTACCATCTCATTTCGATATTTCAATTCAAAATACAACCAAGTTTGAGGCGCAAGAAACGACTCTAGGACGGAACTCACTTTGTATTCGGCCCTTGAATCACTTGGTGTCGCTGCCTCTCCAAACGAGACGCCGTTTGTTTGCTCCTCTTTACAAAAATCAGGCATGGAACGAACAAAGCGATTCTCCTATTCGCCAAGTTGTGCGCGAGGCGACGTTGTTCATGACGGCAAAATATGGAGAGGACACTGCATTACGGTGGCGCGATGAGATGTATGAACGGATGCTTTCCCTCTTTGTTGCAGAAGGAATTCGGGGTTTGTTCTTTAATCAGAACGGTGCGTTCAGAATACGAGAGATTGGGGATGGGAATCGTTATGAGTACAACGAATCCCTCGAATTCAACTTCCTCCATGGTTGGGAAGACCTTGCGACCAGAACCGTACAGTACGGTGAGAAACCACCCCTCTTTTCAGAGGGCTCTGAAGCAATGTGGAATTGTCGACCTGAATTTCGATCAGTGTTTGACGGAGCCAAGAAACTGTATCTTTCAAATCTAAGTCGTTCCATCGGCGGGATGACCGACCTCTTTTTTTGGCACGATCAGGCCTTGCAGAATTATCCAAAATCGTTCGTGAAAGCTGCTGTCAAAGATGCTGAATCCACCTTCGATGTGCGTTCGGAAAACCGCTCATTTGCGGTGTTGCTTGTTTCGCTCAACGACGAGGGCCTTGAGGCCCTTAACGCCCTGGAAAGAATAGGTCTTCAGCGATTCGATGGGCAGGTCCGTGTCATGTTCTCCCCCGGCATCCACGAATTAACGGGGGACTCCGAACTCAAATTAAGAGGACTTGAGGACTTGGACGGGTCGCAGCTCGAGAATGCATTTTTCCAACGAGTTGAGGCATTGAATCTCCACGACAGCCCGCTGTTTGACTGTGAACCAACGGTCTTGATGCATCAAGGAACACAAGACGCCCAAGACCGTTCTTTTGTTTCGATTTCATTCCCTTGCTGGAACGGAACATGGGGGAGTTCTCATCAAATCGATGGCGAACATATTATGTCCTAATGATTTATGCTACACCCATGTCAGACGGTGCTTTGCGTCGATTTCGTTTCCGCTCAATTGGTGTTCAACAACTGAAGGCCTTTGAGAACATGATGAATAAAGATGCGACAACATTTCTAGAAGTCAAGCGGACGACACGTGCAAGGCTTGCAAAGGTAGAACCTCTCCATCTGCCCAACCAGAATATGCCGTATTCTTTGCTCCCTGGATCATTGCATTCATTCACAGTCAAAGTTGATCATGAAGGCAACTACAAGCTGAAACGAATTGTCCCGCGCAATCTTGAGGCTTACGCTCATGCACCATCACAATTAGCCTCTGACCAATACACCGAACCTTCGAAATTACTCAAGGAAACTGAGTTGATGGAACTTTTTGAATCCATTCGCCTTCTTCAGGATTACTTGAAGGAATTAGCAACAAGAACCACTGTGATTGATTTAAGCACGAGCGACTATGCCATGATTCCTGCCTCGCTCATTGAATCACTGCGCGCTGTTGAGGATGTGTTTTCAGAAAGCACGGAGGCCGCCTTGATTGGAATGAAAAAGAGCATTAAAGACCTTAAAGGTTTTTTGGATCTAAGGAAAGATCAGTTGGTTTCCTCGTTGGGTCAAATTATTACAACAATGGGAGAAGAACCGACCGAAAATATCGAACCTGCCCCTGTGAGCATAACCGTTAGCGAAGCATCCTTTCCACTCCCTTACTATCGCCCAGAGGAGTGGGTTTCCGGAAATTATTCCACCCATTACAAGCGGTTTTTGAATGGAAAAACACCCACCGCCTATAACCGTGAATTCATTAATGAATTACTTCAAAATCTCGTGATTGACGCCCTCATCCACAACCGTGAAAACTGGGTCCTGAGTAAAACCATCGACGACCAGGAGGAGGAAGTGAAAACCCCTCTCGTTTCGATTGAATCGTGACCTGTCTGATTTAAGGGAACAGTACGTCCCTGTGTCCAAAAAACTCTGATCCCTGTGCAGACGGCCTTGACGGAGCTCAGGCAAAAAGGGATTGAGGATGGAGATGCGTTAACAACGGCACTCACTCGAACGATGCGAGGACATTGGCAAGTTCCTTGACAACATCCAACAGTCTGATCTTTTGTCCTTCGTCATAGAGAGCCCGGGACAGCTTGTGAACCAAATCCAAGAGATGGTCTCGACTTTCAACCTCCACGGCATCATGGAACAGGAACTGAAAAGAGATTTCCCAGGAATCTATGAGACTCTTGAGGCTGAAACGGGTCCGACGCAAGGGTCAGCTGAACTCGATAAAATCTATCAGCAACTCACGAAAGTGCGGTACCACGTTTGAGAAAATAGATCGCCAGATTCGTGATGCAAGGGATTTAATTGCACGGAAAAAGCGACGCTTCGGGATGTCGCAAGCGTCCGCGAGCAATGCGAGTAAGGACATTCAGCAATTCCGAACCGACATACACGATTATCGAACCAACTGTCTTGAGACCGAAGACCTCTACCACAAGGCGAAAAGACCTCGACAAGCGAATCTTAGATTGGTATGATGAGCTGAAAATCAATCTTTCAGGGACCACAGATAAGGACGCTCTTTTATGGATCGGCCTAGGGCAGGCTGGAGGGCAAATTCTCAGAGAATGCCTCACCTATTGTCTGCAAAATCTTGCCGATGCCAGGTGTTCTGCCTTGCTAACGGCCTTAGGAATTACATCGGAGGACAAGAAGGAAATTCTTCGAAGCATGAAGAACATTCATTCGACAAAGGTCGAAAAGAAAAAAGAAGCAGAGCACGAACTCATTGGAATTTTTGATAAGAAAGCCCACATTCTTGCCATTAATCTAGGTGAAGAAATTGATAAGTTAGCAAAATCAGATCAACCTAGCTATTTCCTTTGGGGTGACAAACACAAAGCTGACGCCTCCTCTCAAACAGTCCGGACAAAGAGGAACATTCTGAAGTTGATCGAATCTGGAGCGGGCGCTGGTGGAGCAACCGGGATTGGTCGAGCTTATGGTTTCAGATTCCATTCGGACATTTCCGAAGCCATGCGTGATGTCGGTAACAAAGGGAATAGAAGCCCTCAACATATTGTCATTACGCACAGCTTGGCAGGAGGAAGCGGCAGCGGTATGGTGCTTCCAGTTTTGGAACAAGCTCGTCGTACATTCGGGGAGAAGCCAGTTATTTGGGTCATTTCTGTTGGTGAAGGTTCCTCAGAAGAAAAACAAACGGCAAAGATCAACACTCCGTTCATCCTTAGTGATATTCTCCAGGCAGCCTACGAAGGCATCCACCAAATTTACGACCCTGTGACACTTGGGGACGTTCGACAGTTTGAAAGAAATATCAGAGACAATATCGAAGAAATGGAAGCATCTGCGAATTCTCTTTTGGAATTCCTTAACGTGGATTTTGGTGAAGAGGGTTCCCTGTTCAAAGCTTTGCAGTCATTGGCAGGCAAGAGAAGCATGCGGTCATCTGAGACTATACGAGGGATTCATGAATCTTTGATTTATCTGAACGACACGCAAGGGAAGAATGACAACAATGGCATTAAGAAATTTTCACAGGATTGGTTCCCTACGGAAGCCTCCGAAATCGCTAATACGTATTCGGGGACGAAAAACTTCGATAACCTCCAAAAAATGTTGCCAGATTCCTCAGAAGACGCTACCCTTTTCTCAGAATGGTGTGAAGAACTTGCAGCAGACGGCACGCGCCCGGCTGTAGAGTTTTGGAGGCATTGGAGAACCTGCTTGCCCGACCCTCTCAGCATGCATCTGCGTGGCAGGGATAAGAGCAGTCAAACCAAAAACGACGACGGTGAATCGCCGACTCAGACCTTCTTTGAGCCAGATCTAACGGGCGATCAACTACGCCAGGTCGTTCGCAGTCTATACCATGAATTCCAAATTGAAAAGAACGGCAAGCAGGTTCCTTATATAGAGGTAAAGCAGGGTTTATCTTCGTTTTTTGAACTTCTCGAAAGACATCTCACCCCGAATGATGCGAATCGAAAAGAATCCCTTGAGGAACTTGACACAATCATCAACCAATATGCACGTGAACTTGACTCGTTTAACAACGCAGTGTATCGCTTTGACCGTCATCTCCATTCGCTAGGAGGAGCCGGAGATGATGACGGCATTAAATCGATCATTGTGAGCAATCGTCACCTCGAGAAAGGCGTCGAACAAACGGGAGGCATTAAGGTGAGCTCTGAGGCTTACACCATCTTTAACTCTGTGATTTTTGACTTGATGCTGAACATCATCGGGCCTCGCCTTCCCAGTGAACCCGGAGTTTACATCGCCACCGACGCCGAAAAATTCGATCACAAGGATATGTTGGGATCTACAAAACCTCCGATGGTCGTGGGGTTGTTGAATCAACGAGACTCTGCGAGCCTGGCTGAACCGATTTCGGTCGGAGGAACAGAAGCAAGACTCCAGTATCCCCAAGGCTTTGAGGACCTTCTCAACACCATGCTCAGTTCTACGCATTTTGATTCAAATGGTTCGGTAGCCAATCCTGTCTTTGTTGAACACAAACAACCCGATTTGAAATTCCAAAATATGTTTACAGCACTCTTCGGAACTCGCTTCCGATACCTGCTCGAGATTAACCCGTTCATCGGCCTCGATTTAGGCGGTGTGGATGCCAAAGCCATTGATGAATCGTTGAATTCCCTCGTCTCTCTTTGGGATAAATCTGACCATGTTGTCTTGGATTTGGACAAAGAGCAGCGTGTAACCATGTCAGAAAGTAACGGAATCAACGGGCACCACATTGCCAACTTGGTTCGATGGTATGGGCTAATTCCTCCTGAACAATTTGCTCGATTTATTTCACAAAAGAGAGGGGAAGTTGGGACGCTGGAAAAAACTACGTCGAACGGGAAGTATTTGGGATTCCATGAAGGGGCTTGGGCGACGCTTCGATATTGGCATGCTGAAGAAAGCAAGTACGCTTCAATACTACAGCAAGCATGGGACCTCTCCAAACACAGATCTCCTTTACGAATTATTCCCGACGATGGGTATACTGAATGCAGAATTTTTGAGAGCAGTCGGCCCTGCTTACATCAACAGTTTCCTACCCCTCGTCATGATTGATTCAGAAAAAGTGAACGATTTTTTGGGTGAACAAAAATTCAAAAATCCTAACAAAGATATCTTCACTGGTGGGGAATACGAGGAATTTGTAGCGGATATTTGGGAAGTAATAAAAAAACAGCACACATATCGCCTTGATGGTGAAATCAATCTCGAAGATGATGAGGCTGATACGTTCTATGACTTTGAAAAAGAAATCAATCATTTCCTTGATTCCATCGATCTCCGGCTTGATATGCATCAAGTTGGGGATGAGGTTCATCTTCAACTTAAACTTCATCCGAGGGTTGAGCGATATTTGTCGGTGATTCGAGACATACCTGCTGAAACTGACCACAAATACCTCCCTGCACGGTCAGCGCCAGCGAGCCTGGCAAGATATCTATACGCTGACAATAATACATCTTTACTTGACATGACATCTAACGTCAAAAAGCGAACGGGTATTGCCTCACCTAACTTTACTAAAGGTTTAGACTTGCTCAAGCAATTGCGCTTCTCGAACCTTCTCCCTGATGAAACGAGACTCTCACTCCCTACCTTGACGAGGATATTACTGCTGACACCAGATTCATCTGAAATGGTCCTTGACAAATTGGGAAGTCAATTGCAATCATCAGGCATCCCTCGTGAAGAGATTGCACCTCTCGTTCAGACGGTTTTGGATGATGTCCCCTACGTCTCCATGAAGTCCTACGACGTACCTGAACAGTACTGTGAGTTCATCAAAACATTTGTTCTTCGATTGCACGCGTTCAGACCACTGATTGATTATTTTATTGAATCCCGGCCAACGAAATGGACCGGTAATGACGATGCTGGTCTGAAGTATCTCGAAAGCACCATCTTCAGCAACGATGAAATCATGTACGATGATGCACAAGCCGTGAATGCTGTTCTTGGACAAGACACGGAATCGATACCAAATCTGAAAGATTGGTTCCAGGTTGTCATCAACGATGTGGTCAAAGAATTGAAGGCGGACGTGGACCAAGGCGACGACAGTGAAGAGGAGGTCGAGGACCGTTTGACTGTCTCAAATGAGAATCCCACGATTTTAAAGATTAAACAGTTTTTCTATGACCTTGTAACGACGACCTCCGAGGCTTTTTATCAAGCAGAGTACTTCAGGAACGAAGGAAAGGACTCCCGCAATGTCCATTTTGAGATGACTGGATTCAGTGATCGCCTCCTTGGTCAGCCAAGTGGCTTACTGTTGATGATGCACGACAGAAACGTCAACCTACCGATGAACATCATTAAACAAAATGCTCGTTCATCGCTTGAACATTTCATGTCTGATTTCTCCAACCCTAAGGAATTCAGCACAGCATCAGATTTTGGCCCCTCATCCTTCTTGACAATGGTCTTTACCATGGCTCCTGCAGCAGATTTGGCCGATCAGTTCCAGGAATTGATGATCAACCCCCAAAACGGCTTGGGGGGGCAGAATCCGGATTTACCAATCAGAGAGAGTAAACTGCATCCTTACATCTTGCTGTACAATATCCTCTGGTTGAGCAAATCTGTTGTGGGTAAATGGTCGCTGAGAAACAACAAAGTCTACTCCCGGCGGTTCCAAATCCCCGTCTCTGTGATTGAGCATCACTACCAATCTCCGAAACAAATTTTCGAAAATGCTCGAGAAATGCAACAAAACTACCTCCGATTTCCCCGGTGAGATTACCATGCCGCCAAGCGATAGTCGCGCCTATGCGCGTGCGCTAAAGTCGAAAATCAACGGGCCACCGCTCCGAAACATTGTACGGCTCATCGGCATCCTGGCGTTGAGGTATGAGCACATTTCTGAAGGTCGTAAAGAAAATGAGCTCTGGAAAGACATTCTCACCGATGAAGAGTATGAAACTCTAACGAACAGAATACCAGACTCTGAGATTGCCGTCGATAGAGACCATTTGATGGCACCCGGCCAAAGCTCGAACAAGCCGGCGCCTAAATCATCGATTGCAGGTAAGTGGGGTAAGAAGAAGAAGTCCGGGTCAAATCAGAATCAACAACGTGACACAGCAGAAGATCGTGCGAAAGCATGGTTTAACGCTTACAAAGCGTGGATTCGCTACGAGCCAACAGAGGACGAAGTTGAGGAAACCAGCAGCGAAGCCAACCTGTTCACGGTAAGTTCAGAACCACCGGCACCCGTGGTTCCTGTGGCCACATCTCAGCCAGCCATGCCATCCGATCCGGAAACCTCCGCCGAAAACAGCGAACAGGAATCTCCCACAAACACCGCTCAGGATGATGGTCTTGACTTGAATTAAGTCAAGTCTAAGTCTTTCTCCAACGAGTGGATTCCCCATGTGGAACGCCTTGTTTCGGTGTTTTTTTTGAGAGCACCCAATAAGGGCGGCAACGAGTGGTTCACCACGGACGATGGAACCAATTTCTACAGACTGAATGGAAGCGGTGGCGAGTGGGTCAAGTTTGAGGATTGAGTTCTTGCTCGATGAGGGCCATGGCTAAATCGGGGCGCTGTGCTTTGATGAGCGTGGCAATGGCATACAGAATGAAACGGCAATTGCATGCCTGTGCGACTCCCCAGGATTCGAACCCCCGACTCGGCCTCATTAATTGAGGTCAAACGGTTTGGCGAAACGTATGGAGGCATGAAGTTCAATAAGACGGCAAACAGCAGGTGCCCATTGACGCTTGAAGGCAACATGATGGCGTAACTCAGGGTTGCGCACAATCATACGTCGGTAGAGTTCATCAATTGCATGGGCTAAGTTTGGCATAACGATGCCAACTTGGCCCTTTTTTCCCGGTTTATAATCGGAATTTCTCTCAAGGAGCTTCTGTATTTGTTCATCGCTCATGGCGAAAAAGTTCGCCATGTGACTTCGTAATTGATGTGGAACGTTTCTGGCTGGCGCCCCGGCACGCAGGAAAGAATCGTCCGGCGTTGCCCCTATGTGCCGATTAGAGCGTCGCCCTTTCGGCCCGCTTTTCTGTCCGAGAAAATCAAGAAATTTGACCGTGGGTCGAAGCGTATGCTGTTTGAGTGTTTTTGTGTCTTCCCAGTGGAATGTATGTGTAAGGTGTGTGCCGCTTGTCCGTACAAGGAATCGGGTGCTTCGAAGGTCATCAAGAGATGGTTCGCCATTGGCGGGTTGAGGTCCCATGACTTGCGGTTAGATTTCGCAGGTTATAAACGCTTCAAAACCGATATAATATTGGGTGTCAAAAAAGGCGGTGCCTCGCAGTAAGCGGGAAAATTTACGTCTTTTTATATGCTAGAATGATTGTATATATCAATACCCCCAAAGGGGAAAAGGAGACCAGAAAAACATGGAAATGAACGTACGAAGCAAAGGGAACTACACACAAGCAGGCTACCACACACTGCATGAAGACGAGATGCCAGAACTTGACGCCTCACAGCTGCACCAAGCAGCCGACCCAAGCGACATTGAGTTCATGAAGCGTTTTCTACGCAAGGAGGAGGTGGGGCGTTACCACTGGTTTGAGAGCCTCGGCTTCACGCTTCAGAACGCTGGTGCAGGTGCGCTGCGCTGCATACACCTCGTTGATCACGAGGCTGCAGTTCTCAGTTTGTCCATCGTAAGACAGACCATTGAGCTCGCAGGAGGCCGACTTGAAGTTGCTCCTTACACAGTCATACGCCCTATGGCGGATGAGGTGGAAGAAGGGCCAGAAGGCGAAGAGCGGGTAGTTGCTCAGGTTGTTGGCATGGAGGTGGCTTGAGTGTGGTTGTACGTATCAGGTGGCTTTGTGTCCATCGTAGCCCACAGGACCGAGCCCGAACACCTGCTTGTTCGTGCTCGACACCCTAAGCACATTGCATCCATACTGCCGGACGCGAACGTCACTCACATGCCATCAGCAGACTATCCCTATCGTACCGTCGCCCGCCGCGGTGAGGTTCACCGCGCCTTGACCGAGTACCTCCTCAATCTTGATTATGACAATTTCAAGAACAGTGTGCCTGACCCCGAATACCATGACGCTTGTCTTGACGTGTGGCGCACGATGTGGTCTTACGGCAACCGTTACAGAAACCGAGGGGGAGTTTGATTGCGTAACAGCACCACGCATCCGCTCTACGTCTCGTGGATTGACCTTGAGGGTGACGAGGGAGCCCTTGGCCTAACCTTGTGTCCGGGGAAGTATCAGCCCGTGGCGTCAACGGGCAGCTGGGACCGCCAACTCGACGTTGACGTGCAAGCCCTCGTTGACATGGGCGTTTCTCATCTTGTCAGCCTTATCACCGATGAGGACATGCGAATGTTGCGAGTGGAAGACCTTCCATTACAGGTGCAAACCAGTGGACTGACCTGGGACCACCTTCCATTCGCCGATACCACCGCGCCCACCGAGGCTTGGATGGAACAGGCCAACCCCGTGTTGAATCGCATCATTGGGACCATTTCAGCAGGTGCCAAGGTGGTTGTGCATTGCATGGGGGGCTTGAGCCGCGCAGGAACCTTTGCCTCGCTGTACCTATGGTTGCGAGGTATGGATATGCATGAGGCCATCAGGACGGTCCGAGAAATTCGTAGCCCACAGGCCATCAATTCACGTCAAGTGACTTTTTTGATGCGCATGGCCAACGGGCATGATGGTGATCTGCATGAACCAGAGGGTTCCGTTTGAGTACCATATCCAAAAACACCTCAAGAGCATATAAATCGGAAAAGAAAGAGAACAGGGGAGAACCATGAAGAACAATCCGACCAATGAAATGATGCAATTGATTGCAAACCACGTCAATCACAACGAATACGAGCACTATCTCGATGAAGCGAAGCTGAGCGTTGAGGAACTGCTCGTCTTGAGCGATGAATTGTACAATCTCCATTCGGCCCGTTGGAACATCCAAGAGGCGTCCAACAACCACGGTGTGAACCCCTTTGATGTCATCTCTTTGCTTGATGCTCGTGTTGCCATCTTTGCCCGATGCGGAAACGAAGGCTACGCTGATTGGATGCAAAATATGTGGGACCTCGCCATCCGATACTCCGACCAAGCCGGCCTCAGTCGCAAGTTCAGTCTCTTTGCTGAATTGGTTGCTTCAACCAAGGCCGATCTTTCTCGAGAGGAACGCTCTGTTTTTTTCTACACCCGTGCCCTCAACCGACTTGCCCAACTCACTGATTATTGGATTGGCGAGGATGAAGCAAGACCGTTGTGGCAAGAACTCATGGAGTATGCTCTTTCTTCCATGGAAGAAGGTGAACAACTCCAAGCGCTCAATGTGATTCGGGAAAACGCACCATGGTTTGCCCAAGAAAACGAACAACACTTCCAATTCTGATTCTTCATCAAGGGGCAGGCGTGAATACGATGGAATGGAAACCGGACGAAGCATTGGTTGCATGGGGCAATGAACATTTTGACAAGATGCCAGTGGGCAGCATCTGGGCACCCGACGACACTGGTGTGCAATATCAAAAATTGTGCCAGGCCAGTTATCTGCTCATTTTTCTGCGAAACGACCCGTTGGCTCAAGAACACCACAAGAAATTCACGATGATCATGAAGGCTTGTGGTTATGCGCTTGTAGCCTGATACACTGGTGGGCGATGCAGGATTCGAACCCGCGTCGACGGGTTCGAAGCCCGTCAGGATATCCAAGCTACCCCAATCGCCCTTGTGCCTCCGAGATGTCCACCCCTCTTCAATAAGGCGGGTACCTTGGAAAGGACATGGCGCGCAAATTACCGTGTATCCCAACGGGATGTTCCGCGTGTTGTCGGGAGACAACGATGCCTATTACCAAAGCCGAAGCTGCTCGTCTTGCTCGCAGAACTGGGATGCAGGTATCCGATTTCGCAGTGGACATTAACGGAGCCTTAACCCTCTTGAATCAGTCTTCCACTCGGGCATGCGTGTTCCTTCTGACCGACTCCTCAGACACCGACGCAGAAGGTTTGTGCTCGGTTTACGAAATCCGGCCAAAAGGATGCAGAACCTACCCTTATGTTCTCAACGAAAGCGATGAAGCCATTTTGGACAAAGGATGCCCGCACAGGGAACAATTTCCAAAGCCCCCTGACGACATGGCGTTTACCCTCCTCAATCTCGAGGAACGTATCTTGCAAGAAGGATCAGACGACTGAGACTCTTGTGAACATGCTCAATATGGGCTGATTTGGGCATCCATCCGCACGACTTTAGCAACAGCAGAAGTTCGGGCCAGGATCCGTTCAGCAATTCAACCGCTTCCTCGAACCCTACCGGAAGGTTTGGCCGTTCACCCATTGGTTTGATCGGCAGAATGAGAACAAAACCGGCATCCTGTGAAGCCGTTCGGTACGAACTCTCCAGCGTCGCTTTCAACAAGGATTGAGTGTCCATGCTCCCTTGTGAGTTTCTGCCGTAAGGCGGGTCAAGAACAAATCCTGAAACCTTTCCATGCCAGTTATCAGGGAGAGCATCGCCGATTCTCGTGGCGTCTCCTCTTTCGATGGAACACGTTGGATGCTCATCGCTCCCGTGTGCCCAAGCAAGGTTTCGTCTCGCCCCTTCTACCATCTCAGAGTGAATATCAATTCCCATGCCGTCCCGTCCACTTAACGAGGCTTCGATAATGAATCCGCCAGTTCCAGTCATTGGGTCTACAACGGGTCCAGTTCCAAGCGGGCCAGCGGCAAGGTTGACCGCAAGCCGAGCAAGGCGAGGGTCAAGGCTCACCGGCTTGAAAAATGGACGTTCCGCAGCGCGCCGTTCGCCGCTTCCAAAGGATGCATTTCCACCCCCTTCCATCCAACCGCATGCGAGCGATGAAGAGGGTCCATCCGCGATGAGAGCGAGCGTGTAATCTGGAGTTTCAAGGTCAATGTCGTACTCTGCCCGTACCATGATGCCTCCAATCTTCCCAGCCAAAGAACTGGTACTCACGCCTGAAATTTTACCTTCTTGACGCCAGGCTTTGACGGCCACTGAACCGCTAACAGGGTGCTGGATTAGATAAGCCTCGACAACGGAAAGAAACCTATGTTCATCGTCCCACGGATGAATAAAACCATTCTCAAGGAAGCATTGTAGCCCGCTGGCTACTCTGAGCGCTTCGTTGCGTTGAGGCGGTGTTGAAGCATCCACGAACACCCACCGATGCGATGATGTTGGCCGAATGCTTGCTTTGGGCAAGAGCGCAGCCAATTCAGCTGCAGCGAGGGCGGGGTGCCATCCTCGAAGACACGCAAGGTGTTCGCCCATGACCCCGCCTGTGGCTTTGCCTTCTTGATGCTCTCGCAGGCCAACCCCTACATAGGGTGACCCGCTGCTTCTTTACATGGGCTGTAATTTGAAGGATTTAGCACCGGCTGAAACCATCAGATTGTCTGAACTAGCAGGGAAAAAAGTAGGTATTGACGCCTTCCTCACCGCGTTCCAATTCCTCACCACCATGCGTGACCGCTCGCCTGAAGGTGACGGCCTGCCCCTTCGGGATGCGAATGGAAACCCAGTGTCTCACCTGATGGGATTCCTCCACCGGACGACCACCTTGTTGAGCATAGGGATCAAGCCCGTTTTCGTCTTCGATGGCGATTCACCCGAGTTGAAAGAAGAAGAACTTGCGCAGCGCCGTGCTCGGCGAGAGGAAGCCGAACGCATTCACATCGAAGCGTTAGAAGCAGGTGATTTTCCTCTCGCTCAAAAAATGGCCCAACGCATCGTCCATTATTCTCCGCAGATGGTAGAAGAAACTCAACGGTTGCTTGACCTACTCGGAGTTCCCTGGGTGACGGCAGCAGCTGAAGGCGAAGCCCAAGCAGCGGTTATGGCTGCAAAGGGGCAACTGGATGTTGTAGCAACACAAGATTGGGATGCGTTACTGTACGGCTCCCCAGTCCTCGTTCGCAATCTTATGGACGATGGAGCAAAGCGCTACGGACGCATTGTTAACGCTCAACAAATCAATTTGGAATCCATGCTGGATGACCAAGATGTGTCCCGCGAGCAGTTGGTCGATTTAGCCATTATGATCGGTACGGATTTCCACCCGGGCATCAAAGGCATAGGGCCAAAGACGGGCTTGAAGTTGATTCGCGAATACAAGACCATCGAAGCGGTTTGTGAAGCAAAAGGCAAAGAATTACCACAGCGCCTTGACGAGATTCGTGAAATTTTCCTTAACCACCCGGTAGTTGAAGTCGATGATGAACGCCTGGTACAGGGTGATGTTGACCGCAAAGGCTTGGTGAAGTTTTTGCAAGAAGAGCGCCAATTTAGCCAACGCAGAATGGACCAAGCCTTCGAGAAACTGACACAAGCCGGCCTTCTCCGAGGGGCGGGTCAAACCTCGTTGTTCTCGTTCTGATGAAACCGTAATGGGCTAGCGAGAACTTCAACTCCATCAACGGCTACAACAGCTTTTCGGGCGATGGATTGAACATCGTTCAGGGCTTCATTAACGGTGTTGACAGGCGCACAGGGAATCCCCACCAGCATGGTTTCCAATTCATCGCGCGAATGATTGGCGATGTGCGCTTGAACCATACCTTCGACCGCATCACGTTCAGCAATACGCGCATTGTTCTCCCGCCATTCGTCAGGTGCATTAAGTCCCAGAGCCTTGACCAAAATATTCCATTGCCCGGTCGACCCAACGCCAACAGCAAACCATCCATCACTGGCTTCAAAGACACGATACGGGACAAGATTTGGGTGTGCAGTCCCCATACGCTTCGGCGTGACTCCAGTCAGTGCATTATGCCCTTGATTCACCAGCGCTGCTATTGCAGTGTCCCATAATGAGATGTCAATCCTCGACCCCTCTCCGGTCCGTTCCCTGTGATAGAGCGCAGCAAGAATTGAACTGACGGCATTCATTCCTGTCATCACGTCAATCCATGCTACACCGACTTTTGCAGGAGGGCCATCAGCCTCTCCGGTGATGGACATGATCCCAGACCTTGCCTGCATGGTGAGGTCAAATGCTGGTTCGTCACGACGCGGACCGTTTTGACCGTATCCGGAGATACTGCACAGGATGATTCCCTTTGGAAGTGAGCCAAGATACCGTTCAAACGTTCCAGGTCTGAAATTTTCAATGACAACATCCGATTGTTCGATCAAAGATTGAATGTGCTCTCGGTCTTCCTTGATGTTAGCAGATTGGATGCTTTTACCTCGGTTGCAGGACAGGAAATAGGATGCAACGTTTTCACCGTCAAATCCTTTTTGGAAAGGGGGACCCCATCCTCGTGTATCATCGCCCCAAGGGGCTTCGATTTTCGTGACATTTGCACCGAGATCACCAAGCGACTGGGCCGCATGCGGCCCTGCTAGAATCCTGGAAAGGTCAAGAACGCGTATTCCCTCAAGTGGACGAAGCATGAGCAGGGCTCGTGCGTGGTTCAAATGAACGTATCCACTAAGGGCGTTGTTCGAAGGGCAATGCTGCCCTAAAAGAAACGAACGAACTCAGTTCTTGTCTGCTTGGACTTGCTTGCGCACGTCCTGTGCAGTGTTCTTTGCAGCTTGCATGGCCTTGCGAACGCGAGTACCAGCTGCGGAGTTTCCTTTGTCATGCTTTGCAGCATCACCAAGGGATTCGGTCAAATCGTCAATCATCTTCTGTACCATAGCCTCAACGGACATAAAGCCGGCTCGGAAAGTCGGTTCTTATGTATTGCCGTGGGATAGCATGAGTATTGGCTTCTAACGAGGCATTTTTCTTCACCCAGAGAAGTGAATGAATCAGGCGTGCTGAAAGGACCTACTTTTCCGAGGGGTTGAAAACCCTCACCATTGAGCACTCCCCAAGGGGGGCATCAAGTGGGCTTTACGCGACGGTCAACACAACCAGACCCCGATCCTGTTTCAACACGAGAATGGATGGATTCCATTCGAGCCGTGAAAGAACAACTCGGGGAAGAAGAAGCACGACGTCTTCTTCACGCAACCCTCAGTGCTGCCCGTGAGGTTGGGGTTGATGTCGACGTCGTCAATACGCCGTATCTAAACAGCATTCATCCGGACGACCAAGGTACCTACCCGGGCAACCTTGACTTGGAAGAGCGCCTTCATGGAATTCTACGGTGGAACGCTATGATGATCGTCACTCGTGGAAACAAGTATTTCGAAGGTATCGGAGGACACATCTCCACCTATGCTTCAGCATCCCATGCCTGGGAAATCGGCTTCAATCATTTCTTCCGAGGTAAGGACGGGGACGGTTCTGGCGACCATCTCTACTGGCAAGGACATGCTTCCCCTGGGATTTATGCGCGTGCATGGCTGGAGGGGCGCCTTACGCTAGAAAACATGGAACGGTTCCGACAAGAAGTCGCCGGAGGAGGCCTTTCCTCCTACCCCCACCCTCGCCTGATGCCTGATTTTTGGGAATTCCCTTCCGTGAGCATGGGCCTCGGTGCGATGACGGCCATCCATCAGGCTCGCTTCAATCGCTATCTGGAAGACCGTGGCCTTGTCACAACAGCCAACTCTCGAGTTTGGTACACAATGGGTGACGGAGAGTCCGATGAACCCGAATCACTCTCTCAATTGTCGTTGGCGGGAAGAGAAGGATTGGACAACATTGTGATGACGATGAACTGCAATCTGCAGCGGTTGGACGGGCCCGTGCGCGGGAACTCAAAAATCGTACAAGAGCTTGAAGGTCGATTCCGAGGCTCAGGTTGGAACGTGATCAAGGTCCTTTGGGGCAGTTCTTGGGACGACCTCTTTGCTCGCGACTCAGCGGGTTTGTTGGCGTCTCGCCTCGCCGCGCTTGTTGACGGAGATGAACAACGAATCATGACAGCCGACGGCGCCACCATTCGCAAAGAACTGTTCAACACTGAAGGACTGGCGGGTCTTGTTTCGCACCTCAGCGACGAAGACCTCGTTGACCTCTGTGCCGATGTCGGTGGACATGACTTCGTCAAGTTGCATGCAGCATATGCGCAGGCTTCCGCTCACAAAGGCCAGCCGACGGTCGTGATTGTTCGGACCATCAAAGGATACGGGCTCGGGCCAGCCTTTGCAGGACGAAACACAACGCATCAAAAGAAAAAGGCGGGAATGGAAACGATGCAGTTCATGCGCGACGATCTCGGACTTTCATTCACTGATGCCGATTTGGAATCCTATCCTTATGTTCTGCCTGAAGACGTTCCCGAATTGGTGGCTTACGCAAAGGAACGCCGAGCAGCTCTTGACGGATTTATGCCTACAAGAACCGTCCCCGATGAAACCATTACTCTCCCTGGAGAGCAAGCATATGCAGATTTTGATGAAGGTACGAAAGGAACGTCCCAAGTCTCCACGACCATGGCCTTCGTCCGTGTTCTTCGTTCACTCATGAAGGACAAGGAATTCGGCCAGCGGGTTGTACCTATTATTCCCGATGAAGCCCGTACCTTCGGTATGGACCCCTTGTTTTCCGAATTTGGAATTTACCATCCTGACGGCCAATTGTACAAGCCAGTTGACCACAAGGTGCTGATGAAGTACAAAGAATCGGAACAGGGACAACTGTTGGAAGAAGGAATCAATGAAGCCGGAGCAACCTCAACGTTCATCGCTTCTGCGACATCCTATGCGACCCACCACTATCCTACCGTACCGTTCTACACCTTCTATTCCATGTTCGGATTCCAGCGGGTTGCGGATTTGATTTGGTCGGCTGCAGACCAACGGGCTCGCGGCTTCCTCATGGGTGCAACATCGGGTCGTACAACCCTCAATGGAGAAGGGCTGCAACATCAGGATGGCCACTCTTTGCTCATGGCTCATACCAATCCGGCCGTGCGTGCTTGGGACCCAGCATTTGCTTACGAGTTGGCCACGATCATCCGGCATGGAATCGATGAGATGTATGGCCAAAACAAAGACGTCATTCATTACATTGCGGTTTACAACGAAAATTACCCGATGCCACCCAAGCCAAAAGGTGTAGACGAAGGAATTGTTCGCGGAATGTATCTGTTGCGTGGCGCCCCAAAGGGCGATGGGCCCGTCGTTCGCCTCATCGGTTCAGGGCCGATCATGGTTCAAGTGTTGGACGCAGTTGAGAAGTTGGAGACCTTTGGTGTTCGCTGTGAAATCTATTCTGCAACATCCTATGGAGAGATGCGTCGCGACGGACTCGAATGCGACCGTTGGAATCGTCTCCATCCGAGTGAGGAGGCCCGAAAACCATGGATTGAAGGCCTTCTTTCAGAAGCACTCCCGACCGTTGCAGTTTCGGATAACATGGCTGCCGTCCCCGACATGATTCGACAATGGGTGAGTGGGCATTATACCGTGCTAGGTACGGATGGATTTGGACGCTCAGATACCCGAGAGGCGCTTCGCCGATTCTTTGAAATTGACGGAGCAGCCATCGCCCTCGCCGCTCTTTCTTCACTGGTGAGGGACGGTTCTATTGAGGCCAAGGTTTACTCAAAAGCAGAGAAGGATTTCGGTATTTCCACTGAACGAAACGACATCACAGAATTGTGACGGACAAATACCCTTTTCGAACCGGATGTTGATGTTGGCCTGTGGTTCTTTGGAATCATTCTGCCCTATCGTGGCGGGGTGGTCCTGCTCATCACGAATCTGAGCGATCAAGTCAACGCTGTTCCCAAAGACGGTTCTATCGGCGCGAGTTATGCTTCGGGTGGCTTCCATGTGCCTGCTTCCTTTGCAAAATCCAGAAGATGGCAGTAGAGCGTGACCACGTTCGTTCGGTGGTTGCTCACTTCAAACACCTCGTCTTGTTTAAGCGGGGCGGGTGCGGTGTTCCAAGCCTTTTTTGCTATGAGTGAAAGAGGAAATCGGAAGAGAGCAGGACCGGTTACAGGCAAGCCAAACCTCGTTCTCCAAGGGCGTTCAATCATCCCTGCTTGGAACATTGCTGAATTCACCGACTTCCATGACCCACCTCCCGTCTTGTGGCGCACCAACCAAGAAGGATTGACCGATGAATCAACGGTATATCCGTGGTCGGCCAACACTTGGGCCATCCACGGCGCGATGTATCCGTTTGGGGCTCTAAAAAAGGGGCGAAACGAAGGGCCTGCCGATTGTTGAAGAAGGGCCGTTGAAGTCGTCAACATCGCACTAAACCCTTCAACATCTTCGCCCCAAGCCGACCATGAACGGTGACTGTGGCCGTGACATCCCACGGTGAGTCGTTCTCCAAAGGTGTTGAGCAATCCCTCAAGAAGCGAACAAAACCCATCGTTTTCAAGCAAGTCAGTGATCAGAAAAAGGGTCACTGCATAATCGTGATGTTCCATCCAACGGCGAAACCCTTCAACGCCAATGAGAAACTCATCAGAAAGTTCCGTGTTGGAATGAAGCATCTGCTTCTTGCTCCTCGTCGGGTGACCTTGGTACTGGGGCAGATGCCGGAAATCGTCGCTATCTACGGTGTACCACGTTCTCATGACGCCTCACCACGCCCAATATCGACGAGGTGAAGATGGTGGGGGACGGTCCGTTCGTTGAATTCAATTCCAATAAATTGTTCGAGCCGTTCTCCGTTCCAGCGGTTGCATATTGCACTTGCAGTAGCCAGTCCTGCTTCGTTGTGGGGGTGAACTGCGATTTCCACGACAACGTCGCCCCCACGGTGCTTCAACCAATTGAAGACGGCATCAACACATAGGGTTGCAATGCCCTTCTTCTGATGGCCTTTACGAACCCAGTACCCCAGATTGTACTTGGCATGCAACGATTGCAGTTCGTCTCCCAAGCCGAGCAAACCGATGAATTTCTTGGTCTCAGTCTGGTGGATGGACCAGAAATGAAGTTGGTCCGTCCCGTTTTGTGCTTGGATGTCAAAGAGCATATCTCGAAGTTGACGGCGGATGTCTTCGTTTGGGTTCAGCCATGGAAGGGCTGTTTGAGCGGCTACAGAATCCTCGTTGTAGGTGTCCAGAAGGTCGGTCAAGATGTTGTTTTTTGCAGGATTGAGGGTAATGCCGTTTTCCAAACTCAGTGTTGGTGTATGAATCATTTTATCCACCTAATTGATCACTTGAGACCGTGCGCGCAAAACTTCTGGATGGTTGGGGTGGACATAAGCAGCCATGTCGAGCGTCCACTTCACATGGTCGTGACGGCCCAAATGTTGCATGAGGACCGATATGTGCAACAACATGTTCAGGTTTTCATGCAGATGCGGCCCCAGCGTGTCGAGCGTCGTCGCTGCTTCGTTCATTCGTCCGTGTTTGATGTGCTCCATCGCTTCTACCACTTCTTGGTACACCCGGTGTTCGTCCCATGGTTGACCTTGAGGCCAAGGCCAAATCCGATCGTTATCAATTGGTGGCGCAGGCGTTTCTTCCTGGGCTTGTGCAGGTGGTGTCGCACCGGTCGGTTGAGCAACTTCGTCATCATCAGGCAGTTCAGGAAGAGCCATTTCTTCGTTCACAGGGGTTTGAGTGACAGCAGCTGCCTCGGGCTTTGAGGCTTGGACCGATTGGCTTGGAGGGATGTCGGCGGGCAACTCCGGTGTAGTCGCAAGTTCAGCCTCAATGGCGGTTGCTTGTGCAAGAGAGGAACGTACCGGCTCGTCATCCGGAAGGTCCGGCAGGTCGGGAGTGGTCTCACCAACATTTGGCCCAACACTTCCCAGCAGGTCGTCATCGTTCGCTGTTGGTGTCGATGGAGAATACAAACCACCCTTGCCGGTGTGAACCGGCTCTGCAACTTCAGCGAAGGGGTCCGTCTTTTCAATTTCAAACATCACAGAAGCAGCAGGAGCGTCGCTGGGTTGCAATTCCACTTCTTCCTCTTCTTCGCTGGAAACAGTTTCCGAAAGGGTAGGTCCGTCCCCTTCAATGAATTGAAACGATTCTGGGATATCTTCACCGTCTTCATCGGTTTCGGCCTTAGAAATTTCGTATTGGTCAACATCAACGGTAACATCGTCAAGCGAAAGGACTGCTTCGACTACTACTGCATCCTCTTCCAGAAGCTCATTGTCTCCAAGGAGAAGGCCCATGATTTCCTCTCCGGTAGCCGTAGGTTTCGCCATTGGCTGTTCTCGTGCTGATTTATTCAGCGAGTAATAGCATTGGACGCACGTTTCAGCCCCCTCCTGATTCAAAAATTCGCAATAGGGACAAGGGTGACCATCGGCCTCCCTCTCCTTCTTTTTGCGACCGAACATCAACTCACCCAGTCCTCGGCCGTAGAATATTGGTTTAAGAATGCGGGTTTCCCGATTACCTACGGCTTCATTCCGAAGGCATATGCTGATGAAGCGAGGCGACTTGGTTGACGCCATGGGACGAAAGGGTTCAGTGCATCGGATGAACAATGCCGCAGTGCCGGATGTTCCGATGGCCAAAGGAGAACCCATGCCGGACCGTTGGCGGAAAAGCCAAGACCATTTTCAACGCTTTACGGAACTCATCAAACAAGAATTGGACGATGAAACCCAACTGGTCGAAGAACGCTGGAAAACTTGGACCAAACAACGTCTGGTTGTTGCTGGCGTGGCCATGTTTGACCTCAGTGCAAGGCCACAGGGCCGTTTCTTTGGCGATGACATCATCGTCTTTGAAACGCAGCGTGGTGACCGAATGCCGAACCATCGGTTTGGCCCCGGTGATATCGTGTTGATCTCACGTTCAAGGCCGTGGGGGGAAAAGGTCGTTGAAGGCGTTGTTTTGGACCGCGGTCCAACACGCATACGAATCGTCGTTAAAGAACGGCCCAAGGATGTCAAAAAAGGTGGATGGCGCCTGGACCGCGGAGCAAATCGTGTCGCCCATGACCGAATGCATGAGGCACTCATTGGATTTCACTCCACCGAAGGGGAAAGTGGAACCGTGCTAAGGGACCTTCTTTTGGCCAATGTTTTGGACGTCAATGAAAGCGCTTCTCTCCCTCCAGACATTCGAGGAAAACCATCCCTTCGCGCTCCCCGCCCAAATGTATCTCACCTCAATAAGTCACAGCAACAAGCCATTGAATTGGGTCTTTCTCAACGCTTGACGCTCATTCAAGGCCCGCCTGGGACGGGGAAAACCTACACGGCAGTCCATCTTCTCAACACCATGGCCCATTTGGGCAGTGGCCCATTACTGGCGACTGCAGAATCCAATGTCGCAGTAGACAATTTGCTCGAAGGCCTCCTTGATTTGGGGGTCAAGGCCTTGCGTATTGGCCGCCCAGTAAAGGTGCGAGAAGCATTGAGAGATGCAACCCTTGACGCTCTCGTTGAACAACATCCCATGCAAGAGGAACTCGCTTTTCTTCAGGACGAACAACGTCAACTTCGCAAGGCTCTCCCTTCGCTAAGAGGTAAAGAAAAGGGTTTGATGCACAAGGACATCAGCATCAATCAACGGGAAATCCGTCGAATTGAAGCAAACATGATGGCGAGTATTTTGGATGAAGCGGAAGTCATTTGTGCCACGACCATCGGGTGTGGGCATCGATTGTTAGGGTCCAGAAAATTCCCAATCGTTCTCATGGATGAAGCCACTCAGGCCAGCGAACCGAGCGCTTTGGTCCCCATCGTGAAGGGGTGCAGGCAATTGATTCTGGTCGGCGACCATCAACAACTCCCGCCGACGGTGATCAGTCGACGTGCTGAACAGGGTGGATTGAACCGTTCACTCTTCGAACGATTGATTGCTTGCGGCCTGACTTCCACAATGCTCACGACACAATACCGTATGCATCCGGTCATGCGCGAATATCCAAGCGCTCGATTTTACGAGAACAGACTCGAAGACGGATGCGCACCGGCCGACCGCCCTGCTCCTGCAGGATTTTTATGGCCCGATTGGGACCGTCCAATGGCCTTCATCCCGATTGAAGGGTCTGAAGTTCAAGATGAAGAAGGGAAAAGTCGTTCCAATCTTGACGAAGCTGCAAAAGTTATCGGTATCGTTGACGAATTGCTTGCGATGGGCGATATTCAAGCCGCCGAAATTGGAATCGTCACGCCATACAACGGCCAAGTTCGTTTGCTCTCATCGCTGTTTGAACAAGCAGGCGGTTTGGAACCAGGCCAACGGTATGGGGGCTTGGAAATCAAGAGTGTCGATGGCTACCAAGGCAGAGAGAAAGACGTCATCGTATTCTCCACCGTCCGTGCAAACGATGCCGGCGAAATTGGCTTCCTGTCAGACCATCGCCGTCTTAACGTTGCGATTACCAGGGCAAAGCGAGGCCTGATTGTTTTGGGCCATCCAACAACATTACGCCACGACCCAACCTGGCGAGCATATTTGGATTGGGCCGATGAGAGTGGATTATTTGCTTGGCATTTGACGCACAGTTAGAAGCGCAAATTGACAAAGGAGAACCCACGCCTAACACCATGGCCGACAGTCCCATTACGATGGTTCAAGGTGGCGGGACGCTCGCTCAAACCGTCTTGGCCTCTGCACCAGAAGGCATGCTCATCGCTCCAGCATGGAAGCGGGTTGCAGCCTTTATGCTCGATGTCGTGTTGATCAGTGTCGTCCTCTCATTCGCCACCGGCGGACGGCTTTTGGCGGCCCTGTTTGACCTAAGCCTTCTCACGGTTGACCTGAGGACAGGAGCCTTTTTCGCTCTGAATTGGTTTGTCTTCTTGTCTGCATTTTATCTTTATTTCAAGTACACCGGCCAAACCATCGGGAGGTCACTTGCTCAGCGAGGGTTTAGAATCGCCATTGTTCATGACAACGGGACGCTCCTCGAACAACACCATTGGGGTCCACGGGCCATGGCCAAACTGATCTACCTCATTCCAGCTGTTGGATGGCTGTATTTTGGACTCCGAGACGCCTACAACGCCCAATCATCGAAAGAAGAATACCGAACCAAGGTTGACCTTAAGCACCATACTGTTGCGGCCGTAGATTGGTCGTTGCCGGCAGAAACTCGTTTCGGTCTTCGCTGATTTTTATCAAGTTCAAGCATGATATTGAAGTACAGCCACCTCTCAGTGCCGGTTGGTGAGAATGCATGAGCGATGACCACAGCGCCCGAGCAGGCTCCCTGAGCACTTCCCTTCAATCGGTCTCGATGGAGATTGATGATGATGATGAAGACATCATCATGGTCGTTATTGAATTGACGAATGAATCCGCCATTCCGGTCGGAGGTTTATCCGCTGCTCTAGTGAGTGACAAAGGTCAACGGTTTGAGCCCATTGATGGCATCAGTTCCATCGGGCCTGGATTGACACGACAATTCAAGTTTGAAGCTTCGATTGACACCGGAGAATGGACGTTTGAATTCAACGGGGGCGGTCATGCGATTTCATTGGGCCCATACGCCGCCGACTTTGAATTCCAGGCAAATAAGGGTCGGAAAATGGGCAATGCGATCGGCTCGACTCTGTTCAGTGGAGCATTTGATAACCATCTCGATGATTTTGGTACGACCGAAGAACGAGGCATTATTGATGCTGAAACCATCACGATGACGTCGTATTTTGGTGAAAACAGTGAGGGCGGTTCAACAAAGGTGATTCTTGGTGAATCCGGAAGCGCAGACGAAGAAGACGGACCTCGAACGCCACCGTGGCAGAGCGAAAAACCTGCAGCGGTTGAACCAACACCGGCCGCCGCTGCCAGCCGTCCAGACCCACTGCTTGCACCGCTCAAGCCGCTGACACCTTTGACTCCCCCTACGCCACCAGCAGCTGAGCCAGAGCCAGAGCCTGAACCAGTGCCTGAGCTTGAACCTCAACCGCTTAGCGTACCAGAGCCCGTTGAAAAAGCAAAACCAGCCCCTGCTACAGCCTCTACCCCACCCCCACTTCCCTCTTCACCAAAACCAACTTCCAGCCCACCCAGCGGTCCTCCGTCCGGCCCTCCGTCCGGTCCACCCAGCGGTCCACCTTCCGGCCCTCCGTCCGGTCCACCCAGCGGTCCTCCGTCCGGCCCTCCGTCCGGTCCCCCAGCGGTCCACCTTCCGGCCCTCCGTCCGGTCCTCCCAGCGGTCCACCTTCCGGCCCTCCGTCCGGTCCTCCCAGCGGTCCACCTTCCGGCCCTCCGTCCGGTCCACCTTCCGGCCCTCCTTCCGGCCCTCCCAGCGGTCCACCTTCCGGCCCTCCGTCCGGCCCACCCTCGCGTCCCGAGAAGCTCTGAGGTGATTGCATGTCAGACGGATTTGCGATGGAACTCTGTGGCAATCAAGCCTCATGGCAGATCGTACCAGACGGGATTGGTTCAGTGAACTTGGACAGCGTTGGTTCTGCAATAGAGGCCGCGGGATACATTGTTGAAATCCGTTCGGTGTTGTGTTGGACCTTCACAGGACCTTGTGACCTAACGCTTTATCCGAGTGGAAAACTGTTGGTTAAGACCCAAGACAGAGAGTTAGCGAACAACGTCGCTCAACTTCATGTGACGAAGTGGGCTCTATCCTGAGGGGCAGCCATGATCGATGATCAAACGCTTCATCACCTTCGCAACAACGGGGTCGTTGCCTATCCAACGAGCACCCTGCCTGGCTTGGCTTGCCTACCTACTGTGGAAGGGTTGGATGCATTATTTGCTCTCAAGAACAGAGCATCCGATAAACCCGTCAGCCTTGGTGTACTTTCATTGGAACAAGCCACAACCCTCGTTCACGTCGATACAAAAGTGATTGAATTGGAGGCCTTTTTCCCAAAAGGTGGACTGACTTTTATCCTCCCAGCCCGAACACCGCTTGACGAACGCCTCGGTGGTTCATTTGTGGCTGTTCGGTGCCTCGCCCATCCAGTCGCTCGTGAATTGGTCTCGGCGGTGGGCCCGATTACGGCAACCAGTGCGAATGAATCTGGCGACGAGCCACAATTGACATCACAAGATGCAGGAGCCGAACTTAGGCTCCCGCCATATGCCATTCTTGAGGGGGATTGTGCGGGCGGTCTGGGCAGTACAATCATCAAAGTAACAGATGGTGGAGATGCTGGCCCGGTGGTAACTGTTATGAGAGAGGGCGTTGTACCTACACATGAAGTGGCTGAATGGTGGAAGAATCGCAACTGAAGTATTGGCGGGATGCAGGGCATGTCGCTCGCCGAACCTTGGAAGCCATGAAACTCGAATTACAACCTGGTAAAACCTTTCATGAGATCATTGAATCTGCGGAACGATTCATTCATCGCCACGGTGGAAAACCGGCCTTCCCTGCCACCATTGCCGTCAATGACATGGCTGCACACTTTACCACGAACCACTTGATTGATGGTGTTGACGGATGGGATAACGACAATGTATTGTCAAAAGGCGATTTGGTCAAAATCGACTTCGGAGTTCACATCAAAGGACACATCGGTGATAACGCCCTGTGCATGGAAATCGGGAACTCGAACAACCATACCGAACAAATCAAGGCTGCAAAAGAGGCCCGGGACGCAGCAGTTGAGATGCTTCATCCCGGCACCCCGTGGTACAAAGTAGGCCAAGCAGCCGCCCAACCTTCTCTTGATGCAGGATTCCAACCGATTCGCAATTTGTGCGGCCATCAACTCAAGCCATGGGAACTTCACGCAGGAGTTTCGGTTCCTTCCTACGCTTGCGGTAAGGACAATCAAGGGTTCAGGGGCGTTGTTGAAGAAGGCGCAATCTACGCCGTAGAGCCGTTCAACACCACGGGCTCCTCAGGGATGATTGAAAACATCGGCTCTCCACACTCATCCAACATTTACCGCGTAACAGGAATGACAACATCCAAGAAGGCACGAGCCAAAAACCAACTCAAGCCGCTTGGGGCACAGATGGCCAGGAATCTCGAGGAGCGTTACTCAACGCTCCCATTTGCAGAACGCTGGGCGTTCCCCATGCTCAAGAAACCCTTCCCCGATGCCGATGAAGCCAACTTACAAAGCAAATGGAATGCGCTTGTGAAGAAATTGATCAGCATACGCTTCTTGGAAACATACCATGTACTCCGATGTAAAGACGGCGGCAACATTGCCCAATTCGAACATACCGTGCATGTTACGTCGGGTGGACCTGAGATTTTGACCGTAGAATGACGTTTAAATCACGGATTCCCCTTCAAAAACCAATATAAACCGTGAAATCATGGACTTACATGAACAGGGCTGTTGAAGTTCTCGTTTGAGTGCATCCCATCCCCTCTGCGTTTCTCTCACCCTGTTCACCTTTATTCCCTCATTAGCCGTCAGGCTGGTTTGGTTATTTTCGTGAAAATCGAAGTCTTACAAATCGTATGCTCCACTCGCTTGGCGCGGAAAACAACAAAAAGTAACATTTGAAGAAACCCCTTTTTTTGCTGTTTTTGGGCTTCTACGCGAATTAAATAGACAATATTGTTTAATATGACGACGGCTGTGGTAGCCCTACCCCCCGAAAGGGGAAGGAGGACAAAAATATGAAAAACGAAAACCGAAATGAAGAGGCTGTCAGCCCAGTTATCGCTACCATCTTGATGGTCGCAATCACTGTTGTGCTGGCTGGTGTGCTGTACGTATGGGCTAGCTCCCTTGCTGAAGGCAACACCGACGGAAACCTGACCTTGTACGTCTTTGACGGAGAGGACGCCAGTGGTGCACCATCTGATGGAACCACTGACAACCTTATCCGCATGTCAATGACCAAGGGAGAAAACATCAACTGGGCCAACCTAAAGGTCCAAATTGAAGTGGACAACGCTGCACCTGTTACCTGTGACAACCCAGGACAGGACTCTGGCGCTGTTTGCTTGTTGGTGCCTTTCGAAGGTGATGGCGGCCAATTCTGGTCTGTTGGTGACGGTGTTACCATCCAAGAAAGCGGACAAGACCTTTGCACTGCTACGTGCACCATTGACGTGACCATCACGGACACCCGTGAAGGAACTGTCATTGACAACACCAACGGCGTTTCAGCAGAAGCAGACCAAGCTTGAAGCTCGTCTAAGCCCTTAGGGCATCTGCAAGAACACTTCCACGTTTGATCACAAACGTGAACATCGCCTCCTCGTTGACTTCGGTCGGCGAGGAGGCCTTTTTTAATTTTCAAATTCAGCAACCATCGCTTCCCTAACATCAGCGTGCTGCTGCCACATGTGCAAGGAACGCCCGCGGGCAGATGTGACCAGTGAACGCATGAGCAGTTCCATGCTCGAGAGCCATTGACCCAGCAAGGACAGCGGCCCAGATGTTTTCCCACTTCGAGCACGCCACCATAATCCGAGCATGATGGCTTCCATAGCGCAGAGGCCCATGTGAAGGGAATGAGCGAGGGTAAAGGTGGCTGGCCATCCATAAAGGCCAATAAAACCCCAGCGCAATAAGGCACTTATCGAAGCGATTCCAACTGCGAGAGGAGCGGTAATGTGAAAATGGAATTGGCGCTTCATGATTTTACTGAACACCCCATGGCGACGTCCAGAGCCCTCCTTTCTCCTGCGAACGAGCAAGCGCTGAAGTGCCCTGCGCCTCTTCGTGATTTTTTGCCGACGTTGTTCGCTTGGGCGGTCAGGAGCGGCGTCATGAAAGACCGCTTGCTCGTCAACGACAACCCTCCACCCCTGGCAGCGAATGGCTGTTGCAATTTGTGCGTCATCGGCATTTGAGAGCGGATTGAGCTCATCGATAGGAAGTGCTTCCTGCCTCCACATCATGCATGAGCCTTCCAAGAAAGGTGTGCTGTCAATGTAGGATTCAGTGATGCGCATCATCTCCCACATCGCCCGGTGACCAAGTTCTTCATTTCGGGCGTTCATTCGTTCGGGAAGAGCCCCTACGGCCCCGATCATCGGGTCAGAAAACCAATCCATCAACCTGCGTAGAACTCCACGACCCAAACGCGCATCGGCATCGGTCATGCAAACCAAAGTGGCTTCGCCCTCCTTCTTGATGTGGTTCAATGCTCGAATCACCGCAGCCGTCTTTCCTTCTCGCTGTTCCATAAGCAGGACATCCACCTTGAGAAAGGCATCAGGATGTTGGTCAATCCACGTCCTCGCTAAATCTACCGTAGCATCGTCCGATGCAGAATCGATCAGCAGGAGGGAGCAGGATGCAGATTGTTTGGCTAAATCGTCCAATTTTTGCTTGATGATGGTGGCTTCATTCCAGACGGGCAACAAAACAGTCAGAGGCAATTCCTTGTTCATGGGTTCAGGAACATGGGTTTGAGCATGGGCCTTTGTCCACTGATGCATGTTCCACCGATGCAGACCAAACGGAACGATGGCCGTCAGTAATGCAACACCTTCTACGATGGCAGGTACGACGACCATGATGCTTTGAATCCCATGTTGCCCTTGATATCTCCCCTTCTTTATGTGCGTCTTCATGGCTTTTTGAGCCGTTAGGTCTTCATCCGATGACGAAGTGGGTAAACCATGCCTAAGGTCCTCCACATCGGTCCTTGCGATACGCCAGGAGGGATGGCTAACGTCATGCGAACGCTGGCGGAATACCCACCTGAGGGGTGGGAGGCAGACCTTCTCTCCTCCCATACCGTTGGCTCGCCCTGGGCGAAGTGGAAGGCGTACAGGCGAGCCAGAAAGGAATTGATTCGACGCTGCCGTTCTGCTGAGGAAAGGCCGGATGTCGTCCACCTTCATACTGCAGCAGATTGGTCTTGGCGGAG